>NZ_PXWG01000047.1 GCF_003011965.1 Streptosporangium nondiastaticum
GGCCTCCGCCGGCCCCGCGGCGGGCCCGCAGACCCGGGGCTGCGGGGCCTGGGGCGGCTGCCCGCGCCCCGGCTGACCGGGCTCGGCAGCGGACTGCTGACCACCGTGTGGATGCTCGGGACCGGCTGGCTGGACTCCCGGGCGGGCGGCTCCCCCGCCTTCTACGGGATCTGCTTCCTGCTGGCGGGCACGGTGTGCGCCCTGTGGGTGCGCCCGGCCGACCTGGCCACCGCGCCCGTCGCCGCCCCCATCGCCTTCGCGGTGGGGGCGGTGCCCTTGGTGGACGCCGGGGGCGGCGCGGGCAGCAGGGTCATGGGCCTGGTCACCCTGCTGTCGCTCAACGCGGGCTGGCTCTACGCGGGCACGCTGCTGACCGCGCTCGTCGCGCTCGGCCGCCGGATCGCGCTCGTCAGACGGCGGAAACAGGCACGGCTGCGCCGGCTGCAGCGGCAGCGGCCATCGCGGCCCCCACGATCCCCGCGTTGTTCTCCAGCTCAGCAGGCACGATCTCGGCGCTGACGCCCTCGATCAGCGGCAGGAACTTGTTCGCCTTGCGGCTCACCCCGCCCCCGATGATGAACAGCTCGGGCGAGAACAGCATCTCCACGTGGGCGAGGTAGCGCTCCACGCGCCGCGCCCAGTGGTGCCACTTCAGGCCCTCCTCCTCCTTGGCGCGGGTCGAGGCGCGGGTCTCCGCGTCGTGGCCCTGCAGCTCCAGGTGGCCCAGCTCGGTGTTGGGCACGAGCCTGCCGTCGCTGAAGACGGCGCTGCCGATGCCGGTGCCGAAGGTCAGCATGATCACGGTGCCCTTGCGGCCCCGGCCGGCGCCGTGGGTCATCTCCGCCAGCCCGGCCGCGTCGGCGTCGTTGATCACCGTGACCGGGACGCCGAGCTGCTCGCCGAGCAGCCAGGCCGCGTCCCAGCCGACCCAGGCCTTGTCGACGTTGGCGGCCGTACGGGTCGTGCCGCCGACGACCACGCCGGGGAACGTCGCCCCGACGGTCCCGGAGGGCCGCCCGAAGTGCTCCACGACCTGCCGGACGCAGGCCGCGACCGCGTCCGGGGTGGCCGGGCGGGGAGTGAGCACCTTGAAGCGCTCCTCGGTGAGCTCGCCCCGCGTCACGTCGACCGGCGCGCCCTTGATGCCCGATCCGCCGATGTCCACGCCGAATACGTTCATGGCCACCACGCTACGGCGTGGTGGCCATGTGCGCAGGGGTGCCCGCGACCGGGTTTCCCGGGCGGCGTCCCTAGGCGGACTCGCCCCCGGCCAGCTTCCCGGCCGCCTCCGCGCGCAGGTCGCGGCGGAGCTCCTTGGGCAAGGAGAAAGTGATGCTCTCCTGGGCGGAGGTGATGGTCTCGACGTCGCCGTAGCCGCGCTGGGCGAGCCACTCCAGGACGCCCTCGACGAGGATCTCGGGGACGGAGGCGCCCGAGGTCACGCCGACCGTGGAGACGCCCTCCAGCCAGGCCTCGTCGATCTCCTCGGCGTAGTCCACGAGGTGCGCGTCCTTGGCGCCGGCGCCCAGGGCGACCTCGACCAGGCGGACGGAGTTCGAGGAGTTCTTCGAGCCGACGACGATCACCAGATCGGCGTCGGCGCCCATCTGCTTGACCGCGGTCTGCCGGTTCTGCGTGGCGTAGCAGATGTCGTCCGACGGCGGGGAGATCAGGTTGGGGAACTTCTGCTGCAGCGCGCCGACGGTCTCCATCGTCTCGTCGACCGAGAGGGTGGTCTGGGAGAGCCAGACGACCTTGTCCGGGTCGCGCACCTCGACGCCCGCCACGTCGCCGGGGCCGTCGACCAGGGTGATGTGGTCGGGCGCCTCGCCGCTGGTGCCGATGACCTCCTCGTGGCCCTCGTGGCCGATCAGGAGGATGTCGTAGTCCTCCTTGGCGAAGCGGACGGCTTCCTTGTGGACCTTGGTGACCAGCGGGCACGTGGCGTCGATGGTGGCGAGCTTGCCGCGCTCGGCCTCCTCGTGGACGACCGGGGCGACGCCGTGCGCGGAGAAGATGACGATGTTGCCCTCGGGCACCTCCGCCGTCTCGTCGACGAAGATCGCGCCCTTCTTCTCCAGGGTCTTCACCACGTATTTGTTGTGGACGATCTCATGACGCACGTAGACGGGGGCGCCGTACTGCTCCAGGGCCTTCTCGACGGCGATCACGGCGCGGTCCACACCCGCGCAGTAGCCACGGGGGGCGGCGAGGAGGACCTTGCGGGCGGTGGGTGCAGTCATGCCGTCCATCGTAAGGGCCCGCGGTGCCGACCGGCGGCGGGCGGCCGGGTGGGGCAGGATGACGGAAGCCGCGATTCCGCCAGTTCCGGACTCCGTCATTTCTAGGGGCAAGCCCATGACCGCACCCGTGACCGCAGCGCCCGGCGGCACCGGCGGAAAGCTCCACCGCACCCTCACCTTCCGCGACCTGGTCGTCTACGGGATGCTCTTCATCGCCCCCATGGCGCCGGTGGGCATCTTCGGCACGCTGGACGCGAAGTCGCACGGGGCGGTGGCGCTGGTCTACGTCGTCGCGACCGTCGCGATGGCCTTCACGGCCTTCTCGTACGCGCAGATGGTGCGGGTCGCCCCGCAGGCCGGCTCGGTCTACACCTACGCGCGCGTGGGCCTGGGCGAGGGCGCCGGGTTCGTCGCGGGCTGGATGGCCCTGCTGGACTACCTCCTGATCCCGGCGGTGGCCTACCTCTTCTCGGGCATCGCGCTGCACGCGCTCGTGCCGTCGGTGTCGCAGTGGGTGTGGACGGCCGTCGCGGTGGCGGTGACGACCGCGCTGAACCTCGCCGGCGTGCGGACGGCCGCCGTCGTCGGCTTCCTGGTGCTGGCGATGGAGGTCGCCGTCCTGGTGGTCTTCGTCGTCTGCGCGATCTTCGCGCTCTCGGACCGCGGGGCGCAGCGGGACTGGCTGTCGCCGCTGACCGGCGAGGCCGGCTTCACCACGGGGGCGGTGGTCGCGGCGGTGTCGGTGGCGGTGCTGTCGTACCTGGGCTTCGACGCGATCGCCGCCTTCGCGGAGGAGGCGGCGGGAGGGTCGGAGCGGGTGGCGCGGGCGGTCCTGACCTGCCTGGTCGTGGCGGGCGTGCTCTTCGTCGTCCAGACCTACCTGGCGGCGCTGCTGGCCCCCATGTCGCCGGCGGAGCTGGCCGCGAAGCCGGCCGCGCAGGGCTCGGCGTTCTACGACACGGTGGACTCGGCCACGGGCCCCTGGCTGCACGACCTGGTGGCGGTCAGCAAGGCCGTCGGGGCGGCGTTCGCGGCGCTGGCCGGGCAGGCCGCGTCGGGGCGGCTGCTGTTCGCGATGGCCCGCGACCGGAGGCTGCCGGGCGTGCTGTCGAAGGTGGACCGGGCGTCGGGCGTCCCGCGCGTCGCCGTGCTGGGGGCGGCGGTGGTCAACCTGCTGGCGGCGGTGTGGGCGGCGCGGCGGGACGACGGGCTGGACCGGCTGGTGTCGGTGGTGGACGTGGGGGCGCTGGTGGCCTTCGCGCTGCTGCACCTGTCGGTGATCGGCTGGTTCGCGGTCCGCGGACGGGGTCGCGAGCTGAGACCCGTACGGCATGTGGTGGTGCCCCTGCTGGGGCTGGCCGTGGTCATCGCGGTCATCGCCAAGGCATCGGCCACGGCCCAGATCGTGGGCGGGCTGTGGCTGGTGGCGGGGCTGGGGGTGCTGGGGGCGGAGGCGCTCCGCGGGGATCGCTAGTGCGGGGCTGAGCGGCTTCCGGCACCGCGGAGCCGCTCCGCGGGGATCGCCAGTGCAGGGCTGAGCGGACTCCGGCACCGCCGGACCGCGCCGCGGTGGTTGCGCGCCGCTGCGGCGGTCTTGAGAGGCCGGGCCTCTCAACCGATGGCCGAAGCGCCGGCGGAATACGCGGCGAACCGGACCCGTACGGTGTCAGCGCCCCCCACTACGCTCGCCCTCATGGCCCTCAACACGTCCCCCGAAGCCCCCGTCCCCGTCGGGCAGGTGTCGCGGCTCATCGGCGGCTGGATCGACCGGCTCGGCGCGGTGTGGGTCGAGGGGCAGATCACGCAGATCTCCCGCCGCCCGGGCGCCGGCGTCGTCTTCCTGACGCTGCGCGACCCGGCGCACGACATCTCGCTGTCCGTCACCTGCTACCGCGCGGTCTTCGACCGGGTGGCCGACATCGTCGCGGAGGGCGCGCGCGTCGTCGTGCACGCCAAGCCGGAGTGGTACGCGCCGCGCGGCCAGCTGTCCCTGCGGGCGGCGGAGATCCGGCCGGTGGGCGTCGGGGAGCTGCTGGCGCGGCTGGAGCAGCTGAAGCGGTCCCTCACCGCGGAGGGCCTGTTCGCGGCGGACCGCAAGCGGCCGCTGCCGTTCCTGCCGCAGCTGATCGGCCTGGTGTGCGGCCGGGCCTCGGCCGCCGAGCGGGACGTCCTGGAGAACGCCCGGCACCGCTGGCCCGCGGTCCGCTTCGAGGTCCGCAACGTGCCCGTGCAGGGCGTCCACGCGGTGCCGCGCGTCATCGAGGCCGTCGAGGAGCTCGACAGGGCCCCGGACGTGGACGTGATCATCGTGGCGCGCGGCGGCGGCAGCGTGGAGGACCTGCTGCCGTTCTCGGACGAGCGCCTGGTCCGCTCCGTGGCCGCGTGCCGCACCCCGGTGGTGTCGGCGATCGGCCACGAGCCGGACTCGCCGCTGCTGGACCTGGTCGCCGACCTGCGTGCGTCGACGCCGACGGACGCGGCGAAGCGCGTCGTGCCGGACGTCGGCGAGGAGCTGGCCCGCGTCCGCCAGCTGCGCGAGCGGGCCCTGCGCTGCGTCACGGCGCACCTGGACCGCGAGGAGCGCGGCCTGGCGTCCGTACGGGCCCGGCCGTGCGTGCAGCGCCCGCAGCGGATGGTGGAGGAGCGCGAGGCCCACGTCGAGGCGCTCACCGACCGGGCCCGCCGCACCCTGGGCCACCTGCTGGACCGCGCGGACTCGGAGCTGTCGCACACGCACGCGCGCGTGGTGGCCCTCTCCCCGGCGGCGACGCTGCGCCGGGGCTACGCCGTGCTGCAGCACGCGGACGGCTCGGTGGTGCGGGCCGCGGCGGAGGTGAGCGCGGACGAGGAGCTGCGGGCCCGGGTCGCGGAGGGCGAGTTCACGGTGCGGCCGGTCACCGGCTCCGCCGCGGGGCCCGCTGTCGGACCCCCCGCATAGGCTGGTGGCCATGGCGACGACAACGGATGCGGCGACGAATGCGCTGGGGTACGAGCAGGCTCGCGACGAGCTGATCGAGGTCGTGCGCCGCCTGGAGGCGGGCGGCACGACGCTGGAGGAGTCGCTGGCCCTGTGGGAGCGGGGCGAGGAGCTGTCGAGGGTGTGCCGGCGCTGGCTGGAGGGCGCGCGGGCCCGGCTGGACGCGGCGCTGGCCTCGGAGGAATCAGAAGAGGCAGCAGAGGCGGCGGCGGAAGCGGCCGGGGGCGGCTCGGAGGGCTCCGAAGAGCAGGCCTGACCAGGCCTTACGTCATCACGGGCGGAGAGGCCCGGCGACCCCCGGCCGCCACTTGTTGAAGTTTCAGTTGAATTTTCATCCACTTGTCGTACAGTGGGGAGCGCAAGCCTCCCCGTTTCACACGCAAGTAGGTGCCCCATGTCCCTCGCCCTCGACTCCGCCGCTCAGGACCTGCTCTTCCGCGAGGCCCACACGGCCGGCGCCTTCTCCGCCGAGCCGGTGACCGACGAGCAGATCCAGGCGATCTACGACCTGGTGAAGTACGCCCCCACCGCGTTCAACCAGTCGCCGCTGCGCATCGTGCTGATCCGCTCCGAGGAGGCCCGCGAGCGCCTCGCGCCCCTCATGGCCGAGGGCAACCGCGACAAGACCGTGAAGGCCCCGCTCGTCGCGATCCTCGCCACGGACAACGAGTTCCACGAGGAGCTGCCGACGCTGTTCCCGGCCTTCCCGCAGGCCAAGGACGTGTTCTTCGCGGAGCGCCCCGTCCGCGAGAAGTCCGCCGCGGCCAACGGCGCGCTGCAGGCCGGCTACTTCATCCTGGGCATCCGCGCGGCCGGCCTGGCCGCCGGCCCGATGACCGGCTTCGACTTCGCGGGCGTCCAGAAGGAGTTCCTGGACGACGACCACACGCCGCTGATGATCGTCAACATCGGCAAGCCGGCCGAGGAGGGCGCCTACCGCCCGCGCTCGCCGCGCCTGTCCTACGAGCAGGTCGTCACCACCGTCTGAGCCCCGCGCCCAGCCCCGCGCTCAGCCCTGCACCCGGTCCCGCGCCCAGTCCGGCGCGGGACACCGGCAGCACCCGGCCGTCGCGCTCTAGCCGTTCCCGGCGCCCTTCACGGCGCCCTTCTCGGCCTTGAGCGCGGCGGCCATCTGCATGAGCCGCTCGTGGGAGGCGGTCCCGGTGACGACCGTGGTCACGCCCTTCTCCTCCCGCACCAGCGCGTTGTACTTCCCGCCCTCGTACTGCCGCCACGTGGCATCGCCGACGCGCTGCGTCTTCGGCGTCTTCACCGCGCGCTGACTCGCGTCGTCGATGAAGGCCCCGGGCGGCCCGTCGCTCTGCTCCACGGCCACGTACTCGGTGTCCGGGTCGAGGAAGCCCAGGTGCCAGACGGAACCCTCCTTGCCGCCCGCCTTGTACGAGACGGAGGTGGCGCGCCAGTCGCCGCCGAGCCCGGCGGGGGCCGCGACCGGGTACGGCGCCGCGCGCCGTGCCGTGTCGAGCTCGACCCGGTAGTCGACGGTGCGCACCGGGTCCTTGTTCTCGTCGTGCGGGATGAAGACATAGCTGACGAAGGCCACGGGGATCACCGCCGCCATCGCGAGCATCATGTTCCGTACGGTCTGCGCCTTGGGATTCCTACCTGCCACGCCCCCATCGTCCCCCATGGCCGGCCCGATCTTCCGGCGGCCCCTCCGGGAGCCTTGACGCCGCTCATGCGTGGGGCCCCCTGCTCACTCTCGCAGTGAGCAGATAAAGTCATCAGCACCCTCACCTTCTGCCCCTTTCGGGGGAGAGGGGTCCCTGCGGCCGTCGCCGTACAGAAAGGTTGCGCTCCGATGACCGAGCATCATCTGCCGTCCCAGCTCGAGGTCAGCCCCGAGGCCCCCGACCGCAACCTCGCCCTGGAGCTCGTCCGGGTCACCGAAGCAGGCGCCATGGCATCGGGCCGCTGGGTCGGCCGGGGTGACAAGAACGGCGCGGACGGTGCCGCGGTCAAGGCCATGCGCGCGCTCATCGGCACCGTGTCGATGAACGGCGTCGTCGTCATCGGCGAGGGCGAGAAGGACAACGCCCCCATGCTCTACAACGGCGAGCGCGTGGGCGACGGCACCGGTGCGGAGTGCGACGTCGCCGTCGACCCGGTGGACGGCACGACCCTCACCGCCAAGGGCATGGCCAACGCCGTGTCCGTGATGGCCGTCGCCGACCGCGGCACCATGTTCGACCCGTCCGCGGTGTTCTACATGGACAAGCTGGTCACCGGCCCCGAGGCGGCCGACTTCGTCGACATCACCGCGCCGGTCGCGGTCAACATCCGCCGGATCGCCAAGGCGAAGCACTCCTCGCCCGAGGACGTCACCGTCGTCGTCCTGGACCGGCCCCGCCACGACGGCCTGGTCAAGGAGATCCGCGAGGCGGGCGCCCGCATCAAGTTCATCGCCGACGGCGACGTCGCCGGCGCGATCATGGCGGCCCGCGAGGGCACCGGCGTGGACCTGCTGCTGGGCATCGGCGGCACGCCGGAGGGCATCATCGCGGCCTGCGCGATGAAGTGCATGGGCGGCACCATCCAGGCCCGGCTGTGGCCGAAGGACGACGAGGAGCGGCAGCGCGCGATCGACGCGGGCCATGACCTCGACCGCGTCCTGGAGACGAACGACCTCGTCAGCGGCGAGAACGTGTTCTTCGTGGCGACCGGCATCACCGACGGCGAGCTGCTGCGCGGGGTGCGGTACCGCGCGGAGACGGCGACGACGCAGTCGCTGGTGATGCGGTCGAAGTCGGGCACGATCCGGCAGATCGACTCCACGCACCGCCTTTCGAAGCTTCGCGCTTACAGCACGGTGGACTTCGAGCGTCCCAGCTGACGCCCCGCGGGCGGCCCGCTCCGCCCCGTGCCCTCGATCGCCGGGCAGGCTCAATCCTGAGCCTGCCCGGCGATCGAGGACGTCAGCCCCCGCAGATCACGGAATTCAGCCCGCGGCAGCGACCCGCGTGGCGCGCGCCAGCTCCGCCTCGCGGCGGCGCCGGCGGGCCAGCACCACCCGGCGCTCGGCGGCGGTCAGACCGCCCCACACCCCGTAAGGCTCCGGCTGCAGCAAGGCGTGCTCGCGGCACTCGACCATCACGGGGCATCGCGCGCACACGCGCTTGGCCGCCTCTTCACGCGACAAGCGGGCAGCCGTCGGCTCCTTGGATGGTGCGAAGAAGAGCCCGGCTTCATCCCGGCGGCACACCGCCTCCGAATGCCAGGGGCCGGCCTGATCCCGCGCGGACGAAATCCGCGGGGACGGTACGGCGGCTTCCTGCAGGGGCTGATGCGGTAGCAGCACGGTCTACTCCTGACGACGGCTTTTGCTTGGCCGGTTGAGTCACCCTTGCCCGCCTCCACTGCGCACGGCCATTCGCACCGGCAGCCGTACGAGAGACGATGCACCAAGCTTTACCCGCTGTGCGCGTGCTTATTCACACCGTTGCCATGAGCGGAACGCGGTAACCCGCAGTAAGTTTCCGGCAACAGGCCGCGCGGGGCTCCTGAGGGCCGCCGCGCGGACCGCCATCAGCCGCCCGCGCGAAGGTTCTTGAGCCGCTTGCCCCGCTTCGGCTTCGCGTCCACGCCGCCGAAGACCGCGAATCCGGTGAGGGAGACGACGGGTGCGTCGGGGTCCGGCGCCTCGACCGTCTTCACGTCGAAGCCGCCGAAGATCCCGGTGCCCGTGGAGCGCAGGGTCACGTTCTCCGGGACCCTGATCTCGATGCCGCCGAAGACGGCGGTGGCGTTGATGACGATCTCCTGCTGCTCGAAGACCGCCTCGGTCAGGTCGATCTCGATCCCGCCGAAGAGCGCGAACGCGTTCGTGCGCCGGCTCACCCGCCAGCGCCCCTTGCGCGTCGCGCCGCCGAAGACCGCCACGAGGTTCTCCGCGGGGGCCGCGCCGGGGGAGTACGCCGAGGCCTCGTAGGGGCGCGCGGGCGCCGCCGGCTCGGCCCGGCCGGCCTGCGGCAGGTCGCTCACCAGCGGCTCCAGCTCGCCGAGCGTCTTGGCGCGGTAGACCTCGCCGATCCGCTCGGAGTGCTCCTCGGCGGTGATCCGCCCCTCCGCCATGGCGTTGCGCAGGATGTCCGCGAACCGGTCGCGGTCGGCGTCGGAGGCGCGCAGCGCGGGCGGCGCGGGGGCCGGAGCGGATCCGGGCGCGCCCTGCTGGGGGCGCTTCTCAAGGGAGTGCTTTTCGAACGATGGCTCTTCCACGGCAAGCAGAGTAGCCAATCGCGATAGATCGCGATAGGGGCGGGTGCCGCGCGGGTGAGCCTTACCTCACAAGACCGCTCCCCCGCGCGCGGCCTACGCTGGTAGACGCTGTCGAGGACGCCAGCCACCACTGCCTGCCGAGTGAGGAACTTGCCGCACATGTCTGCCTCTGAGTTCGCCTATACGGACCTCCTGCCCCTGGGCGAGGACACCACTCCGTACCGCCTGGTCACCTCCGAGGGCGTGTCGACCTTCGAGGCCGACGGCCGCACCTTCCTCAAGGTGGAGCCCGAGGCGCTGCGCAAGCTGGCCGCCGAGGCGATGCACGACATCTCGCACTACCTGCGCCCCGCCCACCTCGCGCAGCTGCGGAAGATCCTCGACGACCCCGAGGCGTCCCCGAACGACCGCTTCGTCGCCCTCGACCTGCTGAAGAACGCCAACATCGCGGCCGCCGGCGTGCTCCCGATGTGCCAGGACACCGGCACGGCCATCGTCATGGGCAAGCGCGGCCAGAACGTGCTGACCGGGGGCGAGGACGAGAAGGCCCTCTCGCACGGCATCTTCGACGCCTACACCGAGCTCAACCTGCGCTACTCGCAGATGGCCCCGCTGACCATGTGGGACGAGAAGAACACCGGCTCCAACCTGCCCGCGCAGATCGAGCTGTACGCGACCGACGGCGGCGCCTACAAGTTCCTGTTCATGGCCAAGGGCGGCGGCTCGGCCAACAAGTCCTTCCTCTTCCAGGAGACGAAGGCCGTGCTCAACGAGGCGAGCATGATGAAGTTCCTGGAGGAGAAGATCCGCTCGCTCGGCACGGCCGCCTGCCCGCCGTACCACCTGGCCATCGTCGTCGGCGGCACCTCGGCCGAGTACGCGCTCAAGACCGCCAAGTACGCCTCCGCGCACTACCTGGACGAGCTGCCGGAGGAGGGCTCCCCGCTCGGCCACGGCTTCCGCGACAAGGAGCTGGAGGACAAGGTCTTCGAGCTGACGCAGAAGATCGGCATCGGCGCCCAGTTCGGCGGCAAGTACTTCTGCCACGACGTGCGCGTCGTCCGCCTCCCGCGCCACGGCGCGTCCTGCCCGGTCGCCATCGCCGTCTCCTGCTCCGCCGACCGCCAGGCGCTCGCGAAGATCACGCCCGAGGGCGTCTTCCTGGAGCAGCTGGAGACGGACCCGGCGCGCTTCCTCCCGGAGACCACCGACGAGCACCTGGAGTCGGAGGGCGACGTCGTCCGCATCGACCTCAACCGCCCCATGGACGAGATCCTCGCGGAGCTGACCAAGTACCCCGTGAAGACCCGGCTCTCGCTGACCGGACCGCTCGTCGTGGCCCGCGACATCGCACATGCGAAGATCAAGGAGCGGCTGGACGCGGGCGAGGAGATGCCCCAGTACCTCAAGGACCACCCGGTCTACTACGCCGGCCCGGCCAAGACCCCCGAGGGCTACGCGTCCGGTTCCTTCGGCCCGACGACGGCCGGCCGCATGGACTCCTACGTCGAGCAGTTCCAGGCCGCGGGCGGCTCCAAGGTGATGCTCGCCAAGGGCAACCGCAGCAAGCAGGTCACCGACGCGTGCGGCAGCCACGGCGGCTTCTACCTCGGCTCGATCGGCGGCCCGGCGGCCCGCCTCGCGCAGGACTGCATCAAGAAGGTCGAGGTCCTGGAGTACGAGGAGCTCGGCATGGAGGCGGTCTGGAAGATCGAGGTCGAGGACTTCCCGGCGTTCATCGTCGTGGACGACAAGGGCAACGACTTCTTCGTCGACCCGGCCCCGGCACCGACGTTCACGTCCATTCCGGTGCGGAGTTCCTGACGCCGACGGCCGGCTGTGGCTGATCGCGCCCGCGCGGCGGAGCCGCAGATCGACACTTCCCCGCGCCCCTTAAGGGGCGCGGGGAACTGCGCGAACGGCCCCGTCGGAGCGTCAGACGAAACGCTGCCCCGCCGACCCGTCGCACCTCTGCAGCCGTACGGGGTCCTTCGCCGACGCCAGCGTCAGGCACAGGTCCTGCGCGGCCTCGGGCCGGTACCCGTCACCGCTGCGCGTGAAGCGCTGGTTGCCACCCCCGTGGCAGTCCCACAACACCACGGCCGTCCCCGCCGCGTACTTCCCGCCGGGAACGTCCACGCACCGGTCGTGCGACAGCGCCGTCCGCAACGCCTTCGTCCCGGAGTCGTACGCCCACTCCTGGTTCCGGTTGCCCGTGCAGTCCCACCCGCCGACGGTGGTCCCGTTGCGGCTGCTCGCCGCGTAGGCGTCGACGCACGTGCCCGTGGCCTCGTTCTTCAGGGGCCGGAAGGCGTCGTCCCACGCGCCCTTGGTCAGGACGGGCGTGCCCGTGCTCGCGGGGTCGGCGCAGCCGGCCTCCTGCCAGCCGGTGCGGTAGAGCTGGGTCAGGCAGGACGCGAACGCGCCGTGGCCGCGCTGGTTGGGGTGGAAGGACTGCCGGACGGAGTTCTCGTTCGGCGGGAAGGGGTTGGTCACGTCGACGTAGAGCCCGCGGGCCCAGGTGTTGTCGGTGCACACCTCGTGGCCGTGGAAGAGGCGGGAGTTGTCGAGGTAGAGGGCTCCGGTGTCGCGGGCGGCCCTGCGCATGCCGCGCTCGAAGGCGGGCACGGCGGCGTTGCGGCCCCAGGCGGCGTCGGAGGTGTAGCCGACGCAGCCGCCGGGGAGCTTGCCGGGGAAGGACGGGTTGTCCTCGAAGTCGGGGCCGATGGGGCTCGGGTAGCCCATGAGGACGAGTTTGTAGTCGCCGTCGGCGTATCCGGCGTCCTTCATGACGGTGCGCAGGTCCCGTACGGTCTGCTCGACCTTGGGCACGAGGCCGTCGACGCGGGCCTGCCAGCCGGGGGCGTACTTGGGCTCGCAGGGGCCCTGCAGGGTCAGGTAGCGGGTGACGCAGTCGGTGATGACGGGCCCGAACTGCAGGTCGTCGTTGGCGCCGGCGACGAGCAGGACCAGCTTCACGCGGGTGTTGCGGGCCTTGATCGCGAGGCTGTCGCTCTGGACGAGCTCGTCCGCGTACTGCTTGGAGCCGCCGATGCGGATGTTACCCGTGTAGGCCCCGGAGCAGGCGACGTTGTAGGTGACGTCCGCGGGGATGCCGGTGCGGTGGATGGCCGCGTCGGGCGAGCGGTGGCACCAGTTGTCCGGGCCGTTGGTGCCCGGCTCGTAGGTGCCGACGCCCTCGCCGGAGATCTCGCTGTCGCCGAGCGAGAGCAGCGAGGACTTGCGCTCCTCCAGGGGCCGCACGGCGGCGTCGCCGTAGAGCTTGACGGCCTCGGCGGCGCGGATCTTCTCCAGCTCTGGCGGGAGGGGCGCCGCGGCGGCGGTGCGGGTCGCGGGGTGGGGTGCGTGCGGCGCGTGGGCCGCGTGGGCTGCCGGCCCGGCGACAGCGAGGCCGCCGAACGCCGCGGCGAACGCGGCGACGGCGGCGAGTGAACAGCGCAGGGTGGGTCTGCGTGTCATGGTGCCTCCCCGATTTCAGTTGTTACCCGCGGTATTTACTAGGCGGTAGTGCTTTTTGGGAACACCGTGAACCGGACAAACGCTTGGTGTGTCAGGAGGTAGTGACGATGACCGATGGTGAGCAGTACCGGGTCGAGCACGACTCGATGGGCGAGGTCCGGGTCCCGGCGGACGCCAAGTGGCGGGCCCAGACCCAGCGCGCGGTGGAGAACTTCCCCGTCAGCGGGCAGCGGCTGGAGCGGGCGCACATCGAGGCGCTGGCCCGGATCAAGGCCGCCGCGGCCAGGGTCAACGCCGAGCTCGGCGTGGTCGGCAAGGACGTGGCCGAGGCGATCGAGTCCGCGGCGGGCGAGGTCGCCGAGGGGCGCTGGGACGACCACTTCCCCGTGGACGTCTTCCAGACCGGCTCCGGCACGTCCTCCAACATGAACGCCAACGAGGTCATCGCCACCCTGGCGAGCGAGCGCCTGGGCAGCCCGGTGCACCCCAACGACCACGTGAACGCGTCGCAGAGCTCCAACGACGTCTTCCCGTCCAGCATTCACATCGCGGCGACGGCCGCCGTCACCGGCGACCTGATCCCCGCGCTGGAGCACCTCGCCGCGGCCCTGGAGCGCAAGGCGGAGGAGTTCGCCGAGGTCGTCAAGTCCGGTCGCACGCACCTGATGGACGCCACGCCGGTGACGCTGGGCCAGGAGTTCGGCGGCTATGCGGCGCAGGTCCGCTACGGCGTCGAGCGGCTGCGCGCCTCCCTGCCGCGCCTGGCCGAACTCCCCCTGGGCGGCACGGCGGTCGGCACCGGCATCAACACGCCGCCCGGCTTCTCCGGCGCCGTCATCGCCGAGGTCGCCCGCACGACCGGGCTGCCGCTGACCGAGGCCCGGAACCACTTCGAGGCGCAGGGCGCGCGCGACGGCCTGGTGGAGACCAGCGGTCAGCTGCGCACGATCGCCGTCGGCCTCACCAAGATCGCCAATGATCTGCGCTGGATGGGCTCGGGCCCGCGGGCCGGCCTCGCCGAGATCAGCCTGCCCGACCTGCAGCCCGGCTCCTCGATCATGCCGGGCAAGGTCAACCCGGTCATCTGCGAGGCCGTGCTGATGGTGGCCGCCCAGGTCACCGGCAACGACGCGACCGTCGCGACCGCGGGCGCCGCCGGGAACTTCGAGCTCAACGTGATGCTCCCGGTGATGGCGAAGAACGTCCTGGAGTCGGTGCGGCTGCTCGCCAACGTCTCCCGGCTGCTGGCCGACCGCACGGTCGACGGCATCACCGCGAACGTGGAGCGCGCCCGCGAGTACGCGGAGTCGTCCCCGTCCGTCGTCACGCCCCTCAACCGCTACATCGGCTACGAGGAGGCGGCGAAGGTGGCGAAGAAGTCCCTTGCGGAGCGGAAGACGATCCGCCAGGTCGTCCTCGAAGCGGGTTATGTCGAGCGGGGGCTGCTGACGCTGGAGCAGCTGGACGAGGCGCTGGACGTGCTGCGGATGACGCGTCCGTAGGGACGCCCCGGGCACGCGTCCGCCGGTAACCGTGGTCCGTGCGGCACACATCACGGCGCGCCCTCACCACCGCCACCTAGGATCTCCGCATGACAGCGGATGCGGACGCGGAGACGGTCGGGACGGCAGGCGCGGGCGAAGGCGCACCCTCCTGGGCGCCGGGGGAGCAGATCCTCTGGCGCTACCGGGGCAATGCCACCGACCGCGTCCACATCTGCCGCCCCGTCACCGTCGTGCAGGACACCGCCGACCTGCTCGCCGTCTGGGTCGCGCCGGGCACCGCGTGCGTGCGGCCGCTGCTCGCCGACGGCACCCCGGTGCACCAGGAGCCGCTCGCCACGCGCTACACCAAGCCCCGCACCACGCAGGTCGCCGCGTGGTCCGGCACCGGGGTGCTGAAGCTCGCCCGGCCCGGCGAGCCGTGGTCGGTCTGGCTGTTCTGGGACCGTGACTGGCGCTTCAAGAACTGGTACGTGAACCTCGAGGAGCCGCTGGCCCGCTGGGCGGGCGGCGTGGACTCCGAGGACCACTTCCTCGACATCGCCGTCTACCCGGACCGCAGCTGGCAGTGGAAGGACGAGGACGAGTTCGCGCAGGCGCAGCAGGCGGGCCTGATGTCCGCCGGGCAGGCCGAGCGGGTGCGCGCCGCCGGCCGGGCCGCGGTCGAGCGGATCGAGGCCTGGGCCGCGCCGTTCGCCGCGGGCTGGGAGGACTGGCGGCCCGACCCGGCCTGGCCCGTACCCGCCCTGCCGGCCGACTGGGACCGTTCCCCGGCCCGGATCCGGGCATGATCCGCGCGGATTCGACGGCAAGGCGGCCAACCGCTTGGCACCGGCCCGCCGGGCAACCGTAGGATCGGCCTCCGCGGTACTGCACAGCAGCACGGCACGAGCACGGCACGAACAGAGCACGGCATGTGACGCTTGTTCAGGGAAATGCGGCCAACGGTCACAGGGAGGGCGGGCGCCGTGAGCGGTGACGAGAACCGGCGGGACTACGACGGCTACGCCCGCCCGGGGCTGGACCGGAGCGGGCAGGCGGAGGCGTTCGACGCGATCGGCCACCGCTACGACGAGGCCTTCCCGCACAAGGAGGGCCAGCTCGGCGCGGGCGCCTGGCTCGCGGCGGCCCTGCCGCCCGGCTCCCGCGTCCTCGACCTCGGCTGCGGCACCGGGCTGCCGACCGCGCGGCAACTGACCGACGCGGGCCACCACGTCGTGGGCGTCGACCTCTCGCCCGGCATGCTGGAGCTGGCCCGCGGCAACGTCCCCAAGGCCGAGTTCCACCTGGAGGACCTGGCGGAGCTGCGGGACGGCCGCCTCGGCACCTTCGACGGCGTGGCCGCGTTCTTCTCGCTGCTGATGCTGCCCCGCGCGGAGATCCCGCACGCGCTGCGGATGCTCCACGCGCTGCTGAGACCCGGCGGGTTGCTCGCCCTGTCGATGGTCGAGGCCGATGTGGACGACTACGCGATCCCGTTCCTGGGCAACACGATCCGGGTATCCGGATACCTGCGGGACGAACTGCGCCAGGTCGTGCGCGAAGCGGGTTTCGAAGTCGCCGGGGAGAACTCGCTGGCGTACGCCCCGGCGAGTACGGACGTGCCACCCGAGATCCAGCTCTTCCTCAATCTGCGACGCGCCTGACCCACGGTGCACCCGCGCGAGCGGGCGCACGGTCCCGACGGATGGAACCCCACGCGTGACGGAGCACACCGACTCCCACGGAAACCAGCGGATCGCCGCGGTGCGGCAGGCCGCCGTGCCCGCCGCCGCCTCTGCCCCGGATCCGGAATCCAGTCGTCCGCGACCGGCGGCCGGGCCCGGGCCGCAGGGCGTGCCGCCCCAGCGGCGCGAGGACGCCCACGCGGTCGCCGGGGCCGATGCCGGCGCGGTGCAGGAACGCGGCGCGGCGGGCGGTCTCGTCGCACAGGGCCCGGTAGGTGAGGACCTCCCCGGCGGCGTCGAGGGCGGGGGCGCCGGGGTGGCGCGCCGCGGTGGCGTCGAGGATGTCGAGCAGGGTGCGCGGCGGTGCCGGCGGGGCGCCGCCGTACAGCGCCCGGGTTCTGTGCGGGGTGCCGGGTACGGAGACGGTGGGGTGGGACATCGGGGCGGCCTCACTTGATGCCGTGGTGCGGTTGTGGTGCGGGCGTCCTTCGGACGTCCGCACCCACAGACGGCGGGTCGCGTGAAACCGGTTCGTATCCCGGTGCCAACATTCCGTAAATCGAACAGAGTCCGTACGGCCTCAAGAAACCGTGATGTCCCGCCTGCCGCAGGGCTTTTGCGGGCGGCAGGTCAGCCGGGACGGCCGTGCTTCTTGGGAAAGGTTTGGCCTATACCTGGGATTGTTTTCGGACACTCGGGAGCGGCGGTGTCAGAGCTCCGTAAGCCGTCCCTGTGAAACCTCTATGCGGCGGGTCGTGTGGACCGCTTCCAGCATCCGGCGGTCGTGCGTGACCAGGAGCAGCGTGCCGTCGTACGAGGCGAGGGCCGACTCCAGCTGCTCGATGGCCGGCAGGTCGAGGTGGTTGGTGGGCTCGTCCAGGACCAGGAGGTTCACGCCGCGGGCCTGGAGCAGGGCCAGTGCCGAGCGCGTCCGCTCCCCCGGAGAGAGGGTGGCGGCCGGGCGCAGCACGTGGTCGGCCTTCAGGCCGAACTTCGCCAGCAGGGTGCGCACGTCGGCGGGGGCGAGCTCGGGGACGGCCGCGCCGAAGGCCTCCAGGAGCGTCTCCGTGCCGAAGAACAGGGCGCGCGCCTGGTCGACCTCGCCGACGACGACGCCCGGGCCGAGCGCGGCGTGCCCGGCGTCCAGCGGCAGCCGGCCCAGCAGCGCGGCGAGGAGCGTGGACTTACCGGAGCCGTTGGCGCCGGTGACGGCGATCCGGTCGGCCCAGTCGACCTGGAGGTCGGCGGGGCCGAAGACGAAGGAGCCGCGGCGCACCTCGGCGCCGCGCAGGGTGGCCACGACCGCGCCGGAGCGCGGGGCCGCGGCGATCTCCATGCGCAGCTCCCACTCCTTGCGGGGCTCCTCGACGACCTCCAGCCGCTCGATGAGCCGCTCGGTCTGCCGGGCCTTGGCGGCCTGCTTCTCGGTGGCCTCGCTGCGGAACTTGCGGCCGATCTTGTCGTTGTCGGTGGCCTTGCGGCGGGCGTTCTTGACGCCCTTCTCCATCCAGTTGCGCTGGGTGCGGGCGCGCGCCTCCAGCCCGGCCCGGGTGCCGGCGTACTCCTCGTAGGCTTCGCGGGCGTGCCGGCGGACGGTCTCGCGCTCCTCCAGGTAGGCGGCGTAGCCGCCGCCGTAGAGCCGGATCTCCTGCTGGGCGAGGTCGAGCTCCAGGACCTTCGTCACGGTGCGGGTGAGGAACTCGCGGTCGTGGCTGACGACGACGGTGCCGGCGCGGAGCCCGGTGACGAAGGACTCCAGGCGGGCCAGCCCGTCGAGGTCGAGGTCGTTGGTGGGCTCGTCCAGGAGGAAGACGTCGTAGCGGCTGAGCAGCAGGGAGGCGAGGCCGGCGCGGGCGGCCTGTCCTCCGGAGAGGCTGGTCATGGGGCGGTCGAGGCCCACGGCGAGGCCGAGGGAGGCGGCGACCTCCTCGGCGCGCTCCTCCAGGTCGGCGCCGCCCAGCCCGAGCCAGCGGTCCAGGCTCGCGGCGTACGCGTCGTCGGCGCCGGGGGCGCCCTCCACGAGCGCCTGGGTGGCGGCGTCGAGCTCGGCCTGGGCCTGCGCGACGCCGGTCCGGCGGGCCAGGAAGGCCCGCACGCTCTCGCCGGGCCGCCGGTCCGGCTCCTGCGGCAGGTGTCCGACGGTGGCGGTCGGCGGGCTGAGGGAGATCCCGCCCTCCTCGGCCCGGCCCAGCCCCGCGAGGAGCCGGAGCAGGGTCGACTTCCCCGCGCCGTTGGCCCCGACGAGGCCGATGACGTCACCGGGCGCGACGACGAGGTCGAGCCCGGAGAAGAGGGTGCGGTCGCCGTGTCCGGCGGCCAGGTTCTTGGCGACGAGGGTGGCACTCATATCCCGTCGACTCTAACCGGCGGCGCGGGTGCTTCCGTACCGGTTTTCGGGGCGGCCGCCGGGGAGGCGGCGGGGGCCCTGCCCGAACGGGCGAACAACTTCCCGGAACGGGCGCGGGCCCGCGCCCGCTGGGGCAGCATGCGGGCCATGAACGCTGGTCGGAACGGCCCCCCTCTGGTCCGGTGCCCGCACTGCCGCAACGCGATGTGGTGGGACGTGACGTACCCGTACAAGCCGACGTGGTACTGCTCGGTGTGCGGCTTCCCGTCGGACCGGCAGCGCAGCGCCCACGCCGCTCCGCCGCGGTGCCCGGAGGGGTGCGCGAGCGCCGTGATCCAGACCGGCGACGACGGAACCAGGACGTTCGTCTGCCACCGCAAATAGGAAGGCGCCGACCGTCTGCGGAGCCCTGTCGCCCGGTCCTACAGTGGCGGCATGGCGACCGAGGAGCACGACCGGGAACGGCGGCAGGTGTTCGGTGACGACGCCGAGCAGTACGACACGGCGCGGCCGGGCTATCCGGACCGGCTGGTCGAGGACGTCCTGGACTTCGCCGCCCTCCCCGCGAGCGTCCCCGCCGTCGAGGTCGGCGCCGGGACCGGCAAGGCGACGCTCGCCTTCGCCGCGCGCGGCACCCCGGTGACGTGCGTCGAGCCGGACGCGCGGATGGCGCGGGTGCTGCGCAGCCGCTGCACGGGCCTGCCGCACGTCGCCGTCGAGGTCGCCGACTTCGAGACCTGGCGCCCGGACCGGGCGTACGGGCTGCTGTACTGCGCCCAGGCCTGGCACTGGGTCGACCCGGCGGTGCGGTGGGCGCGGGCGCGGGCGGTCCTGCGGCCGGGCGGTGCGGTGGCCCTCTTCTGGAACCACTGGGACCTGGAGGACCTCCGCCTGGCCGAGCGGCTGACGGCCGTCCACGCCCGGTACGGGCTGGCCGTGCCGCCCTACACCATCCTCGATCCGCGCCCCCGCCCGGCCGGGCGCGGCCCCCGGGCACGGCAGTGGCGCGAGATGGAGGCGGACGGCGGCTTCGCCGGCATGGAGCACCGGCTGTACGAGTCGGCGCACGAACGCTCGCCGTCCGGGCTGATCGAGCTGCTCGCCTCCTTCTCCGGCTACCGGGCGCTCCCGGCGGCGCTGCGCGACCGGCTCTTCCGGGACGTGGGCCGGGCCGTGGAACAGGACGGCGGGAGCGCCGGGGTGAGGGTGACGAGCAGCCTGTTCCTGGCGCGGAGCCGGGCCTGACACCGGTCGGTGCTCCGGTGCCGGGCCCGGCCTGAGCCGTGTTCCGGCAGGGTCAGGGCACGTGCACGAGCGACGGCACGCCCAGCCCGCGCGGCGGCGTGGGCTTGCCGTGCCCGCCGCCCGACGTGGCGCGGACGAAGGCGCCGTAGCCGCCGACGAGCGGCAGGCTCGCCGAGGTGTCGTGGAGGTCCACCGTGACGTGCGGGGTGGTGGAGGCGGGTTCGATGAGGCCCGCGTCGGTGCCGGCGACGATCAGGGCCAGGCGGTGGCCCGCCGGGACGACGTGGTCGGTGGCGGCGAGGTCGAGCGTCATGGCGTAGGGCTCGCCGGGGGTCAGGGGGCCGCCCTTGCCCGAGCCGTCCCAGTGGCCGAGGTCGGCCCAGCCGCGGCTGAAGACGGTGTGGCCGACCTGGGCCTTCGAGGCCTCGGTGCGCTTGTAGCAGGCGCTGTCACCGGTGGTGCCGCTGCCCCAGCAGGTGCGGTCGGCCAGCGTGCGGATGCCCTCGCCCTTGTCCGTGTAGTCGCGGATGGTGGCGGGTCCGAGGTCCACGAGGACGGCGGACAGGTGGGCGGAGGAGGTGGACGGGGTGACGGTCAGGCTCACTGACGACGAGCCGGAGAGCCGCAGGTCGCGGGTGAGCGGCGGGGTGACGAAACCGGCCTTGCCGGGCGTGGGCTTGTCGATGTCCGTGGCCCAGTCGCTCTCGTTCAGCTTCGGGTCGTCGGTGAACGCGGCGGTGGCGCCCTCCGGTGCGGGCTTCAGGCCGAGCGTGCCGACGCCATCGACGGGCCCGGCGCCCGGGCGCAGCGTGGTCGCGCGGGTGCCGGCCGGCGGCCAGGCGCGGTCGGTGGACCACTGGTCGGGGGCGCGCTCGACGTCGGCCATGGACTCGCGCTCGATGCCGTTGTCGTAGCCGAGGAGGTAGTGGTCGAACCAGCGGTGGAGGGTGGGCACCCAGGTTTCGCGGCGGAAGTCGAAGGGGTCGACGTGGCCGGTCTGGGAGAGCCAGACCTTGCGCTCGACGCCGTTCTCCGCGAGGGCGTCCCACCACTGACCGAAGTGCTTGGTTCGTACATTGAGGTCCTGCATGCCGTGGACGGCGAACACGCTGGCGCGCACGTTCCCGGCGTCCTTGACGTAGTCGCGGTCCTCCCACAGCGGCGTCCGGTCGCCGTTGCGCGGGGCGCCCTCCACGAGCGCGCGCTGTACGGCCTGGCAGCGGCCGCGGGCCTCGGAGCTCTCGATGCCGTTGGAGAGCCCGTCGGGGCCGCCGTCGTAGAGGGCCGCGCCCTGGGCGAAGTAGTAGTCGTACCAGGAGCTGATGGCGCCGATGGGGACGATGGTCTTCAGGCCTTCGACGCCCGTCGCGGCGACGGCGTTGGCGACGGTGCCGTCGTAGCTCTTGCCGATCATTCCGACGGCCCCGGTGGTCCAGCCGGCCGTGGCCGCTGCGGTCCCGCCGCGCGTGGTGTAGCCGCGTGCCCGGCCGTTCAGCCAGTCGACGACGGCCTTGGCGGACTGGACGTCGGACGGGCCGCCGATGTCGACGCACCCGTCGGAGCGGTTGGTCCCCGCGAGGTCGACCAGGACGACGGCGTAGCCGCGCGGGACGAAGTAGTTGTCGTAGTAGAGCGGGAACTGGACGGGCCGGCCCTGCGCGTCGTAGGTCTTCTTCTGGCTCTCGTTGCCGCGGCCGCAGCACGAGTAGTACGGGCTGGCGTCCATGATGACGGGGACACGCTTGCCCTGCTCCGCCGCCTCCCGCGGCCGGATGATGTCCACGGCGACCCGGTCGGTCCGGCCGTCGCCGTCGGAGTCGACCCGGGTGTCGACCCAGACGGATTCGCGGACGGCGCGGTCGTAGGAGTAGACCGGCGTGCTCTCCCCGCGGCGCGCCGGGGCGGCCTGCGCCCCGCCCGGCGGTGACACGAGAACCGTCAACAGGGCGGCCACGGCCGCCAGTACGAGTGATGTCCAGGGTATGCGGGCGAGCCGCCGTTGTCTGATCACGGCCGGACCGTAGCGCCGCCGGGGCGGGAAACAGAAGGGGTGAAGGCGGCTTCAGGAGTTGACGGCCGTCCCGCCGCATGACGCGCGCATGTCGATCACATGTCGGAAGGCGCCATGGACATACCCCCGTGCTGGGTGAGTACATAGGCTTCGAGTGATCGTTCTCCTCTACGAGTTGGAGTGACTCGTGCGTCAGAGACTCATCGTTCCGAGCACGGCCGCTGCCGCCTTCCTGCTGCTCGCGGTCCCGGCCTCGGCGGCGGACGCCACACCCGGGGCGCCGGGGGCCGGGGACTCGTACTACCCCGAGGCCGGCAACGGCGGCTACGACGTCTCCCACTACGACCTGCGGCTGAAGTACCAGCCGAAGACGGACCTGCTGGAGGGCACGGCGACCCTGCTCGCCACCCCCACCCAGGCGCTGTCCCGCTTCAACCTCGACTTCACGCTCGACGTGAGCGAGGTGCTGGTGAGCGGGAAGAAGGCCGCGCACCGGCTGACCGGCGCCCACGAGCTGGAGATCACGCCCGCCGCGCCGCTGGAGAAGGGCAAGCCCGTCAGCGTCGTGGTCCGCTACAGCGGCGTCCCCTCCGCAGTGAAGATCAACGGCTACTCGGCGTGGAAGCGCACTCCCGACGGCGGAGTCGTCGCCCAGGAGCCGGAGTCGGCGGCCTGGTGGTTCCCGAGCAACGATCACCCCACCGACAAGGCCACGTACGACGTCTCCGTGTCCGTGCCGGACGACGTCCAGGCCATCAGCAACGGCGTGCTCGCCTCCCAGACCTCCAAGCTCGGCTGGACGCGCTACAACTGGCGCTCCACCAAGCCCCAGGCCACCTATCTGACGACCCTCGCCGTCGGCAAGTTCGACATCACCACGGACACGACGGCGAGCGGCCTGCCCGTCGTCAACGCCTATAGCAAGGACCTCGGCGACAACCTGTCGTCGGCCAAGGCCAGCATCGAGCGCACCGCGGAGATCACCGACTGGGAGAGCACGGTCTTCGGCCCGTACCCCTTCACCGCCGTCGGCGGGTACGTGCCGAACGTGAAGTCCTCCTACGCCCTGGAGACCCAGACCCGGCCCTTCTACAGCCCCTCGTCGTTCGCGAGCGGCGCCAACCAGTCGATCGTCGTGCACGAGCTCGCCCACCAGTGGTTCGGTGACAGCGTCTCCGTCAAGGACTGGCGCGACATCTGGGTGAACGAGGGCTTCGCCACCTACGCCCAGTGGCTGTGGTCGGAGAAGGAGGGCGAGGGCACCGCCCAGGAGCTCGCCGAGTACGTCTACAACAGCATCCCCGCCGAGAACGACTTCTGGAAGGTCAAGCCGGGCGACCCGGGCGCGGACCGGCAGTTCGACCGCGCCGTCTACAACCGCGGAGCCGTCGCCCTGCAGGCGCTGCGCAACACCGTCGGGGACAAGACCTTCTTCTCGCTCCTCAAGCAGTGGCCCACGGAGAACCGTTACGGCAACGCGTCCGTGCAGGACTTCGTGAAGTTCGCCGAGAAGGCCTCCGGCAAGCGGCTCGCCCCGCTCTTCGACACGTGGCTGTTCCAGCCGTCGAAGCCGGCCGTGCTGCCGGCTCCCGCCGTGGACGGCGGGGCCGCGAAGGCGAAGAAGTCCGTGACGTCCGGGCTCATCCCGCCCAAGTCCTGGAAGAAGATCCAGGAAGCGGAGCGCGCCCACCGGCACTGACCGCTCTCACGCCCGCCCCGTGCCCATGAGGCGCGGGGCGGGCCGCCGCCGGTTTCACAGGGGCAGTGGCACAGCAATACTGTTCCACACCGACGGGTGCGGAACAGAGAGCGAGGTGCCGCCCATGGCCGCGGAGGCGGAAGCGGAGACCGGGACGGGGCCGGGTGCCGGCGAACCGGCCCTCACGGTGGACGAACTGGCCGCCCGGGCCGGGGTGACCGTACGGACCGTGCGCTTCTACAGCAGCCGCGGGCTGCTGCCGCCGCCCGAGCTCGGCCCCCGCCGCGTCGGGCGCTACGGGCCCGGCCACCTCTCCCGGCTCGCCCTCATCGAGGAACTCCAGCACCAGGGCCTCACCCTCGCCGCCATCGAGCGCTACCTGAACCGGCTCCCCGAAGGCCTCAGCGCCCACGACCTCGCCATCCACCGCGCCCTCGTGGCCTCCTGGATGCCCGACGAGGCCGAGGACACCAGCCGGGAGGAGCTGGAGCGGCGGGCGGGCCGCGCCCTGACGGAGGAGGACGTCGACCGGCTCGCCGCGATGAACATCCTGGAACGGCACGGCCCCGGCGACGGCTTCCGGGTCGACCCGGGCCTCCTCCACCTCGGCGTCCGGCTGCTGGACGTCCCGATCGCACCCGAGGCGATCCTCGCCGCCCGGACGGTGCTCCTGGAACACGCCCGCGCCGCCGCCCGGGAACTGTCGCGTCTCTTCCGCGACGAGGTCGAGACGCGGACCCCGGACGTCGCGGCGATGAAGTCCCTGTCGGCCCACATGCAGCCGCTCGTGGTGCAGGCGCTGGTCACCGCGTTCCAGCGGTCGCTGAACGAGGAGTTGCGGGCGGCGTACGGGGACGCTGCCGCTGGGCGCGCTTGACCCTGCCGGCCCGGCAGCAAATCTGTTGCCGCCGCAACGGCGAGCAAGCGGAACGGCGGCTGCCGGCGGTGCCGGACCGAGCCCGGGCCGGCACGGCACCGCCGGACACGCACACGGTGGTTACTCGCCGTTGCGGCGGAGGAACCCTTGCCGCCGCAACGGCGAGCCGTCTACCGGGTCAGAACCGTTCCCCCCGTTCCGCCTTCTCCAGCAGCAGAGCCGACGGCTCGAACCGGTCGCCGTACGTCGCCGCCAGTTCCCGCGCCCGTGCGACGAAGCCTCGCAGGCCGCCTTCGTAGCCGTTGATGTACTGCAGCGCGCCGCCCGTCCAGCCGGGGAAGCCGATGCCGAGGACGGAGCCGATGTTGGCGTCGGCCACCGACGTCAGGACGCCCTCCTCCAGGCAGCGGACCGTGTCGAGCGCCTCGGAGAACAGCATGCGCTCCTTCATGTCCTCGAAGGGGATCTGCCCGTCCGCCTTCGTGAAGTGCTCGCGCAGCCCGGGCCACAGCCCGGCCCGCTTGCCGTCGGCGTAGTCGTAGAAGCCGGCGCCCCCGCTGCGGCCCGTGCGGCCGAACTCCTCGACCATGCGGTCGATGACCGCGTCCGCGGGGTGGGGGGTCCACGTCCCGCCGTCCGCCTCCACCGCGCGCCGCGTCTCCTCGCGGATCTTCCGGGGCAGGGTGAGGGTCAGCTCGTCCATGAGGGAGAGCACCTTCGCCGGGTAGCCGGCCTGCGCGGCGGCCTGCTCGACCGAGGCGGGCTCGGCGCCCTCGCCGACCATGGCCACGCCCTCGTTGATGAAGCGGCCGATGACGCGCGAGGTGAAGAAGCCGCGCGAGTCGTTGACGACGATGGGCGTCTTGCGGATCTGCCGGACGAGGTCGAACGCGCGGGCGAGCGCCTCGTCGCCGGTGCGCTCGCCCTTGATGATCTCGACGAGCGGCATCTTGTCGACGGGCGAGAAGAAGTGCAGGCCGACGAAGTCCGCGGGCCGCTCGACGCCTTCGGCGAGGAGGGTGATGGGGAGCGTGGAGGTGTTGGAGCACAGCAGCGCGTCGGGCGCGACGACCTGCTGGACCTCCTGGAAGACCTTCTGCTTGAGCGCGGGGTCCTCGAAGACGGCTTCGATGACGGCGTCGCACCCGGCGAGGTCGGCGACGTCGCCGGTCGGGGTGATGCGGGCGAGCAGGGCGTCCCGCTTCTCCTCCGTGGTGCGGCCCTTGGCGAGCGCCTTGGCCAGCAGGCCTTCGGAGTAGGTCTTGCCCTTGCGCGCGGCCTCCTCCGAGACGTCCTTGAGGACGACCTCGATGCCGGCCCGGGCGCAGGTGTAGGCGATGCCCGCGCCCATCATGCCGGCGCCGAGGACGGCGACCTTCCGCACCTGGCGGGGGGCCGCGTCGCCGGGGCGGCTCGCACCGGAGTTGACGGCCTGGAGGTCGAAGAAGAAGGCCTGGATCATGTTCTTCGAGGTCTGCCCGATGACCAGCTCCGTGAAGTAGCGGGCCTCGATGACCTGCGCGGTCTCGAAGTCGACCTGGGAGCCCTCGACCGCGGCGGCCAGGATGTTGCGCGGGGCCGGGTAGGGCGCGCCGCCGAGCTGCTTGCGCAGGCTGGCGGGGAAGGCGGGCAGGTTGGCGGCGAAGCGGGGGCTGGCCGGGGTGCCGCCGGGGATCTTGTAGCCCTTGACGTCCCAGGGTTGCTGCGAGGCGGGGTGCGCGTCGATGAAGGCCCGGGCCTTGGCGAGGAGTTCGTCGCGATCGGCGGCCACCTCGTGGACGAGCCCGGCCTCCAGGGCGCGTCGCGCGTCGTACTGCGTGCCCTGGAGCAGCACCTTCAGCAGCGCGTCGGTGATGCCGAGGAGCCGTACCGTACGGGTGACGCCGCCGCCTCCGGGCAGCAGGCCGAGGGTGACCTCGGGGAGGCCGATCTTCGTGCCGGGGGTGTCGAGCGCGATGCGGTGGTGGCAGGCGAGGGCGATCTCGTAGCCGCCGCCGAGGGCCGCGCCGTTGACGGCGGCGACGACGGGCACGCCGAGGGTCTCGATGCGGCGCAGGTCGCGCTTCATGGTCATGCCCGCCTCGAAGACGCGCTGCGCGTCGGCGGGGGTGGCGGCGATCAGCTCGCGCAGGTCGCCCCCGGCGAAGAAGGACTTCTTCGCGGAGGTGAAGACGACGCCGCGGACCGATCCCTTCTCGGCTTCCAGGCGGTCGGCCACCGCCGTGAGGGAGGCCTTGAAGGCCTGGTTCATGGTGTTGGCGGACTGGGCGGGGTCGTCGAGGGTGAGGGTGACGATGCCGTCCGCGTCGCGGTCGTAGCGGATGGTGGATGCGGTCATGTCCGGGGCTCCGTGGTGTGTGGCGTGACGGGAAGGGGCGGGACTGGAGGGAAGGCCGGTCGCGCCTACACCCGTTCCACCACCGTCGCGACCCCCATGCCGCCGCCCACGCAGAGGGTGACCAGGCCGTACCTCCCGTCCCTGCGCTCGAGTTCGTCGATGACCGTGCCGAGGAGCATGGCGCCGGTGGCCCCGAGCGGGTGGCCGAGGGCGATGGCGCCGCCGTTGACGTTGATCTTGTCGAGGCCGATGCCCATCTCGCGGGCGAAGTGCAGCACGACGGCCGAGAAGGCCTCGTTGACCTCGATGAGGTCGATGTCGTCGATGGTCAGGCCCGCCTTGGCGAGGGCCTTGCGGGAAGCGGGGGCCGGGCCGGTGAGCATGATGGTGGGGTCGGAGCCGGAGACGGCCGCGGAGACGATGCGGGCGCGGGGGGTCAGGCCGTAGCGCTCGCCGGTCTCGCGGTTGCCGATGGCGACGAGGGAGGCGCCGTCGACGATGCCGGAGGAGTTGCCGGCGTGGTGCACGTGATCGATCTTCTCGACCCAGTGGTACTGCTGCAGGGCCACGGCGTCGAAGCCGCCCGCCTCGCCGATCGCGGCGAAGGAGGGCTTGAGCCCGGCGAGGGTCTCGACGGTGGTGCCGGGGCGGGGGTGCTCGTCCCGGTCGAGGACGACGAGGCCGCTGCGGTCGCGCACGGGGACCACGGAGCGGTCGAAGCGGCCGTCCTTCCAGGCGGCGGCCGCGTTCTCCTGCGAGCGGGCGGCGAAGGCGTCCACGTCGGCGCGGGTGAAGCCGCCGAGGGTGGCGATGAGGTCGGCGCCGATGCCCTGGGGCACGAAGTTGACGTCGAGGTTGGTCATGGGGTCGTTGAACCAGGCGCCGCCGTCGGAGCCCATCGGCACCCGGGACATGGACTCCACGCCGCCGGCGAGGACGAGGTCCTCCCAGCCGGAGCGGACCTTGGCGGCGGCCAGGTTGACGGCCTCCAGGCCGGAGGCACAGAAGCGGTTCTCCTGGACGCCGGCGACGGTGTCGGGCAGCCCGGCGGCGATGGCCGCGATCCGGGCGATGTCGGAGCCCTGGTCGCCGAGGGGGCTCACGACGCCGAGCACGATGTCGTCGATCGCGGCCGGGTCCAGGCCGGGGAGCCGGCGCCGGAGCTCGTGGATGAGGCCGACGACGAGGTCGACGGGCTTGGTGCCGTGCAGGGCGCCGTTGGCCTTGCCGCGGCCGCGCGGGGTGCGGATCGCGTCGTATACGTACGCTTCGGTGCTCAAGGTCGTGGGCCTTTCGGAGGCGGGGGCTGTGGCGGGCGGTGGGACCGGACGGGGCGGGGGCGGGACGGGAGCGGATCAGGAGAGCAGGGAACGGCCGATGATCTCCTTCATGATCTCGGTGGTGCCGCCGTAGATCGTCTGGATCCGGCCGTCGGTGAACGCCTTCGCGACCGGGTACTCGCTCATGTACCCGTAGCCGCCGTGGAGTTGCAGGCAGCGGTCGGCGACGCGCTTCTGCAGCTCCGTCGCCCACCACTTGGCCATGGAGGCGTGCACGGCGTCGAGCGTGCCGGCCGCGTGGTCGGTGATGCAGCGGTCCAGGAACGCGCGGGTCACAGCGCATTCGGTGGCCATCTCGGCGATCTCGAAGCGGATGTGCTGCAGCTTGGCGAGCGGGCGGCCGAACGCCTCGCGCTCCTTGACGTAGGCGGTGGTGATCTCCAGGAGGTGCTCGGCGGCGGCGATGCCGGCCACGGCGATGTTCATGCGCTCCTGGGCGAGGTTGGTCATCAGGTGGGCGAAGCCGCCGTGGAGCTCGCCCAGGAGGTTCTCCTTGGGCACGCGGACGTCGTGGAAGAACAGCTCGGCGGTGTCCTGCGCCTTCTGCCCGATCTTGTCGAGGTTGCGGCCGCGCTCGAAGCCCGCCATGCCGCGCTCGACGACGAGCAGGCTCAGGCCCTTGGCCCCGCCCTCGGGCGTCGTGCGCGCCACGACGACCACGAGGTCGGCGAGGATGCCGTTGGAGATGAAGGTCTTGGAACCGTTCAGGAGCCAGTGGTCGCCGCGGTCCTCGGCGGCGGTGCGGATGCCCTGGAGGTCGGAGCCGGCGCCGGGCTCGGTCATCGCTATGGCGGTGATGATCTCGCCCGTGCAGAAGCCGGGCAGCCAGCGGCGCTTCTGCTCCTCGGTGGCGAGGCCCGTCAGATACGGCCCGATGATGTCGTTGTGCAGCCCGACGGCGAGACCGGCGGCGCCGGCGCGGGTGAACTCCTCGGTGAGCACGGCGCTGTAGCGGAAGTCGGTGGTGCCCCCGCCGCCGTACTCCTCGGGCACGGCGAGCCCGAGGAGGCCCTGGCGGCCCGCCGCCCGCCAGGCCTCGCGCGGGACGATGCCGTCGCGCTCCCACCGGGCGTAGTGCGGGGTGACCTCCTTGGCGAGGAAGGTGCGGACCGTCCCGCGGAAGGCTTCGTGGTCGGCGGTGAAGATCTGGCGCTTCATCTGTGCGGGCCCTTCCGGAGGGAGTCGAGGCTCGGGACGTCCCAGTCCCGCGCGACCTCGGCGGTGTCCGCGCCGGGCCGGGCGGGCGGGCGGCGGACGGAGCCGGGGGTTTGGGAGAAGCGCGGGGCGGGGGCGGGCTGGGTGAGGCCCTCGTGCTCGACGAAGGTGCCGCGGGCGGCGAGGTGGGGGTGGGCGGGCGCCTCGCGCAGCGACAGGACGGGGGCGACGCAGGCGTCCGAGCCCTCGAAGACGGCCGTCCACTCGGCGCGGGTGCGCTCCCGGAAGCGGGCGGCGATGGCGGCGCGCAGCTCGCCCCAGCGGGCGGGGTCCTCGCGGGCGGGGGCCGTCTCCGGCAGGCCGAGGAGCTCCATGAACTGCACGTAGAACCGCTGTTCCAGCGCGCCGACCGCCATGTGGCCGCCGTCGGCCGTCTCGTACGTGCCGTAGAAGGGGGAGCCGCCGTCGAAGAAGTTGGCCTCGCGGCGGTCCTGCCAGGCGCCGGCCGCCAGCATGCCGTGGATGAGGGCGGTCAGGTGCGCGGTGCCGTCGACGATGGCGGCGTCGACGACCTGCCCGGCGCCGCCCGCGCGGGTGTGGTGGAGGGCGGCGAGGACGCCGACGACGAGGTAGAGGGCGCCGCCGCCGAAGTCGCCGAGGAGGTTGGCGGGGAAGGCGGGCGGGCCGCCGGCCGGGCCGGACAGGCCGAGGGCGCCGGTGACGGCGATGTACGCGATGTCGTGGCCGGCGGTGTCGGCGAGGGGGCCGTGCTGGCCCCAGCCGGTCATCCGCCCGTACACGAGGCGGGGGTTGCGGGCGAGGCACGCGTCGGGGCCGACGCCGAGGCGCTCGGCGACGCCGGGGCGGTAGCCCTCGATCAGCACGTCGGCCCGGGCGGCGAGGTCGAGGACCGCGCGCCGGCCGTCCTCGGTCTTGAGGTCGGCCGTCACCGAGCGCTTGTTGCGGTTGGTGACGTCGCGGGAGGGGGCGATGTGCAGGCCCGGGCCGCCGGGCCGGTCGACGCGGACGACGTCCGCCCCGAGGTCGGCCAGCAGCATCGCGGCGAACGGGCCCGGCCCGATGCCCGCGAGCTCGACCACGCGCACGCCCTGCAGCGGACCGCCGGCCGTCCCGGTCATCCGGACCCCCTGTGCGTTGGTGACACGACCCTGTGACATGACGCCGGTGGCGCGGCCCCTGCGGCGCCACCTCTGTGACACAACTGCTGTAACACTCGCGATGTTAAGAACAGGTTCCAGTTTTCACAAGACCTCGCCCCCTCGCCTCAGCGGGCGTCGAGCTCCGCGACGAGCCGCTTCGGGGCGATGGTCCGGTAGCTCTCCTCCACCCAGTCGCACAGCATGTCCGCCGGGGCGCTCTCCCCGGTGAGCGGGACCGACACCCAGCCGTGCCTGCCGAGGCCGTAGGCCGTGGGGGCCGCGCCGGGGACGGCCATGGCGTGGCCGTGCACCTCCTCGTCCTTGAGCTTGACCGAGATGCCGGGCGACTCGGTGTTCCCCTCGGCGCCGAGGAAGACGAAGATCTTCTTGTTGACCTTGACGACGGCGTCCTCCTCCCAGGGGAACTCCTCGACGGCACCGGGCAGCGAGAGCGCGAATTCCCTGACCTTCGCACGGACCTTGAGGGGGACGGACAGGGCCATGGGGTGCCTCCGGACATGTGCGCGTGCGCCGCGCTGCTGCGTCGCCTCGTCGTCCGTACACGCTAGCCCGCGGGTCTGACATCGCCCGGCATCAAAGCAGCCCGGCCTCCGCGAGGTGGTGCCGCACGGCGTCCACGGCCGCGCCGGGCAGGGGCCGCTGCGGCGCCGCCGTCGCCGGGCAGTCGATGACGCCGAGCAGGTGCAGGGCGGCCTTGAAGCCGCCCAGGGCTGACGCGGTCGGGCCCATGTCGCCGTGGCCGCCCGACTCGGCCAGCGCGAACAGGGCCGCGAGCCGGTCCTGTTCGGCGGCCGCCTCTGCCCAGCGGCCGGCCCGGGCGTGCTCGTACAGCCGTACGTAGCCGGCCGGGTCGACGTTGCCCAGCCCGGGGACGACTCCGTGAGCGCCCGCCAGCAGGGCCGCGTCGACCGCCAGTTCGGATCCGGTCAGGACGGCGAAGGTGCCGTCCAGGCCGCGCCGGCGCAGCCCGACGAGGAGCCGGCGCAGCGCGCCGAGGTCGCCGCTGCTGTCCTTGAGCCCGGCGGCGGTCCCGTCCTCGGCCAGGGACAGGATCGTCCCGGCGTCCAGCTTGGTGTGGACGGACTGCGGGATGTCGTACGCGAGGAGCGGTAGTCCGGCCCCCTCACGAATGCGGCGGAAGTGGTCGCGGACCTCCACCGGATGGGTGGTCACGTAGAAGGGCGCGGTGGCGACGAGCGCGTCCGCGCCCAGCGCGGCGGCCGCGCGCGCGTGGTCCAGGACACGGGCGGTGGTCATGTCGATGACCCCGGCGAGCACGGGCACCCGGCCGGCGACGGCGTCGACGGCGGCCCGCAGCGCGGTGCGGCGCTGCGCGTCGCTCAGGCAGGCGGTCTCCCCGCTGGAGCCGAGCACGAACACGCCGTGCGCACCGGCCGCGAGCACGTGCTCCACGAGGGAGGCCAGCGAGCGGGTGTCGACCTCGCCGGACGGGGTCAGGGGCGTGCAGAGCGGCAGGACGACACCGGACAGGGGAACGGGCAGACCCATGGCGACCGCCTTTCCGGCGCGATGCGGGTGCGCCGAGCCTTCGGTGGGAGCGAGCCCAGTATGTCGGCGCGGTGCGCCGCCGTGGGGGCGCTCCGCCGTCAGGGCGGGGCGCGCGCCCGCTCCTTCAGTCCGCCACCAGCCCCTGCAGCGCGCGGCGGCACAGGGCGTCCGCGGCCCGCGTCGTCTCCGGGAGGCGGTAGGCGGGGGCCAGGGCGAGGGTGTGGGCGATGGCGTTGCCGAGGCTCGTGCGGTGGCCGACCGACACGAACACCGGTTTGACACCGGCCCGGGTGCGCACGGCGCGGCCCACTTCCTCGTCGCCGTCGAGGAGGGGCGAGGTGTCGCCCCGGAGGGGGCCGGGGGCGTCGTAGCGGAAGGTGAAGGGGTTCTTGGCGACGCCGATCGTGGGCAGGCCCGTGAGGACGCCGAGGTGGCTGGCGAGGCCGAAGCGGCGGGGGTGGGCGAGCCCGTAGCCGTCGCAGACGACCAGGCCCGGGGTGACGCCGAGGCGGTCCAGGGCGGCCAGCACGGTGGGGATCTCGCGGAAGGCGAGCAGCCCGGGGACGTACGGGAAGGCGACCCGGCCGGTCGCGGTCGCCTCCCCGACGACCCGCAGGGTCGCGGTGTCCAGGGCGACGGCGGCGGCCACGACGACGTCCCGCTCGTCGTCGTAGGCGACGTCGACGCCCACGGCCACGAGGGGCTCGCCGGGCGGCGGCCCGGGCTCGCCGAGGACGACGCGGCCCCGCAACTCGTCCTGAAGGGCAGCCGCTTCCGCCTCGGTCGTGGGCCAGCCGGGAGGTACGCCCACGGGTTCTGTCTGTTCTGCTGCGCTCATTGTGCGGCCACCGTACCCGGCCCGTAGGCTAGCGATCATGTTCGTACTGGAGCTGACCTACATCGCGCCGATCGAGCGCATCGACGCCGCCCTCCCCGAGCACGTCGCCTGGCTGGACGCGCACTACGCGTCCGGGGTCTTCATCGCCTCCGGGCGCAAGGTGCCGCGCGACGGGGGCATCATCCTCGCCCTCGGGGACGACCGGACGAAGATCGAGGAGATCACGCAGAGCGACCCGTTCACCGTGGCGGGCGTGTGCGAGTACACCATCACCGAGTTCATCCCGACGAAGACGGCCCCCGCCCTGGAGGTCTACCGGCAGGAACTGCCGTCCTGACCGCGCTCACCTTCCTGACCGTGCGGTGAGCCGGGCGAGGCGGCCCTTCTCCCCCGCGGCCCAGCAGCCGCCGTCCGGAGCGCAGTCCACGGTGTCGTACGAGCCGGTGTCGAAGGCGCGCCAGGTGCGGCCGCCGTCCGTGGTGACGTCGCTGCCCGTGGGCCCGACGGCGAGCGCCGTGGTGCGGCCGCGGGGCAGCCAGGCGACGCCGGAGCGGTAGGCGCCCGGCGGACGGGCGGACGCGCTCCAGGTCGCGCCGCCGTCACCGCTGACGGCCGCGGCCCGCTCGGAGGGCTGCCCGGCGCGGTAGTCGCCGCCGACGGCCAGGCCGTGCGCCCGGTCGCGGAAGGCCAGGCCGAAGACGCCGCGCGCGGGGTCGCCGGCCGGTACGGGCGCTCCGGTCACGGTCCAGGTGCGGCCGCGGTCCGCGGAGTGCAGGACGCGGGAGGAGGCGGCGCCTCCGGTGGCGATCCAGGCGTCGCGGCCGCCGGACCGCCCGCGGGCGGTCACCACGCACTGGCCGCTCGCCGCGAACGCCGCCTCGCCGGGCAGCGCCTCCGGCATGCCGGACGCGGGCAGGACACGCCAGCTGCGGCCGCCGTCGCCGGTCGCGAGGACGCGGAACCTGCCGTCCACGGGGTCGCCGAGCGCGATGCCGTGGCGCGCGTCGAAGAAGGCCAGGCAGTCGTAGAACGCCTTCGGATCAGCGTTGCGGAAGGTCTCCGTCCAGGTGGTGCCGCCGTCGTCGGTGCGGAAGACCCGGGAGGCCTCGCCCTCGCCGATGGCCAGGACGACGGCGCGCCGCGCGTCGAACGCCTCCACGTCGCGGAACTCCAGCGTGCCGGCGCCGGGCGGCGAGACGTTTCGCCAGCTATGGCCGCGGTCGCGGGTGAGCAGGACGGTGCCCTTCGTGCCCGCGGCCCACGCGGTGGTCCGGCTGACGGCCGCGAGGCCCCGGAAACGGGCGTCGCTGCCGCTGTCCCGGAGCTCCCATGCGGGGGTGAGAGCCTTGCCGGCGGCTTGGGCGGGGGTGGCCGCGGTGCCCGTGAGTACGAGTGCGGTGCCGCACAGCGCGGCGGCGAGGGTGCGTAACGTCGTCAGTGTCCGTCTCATGGCGGCGCAAGGTAGCAGCTGCGGGGCGGGGGGTCACCGGCTGCGGTGGAGTCCGGCGCCGCCGGGCGACACCGTCCAACGTTCATCCTTTCGGCCGGGCCGGAATGGCTGTACGGGCGATCCGCCACTCCCCCTCCCGCGCCTAGCGTGCAGCGCATGACGCCGACGACGCCGACACCCATGCCGTTCACCCCCGCCGGAAGCGTGCCCCTGAGCCGGCGCCGCCGCCACGGCTGGCTGCTGGCAGGGCTGTGCGGGCTGTGGCTGCTGGAGGGCCGGCTGCTGTCCCGGGGCGCCGGCTACCCGGGGCAGTCCGGCGCCCACCACGCCCACCTCGTGGTGTGGGCGGCCGGGCTGCTGGTCGTCATGTGCGTGCTGCCCTGGGCGCCGCTCGCCCTGCGGGCCGCGGCGGCGGTGGGCGTGTCCTGGGCGGCGACCGGATACCTGATGGCCGCGGGCCTGCACCTGCCCGTCTGGGGGCTGACGGAGAGCGCCGCGCTGCTCGTCCTGCTCGCCCTGGTGGCGTGGCGGGCGCCGGTGCGGGCCGCCGTGCCGGCGGGCGTCGCCCTGGCCGCCGGGGTCCTGGTGGCCCCGGTGCGGGACACGGACGCGCCGGGCACGGCCGTCGTCGTCTACGCCCTCGTCGTCGCCGGGGTGACCTCGGCCGGACTGTGCCTGCGCTACCGGGACGCCGAGCGCGCCCGGGCTGTGGCCGCCGCGCGCGACGCGGAGCGGCTGGAGCTCGCCGGCGAGCTGCAGGACTTCGTCGCGCACCACGTCGCCGCGATGACCCTGCTGGCCAAGGCCACCGGCACCGTCGCCGAGGACGAGCGGGTGGCCGCCTCCCTGCGGGACATCCAGGCGGCCGGCGACGAGGCCCTGACCTCGGCCCGGCGGCTGCTGCGCGTCCTGCACCAGGACGCGGCCCACCGCGCGCCCCTGCCCGGGCTGGACGGGGTGCGCGAGCTGGTCGACGACTTCCGCCGCACGGGGCGGGGCCCCGTCCGGGTCGACCTGCACGTCGACCCCGGTTTCGGCGCCGGGCTGCCCCCGGAGCTGGCCGCCTCCGTGCACCGGATCGTCGCCGAGGGGCTGGCCAACGTGGCCAAGCACAGCCCGGCGGCGTCGGCCGTGCGCGTGACGCTGCGCGAGGCGGAGCGGAGCCTGTTCGTCTCGGTGCGCGACGACGGGGCCGCGGGGCAGCCGGTGCAGTGCGCGCCGGAGGACACCGGCGGGCTGGGTCTGGTCGGGCTGACGGAGCGGGCGGACGCGATCGGCGGGTCGCTGACGGCGGGGCCCGTCCCGGACGGCGGCTGGGAGGTACTGGCGGTTCTGCCGGTGCAACGGTGAGCGGAGCGGCCAACGGGCAAGGATTTGACGGCTGATGCGGCAGTTGTCTTTTCCAATCCAAGGAGCGTGACGCAGCTCACGCTCGAATCATGTGCACTGCAGCGATCGAACCGCCGTCTCTCCTGACGGCGTCTCTCCGGTGGGCGGCCCCTCCCGGGGCCGGCCGGCAGGAGAGCCACCACCGCACGGCCCCGCACCACGGCAAGAAACCGCAAGGAACCGCAACGAACCGCACGTCACCGCAACGAACCGCACCACGTCACAGCGATCGCGAGGGAGCACGCGTTGTCCACTGTCATCGACCAGGCTGTCCAGGCACGGCTCATTGCGTCGGCCCCGCAGGACCGCGCCGTCCCCGCGCAGTTGCGCTACGAACCCTCCGATCCCTTCGCCGTGCACATCGGCTTCCCCGCCGCGGCCTCCCTCGACGGGGCCGACGTGGAATGGGTCTTCGCCCGCGAGACGCTCGCCTGCGGCCTGATCGCGCCGACCGGGGGCGGTGACGTCCACGTGTGGCCGTGCGGGCCGGACCGCACGGTGCTGGAGTTCCACGCCGTGGAAGGCGTGGCCATGGTGCAGATCGACACGTCCGAGCTGCGGCGCTTCCTCGCCCGCTCCTACGCGCTGGTGCCCGCCGGCAGCGAGGGCGGGCACCTGGACGTGGAGGGCGATCTGGCGGCGCTGCTGCGGGACGCCTGACGCCGGCGGAGGGGTGTCAGGCGACGTAGCCGTGGTGTCCGTCAGGGCACGTACGCGATCCAGTCGGTCCCGGGGAGTTCGTGGGGGCGCCAGGTGCGGGCGTACGGCGGGAGGTAGGGGTCGGCCGGGTCGTAGAGGACGGCCATGGGCATGCGCCGTGCGGTGCGGGCCAGGGCGGCGTCCGTCGTCGAGCGGTTGTTGCCCATGGTCTGGGCCGAGGCGCAGCCCGCCGCGTAGGCGACGGGCTGCGCCCGGGGGCCCGTGACCGTGCACGGGGCGGACAGGCCGAGGCGCCGCAGGCCCTCGGCCGCGCGCCGGTAGCGGACGGCGGTGTCCCGGGCGTCGGCGGTGTTGACGCGCAGCTCCTTCAGCTGCACCGAGAGGTGGGCGGCGAGGACCGCGCACAGCACCGCGGCCACCGCCCACCGCCGCGGCCCGGCGCGGCAGGCGGCCGGCGCGCGGGCCGCGAGGTCCGCCACGGGCAGGGCGAGCAGGGCGTAGGCGGGGAGCAGGAAGCGGGGTGCGGAGTAGTCGAGCAGGAGCAGGTACGGGGCGGCGAGGGAGAGCGCGCAGGCGACGGGCAGCAGGACGACGGCCCGGGTGCCTCTCCCGTCCCGCGCGTGCCCCCGCAGGGCCAGGGTGCAGGCCGCCGCCACCAGGACGGGGAGCAGCAGCCACCACAGCGAATGCGTCACGGACGGGGCCGCGATGCGGCAAGGGCGGCACAGCTGGGGGCCGTTGAGGCTGCGGCGGGCGGCGGTCAGGCCCGCGCCCAAGTGCGCGCCCATGCCGCCCTCGGTGTCGCTGGAGTCCGCGAGCCGCTGCGCGATGCCGCCGAAGCGGACGTACGCCTCCACGGCCCACTGCGCGCCGCCCGCCGCGAGGCCGCCGAGGACGGCCGCGGCGACGCGGGGGCGGCGCCAGGCGCGTACGGTCGCGCAGGTCACGAGCAGCGGCAGGGCGAGCCAGACGGCGTCCGGGGCGCGGAGGAGAGCGGCAGCGGCCAGGGCGGCGGCGAGGCCGGCGAGCGTACGGCCGCCGGCGCCGTCGCGGGCCCGGACGAAGAATCCGGTCGCGGCGACCGCCGCGAGGGCGATCCAGAGGTTCGGCATCACCTCGGGCCCGCTGAGGACCGTGATCCACAGTCCGGCGAACAGGGCCGCCGCGAGCGCCGTGCGCCCCCTGCCGAGCAGGGGGCGCCAGACCGCGAACGCCCCGTACAGGGCCGCCGACGACAGCAGCGCCATCGTCACGCGCAGGGCCGTCGTGGACGGGGTGAGTGCCACGACCGGTGCCGCGAGGAAGCTGATGCCGCGCGAGCGCGGGGCGCTGAAGTACGCCGCCGGGCTGCCCGGGTCGACCTGGGAGAGGTAGACGCTCTCGTCCCAGCCGAGGTCCATGTGCGCGACGGCGTAGCACAGTTGCAGCACGGCGTAGGCGGCGGCCACGGCCGCGAGGGGCGGGATGGTGCGGCGCATGCCCCTCTTCTACCGCATCCCCCTATGAGCGGTCCGCAGCCGCCCGCTCGTACGACGCGGCGATCTCCGCCTCCGCGGCGGCACGGTCGGCCCAGCGGGCGCCCTCGTCCACGGACTTGCCGGGTTCGAGCTCCTTGTACACCTCGAAGAAGTGCTGGATCTCCAGCCGGTCGAACCGGGGAAGGTGCCGCAGGTCCCTGACGTGCTCGTGGCGGGGGTCGCCCGCGGGCACGCACAGCACCTTGTCGTCCTCTCCCTGCTCGTCGCGCATCCGGAACATCCCGACCGCCCGGCAGCGGATCACGACGCCCGGGAACGTCGGCTCGCCGGCGAGGACGAGGGCGTCGAGGGGCTCGCCGTCCGCGCCGAGGGTCCGCTCGATGTAGCCGTAGTCGGCGGGGTAACGGGTCGAGGTGAACAGCAGCCGGTCCAGCCGGATGCGGCCGCGGCGGTGGTCCATCTCGTATTTGTTGCGGCTGCCTTGCGGGATCTCCACGACGACGTCGAACTCCACGGGGCACCTCCGGTGGGGGTCGGCCGGGCGACGGGCCCCATCGTGTCGCGGTTCGCCCGCGGTAGCCATACCTCCTCGCGGAGGGCGCCCGTGGATGTGCGGGGCCGCACGACCGCCTCCGCTTCCCTCCGCCGCGACGGCGATCAGCAACCGCGGCGCGGGCCGGCGGTGCCCGGCGGGCAGGCACCCGCAGCCGGCCCGTCCGGCACCGCCGGAATGCGCCGTACCAACTGATCGCCGCTGCGGCGGAGGGAACTTCCCGGCGAAGCCGAATGCGGCGGCTCCGGCCCCATCTTCCGCCGCAGCGGATTCGGCGGTGCCGGGCCGACAAGCACCCGCAGCCGGCCCGTCCGGCACCGCCGGAATGCGCCATACCAACTAATCGCCGCTGCGGCGGAAGGAACTTCCCGGCCCGGAACCGGATACGGGCTGCCGGAGCCCTCCTTCGGAGCGGAAGAGACCGGCCGAGCGCGGACACCGGCCCCCGCCGAGGCCGCCCCGGCAAACGCCGGCAGCAATCGTCCGCCGCGACGGCGATCAACCACCGCGGCGCAGCCCGGCGGTGCCGGGCCGGCCGTCTCCCGTACGTGCCCCGCACCCTACTTACGCGCCCCCACCTGCGGAACGCAGTGCCGCGCCCGCGGCACCGTCGTGCGGCTGCACACCGTGATCGTGGCGGCCCCGCCCGGGGCGACGCGGCTCAGGGTCACCACGCCCGCCGTGGCGAACCCGCCGGCCAGCACGGCGAGGACGCCGCCCGCCGCCCCGTAGCGAAAGGTTTCGCCGAGCACTGCCGTGCCGACGGCCGCGGCGACCACGGGGTTCACGATCGTCACCGTGGCGAGCGGCGCGGCCAGGCCCGCGCCGCGGTAGGACGCCTGGGACAGGAGCATGCCCGCCGAGGCGAGGACGGCGGTGGCGAGGAGCGTGGGGACGAGGGAGCCCGTCTCGTGCGAGGTCCAGTCCTCCGCGGCGGCCTTGGTGAAGACGGAGCCCATGCCGAACGCGGCGCCGGCGGCCGCGGCCAGCACCACCCCCCTGACGACGGCCCGCCGCGCCCGCCGCGCGCCGAGCGCCAGGACCGCGGCGCCGGTGAGCACCGCGGCCGCGAGGAGGGGCCGCTGCGCGGCGTCGAGGGTTTCGGCGCGCGGCGGCCCGGTGAGGGTAAGGATCCCGGCGAGGCCGCCGGTCGCGAGGAGGGCGCCGCGCCAGCCGGCGGAGCCGACGGGTCTGCGGGCGAACAGGGCCGCCATGGGCAGCGCGAAGACGATCGTGAGCGCGCCGAGGGGCTGGACGAGGCTCAGCGGCCCGTACGCGAGCGCCACGACGTGCAGCCCCGCGCCGAGCCCGGTCAGGGCGACCGCGCCCCACCAGCCGGGCCGCCGCAACGGGCCGCGGGCGCCGGGCCCGTCCGCCGTCGTGGCGGCGACCCGCTCCTGCACGATGGCCGCGCCCGCGTAGGCCACTGCCGACACCAGGCAGAGGAGGACCGGCAGGAGGAGCGCACTCATGCCCTCCACGATGCCCGGTCGCGCCGGATCCGTCGTCGTCCCGGGGGACGGACCTGCGTCTCCTACCAGCGGAGTACGGGATACCTGAGACGTACGGGCGGGCGTACGGGCAAGCCGCCGGGAGCCGGCACCCGCCGGTGGTTACTCCCGCGGGAGTAGCAACCACCCCGTTGCACCCGGCGGATTAGCTTCCGCTTCGGTCTGCGGGCCGACGCACCGGGCGCTTCGCGCCGGAACCCTGGAAAGGTCAGCGAACTCCGGCTCAGAGGAGGCGGCGAGCACATGGCCCCGGCGGCGGACACGCAGCAGAAGGAGGGCCGGGAGCGACCGGCCCGCGAAGGCAAAGCGAGGCGGCGCGCCCTCCCGTGGGCGGTGATCGCCTTCTGGATCGTGATCCTTGCGGTCACGGCGCCCTTCGCCGGAAAGCTCAGCGGCGCCGCACGGGACCGTCCCGTCGACTATCTGCCGGCCAGCGCCGAGTCCACCCGGGTCGAGCACCTGCTGCAGAAGCTGCCGGGCGGCAACACCTCCGACGCGCTGCTGGTGTACCACCGCGACGGAGGGCTGAAGCCGGCGGACACGAAGGCGGCGCAGGAGCACCTGAAGCAGATCGCGGGCCGCTACGAGCTGCGCGGCGGCGACAAGCCGCCCACCGTCGTGTCCAAGGACGGCGCCACGTCGATGACCGCGCTGTCGGTGAGCGGCCTGCCGGACGCCTCCGCGCAGGGCAAGGCGGTCGACGGCATCCGGGACATCGTCAAGGAGGACAAGCCTGAGGGCCTGAAGGCCGAGCTCGGCGGGCAGGTCGCCCTGATGTCCGACCAGAACGAGGTCTTCCAGTCCATCGACGGCGTGCTGCTGCTGGGCACCGCGGGCGTCGTGGCGGTCCTGCTGATCCTCATCTACCGCAGTCCGTTCCTGTGGCTGGTGCCCCTGGCGGTGGTGGGCGTGGCGGCCTCGGCCGCGATGGCCGGCGTCTACGGGCTGATCAAGGCGTTCGACCTGACGGTGACGACGATGAGCACGTCCGTGATGACGGTGCTCATCTTCGGCGCGGGCACCGACTACGCCCTGCTGCTGGTGGCCCGCTACCGCGAGGAGCTGCGCCACGTCGAGCAGCCCTTCGACGCGATGAGGTCCGCGATCCGCGGCTGCGGCCCGGCCGTCCTCGCCTCGTCCGGCACGGTCGTGGCGGGCCTGATGTGCCTGATGGCGGCGGACCTCAACAGCAGCAGCGGCCTCGGGCCGGTCGGCGCGGTGGGCGTCTTCTGCGCGCTGGCGTCCATGATGACGCTGCTGCCCGCGGTGCTGGTCCTGCTGGGCCGCCGCGTGTTCTGGCCGATCGTGCCGGTGTACGGGACCGAGGCCGTGCAGCGGCGTTCGCTGTTCGCGGCGATGGGCAACTCCGCGTCCCGCCGCCCGGCCCTGGTGCTGCTGTGCGGTGTCGGGGCGCTCGTCGCCCTGTCGTTCGGCGCGCTGAAGCTGCCGGGCACGCTGAAGCAGGAGGACGCGTTCCTCAAGAAGCCCGACTCGGTCGCCGCGATGCGCACGGTCGCGGCCGCGTTCCCCGATGCCAGCAGCCTGCCGATCACGGTGGTGACGCGTACCCCGCAGGCGGGCGAGGTGGAGAAGGCCGTCAAGGCCACGAAGGGCGTGGCCACGGTGCAGCCGGGCCGCAGCGGCGAGGAGCGCACCGAACTGCAGGTGTTCTCCGTGGCGAAGCCCGAGTCGGCCGGTGAGAAGAAGACCATCGGCGCGCTGCGGGACGCGGTGCACGACATCAAGGGCGCGCAGGCGATCGTCGGCGGCCCGACGGCCCAGCAGATGGACCTCGACACCACGAACGCCGACGACCGGCGCAAGGTGATCCCGCTGGTGCTGGTCGCGGTGATGATCGTGCTGGTCGCCCTGTTGCGCAGCCTGGTGGCGGCGGCGGTGCTCGTGCTCGCCGTGATCGCCTCGTGGGGCGCGGCGATGGGGCTCAGCGGCCTGGTCTTCGGCCCGCTGCTCGGTTACAAGGGACTCGATCCGAGCCTGCCGCTGCTGACGTTCGTGTTCCTGATCGCGCTCGGCGTGGACTACGGCATCTTCCTGATGCACCGGGCGCGTGAGGAGCGGCTGAAGGGGGCGGGGCCGGAGGAGGCGGCGCTCACCGCGCTGCGCACGACGGGCGGGGTCATCACCTCGGCGGGCGTCGTGCTGGCGGCCACGTTCGCCGTGCTGGCGACGCTGCCGCTGGTGGCGCTGGTCGAGATGGGCTTCATCATCGCGGTCGGCGTGCTGCTGGACACCTTCCTGGTCCGCACCTATCTGGTCACCTCCGCAAGCCTGTTGCTGAAGAGGTGGATGTGGTGGCCCGGGAAGCTCTCCCGGGGTTCCATGGAAACGTGATGCCGTCCCGGGACCCGGTTGCCCCCCTGATCGCACGACTGCTGCTGCCGCGGCACGCGATCGCACGACGCAGCGCCCTGCTGCAGGACCTCGGCATAGCGCTGACCGTGCTCGTCGTGCAGAGCGTGCTGTTCGTCGTCACCTCGCGGCGGTCGCTGGACCTCCCGGGCTGGGCCCTCCTCGCCGGCGCCGCGCTGTCGCTGACAGCGCGGCGCCGGGCGCCGTGGCTCACGGTGCTCGCGGTGGCCTGCATGAACGGTCCGTTCTACCTGCTGGGTTACCCGCGGGCGGCGGTGCTGCCCGCGGGTCTGGTGGCGCTGTGCACGCTCGCCGTGGTGGGGCCGCCGCGGCGCAGCTTCCTCACTCTGGGCGGCATCTACGGCGTCGCGACGGCCGTGATGCTGGCCCTGGGCAAGGGCCACGAGATCCTGCCGACGCTGGTGAGCGCGGGCTGGATCGCCGACGTCGTCCTGATCGGGGAGGCGGTGCGCCTGCACCGCAACTACGTCGGGGCGATCGTGGAGCGTGCGGAGCGCGCCGAGCGCACGCGGGAGCGGGAGGCGGCGCGCAGGGTCGCGGAGGAGCGCGTGCACATCGCGCGCGACCTGCACGACCTGCTGGCCCACAGCATCACGTTGATCGGCGTGCAGACCGCGGTCGCGGCCCACGTCCTGGTCGCCGACCCCGACCGGCTCGACCGCACGGCGCTCGCCAAGGCGCTGGACGGCATCGCCGACACGTGCCGGGACGCCCGCGCGGAGCTGCGCGCGACGCTGGAAGTGCTCCGCGGGAACGATTCGGCGGCGTACGGGCCGCTGCCGGGGCTCGACGGGCTGCCCGACCTGGCGCGGGCCGCGGAGGCGGCGGGCGCACGGGTGAGCCTGAAGGTGCTCCTGGGGCCGGTGGACGCGGCCACGGAGCACGACGGCACCGCCGCGCAGCCGGCGGCAACGGCCGTCCTGGCCCCGGCGGTCGGGGCCGCCGCGTACCGTATCGTGCAGGAGGCGCTCACCAACGCGGTCCGCCACGGCGGGCCCGCGGTCCGCGTCTGGGTGACGGTGGCGCGCGGCGAGGGCGACGGCGCCCTGCGGGTCACCGTACTCGACGACGGCGGCGCGGAGGCGCCGGTGCGGGCCGCCGTGCCGGGGAACGAGCCGAACGGCACCGGCGGTTACGGCATCGTCGGCATGCGCGAGCGCGCCCGCAGCGTCGGCGGCGGGCTGCAGGCCGGCCCGCGGCCGGGCGGCGCCGGGTTCGCGGTCACCGCCGTCCTGCCGGCCGCCCCCGTGGACGGGGCCGTCTTCACGTGAACCCCCGCGCACCGGCGCGTGCACCCGTCAGTGAAACGACCCGCCTCCGCCCCGCGGGGCCGGGTCCCACCCCGAAGGATGGCCGATGACAGCAGCACCGACTCCGGCGGCACCGTGCTCCCCCGGGGGGAGGGTGCGCCGATGAGCACGCAGCAGCAGCCGATCCGGGTCCTGCTCGCCGACGACCAGCGGCTCGTCCGCTCCGCCTTCGCCATGCTGGTCGACACGGCCCCGGACATGGAGGTCGTGGGCGAGGCGGGCACGGGCCGGCAGGCCGTCGAGCTGGCCCGCAGCGCCCGCGCCGACCTGGTGGTGATGGACATCCGGATGCCGGACCTGGACGGCATCGAGGCGACCCAGCGCATCGCCGCCGACGAGGACATGGCAGGCGTGAAAGTGCTCGTCCTGACGACGTACGACACCGACGAGTACGTCATCGACGCGCTGCGGGCGGGCGCCTCCGGATTCCTCGTGAAGGACACCCGGCCGGCGGCGCTCCTGGAGGCGATCAGGACCATCGCCGCCGGGGAGGCGCTGCTGTCGCCCGGGCCGACCTCGCGGCTGATCGCCCGGGTGCTGCGGGCGCCGCGGGCGGACATCCCGGCGAGCTTCGTCACGGGCGGCCTGGCGGTGCTGTCCGTGCGCGAACGCCAGGTGCTGACCCTGGTGGCCCGGGGCCTGAACAACGCCGAGGTGGGCGATGTGCTGGGGCTCAGCCCCCTGACCGCCAAGACCCATGTCAGCCGCATCATGGGCAAGTTGTGCGCCCGCGACCGCGTGCAGCTGGTCATCGCCGCGTACGAGGCGGGCCTGGTGACGCCGGGCTCGGCGCCGGGCGGAGCCCCCGGGAACGGCGTCCGCTCTTCCTGAAGCCGGGCTGAAGAAAACGGACGCCGCACCTACGCCGTGCTGCCGACCGGGGCGACCGGGCCCCGTCCTCCGGGCGTTGACGCCGCGTTGAGCCGGGCGGGCACGCGCCTCAATGAACGTACGGGGCCACCGCCCGGCTCCGCCATCCGTTGAGGGCGGAAAGGGGCCGGGGGATGGATGACGCCAGTTGTTCCGCGTTGCGAGGATTGGGCGCCGAAAGGGGGAAAAGCCGGTACCGGCTTCTGTTCTGATCTCCGGCGGAAACCGCTGTGTGGGGGAATTTCGTGCAAATTGAAATACTCGGTCCGGTGCGCGTCAGCGCTGCGGAGAGGAGCAGCGACATTCGGGCCAGCAAGGTCCGGTCCATGCTCGCGACCCTCGCCCTCCGGGCGGGGCGGGCGGTATCGCACATGGAGCTCGTCGACGAGCTGTGGTGCGGTTCGCCCCTCGGCAATCCCCGCAACGCCCTGCAGGCGCAGGCGACCAGGGTGCGCAAGGTACTCGAGGCACACACTCCGATGCACCGCACGACCGTCCTGCGGGCCGTCCCGAACGGCTACCTGCTGGACGTGGCGGCGGAATGCGTCGACGCCAACAGATTTCTCGATCTCGCCTCCCGCGGCGGAGCCGCGCTGACCACCGACCCCGAGCGGGCGGCGAGGTTGCTGGAGACCGGTCTGCGCCTGTGGCGCGGCCCGGCACTGTTCGACGCCGGGGAGGGGCTGCGGTGCGCGAGCGCCGCGACCCTCTTCGAGGAGCGCCGGCTGACCGCCTGGGAGGACCTGGTGAGCGCCCGCCTGGTGCTCGGCCACAACACCCAGGTGATCGCCGAACTGCAGCAGCTCGTCGCGCAGCACCCGCTGCACGAGCGGTTCTGCGAGCTGCTGATGCTCGCGCTGTACCGGTCGGGGCGGCAGAGCGAGGCGCTGGAGCGCTTCCGGCTCACCCGGAAGCGGCTGGACGAACAGCTGGGCATCCAGCCGGGTGCCGGGCTGCAGCGCCGGCACGCCGAGATCCTGGCCCAGGACCCGGGGCTGGCCCAGCCGGGCGCCCTGGCGCCCGGCGGGCGGGTCACCAGCGGCGTGTGAGTCCCGCTACCCGGGCATTCCGCCGGACCCCGGCCTCGTGGTCCTCGCCGTTGCGGCGGGCACGATCTTCCGCCGCAACGGCGGGACCCGCGAAGGCGCCGGCCGGCGGGCCCGCAGCCCATCCTTCGTCCGTCCGCCGCCTCCGGCCGACCGAGACACCTGGAGCCGTTCCGACATGCGCAGTCAGTCCGACGCACCCCTTGCCGAGCCCGTCGCGATCGTCGGCATCGCGGCGCTCCACCCGGGCGTACGGGGAGCCGACGCCTTCTGGAGGCACCTGACCGAACCACCGCCGCCGCCCGGGGCGGCGGCTCCGTCGCTCGCGGACGTCGAGGTCGACGTCGCGCAGTTCGGCATTCCGCCCGCTCAGGCCGGCGCGCTGACGCGCATGCAGCTACTGATGCTGGAGGCGGCCCGGGAGTGCCTGGAGGACGCGAAGGCCGGCGACCGGGCGCTGCAGGCCGAGCGGACGGACGTGGTGGCCGGGGTGTGCGCGGGCCTCGACCGGCAGTACGCCAACGCCCTGCGCGTCGAGGGCAGCCGGTACGCCCGCGAGCTGGAACGGGCGTTGACCGCGCCGGAGTTCGGCGGCTCGGCCCGTACGGCCGCGCAGGCCGCCGACGAGCTGCGCACCGCCCTGGTGCGGCGCCTCGGGGCGTCCCCGCACGACCGGGTCGGGGAGATGGCCAGCACCATTCCGGCCCGGATCGCGAGCGCCTTCAAGCTGCGGGGCCGCACCCTGGCCCTGGAGTCGGCCGACGCGACGTCGTTCCTCGCGCTCGCCCACGCCCTGGACAACCTGCGCGGCGGCCTGTCGGAGGCCGTTCTGGTGGTCGCGGGCCAGCGTGAGGAGGGCCCGTTCCTGCGGGCGGCGCTCGCGGCGAAGGGTCTCGTCGCCGACCGGACGCGGCCGTTCGCCGCGGACGGCGGCGGCTTCGTGCTCGGCGAGGGCGTGGGCGCCCTCCTGCTCAAGCGGCTGTCGTCCGCCGTCCGCGACGGGGACCGCGTCTACGCGACCGTCCGCGGCTGCGCGGTGCACCACGAGGGGCGCCCGGGAGTGTTCCGCTACTCCACGTCCGTGGAGCGGCGCGCCGTGACGGCCCGTGCCGCGCTGGACGCGTGCGGCGCGCAGCCGTCGTCCGTCGGCTACGTGGAGTGCGGCGGCACCGGCGTGGCGCACGAGACGCGCGCCGAACTCGACGCGCTGAAGGCGGTGTACGCGGGGGACGGTCCCGGCTCCGTGGTCGTGGGCAGCGTGCGCGACCGGCTCGGGCACACCTTCGCCAACGCGGGCCTGGCGAGCGTCACCAAGGCGGCGCTGGCCCTGTACCACCGGCGCCTGCCGGGCGGGCTCCCGGCGGCGCCCGAGCCCGGCCCTCCGTTCCGTACGCTGCCGGAACCGCGGAAGTGGCACCAGGAGGCGGGTGCCGGGCCGCGCCGGGCCGCGGTCAGCGGTGCGTCGCTGACCGGCACGCTCTGCCACCTCGTCCTGGAGGAGCACGACCCGGACGCCGCCGCGCCGGCCGCGGAGCGTCCGCGTACCGCGCGGGCCTCCGTCGCCCCGGAGCCCATCGCCGTCGTGGGCTACGGCGGGCGCTTCGGCAACGCGCCCGACGCCGAGGCGTTCTGGGCCGCCATGCTCACCGGCGAGGACCGCATCGGGCCGCTGCCGGAGTCCCTCCTCGACCGCGAGCTCTACTACGAGCCGGGCAAGCTCAGCCTCACCCACAGCTACACCGACCAGGGGTCGCCCCTGGAGGTGCCGGCGGCGCCGCCGGAGGGGCTGCGCATCCCGCCGCGCCGCTGGGCGGTCATGGACGCCGCGCAGCGGGTGGCCCTGTCCGTGGCCGGCGAGCTGATGGCGCGCCGCGGCCCGGGCGCCGCCGCGCT
>NZ_PXWG01000048.1 GCF_003011965.1 Streptosporangium nondiastaticum
CCCCGGCCCCGGACCGCCCCGCCGCACCCACCCGTACCCTGGTCTGGTGCAGGAACGACACGACGCCCCCCTCGCCCCCCTGACCACCTTCAGGCTCGGCGGCCCCGCCCGCCGCCTGATCACGGCCACCACCGACGCCGAGGTGATCGCCGCGGTCCGCGAGGCCGACGAGACCGGAACCCCCCTGCTGATCATCGGCGGCGGCAGCAACCTCGTCATCTCCGACAAGGGCTTCGACGGCACCGCCCTGCGCATCGCGACCACCGGCTTCACCCTCGACGGCACCGCCCTCGAACTGGCCGCCGGCGAGAACTGGTCCGACGCCGTCGCCCGCACCGTCGAAGCCGGCCTCGCCGGCATCGAGTGCCTCGCCGGCATCCCCGGCTCCGCCGGCGCCACGCCCATCCAGAACGTCGGCGCGTACGGCCAGGACGTCGCCCAGACGATCACCGAAGTGGTCGCGTACGACCGCCGCACCGGCGAGACGGTGACGCTCACCAACGCCGAGTGCGCCTTCTCGTACCGCCACAGCCGCTTCAAGGCGGACCCCGCCCGCTACGTCGTCCTCCGCGTCCGCTTCGAGCTGGAGGACGCGGACGGCCTGTCGGCGCCCATCCGCTACCCCGAGACGGCCCGCGCCCTCGGCGTCGAGGCGGGCGACCGGGTCCCCGCGGACCAGGCCCGCGAGACGGTCCTCAAGCTGCGCGCCGGCAAGGGCATGGTCCTCGACGCGGAGGACCACGACACGTGGTCGGCGGGCTCGTTCTTCTGCAACCCGATCCTGACCGAGGCGGAGCACGCGGCGTTCCTGGCCCGCGTCGCGGACCGCCTCGGCGCGGACGTGACGCCGCCCGCCTACCCGGCGGGGGAGGGCCTCATGAAGACGTCCGCGGCCTGGCTGATCGACAAGGCGGGGTTCACGAAGGGCTACGGGGCGGGGCCGGCGCGGATCAGCACGAAGCACACGCTTGCGCTCACGAACCGGGGTTCGGCTACGACCGAGGATCTTCTCGCTCTGGCCCGCGAGGTGCGGGCGGGTGTCCATGAGGCGTTCGGGGTGACCCTGGTGAACGAGCCGGTCACGGTCGGGGTGGCGCTGTAAGCAGGGGCCTTTCCCCACCCCGCCCCTTCCCGTAACCGGGGGCGAGCCCCCGGGCCCCCGTATCGCGCTGAACGCGCTCGGCCTCAAACGCCGGCCGGGCTGGATGGTTGCTGGAACGGGCCGGCAACCCCGGACGGCACCACCGTGGACGGCGAGCGCCTCAGGCGGCGCCCAGCCACCCGTCGATCCCCGCCAGCAACCCCGCCCGGACGGGCTCCGGCGCGGCCGACCCCCGTACCGACTGCCGCGCCAGCTCCGCCAGCTCGGCGTCCGTGAAGCCGTGGTGCTCGCGCACCAGCTCGTACTGCGCGGCGAGCCGCGAGCCGAAGAGCAGGGGGTCGTCCGCGCCGAGCGCTATCGGCACGCCGGCGTCCCACAGGGTCCGCAGCGGCACGTCGCCGGGCTTCTCGTAGACGCCGAGGGCGACGTTGGACGACGGGCAGACCTCGCAGGTCACGCCCCGCTCCGCGAGCTTCCGCAGCAGCCGCGGGTCTTCGGCGGCCCGCACCCCGTGGCCGACGCGCGACGCGTGCAGGTCGTCCATGCAGTCCCGGACGCTGCTCGGGCCCGAGAGCTCACCGCCGTGGGGCGCGGCCAGCAGCCCGCCCTCCCGCGCGATCTCGAACGCGCGGTCGAAGTCGCGCGCGAGGCCGCGCCGCTCGTCGTTGGAGAGCCCGAAGCCGACCACGCCGCGGTCGGCGTACCGCACGGCCAGCCGGGCCAGCGTCCGGGCGTCCAGGGGGTGTTTCATGCGGTTCGCGGCGACGAGCACCCGCATGCCCAGCCCGGTCTCCTTCGACGCGCTCTCGACCGCGTCCAGGATGATTTCCAGGGCGGGGATGAGGCCGCCCAGCCGCGGCGCGTAGGACGTCGGGTCGACCTGGATCTCCAGCCACCCGGAGCCGTCCCGGACGTCCTCCTCCGCGGCTTCCCGCACCAGCCGCTGGATGTCCTCGGGCGACCGCAGGCACGAGCGCGCGATGTCGTAGAGCCGCTGGAACCGGAACCAGCCCCGCTCGTCCGTGGCCCGCAGCTTCGGCGGCTCGCCGCTGCTCAGCGCTTCCGGGAGGTGCACCCCGTACTTGTCGGCGAGCTCCAGCAGGGTGGAAGGCCGCATCGAACCGGTGAAGTGCAGGTGCAGATGGGCTTTCGGCAGCAGACGGACGTTACGAACACTCTCCATTCGCAGATCCTGCCGCATGCACCCGGCGTACCGGAAGGGACTTTCCCTTAACGGGCGCCGCACCGAAAACGAATACGGGCCCCCGGCACAAGCCGGGGGCCCGTCATGGAGCGGGCGCTCAGTCGCGCGCCTCCGCCAGCAGCTTCTGGATCCGCGAGACGCCCTCGACCAGGTCCTCGTCGCCCAGCGCGTAGGACAGCCGCAGGTACCCCGGCGTGCCGAAGGCCTCGCCCGGCACCACCGCGACCTCGACCTCTTCCAGGATCAGCGCGGCGAGCTCGACGGACGTGGCGGGCCGCTTGCCGCGGATCTCCTTGCCGAGCAGCTCCTTGACCGACGGGTAGGCGTAGAACGCGCCCTCCGGCTCGGGGCAGAGCACGCCGTCGATCTCGTTGAGCATGCGCACGATCGTGCGGCGCCGCCGGTCGAAGGCGGTCTTCATCTCGTCGACGGCGGAGAGGTCGCCGGAGACGGCCGCGATCGCCGCCCGCTGTGCGACGTTGGACACATTCGACGTGGCGTGCGACTGCAGGTTCGTCGCGGCCTTGATCACGTCCTGGGGGGCGATGACCCACCCGACGCGCCAGCCGGTCATCGCGTACGTCTTGGCGACGCCGTTGACGACGATGCACTTGTCACGCAGCTCCGGCACGACCACCGGCAGGGACGAGAACTCGGCGTCGCCGTAGACCAGGTGCTCGTAGATCTCGTCCGTCAGCACCCACAGCCCGTGCTCCGCGGCCCAGCGGCCCACCGCCTCGACCTGCTCGCGCGAGTACACCGCACCGGTCGGGTTCGACGGCGAGACGAAGAGCAGCACCTTCGTCCGCTCGGTGCGGGCGGCCTCCAGCTGCTCGACCGACACCCGGTAGCCCGTGGTCTCGTCGGCCACGACCTCCACCGGCACGCCGCCCGCGAGGCGGATCGACTCGGGGTAGGTGGTCCAGTACGGGGCGGGGACGATGACCTCGTCGCCCGGGTCGAGGATCGCGGCGAAGGCCTCGTAGATGGCCTGCTTGCCGCCGTTGGTGACCAGCACCTGCGAGGCCTCGACCTGGTAGCCGGAGTCGCGCAGCGTCTTCGCGGCGATCGCGGCCTTCAGCTCGGGGAGGCCGCCGGCGGGCGTGTAGCGGTGGTTCTTCGGGTCGCGGCAGGCCTCCACCGCGGCCTCGACGATGTAGTCGGGGGTGGGGAAGTCGGGCTCGCCGGCGCCGAAGCCGATCACCGGGCGCCCGGCGGCCTTGAGGGCCTTGGCCTTGGCGTCGACGGCGAGGGTCGCGGACTCGGAGATCGCTCCGATGCGGGTCGACACCCGGCGCTCGGTGGGGGACTGGACGGTGGGCTCGGAAGGAGTCGCAGCGGTCATGGGGGCATCGTTGCAGACGTGGGACGAAGCGGGCACACCCGTTTCACGGGCGGTTCGCGCGTGCCCCGGCCGAGCCGTGACCGAGCCCCGGCAATGCCCCGGAATGCAACGTTCCGACCCCGCTCCGGACCCGCCCCGGCACAAGCTGTTCGACGCACGCCCCCGGAGCACGTACACTCATCCACCGTTGGCCCTCACCGGCCGCGATCCGGCTCCGCACACACCGTGCGCACGCCCGGATGCGGTACGTTGGGGAAACCACAAAGGGTCGTAGCTCAATTGGTAGAGCACTGGTCTCCAAAACCAGCGGTTGGGGGTTCAAGTCCCTTCGGCCCTGCTACACGCATCGTCACCAGGGTGCGTGCGTGCGTACGTAGAGAAATGCACCGCCGTGCGGCTCAACCGGGCGCGGCACGGCTCACGACCCGGATTCAGGTGAGGACGTAGTGACGGAAGCCCTTGGCTCCACCGCGACGCCTGAGAGCGGTCGTCCCGAGGACGAGGTGGCCGCCAGGAAGGGCCGCCGTGGCGGGAAGCGCGGGAAGAAGGGCCCCTTCGGCCGCCTCGCGCTCTTCTACCGTCAGATCGTCGCAGAGCTCCGCAAGGTCGTCTGGCCCACCCGGGGCCAGCTGTCGACGTACACCACCGTGGTGATCGTCTTTGTCGTCATCGTCATTGGCCTGGTCACCGTGATTGACTATGGGTTCACCAACGCCGTCAAGTACGTCTTCGGCTGAATCCGCGGGTAGGGCGGCTGCCGTGAGGCGAGCCGCCCCTTTCGCACGTTCCACCCCTTGTAGCCAGGAAGAAGCAGCCACGTGTCTGACCCGAACCTGAACGACGCCGCCGAGAAGGCCGCTGAGGCGGCAGAGGCCGACGTGGATGCCACTGTCTCGGCCGAGGTCGAGGGCGACGACACCGCGCAGGAGATCGTCGAGGGCGCCGACGCCGCCGACGAGCTCGACGCCGAGGAAGCCGCCGCCGGCGAGCCGGCCGAGGAGGCCGCCCTCCACGTCGAGTCCGACGAGGCCGCCGAGGACGAGGACGCCGAGGAAGCCGCCGAGGAGGCCGCCGCGGAGGAGCCCGCCGCCGACCCGATCGAGGCCCTCCGCGAGGAGCTCCGCGGCCTGCCCGGCGAGTGGTACGTCATCCACACCTACGCCGGTTACGAGAACCGCGTGAAGACCAACCTCGAGCAGCGCGCCGTCTCGCTCAACGTCGAGGACTACATCTTCCAGGCCGAGGTGCCGCAGGAGGAGGTCGTCCAGATCAAGAACGGCGACCGCCGCACCGTCCGCCAGAACAAGCTCCCGGGCTACGTCCTGGTGCGCATGGACCTGACGAACGAGTCCTGGGGCGTCGTCCGCAACACCCCGGGCGTCACCGGCTTCGTCGGCAACGCCTACGACCCGTACCCGCTGACGCTGGACGAGATCGTCAAGATGCTCGCCCCGGAGGCCGAGGAGAAGGCCGCCCGCGAGGCCGCCGAGGCCGAGGGCAAGCCGGCGCCGCAGCGCAAGGTCGAGGTCCAGGTCCTGGACTTCGAGGTCGGCGACTCGGTCACCGTCACCGACGGCCCGTTCGCCACCCTGCAGGCCACGATCAACGAGATCAACGCCGACTCGAAGAAGGTCAAGGGCCTCGTCGAGATCTTCGGCCGCGAGACCCCGGTCGAGCTCAGCTTCGACCAGATCCAGAAGAACTGACACCTTCTGGCACACAAGCCACCGAACAGGTCAGACCCGCTCGTACAGGGGTCTGACCTCTCGGTTTTTGGCCCGGCCACGTTACCCGTTATCGTGGTGCGGTATGCCTGCGCGCACTGTGCGCATGGCAAAAAAACTCTCACTAGGACCCGGAGAGAGCAATGCCTCCCAAGAAGAAGAAGGTCACGGGGCTTATCAAGCTCCAGATCAGCGCCGGTGCCGCGAACCCGGCTCCGCCGGTCGGCCCCGCGCTGGGCCAGCACGGCGTCAACATCATGGAGTTCTGCAAGGCCTACAACGCCGCGACCGAGTCGCAGCGTGGCATGGTCGTGCCGGTGGAGATCACGGTCTACGAGGACCGTTCCTTCACCTTCGTGACCAAGACTCCGCCGGCCGCGAAGCTGATCCTCAAGGCCGCGGGCGTGGAGAAGGGCTCCGGCGAGCCGCACAAGACCAAGGTCGCCAAGATCACCGAGGCGCAGGTCCGCGAGATCGCCACCACCAAGATGCCCGACCTGAACGCCAACGACCTGGACGCCGCCGCGAAGATCATCGCCGGCACCGCCCGCTCCATGGGCATCACGGTCGAGGGCTGATCAGCCACCCCCCAGCAGTACCCGTGGAAGGGCCGGCGCGGCCCGTACCACGACTCCAATCCTGAGGAGAAGCAGTGAAGCGCAGCAAGACTCTTCGCAACGTGGACGCGAAGATCGACCGGGAGCGTCTGTACGCCCCGCTCGAGGCCGTCCGCCTGGCGAAGGAGACGTCCTCCGTGAAGTTCGACGCGACCGTCGAGGTTGCCTTCCGCCTGGGTGTCGACCCGCGCAAGGCCGACCAGATGGTCCGTGGCACCGTGAACCTTCCGCACGGCACCGGTAAGACCGCCCGGGTCCTGGTCTTCGCGACCGGCGACCGTGCCGAGGCCGCGCGTGCCGCGGGTGCCGACATCGTCGGCGCCGACGAGCTCATCGACGAGGTCGCGAAGGGCCGCCTGGACTTCGACGCCGTCGTCGCCACCCCGGACCTCATGGGCAAGGTCGGCCGCCTCGGCCGCGTGCTCGGTCCGCGTGGTCTGATGCCGAACCCGAAGACCGGCACCGTCACCCCGGACACGGCCAAGGCCGTGACCGACATCAAGGGCGGCAAGATCGAGTTCCGCGTCGACAAGCACTCGAACCTGCACTTCATCATCGGCAAGGTCTCCTTCGACGAGGCCAAGCTGGTGGAGAACTACGCCGCTGCGCTTGAGGAGATCACCCGTCTCAAGCCGTCCGCCGCGAAGGGCCGCTACATCAAGAAGGCGACCCTGACCACCACGATGGGCGCCGGCATCCCGCTGGACAGCAACCGCACCCGCAACCTCCTGGTGGAGGACGAGACCGTCTGATCCTGACCGGATCCGACGCCTCGGCGCGTTAGCGAACGAGCAGGCCCCGCATCTCCTGGCGAGATGCGGGGCCTGCTCGTTTTTTGACGCGGCTCGCTTCTGACGCGGCTCGTTTTTGACGCAGCCCGTACGCGTCCCGTACGCCCCCGGCCCCGCCCTCCGCCCGGCCCGTGAACTAACGTTCACATTGATCGCTTTTGAGTAGAGGGGGGCAAGACACATGCACGAGTCCACCTGGAAGCGCCTGAGCCTGTCGGTGACGGCCGTGGCCCTGCTGGCGGGCGTCGCGGCCTGCGGGGGCGGCGAGAAGGGCGACAAGGCCGCCTCGGGGGCCTCCGCGAAGGCGGAGAAGCAGCCCGCGGCCGGCGTGTCGGTCGAGGCCGTCAACGCGGCCTTCAAGAAGACGCAGGCCGCGAAGTCGGCCAAGTTCGAGATGACCATGAAGATGCCGGGCCTCGGGGACCAGCCCCTGACCGTCCGGTCGTCCGGCGTCATGAGCTGGGACCCCACCGCCGTGGACCAGCGCATGACCGGGCTGCCCGGCAAGGACGGCGCTCCCGCCGAGTCCCACTCCCTCACGATCGGCACCGCCACGTACACCGACATGGGTGAGGAGGGTGCCGCCAAGAACGACGGCAAGCGCTGGATGAAGGTCGACCTCGCCGCCATGGCGAAGGAGTCCGGCAACGACTCCAAGGGGCTCCAGCAGCTCCTGGGAGGCGGCCAGGGCCAGAGCCAGGACCCGGCCAAGCAGATGGCGCTCCTCAAGGCCTCGCCGAACGTCAAGCTGGTCGGCGAGGAGACGGTCGGCGGCAAGAAGGCCCAGCACTACAAGGGCACGCTCACCGCGGAGGAGGCCGTGAAGTCCAACCAGAGCCTCGACGGCCTCGGGGAGAAGGACCGGCAGGAGCTGCTGGACACCATCAAGCAGGCCGGCATCACCCAGTACGACATGGACGTCTGGCTCGACTCCGGCGACCTCCCCGTGAAGCTGGTCATGAACATGGACACGGCCAAGGGCCGGATGGAGATCAGCGAGACGCTGACCGACTACGGCACGCCCGTCAGCGTCCAGGCGCCCCCGGCGGACCAGACCGTCGATCTGCTGGAGAGGCTCAAGAAGATGAAGGAGACCGGCGACACCCCGTCGCTGCCCTCCTGACCTGCGCGGATGCGGTCGCCCGGGGGTCGATTTGCTTCCGGGCGCCCCGTTCACGTACCTTCTTCCAGAAGCCAAAGACCGCTGGTCGTTGCTGTGCCTCCATCCGGAGGTGTGGTGGCCGAAGGATCCGCTAGCTGCGGGCGACCTGCGCAGGTGATTTGAGGAAGCACTCCCGCGACGACTTCGGGTCGAAGCGGTCGAGTTACGCCCCGAGCGCCTGCGCCGGGGCGTTTCGTTTTGCCCAGGTCCCTTCGCGCGAGCGGTCCGAATCACCCGGAAGGAGGCCGAGGCTCATGGCGACGTCCGCCAAGGCTGCTGCGGTTGCCGAGCTGACGGACAAGTTCCGTAGCTCGAATGCCGCTGTGCTGACCGAGTACCGCGGTCTCACCGTGGCGCAGCTCAAGACGCTGCGCCGTTCGCTCGGTGAGAACGCCCAGTACGCCGTGGTGAAGAACACGCTGACCCAGATCGCGGCCCGTGAGGCCGGGATCACGCTGGAGGACCAGCTCTTCGCTGGCCCGACGGCCGTTGCCTTCGTCACCGGTGACCCGGTGGAGTCGGCGAAGGGTCTCCGTGACTTCGCCAAGGAGAACCCGAACCTCATCATCAAGGGCGGTGTCCTTGATGGCAAGGCGCTCTCCGCTGATGAGATCAAGAAGCTTGCGGACCTCGAGTCCCGCGAGGTTCTGCTCAGCAAGCTGGCCGGTGCCATGAAGGGCAAGCAGTCCCAGGCTGCCTCGCTCTTCCAGGCGCTGCCGACGAAGCTCGTCCGCACTGCGGACGCGCTGCGCGCCAAGCTCGCCGAGCAGGGCGGTGCCGAGTAATTCGGCTCGCGCATTGACCGGTGCCGCCTGGCACCGGTCGCAGCGGGCCGTACGCCCGCCGACATGTACATCCCGGCACCTGCCGATTTAGTGGAAGGACCGCCATCATGGCGAAGCTGACCAAGGACGAGCTGCTCGCGCAGTTCGAGGAGATGACCCTCATCGAGCTGGCCGAGTTCGTCTCCGCCTTCGAGGAGAAGTTCGACGTCACCGCCGCCGCCGCTGCGCCGGTCGTCATGGCCGGCGGCGTCGCCGGTGGCGCCGCTGAGGCCGTCGAGGAGAAGGACGAGTTCGACGTCATCCTCACCGCCGCCGGTGACAAGAAGATCCAGGTCATCAAGGTCGTGCGTGAGCTGACCTCCCTGGGTCTGAAGGAGGCCAAGGACCTCGTCGACGGCACCCCGAAGCCGGTCCTCGAGAAGGTCGCCAAGGACGCCGCGGAGAAGGCCGCCGAGGCCCTCAAGGGCGCCGGCGCCTCCGTCGAGGTCAAGTAACCTCTTGGTCATGCGCCTACCGGCGCGTGGCCTCGCGAGTCGTCTGACTCTTTCCGCCGGCGGCTGCCGGTAGCCAACGGGCGATCACCCATGCGGGTGGTCGCCCGTCGGCGTTTCCCCGGACGGCTGCGCGGAGCACGTCCCCGGGGCGAGTATGGTGATCTTCGTTGCCCTCCCGGACGGGCCGTGGGCCTTGACGAACGCGACGGGGCGCGCAATTCTCAGGACGCGTCGCCACATCGGTCCACCGTCCGAGGCATGGATCGAAGGCGAAGAGGGAAGTCTTGCGTCAGGCGATGCCTGCAGGCGTCCGCCGCACGGCGAGGGACAACAGGATCCCGGAGGGAGAGATTGGTATCGCACCGGTCTCCGCACATCCGCTCTGGACATCAGTGGGCCAAGTGGCTACACTGACCCTTTGCGCTGCCTGTTAGCTGCTCCCTGCCCGTCACCAGGGGCATGCCCACTATCGAGCACAGCCGATGGAAACCCGCTGACCTGGGATTTCTTTCGATGCACGGAGTGGGGCCGGTACGCGCGTAGTGAGTCCGAGCCCTCGGAAGGACCCCCTCTTGGCCGCCTCGCGCAACGCCTCGACTGCCAATACGAACAACGGCGCCAGCACCGCCCCGCTGCGCATCTCTTTTGCGAAGATCAAGGAGCCCCTCGAGGTTCCGAACCTCCTCGCGCTGCAGACCGAGAGCTTCGACTGGCTGCTCGGCAACGCCGCCTGGAAGGCTCGCGTCGAGGCTGCGCTGGAGTCCGGTCAGGACGTCCCCACCAAGTCCGGTCTGGAGGAGATCTTCGAGGAGATCTCCCCGATCGAGGACTTCTCCGGGTCGATGTCGCTGACCTTCCGCGACCACCGTTTCGAGCCCCCGAAGAACTCGATCGACGAGTGCAAGGAGCGCGACTTCACGTACGCGGCCCCGCTCTTCGTCACGGCCGAGTTCACCAACAACGAGACCGGTGAGATCAAGTCTCAGACGGTCTTCATGGGCGACTTCCCGCTCATGACCAACAAGGGCACCTTCTGCATCAACGGCACCGAGCGTGTCGTCGTCTCGCAGCTGGTCCGCTCGCCCGGCGTCTACTTCGACTCCGCCATCGACAAGACGTCCGACAAGGACATCTTCACGGCCAAGATCATCCCGTCCCGGGGTGCCTGGCTGGAGATGGAGGTCGACAAGCGCGACATGGTCGGCGTCCGCATCGACCGCAAGCGCAAGCAGTCCGTCACCGTCCTCCTGAAGGCCCTCGGCTGGACCACCGAGCAGATCCTTGAGGAGTTCGGCGAGTACGAGTCCATGCGCGCCACCCTGGAGAAGGACCACACCCAGGGCCAGGACGACGCGCTGCTCGACATCTACCGCAAGCTGCGTCCGGGCGAGCCGCCGACCCGTGAGGCCGCGCAGACGCTGCTCGAGAACCTCTACTTCAACCCGAAGCGCTACGACCTCGCGAAGGTCGGCCGCTACAAGGTCAACAAGAAGCTGGGCGCGGACGCCCCGCTCGACGCCGGCGTGCTCACGGTCGACGACGTCATCGCGACGATCAAGTACCTGGTCAAGCTGCACGCGGGCGAGCAGGAGACGGTCGGCGAGAACGGCACCTCGATCGTCGTCGAGACCGACGACATCGACCACTTCGGCAACCGTCGTCTGCGCAACGTCGGCGAGCTCATCCAGAACCAGGTCCGCACGGGTCTGGCTCGTATGGAGCGCGTCGTCCGCGAGCGGATGACCACCCAGGACGTCGAGGCGATCACGCCGCAGACCCTGATCAACATCCGGCCGGTCGTCGCCTCCATCAAGGAGTTCTTCGGCACCAGCCAGCTGTCCCAGTTCATGGACCAGACCAACCCGCTGTCGGGTCTGACCCACAAGCGCCGTCTGTCGGCGCTGGGTCCGGGCGGTCTCTCCCGTGAGCGGGCCGGCTTCGAGGTCCGAGACGTCCACCCGTCGCACTACGGCCGCATGTGCCCGATCGAGACGCCCGAAGGCCCGAACATCGGTCTGATCGGCTCGCTCGCCTCCTACGGCCGCGTCAACGCGTTCGGCTTCGTCGAGACCCCGTACCGCAAGGTCGTCGAGGGCGTCGTCACCGACGACGTCGACTACCTGACTGCTGACGAGGAAGACCGCTTCGTCATCGCCCAGGCGAACGCCCCCCTCACCGAGGACATGCGCTTCGCCGAGTCCCGCGTGCTGGTCCGCCGCCGTGGCGGCGAGATCGACTACATCGCCGGCGACGACGTCGACTACATGGACGTCTCCCCGCGCCAGATGGTGTCGGTCGCGACCGCCATGATCCCGTTCCTCGAGCACGACGACGCCAACCGCGCGCTCATGGGATCGAACATGATGCGCCAGGCCGTTCCGCTGATCAAGGCGGAGGCCCCGCTGGTCGGCACCGGCATGGAGTACCGCTGTGCGGTCGACGCCGGTGACGTCATCAAGGCGGAGAAGGACGGTGTCGTCCAGGAGGTCTCCGCCGACTACGTCACGGTGGCCAACGACGACGGCACGTACAACACGTACCGCGTCGCCAAGTTCTCCCGCTCCAACCAGGGCACGTCCTTCAACCAGAAGGTCGTCGTCGACGAGGGCGCCCGCGTCGTCGCCGGCCAGGTGCTCGCCGACGGCCCGTCCACGGACGAGGGCGAGATGGCCCTCGGCAAGAACCTGCTCGTGGCGTTCATGCCGTGGGAGGGTCACAACTACGAGGACGCGATCATCCTGTCGCAGCGCCTCGTCCAGGACGACGTCCTCTCCTCGATCCACATCGAGGAGCACGAGGTCGACGCCCGAGACACCAAGCTCGGCCCGGAGGAGATCACCCGGGACATCCCGAACGTCTCCGAGGAGGTCCTCGCCGACCTCGACGAGCGCGGCATCATCCGCATCGGTGCCGAGGTCGTCGCCGGCGACATCCTGGTCGGCAAGGTCACCCCGAAGGGTGAGACCGAGCTGACCCCGGAGGAGCGCCTGCTCCGCGCGATCTTCGGTGAGAAGGCCCGTGAGGTCCGTGACACCTCGCTGAAGGTCCCGCACGGCGAGATCGGCAAGGTCATCGGCGTCCGCGTCTTCGACCGCGAGGAGGGCGACGAGCTTCCCCCGGGCGTGAACCAGCTGGTCCGCGTCTACGTCGCCCAGAAGCGCAAGATCACCGACGGTGACAAGCTCGCCGGCCGTCACGGCAACAAGGGTGTCATCTCCAAGATCCTTCCGGTCGAGGACATGCCGTTCCTCGAGGACGGCACCCCGGTCGACATCATCCTCAACCCGCTCGGTGTCCCGTCCCGAATGAACCCGGGACAGGTCCTCGAGATCCACCTCGGCTGGCTCGCCAGCCGCGGCTGGAAGGTCGAGGGCGACGAGGACTGGATGAAGCGTCTGCAGGCCATCGGCGCCGACGACGTCGCGCCTGGCACCAACGTCGCCACCCCGGTCTTCGACGGCGCCCGCGAGGACGAGATCGCCGGCCTCTTCGAGTCCACGATCCCGAACCGCGACGGCGAGCGCATGGTGCTCCCCTCCGGCAAGGCCCGGATGTTCGACGGCCGCTCCGGCGAGCCGTTCCCGGACCCGATCTCCGTCGGGTACATGTACATCCTCAAGCTGCACCACCTGGTCGACGACAAGCTGCACGCCCGTTCGACCGGCCCGTACTCCATGATCACCCAGCAGCCGCTGGGTGGTAAGGCTCAGTTCGGTGGCCAGCGCTTCGGTGAGATGGAGGTGTGGGCGCTGGAGGCATACGGCGCCGCGTACGCCCTCCAGGAGCTGCTGACCATCAAGTCCGACGACGTGACCGGCCGCGTGAAGGTCTACGAGGCCATCGTCAAGGGCGAGAACATCCCCGAGCCCGGCATTCCCGAGTCCTTCAAGGTGCTCATCAAGGAAATGCAGTCCCTCTGCCTCAACGTGGAGGTGCTGTCCTCGGACGGCATGTCCATCGAGATGCGCGACACGGACGAGGACGTCTTCCGCGCTGCGGAAGAGCTCGGTATCGACCTGTCCCGGCGCGAGCCGAGCAGCGTCGAAGAGGTCTGACGGGTCTGACGGGGGGCTCGCCAAGAGCCCCCCGTCGTCCCCGGACCCCCTCAGACCACTGATGAAGACACGACCCTGAAAGAGGGATTGACGAACAGTGCTCGACGTCAACTTCTTCGACGAGCTGCGGATCGGCCTGGCGACCGCGGACGACATCCGAACCTGGTCCCACGGCGAGGTCAAGAAGCCGGAGACCATCAACTACCGCACCCTGAAGCCCGAAAAGGACGGACTCTTCTGCGAGAAGATCTTCGGTCCGACCCGGGACTGGGAGTGCTACTGCGGCAAGTACAAGCGTGTCCGCTTCAAGGGCATCATCTGTGAGCGCTGTGGCGTCGAGGTCACCCGCGCCAAGGTGCGCCGTGAGCGGATGGGCCACATCGAGCTGGCCGCTCCCGTCACCCACATCTGGTACTTCAAGGGCGTCCCGTCGCGTCTGGGCTACCTGCTCGACCTCGCCCCGAAGGACCTCGAGAAGGTCATCTACTTCGCCGCCTACATGATCACGTGGGTGGACGAGGAGCGCCGCACGCGCGACCTGCCCTCGCTGGAGGCCCACGTCTCCGTCGAGCGCCAGCAGATCGAGCAGCGCCGCGACGCCGACCTGGAGGCCCGCGCCAAGAAGCTCGAGGCCGACCTGGCCGAGCTCGAGGCCGAGGGTGCCAAGGCCGACGTGCGCCGCAAGGTGCGCGAGGGCGCCGAGCGTGAGATGAAGCAGCTGCGCGACCGCGCGCAGCGCGAGATCGACCGCCTCGACGAGGTCTGGAACCGCTTCAAGAACCTCAAGGTCCAGGACCTCGAGGGCGACGAGCTGCTCTACCGCGAGCTGCGCGACCGCTTCGGCACCTACTTCATGGGTGCGATGGGCGCCGCCGCGCTGCAGAAGCGCCTGGAGTCCTTCGACCTCGACGAGGAGGCCGAGCGCCTCCGCGAGATCATCCGGACCGGCAAGGGCCAGAAGAAGACCCGTGCGCTCAAGCGCCTCAAGGTCGTCTCCGCCTTCCTGCAGACCCGCAACAGCCCCAGCGGCATGGTGCTGGACTGCATCCCCGTGATCCCGCCGGACCTGCGTCCGATGGTGCAGCTGGACGGTGGCCGCTTCGCGACCTCCGACCTGAACGACCTGTACCGCCGTGTGATCAACCGCAACAACCGTCTGAAGCGTCTGCTCGACCTCGGTGCCCCCGAGATCATCGTGAACAACGAGAAGCGGATGCTCCAGGAGGCGGTCGACGCCCTCTTCGACAACGGCCGTCGCGGTCGCCCGGTCACGGGCCCCGGCAACCGTCCGCTGAAGTCCCTCAGCGACATGCTGAAGGGTAAGCAGGGTCGATTCCGTCAGAACCTGCTCGGTAAGCGCGTCGACTACTCGGCCCGTTCCGTCATCGTCGTCGGTCCGCAGCTGAAGCTGCACCAGTGCGGTCTGCCCAAGGCCATGGCGCTGGAGCTCTTCAAGCCGTTCGTGATGAAGCGCCTGGTCGACCTGAACCACGCGCAGAACATCAAGTCGGCCAAGCGCATGGTCGAGCGCGGCCGCACCGTCGTGTACGACGTCCTCGAAGAGGTCATCGCCGAGCACCCGGTGCTGCTGAACCGTGCGCCCACCCTGCACCGCCTCGGCATCCAGGCCTTCGAGCCGCAGCTGGTCGAGGGCAAGGCCATCCAGATCCACCCGCTCGTCTGCACCGCGTTCAACGCGGACTTCGACGGTGACCAGATGGCCGTCCACCTGCCGCTCTCCGCGGAGGCGCAGGCCGAGGCCCGCATCCTGATGCTGTCCTCGAACAACATCCTCAAGCCGGCCGACGGCCGTCCGGTCACCATGCCGACCCAGGACATGGTGCTGGGCCTGTTCTTCCTCACCACCGACGAGGAAGAGCGCAAGGTCATCGGCGAGGGCCGGTCCTTCGGCTCGGTCGCCGAGGCGATCATGGCGTTCGACGCCCGTGAGCTCTCGCTCCAGGCGAAGGTCGACATCCGCTTCCCGATCGGCACCGTTCCCCCGCGCGGCTGGGTTCCCCCGGTCGAAGAGGGGGATGACGACGGCGTCGGGGCTGCTGAGTGGCAGCAGGGCGACAGCTTCCGCCTGCGCACCACCCTGGGCCGCGCGCTCTTCAACGAGCTGCTGCCCGAGGACTACCCGTTCGTGGACTACTCGGTGGGCAAGAAGCAGCTCTCCGAGATCGTCAACGACCTGGCCGAGCGTTACCCCAAGGTCATCGTGGCGGCGACGCTCGACAACCTGAAGGCGGCCGGCTTCCACTGGGCGACCCGTTCCGGCGTCACCGTGGCCATCTCCGACGTCGTCGTTCCCGAGGCGAAGAAGGAGATCGTCAAGGGCTACGAGGCGCAGGACGAGAAGGTCCAGAAGCAGTACGAGCGCGGTCTGATCACCAAGGACGAGCGCACGCAGGAGCTCATCGCGATCTGGACCAAGGCGACCAACGAGGTTGCCGAGGCGATGAACGCGAACTTCCCCAAGACGAACCCCATCTTCATGATGGTTGACTCGGGTGCCCGAGGAAACATGATGCAGATGCGGCAGATCGCCGGTATGCGTGGTCTGGTGTCGAACGCGAAGAACGAGACCATTCCGCGACCCATTAAGGCGTCGTTCCGTGAGGGTCTCTCCGTGCTGGAGTACTTCATCTCCACCCACGGTGCCCGTAAGGGTCTCGCGGACACCGCCCTCCGTACCGCCGACTCGGGTTACCTGACCCGTCGTCTGGTGGACGTCTCGCAGGACGTCATCATCCGCGAGGAGGACTGCGGCACCGAGCGCGGCCTCAAGCTGCAGATCGCGTCCCGCGGTGCCGACGGCGTGCTGCGCAAGGCCGAGGACGTCGAGACCAGCGTCTACGCCCGCATGCTGGCCGAGGACGTCGTCATCGACGGCAAGGTCATCGCGCCGGCCAACGTCGACCTCGGTGACGTGCTCATCGACCAGCTCGTCGCCAACGGCGTCGAGACGGTCAAGACCCGTTCGGTCCTCACCTGTGAGTCCGCGGTCGGCACCTGTGCCTTCTGCTACGGCCGCTCGCTGGCGACCGGCAAGCTGGTGGACATCGGTGAGGCGGTCGGCATCATCGCCGCCCAGTCCATCGGTGAGCCCGGTACCCAGCTGACGATGCGTACCTTCCACACCGGTGGTGTGGCCGGTGACGACATCACCCAGGGTCTGCCCCGTGTCGTCGAGCTCTTCGAGGCCCGTACGCCCAAGGGTGTCGCCCCGATCTCCGAGGCCGCCGGCCGCGTGCGGATCGAGGAGACCGAGAAGACCAAGAAGATCGTCGTCACTCCGGACGACGGCTCCGAGGAGACCGCCTACGCGATCTCCAAGCGTGCCCGTCTGCTGGTCAGCGAGGGCGAGCACGTCGAGGTGGGCCAGAAGCTCACCGTGGGTGCCACCAACCCGCACGACGTGCTGCGCATCCTGGGCCAGCGCGCCGTCCAGGTCCACCTGGTCGGCGAGGTCCAGAAGGTCTACAACTCGCAGGGCGTGTCGATCCACGACAAGCACATCGAGATCATCATCCGGCAGATGCTGCGCCGCGTGACGATCATCGAGTCCGGCGACGCGGAGCTGCTGCCGGGCGAGCTCGTGGAGCGCTCGCGCTTCGAGGGCGAGAACCGTCGTGTGGTCACCGAGGGCGGTCACCCCGCCTCCGGCCGTCCGCAGCTGATGGGTATCACCAAGGCCTCGCTGGCGACGGAGTCCTGGCTGTCGGCCGCCTCCTTCCAGGAGACGACCCGAGTCCTGACGGATGCGGCGATCAACGCCAAGTCCGACAGCCTCATCGGCCTCAAGGAGAACGTCATCATCGGTAAGCTCATCCCGGCCGGTACGGGCCTGTCCCGCTACCGCAACATCCGGGTGGAGCCCACCGAGGAGGCCAAGGCCGCGATGTACTCGGCCGTCGGTTACGACGACATCGACTACTCGCCCTTCGGCACCGGCTCCGGCCAGGCGGTCCCGCTGGAGGACTACGACTACGGTCCGTACAACCAGTAAGTCGCAAGCGGTACGTTCACAGGGCGGTCACCCCACCGGGGTGGCCGCCCTGCGGCGTACCGGGGGAGCGCCGGCCGCGTGATTTCACCCATACGCGCGACACCAACCGCCCGCAGCCCCGGCGAATCGTGACATATGCAGCACATCGGGGTGTCCTCCGCGTGTGCATTTGTTTTGACCGCAGCCCATGCGCTAGGTAGGCTCTGACCTTGTGCCTGGGGTGTCCCTGGGCTCTCGTGCGTGCCCACAGTCCGTGCGGGAGACCGGACCTCTCGGATCTTCTCGGTCCGAAGCGGTCGAAGACACCGAAATCTGCGCCCTTTCCGTTCTCGGCAGGGGTCTGCAGCATTCGACACGCCCGACCGCGTGGGTCGGCGGGTTCCCAGGTTAGTTTTATCGAGATCACAGAAACCGGAGAAACGGTGCCTACGATCCAGCAGCTGGTCCGGAAGGGCCGGCAGGACAAGGTCGAGAAGAACAAGACGCCCGCACTCGAGGGTTCGCCCCAGCGCCGCGGCGTCTGCACGCGTGTGTTCACGACCACCCCGAAGAAGCCGAACTCGGCGCTCCGTAAGGTCGCGCGTGTGCGCCTGACCTCCGGCATCGAGGTCACCGCTTACATTCCGGGTGAGGGCCACAACCTGCAGGAGCACTCCATCGTGCTCGTCCGCGGTGGCCGTGTGAAGGACCTGCCGGGTGTTCGCTACAAGATCATCCGCGGTTCCCTCGACACGCAGGGCGTCAAGAACCGTAAGCAGGCTCGCAGCCGCTACGGCGCCAAGAAGGAGAAGTAAGAATGCCTCGTAAGGGCCCCGCCCCGAAGCGCCCGGTCATCATCGACCCGGTTTACGGCTCCCCTCTGGTGACGTCGCTGATCAACAAGATCCTCCTGCACGGCAAGCGCTCCACCGCTGAGCGCATCGTGTACGGCGCCATGGAGGGTCTGCGCGAGAAGACCGGCAACGACCCGGTCATCACCCTCAAGCGCGCTCTCGAGAACGTCAAGCCGGCTCTCGAGGTCAAGTCCCGCCGCGTCGGTGGCGCCACCTACCAGGTGCCGGTCGAGGTCCGTCCGGGCCGCGCCTCCACCCTGGCGCTGCGCTGGCTGGTCGGTTACTCCCGCGCCCGTCGCGAGAAGACCATGACCGAGCGCCTCATGAACGAGCTGCTGGACGCCTCGAACGGTCTCGGCGCCTCGGTCAAGAAGCGTGAGGACACGCACAAGATGGCCGAGTCCAACAAGGCCTTCGCGCACTACCGCTGGTAGTCGCTACCCCCATCGAGAACCGAGAGAAGACTGAGCCATATGGCCACCACTTCGCTTGACCTGGCCAAGGTCCGCAACATCGGGATCATGGCCCACATCGACGCGGGCAAGACGACCACCACCGAGCGGATCCTGTTCTACACCGGTGTTTCGTACAAGATCGGTGAGGTCCACGATGGCGCTGCCACCATGGACTGGATGGAGCAGGAGCAGGAGCGTGGCATCACGATCACGTCCGCTGCCACCACCTGCCACTGGCCGCTGAACAACGTCGACCACACCATCAACATCATCGACACCCCGGGTCACGTCGACTTCACCGTCGAGGTGGAGCGCTCCCTGCGCGTGCTCGACGGTGCCGTGACGGTGTTCGACGGCGTTGCCGGTGTCGAGCCCCAGTCCGAGACCGTTTGGCGTCAGGCGGACCGCTACGGCGTGCCGCGCATCTGCTTCGTCAACAAGCTCGACCGTACGGGTGCCGAGTTCCACCGCTGTGTCGACATGATCGTCGACCGCCTGGGCGCGGTTCCGCTGGTCATGCAGCTGCCGATCGGCACCGAGGCCGACTTCAAGGGCGTGGTCGACCTCGTCCAGATGAAGGCGCTGGTCTGGTCCGCCGAGGCCGCCAAGGGCGAGATGTACGACGTCGTCGACATCCCGGACACCCACATCGAGGCTGCCGAGGAATGGCGCGGCAAGCTCCTCGAGGGCGTTGCCGAGAACGACGAAGAGATGATGGAGCTCTTCCTCGAGGGCCAGGAGCCCACCGAGGAGCAGCTGATGGCGGCCATCCGCCGCATCACCCTCGCGTCGAAGGGCGGCGGCGACTCCGTCACCGTCACCCCGGTGTTCTGTGGTACCGCGTTCAAGAACAAGGGCGTGCAGCCCCTGCTCGACGCCGTGGTCCGCTACCTGCCGTCGCCGCTGGACATCGAGGCCGTCGAGGGCCACGCGGTCAACGACGCCGACGAGGTCGTGAAGCGCAAGCCGTCCGACGACGAGCCGTTCGCCGGCCTTGCCTTCAAGATCATGAGCGACCCGCACCTCGGCAAGCTCACCTTCGTCCGGGTTTACTCGGGCCGCATGACGGCGGGCACCCAGGTGCAGAACTCCGTCAAGGGCAAGAAGGAGCGCATCGGCAAGATCTACCGGATGCACGCGAACAAGCGTGAGGAGATCGAGTCGGTGGGTGCCGGTGACATCGTCGCCGTCATGGGTCTGAAGCAGACCACCACCGGTGAGACCCTCTGCGACGCGTCCAACCCGGTGATCCTCGAGTCGATGGACTTCCCGGCTCCGGTCATCCAGGTCGCCATTGAGCCCAAGTCCAAGGGCGACCAGGAGAAGCTGGGTGTCGCCATCCAGCGCCTCGCCGAGGAGGACCCGTCCTTCCAGGTCCACACGGACGAGGAGACGGGCCAGACCATCATCGCGGGTATGGGCGAGCTGCACCTCGACGTGCTGGTCGACCGTATGAAGCGTGAGTTCAAGGTCGAGGCCAACGTCGGCAAGCCGCAGGTCGCGTACCGCGAGACGATCCGCAAGGCCGTCGAGCGTATCGACTACACGCACAAGAAGCAGACTGGTGGTTCCGGCCAGTTCGCGAAGGTGCAGATCGCGATCGAGCCCCTCGAGGGCGACGGTTACGAGTTCGAGAACAAGGTCACCGGTGGCCGCATCCCGCGGGAGTACATCCCGTCCGTGGACGCGGGTTGCCAGGAGGCCATGGAGTTCGGTGTTCTGGCCGGCTACCCGCTGACCGGCGTCAAGGTGACGCTGCTCGACGGTGCCTTCCACGACGTCGACTCCTCGGAGCTCGCGTTCAAGATCGCCGGCTCCATGGCGTTCAAGGAGGGTGCTCGCAAGGCGTCGCCGGCTCTTCTGGAGCCGATGATGTCGGTCGAGGTCACCACCCCCGAGGACTACATGGGTGACGTCATCGGTGACATCAACTCCCGCCGTGGCCAGATCCAGGCCATGGAGGACCGTCACGGCGCCAAGCTCGTCAAGGGCCTGGTTCCGCTGTCGGAGATGTTCGGCTACGTCGGCGACCTCCGCAGCAAGACTTCGGGTCGCGCAAGCTACTCGATGCAGTTCGACTCCTACGCCGAGGTTCCGCGGAACGTCGCCGAGGAGATCATCGCGAAGGCCAAGGGCGAGTAACGAGCTCCGTCTCCACAGACGAGGCTCACGCCTTAGGCTTGACACCGGCTGTCGGGGCATACCACCGCAAAACTGGCGGTGTGCCCCGGCGGGCGGCTCCCCAGCAAAGATCCCTGGCGCCGACCCAATCCAGGCGTACAGAACCACTCCACAGGAGGACCCCAGTGGCGAAGGCGAAGTTCGAGCGGACTAAGCCGCACGTCAACATCGGCACCATCGGTCACGTCGACCACGGTAAGACCACTCTTACCGCGGCGATCACCAAGGTGCTGCACGACGCGTACCCGGAGCTGAACCCCTTCACGCCGTTCGACGAGATCGACAAGGCGCCCGAAGAGCGTCAGCGTGGTATCACCATCTCGATCGCGCACGTCGAGTACCAGACCGAGTCGCGTCACTACGCCCACGTCGACTGCCCGGGTCACGCGGACTACATCAAGAACATGATCACCGGTGCCGCCCAGATGGACGGCGCGATCCTCGTGGTCGCCGCGACCGACGGTCCGATGCCGCAGACCAAGGAGCACGTGCTCCTGGCCCGCCAGTCCGGCGTTCCGTACATCGTCGTCGCCCTGAACAAGGCCGACATGGTGGACGACGAGGAGATCCTGGAGCTCGTCGAGCTCGAGGTCCGTGAGCTCCTCAACGAGTACGAGTTCAACGGCGACGACGCTCCGGTCGTCCGCGTCTCCGCGCTGAAGGCGCTGGAGGGCGACAAGGAGTGGGGCGAGAAGCTCCTCGGCCTGATGAAGGCCGTCGACGAGAACATCCCGCAGCCCGAGCGTGACGTCGACAAGCCGTTCCTGATGCCGATCGAGGACGTCTTCACGATCACCGGTCGTGGCACCGTCGTCACCGGTCGTATCGAGCGTGGTGTCCTCAAGGTCAACGAGACCGTCGACATCATCGGCATCAAGACCGAGAAGACCACCACCACGGTCACCGGCATCGAGATGTTCCGCAAGCTGCTCGACGAGGGCCAGGCCGGTGAGAACGTCGGTCTGCTCCTCCGTGGCATCAAGCGCGAGGACGTCGAGCGCGGCCAGTGCATCATCAAGCCGGGTTCGGTCACCCCGCACACCGAGTTCGAGGCCACGGCCTACATCCTGTCGAAGGACGAGGGTGGCCGTCACACCCCGTTCTTCAACAACTACCGTCCGCAGTTCTACTTCCGTACGACTGACGTGACCGGTGTTGTGACCCTCAAGGAGGGCACGGAGATGGTCATGCCCGGCGACAACGCCGAGATGTCCGTTTCCCTCATCCAGCCCGTCGCGATGGAGGAGGGCCTGCGCTTCACCATCCGTGAGGGTGGCCGCACCGTCGGCGCCGGCCAGGTCACCAAGATCAACAAGTAAGTTCTCTCTTACTTGAGGGTCTGAAAGACCTGAGAAGGCCCGCACATCTTCGGATGTGCGGGCCTTCTCGCATTTTCACCCGGGCCCACGTTTTCACTCGGGCGCACGTTTTCACCCGGAAGGGTGAACGGGCGTACGTCAGGTGTGGGGGATTTCCGGGCGCCAGAGCCAGGGGCGCGCGTCCGGGCTCATCCCGGCGACGCACAGCTGGTGACCCGCGTCGGTGGTCATGGCGGAGGTGCCCACGGGCACCAGCTCGGCGTCCGAGTGGACCGTCTCGGAGTCCCCGGAGGCGTCGGTGAGCTGTATCTCGCCGTTCACCGCCCGCCCGAGCACCATGACGGCGTCCTTGCCGCCCCGGGCGGCCAGCGTGTGGGCGGCGAGCGGCCCGTAACCCGCGAAGTCCTGCAGCTCGGTGGTGCGGACGTCCCCCGTGCCGTCGGACCCCGGCGTGAAGGTGCCGACCGTCGGCCGGACGGCGGCGGGGGAGCGGTAGACGAGCGTCAGGGCGCCCTCCGGGCCGAGTGCCGCACCAGGAAGCCCGCCCGGCTGCGGCAGGCCCTTCAGGGGCGCGTACTGGACCGGCTTGCCGGGCTCCTCCTGCGTCCAGTGGTGGACGGTGTCGCGCCCGGTGCCGAAGACGTGGACGCGCTTGTTCTCGTCGAGGACGGCGACCAGGCCGTCCTGGATCTCCTGCCCGTGCAGGCTCTGCCACTTCCCCCAGGTGCCGTCGGCCTCGCGCACCCGGCTGGAGACGCCCTTGCCCGCGTTGCGGACGAAGAGGTGCACGCGCCCGTCGGGCGCCGCGACGGCGGCGGGCATGCCGACGCGGCGGCCGCGGTCGGGGCGGTGCTCGGGGTTGCCGAGGCCCTGCCAGGCCTTGAAGGCGCCGCCGGGGGAGCGCTCCTCCAGGACGACGATCTCGCGGGTGTCGGGGCGGCCCTGGCCCGTGAGGGCCGAGAACCGCAGGGCGAACAGCAGCCGGCGCCCCTGGGAGTCCTGGACGGAGGCCAGGGCGGGCGCGAGCGGGCCGCCGCCCAGGTTCTGCGGGTCGCTCCAGCGGCCGCTGCCGGGCCGGGTCTCCTGCCAGCGCACGGCCTGGGTGCCCAGCACGCCGAAGGCCTCCAGCCGGCCGTCCTTGCCGGTGCCGGGGGCAGGAGAGACCGTGGGGCCCTCGTAGCGGTAGTGGGTGGAGCGGATCCAGCCCTTGCGGTTCTTCATCGGGCGGTCGCCGCCCTGGCCGTAGTCGCCGCAGCCACTGGGATTGCCGCACTCCCACGAGGGGTCGCCGCCGTACGCCTCGACCAGCCGGTGCTTCTGCTCGATCACCTCGGGCGGCAGGTTGTGCGGCCAGCGCTGGTTGTAGTAGCCGCGGAAGGACGTGGTCACGAAGCGGGGCGGGTGGCCCTGGCGCTTGGTGGCGTCGGCCACCCACTGCGAGAGCGCCTTCCAGGTGAAGAGCGCGGTCGGGGTGTGGTCGCGGTGGTCGGAGCAGGCCCCGTAGTCGTTGTCCTTGGGGTGGGTGGCGTCGTGGACCTGGTAGTCGGGGTCCGGGTCCATGGTGTGGATCACCGTGGGCCGGAACCGGTCCATGATCGTGGCCAGAGTGTCCACCAGCGTGCCGTGCCGGTACGTGCTGGAGGTCGTGCACGGCGAGCCGGTGGCGACGAGCGACTGCATCTCGCCCTCCGGCCGCTCCCACAGCAGGGGCAGCCGCATGTCTCCCGCCGAGAGCATGGCGATGTTGAGGAAGATCAGCTGGGCCCTGCGGTCGCCGTTGGCGAGCTCGTTGGTCTCGGCCTTGACGCCGTTGCCCAGGTCCAGGACGGACTTCTTCCAGCCCGTGAACTTGTCCAGGCCGATCATCTCGGCGTACGCCTGGCGCAGGCCCTGGTGGCGGGCGGAGGAGTAGGCGGCCTTGTCGGGCTTGCTCTTGGGCATGCCCTCGATCCAGTTCTGCCCGACGGCCTCGCCGGCCGTGACGTAGACCGAGACGACGGGGACCCCCGCCCGCACGATGTGCTCGGCGTCCGGGTTCATGAAGTACAGGTCGTCGTCGGGGTGCGCCATGACCTGCAGCAGCAGGGCGTCGCCGGCGTTGCTGAACGACTGCGTGGCGCTGGGGTCCACCGCTCTTATGGGGTTGGGGGAGGCCTTGGGCTTCTTCTTGCCGCCCTCCCCGCTGCACCCCGCCGCGAGGGCCGCGGTCGTGGCGGCCAGCCCGGCGAGGGCGGTCCGGCGGGATATCACCATGCGCTGTGAGATGTTCAACTACATGACTCCGTCCCGTTGTGCAGCACGCAGTTCCCTGCCCCTGCTGCCCCAGCGTGATAGGGGACGATCGAGGGGGCGCGGCGGTTGCCCAGGCCTCGGCAAACCCCGGCAAAAGCCGGTTTTCCCGGCCCCGCGGCGACGTTCGCCGAGCGACCCGGGGGACCGAAGCGGCGGTCGAGGTGTAAGAGCCATAGTGTCCCGTATGTCGGCGGGGTGGTTTGACAACTGAGCCGCCCGGGGTACGGTCTTTGGCTTCGATTGGCGCGCCCTCGGCCGCATATGGCACACTGTTCAGGTTGCTCGGTTGAGTGCCGATGCTGCGCGCCTCCCGCCGGGAGGACTGGAAGCGAGTCCCGCAGTACTCGTCACCCCTTCTCAGGGGTGGAAGTACGGGAATCTTCCGGGAAGTGTCAGCGGGGCCCCAGCCAGGCACTCGGTGGGTGTCTTTCCCCCACAACCCCCTTCACCAGGGATTTTCCTTAGGGAAAGCTGCTGGAAGGGGCGCGACACGCCCGACCGCGTGGGTCGGAGGTGGAGTGGGGAAGGACCGCGTTCCGGAAGCGATTCCGGGGCGCAGCCGGCCGAGTCCCAGAGCGTTACGAGAGACAGGACTACGAAGTAGCCATGGCGGGACAGAAGATCCGCATCCGGCTCAAGGCCTACGACCACGAGGTCATCGACTCCTCGGCGAAGAAGATCGTCGAGACGGTGACCCGCACTGGTGCGTCGGTCGCGGGCCCGGTGCCGCTGCCCACTGAGAAGAACGTGTACTGCGTCATCAAGTCGCCGCACAAGTACAAGGACTCGCGCGAGCACTTCGAGATGCGCACGCACAAGCGCCTCATCGACATCCTCGACCCCACGCCGAAGACGGTTGACTCGCTCATGCGTCTCGACCTGCCGGCGGGCGTCGACATCGAGATCAAGCTCTGAGGTGACGCGCGAGATGGCTAAGCAGATCAAGGGCGTCCTGGGCGAGAAGCTCGGCATGACGCAGGTCTGGGACGAGAACAACCGTGTCGTCCCGGTCACCGTTGTCAAGGCCGGCCCCTGCGTCGTGACGCAGGTCCGCACCAACGACGCCGACGGCTACGAGTCGGTCCAGATCGCCTTCGGCGAGATCGACCCGCGCAAGGTGAACAAGCCCCTCAAGGGCCACTTCGCCAAGGCCGACGTGACCCCCCGCCGCCACCTGGTGGAGATCCGCACCTCCGACGCCGCCGAGTACACCCTCGGCCAGGAGATCACCGCGGACGTGTTCGAGGCCGGCGTCAAGGTTGACGTCACGGGCAAGAGCAAGGGCAAGGGCTTCGCCGGTGTCATGAAGCGCCACAACTTCCGTGGCCTCGGCGCCGGGCACGGCACCCAGCGCAAGCACCGCTCCCCCGGTTCCATCGGTGGCTGTGCCACCCCGGGCCGTGTGTTCAAGGGCCTCCGCATGGCGGGCCGCATGGGCAACGAGCGGGTCACCACCCAGAACCTGACCGTCCACGCCGTTGACGCGGAGAAGGGCCTGCTCCTGATCAAGGGTGCGGTTCCTGGTCCGAACGGCGGCCTCGTCCTGGTCCGTACCGCGGCCAAGGGGGCCTGAGGTAACCGATGAGCACCATTGACATCCTTTCGCCGGCAGGCGACAAGGCCGGGACCGTCGAGCTCCCCGCGGAGATCTTCGACGCGAAGGTCAGCGTTCCGCTGATCCACCAGGTCGTCGTCGCGCAGCTGGCCGCTGCCCGTCAGGGCACGCACAAGACCAAGACCCGTGGCGAGGTCCGCGGCGGTGGCAAGAAGCCGTACCGCCAGAAGGGCACCGGTCGCGCCCGTCAGGGTTCGACCCGCGCGCCGCAGTTCGCCGGTGGTGGCGTCGTGCACGGTCCCGTGCCGCGTGACTACTCGCAGCGCACCCCGAAGAAGATGAAGGCCGCCGCCCTCCGCGGTGCCCTCTCGGACCGCGCTCGTCACTCCCGCATCCACGTCGTCTCCGACGTGGTCGAGGGTGCGGCGTCCACCAAGGCCGCCAAGAGCCTGTTCGGCAAGATCAGCGAGCGGAAGAACCTGCTCCTGGTCGTCGAGCGCTCCAACGAGGCCGCGTGGCTGTCCGCCCGCAACCTGCCCCAGGTTCACATCCTGGAGCCGGGCCAGCTGAACACGTACGACGTGCTCGTCTCCGACGACGTGGTCTTCACCCAGGCCGCCTTCGAGTCCTTCGTGTCTGGCCCCAAGGCCGTTGAGACCGAAGGGAGCGAGGCCTGATGACTGAGGCCGTCGTCACCAGCAAGACGTTCTCGGACCCGCGCGACCTCCTGGTCAAGCCGGTTGTCTCCGAGAAGAGCTACGCGCTGCTGGACGAGAACAAGTACACGTTCATCGTCGACCCGCGCGCCAACAAGACCCAGATCAAGCAGGCCGTCGAGGCGGTCTTCTCGGTCAAGGTCACCGGGGTCAACACGATCAACCGCCAGGGCAAGCGCAAGCGCACCCGCACCGGTTTCGGCAAGCGTGCCAACACCAAGCGCGCCATCGTGACCCTCGCCGAGGGCGACCGTATCGACATCTTCGGCGGTCCGACCGCCTAAGGGCGGTCTGGATCGTCCGGAATCGGACGAGGACTGAGAAATGGGTATCCGCAAGTACAAGCCGACGACCCCGGGCCGTCGTGGCTCCAGCGTCGCCGACTTTGTCGAGATCACGCGGTCCACGCCGGAGAAGTCGCTGGTCCGCCCCCTGCACAGCAAGGGCGGCCGTAACAACACCGGTCGTGTGACCGTCCGTCACCAGGGTGGTGGCCACAAGCGCGCCTACCGTGTGATCGACTTCCGTCGCCACGACAAGGACGGCGTGCCGGCCAAGGTCGCTCACATCGAGTACGACCCGAACCGCACCGCTCGCATCGCGCTGCTGCACTACGCAGACGGCGAGAAGCGCTACATCATCGCCCCGGCGAAGCTGAACCAGGGCGACCGGATTGAGAACGGCCCGACGGCCGACATCAAGCCGGGCAACAACCTCCCGCTCCGCAACATCCCGGTCGGTACCACGATCCACGCGATCGAGCTCCGTCCCGGTGGTGGCGCCAAGTTCGCCCGCTCTGCCGGTTCCTCCGTGCAGCTGCTGGCGAAGGAGGGCCAGTACGCCCACCTGCGCATGCCGTCCGGCGAGGTCCGCCTGGTCGACGTCCGCTGCCGCGCCACGGTCGGCGAGGTCGGCAACGCCGAGCAGTCGAACATCAACTGGGGCAAGGCCGGCCGCATGCGCTGGAAGGGCGTTCGCCCGACCGTCCGCGGTGTCGCGATGAACCCGGTTGACCACCCGCACGGTGGTGGTGAGGGCAAGACCTCCGGTGGTCGCCACCCGGTCTCCCCGTGGGGTCAGAAGGAGGGTCGTACTCGTTCTCCCAAGAAGGCGAGCAACAAGTACATCGTCCGCCGCCGCAAGACGAACAAGAAGCGCTAGGAGCGGGTTTAGATGCCGCGTAGTCTCAAGAAGGGACCCTTCGTCGACGGACACCTCATCAAGAAGGTGGACGCTCAGAACGAGGCTGGTACCAAGAACGTCATCAAGACCTGGTCCCGTCGCTCCATGATCGTGCCGGCCATGCTCGGCCACACGCTCGCGGTGCACAACGGCAAGACGCACGTCCCGGTGTTCGTCACCGAGTCGATGGTCGGCCACAAGCTCGGCGAGTTCTCGCCGACCCGCACCTTCCGCGGCCACGTCAAGGACGACCGCAAGTCGAAGCGCCGCTAAGCGGGGTGCGAACGACTATGACTGACACCGAAGGGACAACCATGGAAGCCAGGGCCCAGGCGCGGTACATCCGCGTCACGCCCATGAAGGCCCGCCGCGTGGTGGACCTCATCCGTGGCATGGACGCCACGGAGGCTCAGGCGGTCCTGCGTTTCGCCCCGCAGGCCGCGAGCGTGCCGGTGGGCAAGGTGCTGGACAGCGCCATTGCCAACGCCGCGCACAACTACGACCACACGGACGCCTCCTCGCTGTACATCAGCGAGGCGTACGTCGACGAGGGCCCGACCCTGAAGCGGTTCCGTCCGCGTGCCCAGGGCCGTGCCTACCGGATCCGCAAGCGGACCAGCCACATCACCGTGGTCGTCAGCAGCAAGGAAGGAACCCGGTAATGGGCCAGAAGGTTAACCCGCACGGGTTCCGGCTCGGCATCACCACGGACTTCAAGTCCCGCTGGTACGCCGACAAGCTGTACAAGGACTACGTCAAGGAAGACGTTGCCATTCGTCGCATGATGACGAAGGGCATGGAGCGCGCCGGTATCTCGAAGGTTGAGATCGAGCGCACCCGCGACCGCGTCCGCGTTGACATCCACACCGCCCGCCCGGGCATCGTCATCGGCCGCCGTGGCGCCGAGGCCGACCGCATCCGTGGCGAGCTGGAGAAGCTGACCGGCAAGCAGGTCCAGCTGAACATCCTCGAGGTCAAGAACCCCGAGGTCGACGCTCAGCTGGTGGCCCAGGCCGTCGCCGAGCAGCTGTCCTCCCGCGTCTCCTTCCGTCGCGCCATGCGCAAGAGCATGCAGTCGACGATGAAGGCCGGCGCCAAGGGCATCAAGATCCAGTGCGGTGGCCGTCTCGGCGGCGCCGAGATGTCCCGCTCGGAGTTCTACCGCGAGGGCCGTGTGCCCCTGCACACGCTCCGCGCGAACGTCGACTACGGCTTCTTCGAGGCCAAGACCACCTTCGGCCGCATCGGCGTGAAGGTCTGGATCTACAAGGGCGACGTCAAGAACATCGCCGAGGTCCGCGCCGAGAACGCCGCTGCGCGTGCGGGCAACCGCCCGTCCCGTGGCGCCGGCGAGCGCCCGGCCCGTGGTGGCCGTGGCGGCGAGCGTGGCGGCCGCGGCCGCAAGCCGCAGCAGAGCGCCGCTGCCGAGGCCCCCAAGGCCGAGGCCGCTGCCGCTGCTCCGGCTGAGTCCACCGGAACGGAGGCCTGACCGACATGCTGATCCCTCGCAGGGTCAAGCACCGCAAGCAGCACCACCCCAAGCGGAACGGCATGGCCAAGGGTGGCACCGAGCTCGCCTTCGGTGAGTACGGCATCCAGGCCCTGACCCCGGCCTACGTGACGAACCGTCAGATCGAGTCCGCTCGTATCGCCATGACGCGTCACATCAAGCGTGGCGGCAAGGTGTGGATCAACATCTACCCGGACCGTCCGCTGACGAAGAAGCCGGCCGAAACCCGCATGGGTTCCGGTAAGGGTTCTCCGGAGTGGTGGATCGCGAACGTCAAGCCCGGTCGGGTGATGTTCGAGCTGTCTTTCCCGAACGAGAAGGTTGCTCGTGAGGCGCTGACCCGCGCCGCCCACAAGCTTCCGATGAAGTGCCGCATTGTTCGGCGCGAGGCAGGTGAGTCGTGATGGCCGCTGGTATCAAGGCGACCGAGCTGCGCGAGCTCAACGACGAGGACCTCGTCGCGAAGCTCCGTGAGGCCAAGGAAGAGCTGTTCAACCTCCGCTTCCAGGCGGCCACGGGGCAGCTCGAGAACCACGGTCGGCTCAAGTCCGTCCGTAAGGACATCGCCCGGATCTACACCCTGATGCGCGAGCGTGAGCTGGGCATCGAGACGGTGGAGAGCGCCTGATGAGCGAGAAGAATGTGACTGAGACGAACGAGCGCGGCTTCCGCAAGACCCGTGAGGGTCTCGTCGTCAGCGACAAGATGGACAAGACCGTCGTCGTCGCCGTCGAGGACCGCGTCAAGCACGCGCTGTACGGCAAGGTCATCCGCCGTACGAACAAGCTCAAGGCGCACGACGAGCAGAACGCTGCCGGTGTCGGCGACCGCGTCCTCCTGATGGAGACCCGGCCGCTGTCCGCCACCAAGCGCTGGCGCGTCGTCGAGATCCTCGAGAAGGCCAAGTAAGTAATTCCCGCAAGGGAATTACCCATGCAATCTGTCTGAGGGGTTTCCCTCGGATAAGTTCCGCCAGGCTCGGCAGGGGCTCTTCGGAGCCCCTGCCGGGAACCGGCAGACGATCAGGAGATAGACGTGATCCAGCAGGAGTCGCGACTTCGGGTCGCCGACAACACTGGTGCCAAGGAGATCCTTTGCATCCGTGTTCTCGGTGGTTCGGGTCGCCGCTACGCGGGCATCGGTGACGTCATCGTCGCCACCGTCAAGGACGCGATCCCCGGTGGCAACGTGAAGAAGGGTGACGTCGTCAAGGCCGTCATCGTTCGCACCGTCAAGGAGCGCCGCCGTCCGGATGGCTCGTACATCCGTTTCGACGAGAACGCCGCTGTCGTTCTCAAGAACGACGGTGACCCCCGCGGCACCCGTATCTTCGGCCCCGTGGGCCGAGAGCTGCGCGAGAAGAAGTTCATGAAGATCGTCTCGCTCGCGCCGGAGGTGCTGTAACCGATGAAGATCAAGAAGGGCGACCTGGTCCAGGTCATCACCGGTAAGGACAAGGGCAAGCAGGGCAAGGTCATCCAGGCCTTCCCGGCTGAGGACCGTGTTCTCGTCGAGGGTGTCAACCGGGTCAAGAAGCACACCAAGGCCGGCCAGACCGCTCGCGGTTCCAAGACCGGCGGCATCGTGACGACCGAGGCCCCCGTCCACGTGAGCAACGTTCAGCTCGTCGTGGAGAAGGACGGCAAGAAGGTCGTCACCCGCGTCGGTTACCGCTTCGACGACAACGGCAACAAGATCCGCGTTGCCAAGCGCACCGGTGAGGACATCTGATGACTGCCACCACCAACGCGCCGCGTCTCAAGCTGCGCTACCGCGAAGAGATCGTCGGCAAGCTGCGTGAGGAGTTCTCCTACGAGAACGTCATGCAGGTTCCCGGCCTCACCAAGATCGTGGTCAACATGGGTGTGGGCGACGCCGCCCGCGACTCCAAGCTGATCGAGGGCGCCATCCGCGACCTCACCACGATCACCGGCCAGAAGCCCGCCGTCACCAAGGCTCGCAAGTCCATCGCGCAGTTCAAGCTGCGTGAGGGCCAGCCGATCGGCGCCCACGTCACCCTCCGTGGTGACCGCATGTGGGAGTTCCTGGACCGCACCCTGTCGCTCGCGCTGCCGCGCATCCGCGACTTCCGTGGTCTGTCCCCGAAGCAGTTCGACGGTCGGGGCAACTACACCTTCGGTCTCACGGAGCAGGTCATGTTCCACGAGATCGACCAGGACAAGATCGACCGCGTCCGGGGTATGGACATCACCGTGGTGACCACGGCGACCAACGACGACGAGGGCCGCGCCCTCCTTCGTCACCTCGGCTTCCCGTTCAAGGAGGCGTAAGCGAGATGGCGAAGAAGTCTCTGATTGCCAAGGCTGCTCGCAAGCCGAAGTTCGGTGTGCGCGCGTACACCCGCTGCCAGCGCTGCGGCCGCCCGCACTCCGTGTACCGCAAGTTCGGCCTCTGCCGCGTGTGCCTTCGTGAGATGGCTCACCGTGGCGAGCTGCCGGGCGTGACCAAGAGCTCCTGGTAACAACCCACTTGGGTTGACCAGGACTCTCGGTAAGCATCAAGGATGGCGGTCGCCCGGCCCGATCAACTCCGGTGAGCTTCGCGCTCGCGTAGAGTTGAAGGGTTGGGTGCCCGCCGCCCATGACCGTCTTACTACGCCGTAGGTCCCCGCGCCGCACCCGCCCCGACCCTGTTCGGGGAGAGGGATGGCGCACATAGGAAACCCCGGCGAGAGAGGCCGAAGGCCAAACATGACCATGACCGATCCGATCGCAGACATGCTGACCCGTCTGCGGAACGCGAACTCGGCTTACCACGACTCCGTGGCCATGCCCCACAGCAAGATCAAGGCGCACATCGCCGAGATCCTGCAGCAGGAGGGCTACATCGCCGGCTGGAAGGTCGAGGACGCCGAGGTCGGCAAGAGCCTCGTCATCGACCTGAAGTTCGGTCCGAACCGCGAGCGCTCGATCGCCGGGATCAAGCGCATCTCGAAGCCGGGCCTGCGTGTCTACGCAAAGTCCACCAACCTGCCGAAGGTCCTCGGCGGCCTGGGCGTGGCGATCATCTCCACGTCCCACGGTCTCCTGACCGGTCAGCAGGCCAGCAAGAAGGGCGTGGGTGGGGAAGTCCTCGCCTACGTCTGGTAACCAGGGAACGGAGGAATAGCCAATGTCGCGTATTGGACGGCTGCCCATCCAGGTTCCCGCTGGTGTGGACGTCACCATCGATGGCCGTACGGTGCACGTGAAGGGCCCCAAGGGTTCCCTCACGCACGCCGTTGCCGCGCCCATCGAGATCGCTAAGGCCGAGGACGGCACCCTTGTCGTCACTCGTCCGAACGACGAGCGTCAGAACAAGGCCCTGCACGGCCTGTCCCGCACGCTGGTGGCGAACATGATCACCGGCGTGACCGCGGGCTACAGCAAGGCTCTCGAGATCAGCGGTGTCGGTTACCGCGTCCAGGCCAAGGGCTCCAACCTGGAGTTCTCCCTGGGCTACAGCCACCCGATCCTGATCGAGGCCCCCGAGGGCATCACCTTCAAGGTCGAGTCGCCCACCAAGCTCAGCGTCGAGGGCATCGACAAGCAGAAGGTCGGCGAGGTTGCCGCCAACATCCGCAAGCTTCGCAAGCCCGACCCCTACAAGGCCAAGGGCGTGAAGTATGCGGGTGAGGTCATCCGCCGCAAGGTCGGAAAGGCTGGTAAGTAAGCCATGGCATACGGTGTGAAGATCGCCAAGGGCGACGCGTACAAGCGCGCTGCCAAGGCGCGCCGCCACATCCGCATCCGCAAGAACCTGTCGGGTACGGCCGAGCGCCCGCGTCTCGTCGTGACGCGCTCGAACCGTGGCATCACCGCGCAGGTCATCGACGACCTCAAGGGTCACACCCTGGCGTCGGCGTCCCACCTGGACGCTTCGATCCGCGGTGGCGAGGGCGACAAGAGCGCCCAGGCCAAGAAGGTCGGCGCCCTGGTCGCCGAGCGTGCCAAGGCCGCCGGTGTCGAGGCCGTCGTGTTCGACCGCGGTGGCAACCAGTACGCCGGGCGCATTGCCGCTCTGGCTGACGCCGCCCGCGAAGCCGGGCTGAAGTTCTAAGCCCCGGTTCCGGAGCTAGCGGACGTAACAGAGAGAGGTAAATCCAATGGCTGGACCCCAGCGCCGCGGAAGCGGTGCCGGTGGCGGCGAGCGGCGGGACCGGAAGGGTCGCGACGGTGGCGCTGCCGCCGAGAAGACCGCGTACGTTGAGCGCGTAGTCGCGATCAACCGCGTCGCCAAGGTTGTCAAGGGTGGTCGTCGCTTCAGCTTCACCGCGCTCGTCGTGGTGGGTGACGGTGACGGCACCGTGGGTGTCGGTTACGGCAAGGCCAAGGAAGTTCCGGCTGCCATCGCCAAGGGCGTGGAAGAGGCCAAGAAGAACTTCTTCAAGGTCCCCCGTATCCAGGGCACCATCCCGCACCCGATCCAGGGCGAGAAGGCCGCGGGCGTCGTCCTGCTCAAGCCGGCTTCCCCCGGTACCGGTGTTATCGCCGGTGGCCCGGTGCGTGCCGTGCTCGAGTGCGCCGGCGTTCACGACATCCTGTCGAAGTCGCTCGGTTCTTCGAACCCGATCAACATCGTGCACGCCACGGTGACGGCCCTCCAGGGACTCTCCCGTCCCGAGGAGATCGCCGCCCGTCGTGGCCTGCCGCTGGAGGACGTGGCTCCCGCCGCTCTGCTGCGGGCGCGTGCAGGGGTGGGTGCGTAATGGCTCGCCTCAAGGTCACGCAGGTCAAGTCCTACATCGGCAGCAAGCAGAACCACCGCGACACCCTTCGTTCGCTTGGTCTCAAGCGCATGAACGATGTGGTTGTCAAGGAGGACCGCCCCGAGATCCGCGGCATGGTGCACACCGTCCGCCACCTCGTGACGGTCGAGGAGGTCGACTGACATGGCGGAGCAGAACCCGCTGAAGGTCCACAACCTCCGTCCCGCCCCGGGCGCCAAGACCGCCAAGACCCGTGTTGGTCGTGGTGAGGCGTCGAAGGGTAAGACGGCCGGTCGTGGTACCAAGGGCACGAAGGCCCGTTACCAGGTTCCGCAGCGCTTCGAGGGTGGGCAGATGCCCCTCCACATGCGCCTGCCGAAGCTCAAGGGCTTCAAGAACCCGTTCCGCACCGAGTTCCAGGTCGTGAACCTGGACAAGCTGGCCGCGCTCTACCCGCAGGGTGGCGAGGTCACGGTGGCCGACCTGGTCGCCAAGGGTGCGGTTCGCAAGAACCAGCTCGTCAAGGTCCTGGGCCAGGGCGAGGTCTCCGTGGCGCTGCAGGTGACGGTCGACGCCGTCTCCGCCTCCGCCAAGGAGAAGATCGCCGCTGCCGGCGGCACCGTCACCGAGCTCGTCTGAGCTCGTTGAACTCACAACCGGGGATGTCCCAAAAGGGGCATCCCCGGTTGGTCGTTCCAAGGGGGGCACGGTCGCCGGTAAGGTGGCGTGCACTGTTAACCTCCGCGCGGGCTGTGTCCGCGCGGATTTTGACTGATAAGTATTCGTCGATCCTCAAGACCGTCACCTCTCGCGTGGCAACGTGAGAGGCGCAGGAGGCACCGTGCTCACCGCGTTCGCCCGGGCGTTCAAGACGCCCGACCTGCGCAAGAAGCTGCTGTTCACGCTGGGCATCATGGTGCTCTTCCGGCTCGGTGCTCATGTACCGGTGCCGGGCGTCGACTACCGCAATGTCCAGATGTGCATGGACCAGACCAAGAGTGGTCAGGGCCTCTTCGGCCTCGTGAACATGTTCAGTGGTGGCGCGCTGCTGCAGATCACGATCTTTGCGCTCGGGATCATGCCGTACATCACGGCGAGCATCATCCTGCAGCTCCTGACCGTCGTCATTCCACGGCTGGAAGCCCTCAAGAAGGAGGGTCAGTCGGGGCAGGCAAAGATCACGCAGTACACGCGTTATCTGACCGTGGCTCTTGCCGTCCTCCAGGGCACCGGCCTGGTGGCCACTGCGCGCAGCGGTGCCTTGTTCGGGGGCTGCACCGTCGGGAACCAGATCGTTCCCAACCAGTCGATCTTCACCACCGTCGTCATGGTCGTCACCATGACCGCGGGCACCTGCCTGATCATGTGGCTCGGTGAGCTCATCACCGACCGCGGCATCGGCAACGGCATGTCGATCCTGATGTTCACCTCCATCGCCGCCGGCTTCCCGACCGCCCTCTGGGCGATCAAGCTGCAGGGCAACCTGATGGGCGGCTGGCTGGAGTTCTCGCTGGTCATCCTCTGCGGCCTGGCGATGGTCGCGCTCGTGGTCTTCGTCGAGCAGGCCCAGCGCCGGATCCCCGTGCAGTACGCCAAGCGCATGATCGGCCGCCGTTCCTACGGCGGCACGTCCACCTACATCCCGCTCAAGGTGAACCAGGCGGGTGTGATTCCCGTCATCTTCGCCTCGTCGCTGCTCTACATCCCGGCGCTGCTCGTGCAGTTCACCGGGTCCAAGGCGGACTGGGCGGAGTGGATCCAGCGCAACCTGGTCAAGGGTGACCACCCGATCTACATGGTCACGTACTTCCTGCTGATCGTTTTCTTCGCGTTCTTCTACGTCGCCATCTCCTTCAACCCCGAAGAAGTTGCCGACAACATGAAGAAGTATGGTGGGTTCATCCCGGGCATCCGGGCGGGTCGTCCCACCGCGGAGTACCTGAGCTACGTGCTGAACCGCATCACGTGGCCGGGCTCTCTCTACCTGGGGCTGATCGCCCTGGTGCCCACGGTGGCACTGGTCACACTCAACGCAAACCAGAACTTCCCGTTCGGGGGAACCAGCATCCTGATCATCGTGGGTGTCGGTCTGGAGACTGTGAAGCAGATCGAGAGCCAGCTTCAGCAGCGCAACTACGAAGGGTTCCTCCGCTGATGCGAATCGTCCTCGTCGGGCCGCCCGGCGCCGGCAAGGGTACGCAGGCCGCGTACCTCGCCAAGAACCTCGCGATCCCGCACATCTCGACGGGCGACCTCTTCCGGGCGAACATCAGCCAGGGCACGCCCCTGGGCCAGAAGGCCCAGGAGTACATGCGGGCCGGCCAGCTCGTGCCGGACGAGGTCACCATCGGCATGGCCAAGGACCGCATGGACCAGGCGGACGCCGCCGACGGCTTCCTGCTGGACGGCTTCCCGCGCAACCTGGCCCAGGCCGAGGCACTGGACGCCATCCTCAAGGCCGACGACCTCAAGCTGGACGCCGTCCTGGACCTGGAGGTCCCGGAGGACGAGGTCGTCAAGCGGATCGCCGGTCGCCGGATGTGCCGCAAGGACAGCTCGCACATCTTCCACGCGATCTACAACCCGCCGGCCGTGGAGGGCGTCTGCGACACCTGCGGTGGCGAGCTGTACCAGCGCGAGGACGACAGCGAGGAGACCGTCCGCCGCCGGCTGGAGGTCTACCACAGCGAGACCGAGCCGATCATCGACTACTACAAGGCCCAGGGCCTCGTGGTGACGATCTCGGCCCTCGGCAAGGTCGACGAGGTCACGAAGCGGGCGATGGCCGCGCTGGAGCGCGACGCCGCCTGACATGGCCAGTGACTACGGCCGCGGTGCCCTTCGGGGCACCGCGGCCGTAGTGTTTGTTTGAGTATTCAGGACCGCAAGACCCAGGAAGGCATCCCATGGTCGAGATCAAGACCGCCGAGCAGATCGCGAAGATGCGCGAGGCGGGGCTGGTCGTCGCCGCCATCCACGCGGCCACCCGGGAGGCGGCCGTGCCGGGTGCCACGACCAAGGACCTGGACGAGGTCGCCCGCAAGGTGATCGCCGAGCACGGCGCGAAGTCGAACTTCCTCGGGTACGGCGGCTTCCCCGCCACCATCTGCACCTCGGTGAACGAGGTCGTCGTCCACGGCATCCCGGACGAGAAGACGGTCCTCAAGGACGGCGACATCATCTCGATCGACGCCGGCGCCATCGTGGACGGCTGGCACGGCGACGCGGCCTTCACGGCCTTCGTGGGCACCGGTCACGCTCCGGAGCTGATCGAGCTCTCCCGGGTGACCGAGGAGTCCATGTGGGCCGGCATCGCCGCCGTGAAGAACGGCAACCGCCTGGTGGACATCTCCAAGGCCATCGAGGGCTACATCCGCCGCCAGCCCCGCCCGGCGACCGGCAAGTACGGGATCATCGAGGACTACGGCGGCCACGGCATCGGCTCCGAGATGCACATGGACCCGCACCTGCTGAACTACGTCTCCCGCAAGCGCGGCAAGGGCCCCAAGCTCGTCCCGGGCTTCTGCATCGCCATCGAGCCCATGGTGAGCCTCGGCACGGCCCGCACGCACGTCCTGGAGGACGACTGGACGGTCCTCACGGACGACATGTCCTGGTCCTCCCACTGGGAGCACTCCGTCGCCCTGACGGAGGAAGGCCCGCTGGTCCTGACGGCGGTCGACGGCGGCAGGGCGAAGCTGGCGGAATACGGCGTCACGGCGGCCCCGGACCCCCTGGCGTGAGCGCCGCTTAAGGATCACTGCGGCCGGGCAGTCACCCCTGGATTAGTCTTTCGGGTTGCCCTGACGTAGACTGACGCGTCGGCTCTCGTGTATCCGCATGCCTTCGTACCGATGGCACGCACATACGAGAGTTGATCAAGGTAGCCGATTCGAAAGGCGAAGCGTGGCCAAGAAGCAAGGTGCCATCGAGATCGAGGGCACCGTGATCGAGTCTCTGCCGAACGCGATGTTCAAGGTGGAGCTCCAGAACGGTCACAAGGTCCTCGCGCACATCAGCGGCAAGATGCGTATGCACTACATCCGCATCCTTCCGGATGACCGGGTCGTCGTGGAGCTCTCTCCCTACGACCTGACGCGTGGCCGGATCGTCTACCGCTACAAGTAGATCTTGTCGACGCCCCATGTCCATGGGGTGACGGCACTGACCCGGAGAACCTCACACCCATGAAGGTCAAGCCGAGCGTCAAGAAGATCTGCGACAAGTGCAAGGTGATCCGCCGCCACGGCCGGGTCATGGTCATCTGCGACAACCTGCGCCACAAGCAGCGCCAGGGCTGACGCAGAACCTGCACTCCGCAGTTTCTTCGCGCGACGCGAGCAAAAAACGTACATACGCAGAGCCCGTCCGGTGTTCGATCACCGGCGACACCTCCGGCGGGGGCCGGGGACCCGGGACGTACCTAGTACGGCGACCGGGAGCGGCTCTGTGTCAGACCCCCGAGAACATCTGGAGCCATTGAATGGCACGCGTTTCCGGTGTTGACATCCCGCGCGAAAAGCGCGTGGAGATCGCACTCACCTACGTCTTCGGTATCGGCCGTACCCAGTCGCAGACGATCCTCGCCGCGACCGGTGTGAACCCGAACACCCGCGTTCGTGACCTGGTCGAGGAGGACCTGGTCAAGATCCGCGAGTACGTGGACGCCAACCTCAAGACCGAGGGTGACCTCCGTCGCGAGATCCAGGCCGACATCCGCCGCAAGGTCGAGATCGGCTGCTACCAGGGTCTGCGTCACCGCCGTGGCCTGCCCGTTCACGGTCAGCGCACCAGCACGAACGCCCGTACCCGCAAGGGCCCGCGTCGCGCCATCGCCGGCAAGAAGAAGCCGGGCAAGAAGTAGTCCGCAGCGGACGCCGCGGATCTTCGGGGGGCGACCCCCGAGGCCTCCGCACTCCAGCGGTCTTCGCTGTAGGACCGACCACCTCCCTCCATCAGGAGTAAGACATGCCCCCCAAGGGTCGTCAGGGCGCTGCCAAGAAGGTGCGCCGCAAGGAAAAGAAGAACGTCGCTCACGGCCACGCGCACATCAAGAGCACGTTCAACAACACCATCGTTTCGATCACCGACCCCACGGGCAACGTGATCTCCTGGGCCTCCGCCGGCCACGTCGGCTTCAAGGGCTCGCGCAAGTCCACCCCCTTCGCCGCGCAGATGGCCGCCGAGTCGGCCGCCCGCCGCGCGCAGGAGCACGGCATGCGCAAGGTTGACGTCTTCGTCAAGGGCCCGGGTTCCGGTCGCGAGACCGCCATCCGTTCGCTCCAGGCGACGGGCCTCGAGGTCGGCTCCATCCAGGACGTCACCCCGACGCCGCACAACGGCTGCCGTCCCCCCAAGCGCCGCCGCGTCTGACGCTGCGCTGAGCTTGGTGGTGCGGCTCCCGGCTGGGGGTGTGGGGGTCATCCCCCACATGTCGCAGTACGGCTGCCGTCCCCCCAAGCGCCGCCGCGTCTGATCCACCGGGCCGCGAGGCCCGCTGATCAACGCGCCGCTTCGTACGGCACACGGGCGGTACGGCTCCTCGGGGCCGTATCGCCCGTACCCTTGTAGTACCTCAGGGCATCAAATAGTGGGTGTCCATGACTGAAGGATTCATCGCATGCTGATCGCTCAGCGTCCCTCGCTGACCGAAGAGGTCGTCGACGAGTTCCGCTCGCGGTTCGTGATCGAGCCGCTCGAGCCGGGCTTCGGCTACACCCTCGGCAACTCCCTGCGCCGTACGCTCCTCTCCTCGATCCCGGGTGCGGCGGTCACGTCCATCCGCATCGACGGTGTCCTGCACGAGTTCACCACCGTGCCGGGCGTCAAGGAGGACGTCACCGACCTCATCCTGAACATCAAGCAGCTGGTCGTCTCCTCGGAGCACGACGAGCCGGTCGTGATGTACCTGCGCAAGCAGGGCCCGGGTCTGGTCACCGCCGCCGACATCGCCCCGCCGGCCGGCGTCGAGGTGCACAACCCCGACCTGGTCCTGGCGACCCTGAACGCCAAGGGCAAGCTGGAGATGGAGCTGACCGTCGAGCGCGGTCGCGGCTACGTCTCCGCCGTCCAGAACAAGCAGGTGGGCCAGGAGATCGGCCGCATCCCGGTCGACTCCATCTACTCGCCGGTCCTCAAGGTCACCTACAAGGTCGAGGCGACCCGAGTCGAGCAGCGCACCGACTTCGACAAGCTGATCGTCGACGTCGAGACCAAGCAGGCCATGCGCCCGCGCGACGCCATGGCGTCCGCCGGTAAGACCCTGGTCGAGCTGTTCGGTCTGGCCCGCGAGCTCAACATCGACGCCGAGGGCATCGACATGGGCCCGTCCCCGACGGACGCCGCCCTGGCCGCTGACCTGGCGCTGCCGATCGAGGAGCTCGAGCTCACCGTTCGCTCGTACAACTGCCTCAAGCGCGAGGGCATCCACTCCGTGGGTGAGCTCGTCGCCCGCTCCGAGGCCGACCTGCTCGACATCCGCAACTTCGGTGCGAAGTCGATCGACGAGGTCAAGGCGAAGCTGGCCGGCATGGGCCTGGCCCTCAAGGACAGCCCGCCCGGATTCGACCCCACCGCTGCCGCGGACGCCTTTGGTGCGGACGACGACGCGGACGCCGGGTTCGTGGAGACCGAGCAGTACTGACGGTCTTCGGCTGCGGGCCGGCTTCGGCTGGTCGCGCAGTTCCCCGCGCCCCTTACGGGGCGCGGGTCTCCGACGGGCAACCGCTCGCTCGGATACTGACTCCGGTACCTGACACGGCCGGGGCAGACACCTAGGAGAAACACCATGCCGCGTCCCACCAAGGGTGCCCGTCTGGGCGGCGGTGCCGCGCACGAGAAGCTGATGCTGGCGAACCTCGCCAAGTCGCTCTTCGAGCACGGCCGCATCACGACGACCGAGGCCAAGGCCCGCCGCCTGCGTCCGGTCGCCGAGCGCCTGATCACCAAGGCGAAGAAGGGCGACATCCACAACCGTCGCCAGGTGCTGCAGACGATCACGGACAAGGGCATCGTGCACGTGCTCTTCACCGAGATCGCGCCGCGCTTCGCCGAGCGTCCGGGTGGCTACACCCGCATCACCAAGATCGGCAACCGTCGTGGCGACAACGCCCCGATGGCCGTGATCGAGCTCGTCGAGGGCGAGATCGCCAAGAAGGCGACCGTCGCCGAGGCCGAGGCCGCCACCAAGCGTGCGGTCAAGGAGTCCGAGGCTGCCGCCGAGGCTCCGGCCGAGGAGTCGAAGGACGCCTGACGACGCTGATGCGTGTCAGTGACGGGCCCGCCCCTTTCCGGGGGCGGGCCCGTCCCGCATTTCTTGAGAGGAACTCTCGGTGAGTGACGAGGTGGCACCCGGTTTCGTGCGGGTGCGGCTGGACCTGTCGTACGACGGCAAGGACTTCTCCGGCTGGGCCAAGCAGCGCGAGGGCCGGCGCACGGTGCAGGGTGAGATCGAAAGCGCCATCCGGACCGTGACCCGGTCCAAGGAGACGTACGAGCTGACGGTCGCCGGCCGTACCGACGCCGGGGTGCACGCGCGGGGCCAGGTCGCGCACGTCGACCTGCCGGCCGAGGTGTGGGCCGAGCACGAGGAGAAGCTGCTGCGGCGGCTGGCCGGCCGGCTGCCCCACGACGTACGGGTGTGGAAGGTCGCCGAGGCGCCGGCCGGGTTCAACGCGCGCTTCTCCGCGATCTGGCGGCGCTACGCCTACCGGGTGACGGACCATCACGGCGGCGTCGATCCGCTGCTGCGGGGTCATGTGCTGTGGCACGACTGGCCGTTGGACGTGGCCGCGATGAACGAGGCCGCCGGGCACCTGGTCGGTGAGCACGACTTCGCCGCGTACTGCAAGAAGCGCGAGGGCGCCACGACCATCCGGACGCTCCAGCAGCTCAGTTGGGAGCGGGGCGCGGACGGGATCATCACCGCGACCGTGCGGGCGGACGCCTTCTGCCACAACATGGTGCGGTCGCTGGTGGGCGCGCTGCTGTTCGTCGGGGACGGGCACCGGCCGGTGGAGTGGCCCGGGCAGGTGCTTGCCGCGCGGGTGCGCGATTCTGCGGTGCATGTTGTGCGGCCGCACGGGCTCACCCTGGAGGAGGTCGGGTACCCGGTCGACTCCGAGCTCGCGGCGCGGAACATCGCGGCGCGGAACAAGAGGTCGCTGCCCGGCGAGGGTTGCTGCTAGAGATCGGGGCTCTGCCCCGGACCCCGGTCCTCAATCGCCGGACGGCTCTGTTGTTACCAGGGCCGTCCGGCGATGGGGTTTTCAGGCCGGGCAGCTGATCGCCAGGTCGCTGTTGACCGTGAAATACGGCTTGATGCCGTCGACCTTCGGGTACAGGTCCGTCTTGTTGCGATCGACGATGTCGCCGATGAGGCGGGCCACCTTGACCGGCTCGCCGTCCGGGGTGAGGCGCAGGGCCAGGTCCCAGACGGTGTTCTCCTCGCCCGTGCCGCGGGCGTGCCGCAGCTCGGCGTAGGGGATGGTGACCCGGAAGGTCGTGCTGTCGACGGCGGTGACCTCGGCGGTCACCCGGTCGGCGGTCTCGGCGCGCGGGGTGGCGACGAGGACCGGCTCGGTGCCGTCGGCGAACTCGGCGCCGTGCAGGGTGCCTTCGACGGTGAGGGCCGACTCGTCCTGGCGGATGGTGCGGGCCTCGGCGTGGACGGGGCGGTTCCAGGCGCGCAGGGCGAGGAAGCCGTCGACCGTCGGGTAGGGCACCCACCAGGTGAAGGGGGCGCCGGGCAGCGGCTCCAGCTCGACGAGGCCGCGGCCTTCGGCGAGGTGGGAGACGACGCGGCGGCGGGCGCCGTCGTCGCCGCGGACGACGTGGAGGTCCCAGCGGCCCTCGCCCAGGCGGAGCTGCTTGCGGTCGAGGACGGCGGTGTAGGGGGCCTTGGGGCCGGTCGGTGCCGTGAGGGGCACGTTGACGGGCTTGCCCTCCTTGCGGCGGGTGACCGTGAGGGAGAGCTTCTCGCCGGAGAGGCCCTTGCGGTCGACCGCGACGTGGATGTTGCCGTCGGCGTCGACGCGGCAGGAGGCGGTGCAGCGCAGCGGCTTGCGGACGATCTCCTTGATCGCGGCCTTCACCGGCGGGGTGGAGGGCTTGGCGACGCCGCGGCGCAGCGGGCGCAGCAGCTTGCCGGCCGTGCGGCGCAGCATCTTGGAGAGGGGGACCGGCGCGGGCTTGCGCTCGGCCGTCGCCGCGCCGGAGCCCGCGGGGGCGGACGCCGGGGCGGAGCCGTCGCGGGGCCCGCCGAGGCTCTCGATGAGTTCCTCGTAGCGGCGGGCGATGGCGTCGGGGTGGTAGCGCTCGGCGGAGACGAGGGCGTTCTTGCCCATGGTGTGCCGCAGCTCGTCGTCCTCGATGAGCTTGAGGAGGCCCTTGGCGATGGCGTCGCTGTCGAGGTTGGTGACGAGGAGGCCGTCGTGGCCGTCCTTGATGATCTCGCCGGGGCCGTGCGGGCAGTCGGTGGCGACGACGGGGACGCCGCAGTTCATGGCCTCCACGATCGTCATGCCGAAGGACTCCTCGCGGGAGGTGACGGCGGCGATGGAGCCCTTGGCCCACTCGGTCTCGATGGGGGAGTGGGCGCCCATGAGGGTGATGTGGTCGGCGAGGCCGAGCTGGTCGATCTGCTCGCGGAGCTTGGCCTGCTGGGGGCCGCGGCCGTAGATGCGCAGCTTCCAGTCGGGGCGGGTGGCGGCGACGGTGGCCCAGGCCTTGACGAGGAGGTCGTAGCGCTTGACGGGGATGAGGCGGCCGGCGGCGACGACGAGCTTGGCGTTGCCGTCGGAGGGCTCGACCTCGGAGGCGGGGACGCCGTTGGGCAGCGCGATGAGCTTGGTCTTGACGTCCGGGAACTGCTCGCGGTGGGTCGCGGCGTCGGCGTCGGAGACGGCGGTGTGCGCGTCGAGGTGCGGGATGGCGCGGTCCTGGGCGGCGCGGATGTTCGGCTCGTGGGTGCCGTAGATCCGGTGCTCCTGGCCGATCCGCAGGTAGCGGTCCTGTCCGAACTCGGCCAGGTACATGACGAGGCCGGGGCGGGTGGCGATGACGACGTCGGCGTCGGTGCGGGCGAGGTGCTCGGCGACGCGCTTGTCGGTCAGGGCGCTGAAGTGGGCGCCCTTGGCCTCGACGGAGGGGATGTGGGCGCTGTCCTGCTCCAGCAGGGGGTTGTCCCGGTCGGCTCCGGTCTCGGCGCGGGTGTCGATCAGGTGGACCAGCTTCACCTTGCGGTGCAGGGGGAGCTTGGGCGTGCCGCCCGTCCTGTGGATCGACACGATCTCCACGTCGTGCCGGGCGGCGAGCGCACTGGCGACGTTGAACGTGGAGCGGATCGTGCCGCCGATGCCGTAGGCGTTCTGCAAAAGGAAAGAGATCTTCATGGCGGTGTGTGCGCGGCGCGAGCGGGCGGCGCGTCCGTCCTTCCCCCTGGCCTGGGTGTACGGGTCTCCCCTCGGCCGGACGCCTCGCTGGTCCGGTCCGATCCGTCGGTTAAGACCGTTGGGAGGGATTTCGGTTGCCTGTGCAGGCTACATTGTGGCTTGAGTCACATCGTTCACGTCAAGGGTGAGATCGTTCTCCGGGTCGAAGACGGGGCGCACGGCGACGGTGCCGCGCACGGGGTGTTCGAGGGTGCGCGCCGGGTGGACGTCGGTGCGCTTGCGGTCGACGCCGTCGCCGGTGAGACGCCCGAGCGGGACGTGCGGTTCCGCGGGTGCGGGGCGCAGGGCGAGCCGCCACACATCGTGTGCGGTGCCGCGGCGGGCGAAGAGCAGGTCGTACGGGACGGTGCAGCGCAGCTGCCGCTCGCCGAGGGCGGTGACCGGCACGTCCACGTCGTAGGAGCCGTCCTCGGGTGAGACGAGGACGAGGCGCGAGGCGGGCGTGAGGGGTGCCGCGGTGCCGTGCAGGGTGGCGGTCACGGTGAGGGAGGCCTCGCCGATGGTGATCGCGTCGAGTTCGGCGTGGGCGGGGCGGCGCCAGGTGCGCAGGGTGAGGGAGCCGGCGGCGGTGACGTAGGGCACCCACGCCGTGACGTGGCCGGCGGCGTCGCTGCCCAGGGGCAGGGTCAGCAGGCGGGCCTGTTCGACGAGGTCGGCGGCGACGCGGGCGCGCTTGCCGTCGTCGGCGCGCTCGACGAAGAAGTCCCAGCGGCCCTCGGCGAGCGTGGTGCCGGCCCGGTCGAGGACGGCGGTGAGCGGGCCCTTGCCGGTCGCGGGGCGGGTGAGGGGGAGCTCGATGCGCTCGCCCTCGCCGGTGCCGTCGGTGCCCTGGGAGAGGTTGTAGGTCTTGTGGCCGCCGCGCTCGCCGTCCTGCAGCTGGTAGCCGTCGCCGCCCTTGGTGGTGGAGAGCTGGACGGTGCCGCTGTAGGTGCTGGTG
>NZ_PXWG01000049.1 GCF_003011965.1 Streptosporangium nondiastaticum
ATTTCATAGTGTTTCGGTGGTCATAGCGTTAGGGAAACGCCCGGTTACATTCCGAACCCGGAAGCTAAGCCTTTCAGCGCCGATGGTACTGCATGGGGGACCGTGTGGGAGAGTAGGACGCCGCCGAGCAATTATTCAGCCTCAGGCCTGGGATATTCATCCCGGGCCTGAGGCTTTTTTGCGTTCCCGGAACAACGATTTCCCGGATTCCCTGGATTTCCCCGGATTCCACCGGCGCGTTCGGCTGCTTCCCTCCCGGGAAGCAGCCGAACAGCTGAGCAGAACAAACCTTCTTACTTGCCCTCGCCCGCCGACCGCGCGAGCTCGACATCAAGAGACTCACGCCGGATGCGCTGGTCCATGTACAACAGGGCCGTCATGCCGGCCGACACCGGCAGCGTAAGAGCCGAGCTGACCACCGCCGCAATACCGATCTCGATCAGCGACGCCCAGTCGGTCGCATCGGCCACCGACTGATCCCCGATGCCATGGATGAAGACGTCGAAGACGACAACGACGGCCTGCGCCATCAAAGCGACCAGCGCGGTGATGAGGATCGAGATGAGCTGGATGCCGAAGACGCGCCACCACGCCCCGCGCACCAGCTTCGCCGACCGCTGCATCGCTGCCGCGACACCCTGCTTCTCCAGCATCAGCGCCGGCGCCGCGAGGCTGTAGCGGATCCACAGCCAGGTGGCCACGACCATGGCCGCCAGCCCACCCACGGCCGTCAGCGACATTCCCGCCTGCTCCGCCCCGGCTGCCGCCGCGAGGAGCCCCCAGACGATACCGACGGCGAACACACCGATCAGCAGCATCGGCACCAGGACCATCAGGCCGGCCATCCGGCCCAGCTGCGGCCTCGCGCTCCGCCACGCCTCCCGGGCGGTGACCGGGCGGCCCAGGACCGCGCGGCTGACGATCACCGTCAGGAGGGCCGCCGCCGTGATGGAACCGACCAGGCTGAGCAGCCAGGCCACGCCGATCCCGCCCAGGCCGTTGCCTATGGCCTCGACCAGCTCCTGAGGGGTCTCCGGGGTCGCTCCGCCGAGCGGATCGAGCTCGGGCGTCCCCCGGTCCCACAGCCGGTCGACCACCGTCGCCACGGCCTGCGTGCCGACCGCGACCGTCAGCGAGATGCCGAGGACCGCCCGCCAGTGGATACGCATCGTGCGGACCGCGCCCTCCACGATCTCGCCGGCCTGCAGCGGCCGCAGCGGGATCACACCGGGCTGCGGCGCCTGCGGCCGCCCCCACTGCGGCCGGCCGGCTTGCTGCCAGCCCGCCTGCGGCCCCTGCGGGCCCGGCACGCCGCCCCCGGCCCCGTGGCTCGGTCCCGGGCCCGTCCGGGCCCGGGCTCTCTCGCCGGTGCTCCGGCGCTGCCGCGGCGGGCCCTGGGCGGAGGTCGACCAGTCCCCCGGCGGCGGCTGTTCCTGTGCCCACTGTGCGGGGCGCCCCTCCTGAGCGGCCTCGGTGGCCTCGATGGCCTCGGTGGTCTCAGCGGCCTTGTCGGTCTCTTCGGACGGGGAGGATCCGGGCGAGGTCCGGCCCGGAGAGTCAGTCATGTGCGTCTCGCTCCTTCTCGGTGCCCGCCCCTCCGCCGGTGCGGCGGCGAGCGGCTGTCAGCAATCGTGTCACGGGGTGTTCAACGCCCCACGGGGCGCAGAGGCGCCCGGCGGGGCCCGTCAGCTCGTACGGGGGAGGAATCCTCAGGCGACCTTTCCCTGCCCGGGGCGTCCGGGCCAGACTGGACAGATGGCTGATCAGTTCGCGGCATCCATGGCGTCCGTCGAGCCCGGCTCCATTCCTTCGCTGAGATGGGAGGAGCGGCCGGAGGGGCCCGTGCTCGTGGTCCTGGACCAGCGGCGGCTTCCCGCGGAGGAGGTCCAGCTGGTGTGCACGGATGTGCCGGCGCTGGTCGACGCGATCCGTACGCTCGCCGTGCGCGGAGCCCCGCTGCTGGGGATCGCCGGCGCGTACGGGGTGGCGCTGGCGGCCGTACGCGGCTTCGACGTGGCGGAATCCGCTGAACTGCTCGCGCACGCGCGGCCCACGGCCGTGAACCTCGCCTACGGGGTGCAGCGCGCCCGGGCGGCGTACGAGAAGGCCCTCCGCGACGGGCTGGGGCCCGGGCAGGCCGCCGCGGCCACCCTTGCCGAGGCCCGCGCCCTGCACCGCGAGGACGCCGAGGCCAGCGCGCGGATGGCGGAGCACGGGCTGGGCCTGCTGGCGGAGCTCGTGCCCGGCGGCGGGTTCCGGGTGCTCACGCACTGCAACACCGGGGCGCTGGTCTCCGGCGGCGAGGGCACGGCCTTCGCCGTGGCGGGGGCGGCGCACCGCGCGGGGCGGCTGAGGCGCCTGTGGGTGGACGAGACGCGTCCGCTGCTGCAGGGGGCGCGGCTCACCGCGTACGAGGCGGCCCGGGCCGGCATGGCGTACACGCTTCTCACCGACAACGCGGCGGGGTCGCTGTTCGCCTCGGGCGAGGTGGACGCGGTGCTGATCGGGGCGGACCGGATAGCCGCCGACGGCTCCGTGGCGAACAAGGTGGGCAGCTATCCGCTGGCGGTGCTGGCCCGCTACCACCACGTGCCGTTCGTCGTCGTGGCCCCGGTGAGCACCGTGGACCTCTCGACGGCCACGGGCTCGGCGATCGAGGTGGAGCAGCGCGCGGGGCACGAGGTGACGGAGTTTACGGTCGTGCCCCCGGGGGCAGGCGCGGAACCCGGGACGGGCGTGCCGGTGGCGCCGCTGGGGGCGCAGGCGTACAACCCGGCGTTCGACGTCACCCCGCCGGAGCTGGTGACCGCGATCGTCACGGAGAACGGCGTGGTGTCGCCGGTGACCCGGGCCGGCCTGGCGGAGCTCTGTGCCGGGCCGCAGCAGGGATCCGGGAATGGGATCCGGGAGTGAGCCGGGCTGATCCGCACGTGTACTGTCCACCCCTGGCGGCGAACGCGATCGGGATCCCAGGTCAACGGGACACACCGGAGTGTGTCAGTCGCGCCAGGTGAGCTCCGTCACCCGGCTCTATGGACCGGATGCGAAAATGGGATGATGTCGATATGAAGGGACGCGTCCTTGTCGTCGACGACGACACCGCACTGGCCGAGATGCTCGGCATTGTGCTGCGTGGTGAGGGTTTCGAGCCGTCGTTTGTAGCGGACGGCGACAAGGCACTTGCTGCTTTTCGTGAAGTGAAGCCCGATCTGGTGCTGCTCGACCTGATGCTGCCCGGCAGGGACGGCATTGAGGTGTGCCGGCTCATCCGCGCCGAATCCGGTGTGCCGATCGTGATGCTGACCGCGAAGAGCGACACGGTCGACGTGGTCGTCGGCCTGGAGTCCGGGGCGGACGACTACATCGTCAAGCCGTTCAAGCCGAAGGAGCTGGTGGCGCGGATCCGCGCCCGCCTGCGCCGGTCGGAGGAGCCCGCGCCGGAGCAGCTGGCGATAGGCGACCTGGTCATCGACGTGGCCGGGCACTCGGTCAAGCGCGACGGCCAGTCGATCGCGCTGACGCCGCTCGAGTTCGACCTGCTGGTCGCGCTCGCCCGCAAGCCGTGGCAGGTCTTCACCCGCGAGGTGCTCCTGGAGCAGGTGTGGGGCTACCGCCACGCGGCCGACACCCGCCTCGTCAACGTGCACGTACAGCGGCTGCGCTCCAAGGTCGAGAAGGACCCGGAGCGGCCGGAGATCGTGGTGACCGTCCGTGGTGTGGGTTACAAGGCCGGGCCGAGCTGACATGTCGCGCAACGGTGCCGCCCCGGAGCGGGGCGTGGGGCGGCCCGTCGAGACGGCGGGCGGCATATCCCTCTTCCGGCGGCTGTGGCGGGCCGGGCAGATGCTGTCCGACGGCGCGGCCTCGGGGCCGGTCCACCCCGTGCTGAGGCTGTACGTGCGCTGGGTGCGGCGGCCGCTGCTGCCCGCGATGCGGCTGTGGCGGCGCAACATCCAGCTGCGCGTGGTGGCCACGACGCTGCTGATGTCGATGGGCGTCGTGCTGCTCCTCGGCGTGGTCGTCGTCGGGCAGGTCCGCAACGGCCTGCTGGAGGCCAAGCGGCACGCGTCGCTGAGCCAGGCCGAGGGCGGCTTCAAGGCGGCGCGGGACGCCGCCGACGCCGCGGGTGACACCCGTGGGCAGGACGCGCAGTCGGGCAGCCGCAGCGGCACAGATCCCGGTGCCTGGCTGACGGCGCAGGTGCAGCAGCTGTCCAGCGGCGGGCAGGGCGTCTACCACGTGGTGGCGCTCAGCTCCGGGGGCGGCGACCTCGCGTACGGCGATCCGGGCTACGGCGACGTCTCGTCCGCCGGCGCGCGCGGCCCGCGCGCCTCCGGTGACATCGACCCCGAAGCCAGCATCCCCGCCGACCTGCGGAAACAGCTGGACACCAAGACCGGGGCGCTGTGGAAGTCCGCGTCGGTCAAGCACAACTCCTCCGACGAGGGCGAGCCCGCGCTGGTCGTCGGCAAGCGCATGTACGACCCCAACGGCAAGGCGTACCAGCTGTACTACCTCTTCCCGTACACGCAGGAGGAGAAGTCGCTGGGCCTGGTCAGGGGCACGCTCGCGACCGCCGGGGTGTTCGTGGTCGTGCTGCTCGGGGCCATCGCCTGGCTCGTGGTGCGGCAGATCGTCACGCCCGTGCGGATGGCCGCCAGCATCTCCGAGCGGCTCGCGGCGGGCGTGCTGCAGGAACGTATGAAGGTCACCGGCGAGGACGACATCGCCCGTCTCGGTGAAGCCTTCAACAAGATGGCGCAGAACCTCCAGGTCAAGATCCAGCAGCTGGAGCAGCTGTCGCGGATGCAGCGCCGGTTCGTCTCGGACGTCTCGCACGAGCTGCGGACGCCGCTGACGACCGTCCGCATGGCCGCCGAGGTCATCCACGAGGCCCGTGAGGACTTCGACCCGGTCACCGCGCGCTCGGCGGAACTGCTATACGGGCAGGTCGACCGCTTCGAGTCGCTGCTGGCCGACCTGCTGGAGATCAGCCGGTTCGACGCGGGCGCCGCGGCCCTGGAGGCCGAGCCGGTCGACCTGCGGGACGTCGTGAACCGGGTGATCGAGGGTGCCCTGCCGCTCGCGGACCGCAAGGGCAGCCGGATGCTGGTCCAGGGCGCCGAGCAGCCCGTGATGGCGGAGGCCGACGCGCGGCGCGTGGAGCGCGTGCTGCGCAATCTCGTGGTCAACGCCGTGGAGCACGGCGAGGGCCGGGACGTGATCGTGCGGCTGGCGGCGGCCGGCGGCGCGGTCGCGGTCGCGGTGCGGGACTACGGCGTGGGGCTCAAGCCCGGCGAGGCGACGCGGGTGTTCAACCGCTTCTGGCGCGCCGACCCCGCGCGCGCCCGCACCACCGGCGGTACGGGCCTGGGCCTGTCGATCGCCGTCGAGGACGCGCGCCTGCACGGCGGCTGGCTGCAGGCGTGGGGCGAGCCGGGTGGCGGCTCGCAGTTCCGGCTGACCCTGCCCGCCACGGCGGGTGACACGCTGCGCGGGTCGCCCATCCCGCTGGAGCCGGAGGACTCGCGGCGCAACCGAGGGCTGAACGACGCCGGGGTGCCGCTGGCCGTCCAGGGCCGGTCCGGGGGCGTGCCTCCGCAGGGCAGCGGCCTGAAGCCCGTACCGCCGCAGGCGAAGAACGTGCCCGCAGTGGATCCGGCGGCCCTGCCGGGCAGCGGTGCCCGAGTGGTGGCCCGGTCGGGCGGCCAGGGCGGTGCGCAGGACGGTGGCAAGCCCGCGGCCGGGGCCGCGGAAGAACGTGCGGGAGAAGGCGAAGGGCGGGCGCGTGGGCGCTGAACGCAAGCGGCGGCAGGTGCGGGGCCCGCACCGGCGGGCCGCCGGGCTCGGCGCGCTCGTCGTCAGCGGCGCGCTGCTGGCCGGGTGCGCCTCGATGCCCGACAGCGGTGAGGTGCGGCCGGTCGACTCGTCGCAGCGCGCCGACGCGGACTCGCAGGTGCGGGTCTACGGTGTGGCGCCGCACAAGGGCGAGCGTCCGCAGGAGCTGGTGACGGGCTTCCTGGAGGCCACCACCAGCGACGACCCGGACTACGGCACGGCCCGCATGTACCTGGCCAAGAGCAAGCAGCGGGAGTGGGACCCGGCCGGCGGCGACACGGTGGTGCTCGCGGAGCCCCCGCAGGTGCACGTGGAACGCGCCGACGACCGGGACCAGGACTACGTCGTCACCCTGATCGGCAAGCAGGTCGCCAAGATCGACCCCAAGCACGCGTACAAGCCGGAAGAGGGCACGTACAAGGAGCGGATCCACGTCGCGCGCGAGGGCGGCGAGTGGCGCATCGACATGCTGCCGCCCGGACTGGTGGTCGGGGTCGCCGACTTCCAGCGCATCTACCGCTCCGTCAACAAGTACTACTTCGCGGAGCTGGGCACGTCCGGGCGGGGCAAGGAGGAGATCCTCGTCGCCGACCCCGTCTACCTCCGCAAGCGCATAGACCCCGTGACGTCCACGGTCAACGCCGTGCTCGACGGGCCGACCAACTGGCTGGACCCGGTGGCCGCGACGGCCTTCCCCACCGGCACCAAGGTCGTGGACCGGCGGCTCTCCGTGGACGACTCCAACGCCCTGAAGATCCGCCTCAACAAGAAGGCCGCGGGCACCAACCAGGAGCAGTGCCGGCGCATGGCCGCACAGCTCCTCTACACCGTGCAGGACCAGTCGGCGAAGGTCTCCCAGGTGGTGCTGCAGCGGGAGAACGGCTCGCAGCTGTGCTCGCTGGCGCGGGAGGACGCGCGCAAGTACGCCCCCGACCAGGCCGCCGGCCGCGGCGCCGACCAGCAGTACTTCGTGGACGCGCAGCACCGCATGGTGAGCCTGGCCGACGGCGACGAGGAACCGCGCCGGGTGCCGGGGCCGTTCGGCGCCGACAACGCCCTGCAGCTGCGCTCGGTCGCCGTGGACCGGAAGGAGCAGCGCGCCGCGGGCGTGGCGAACAACGGCCAGGCGCTGTACGTCGCCGGCATGGAGGCGGGCGCGTCGCTGGGCGATCCGCGGGTGACCGCGCGCGGCGGGGTGAAGTCGGGGCTGACCGCTCCGAGTTGGGACGGGCTCGGCGATCTGTGGGTCGCCGACCAGGACCCGGACCGGCCGCGGCTGCTGCGGCTGCCGGGTGGCACGGGCAGCCCGGAGGAGGTCCAGGTGCCGCGGCTCGACGGGCGCATCACCGGGCTGCGGGTCGCGGCCGACGGCGTGCGGGTCGCGCTGCTGGTGACCAAGGGCGACCGCACGAGCCTGAAGCTGGGCCGGGTCGAGCGGCGCGTGAGCGGCGGGCGGCTGAGCCTGTCGGTGCAGGAACTGCGCTCCGTGGCGCCGAGGTTGGAGCAGGTCGACGCGGTGTCGTGGGCGGGCGGGAGCCGGTTGCTGGTCGCGGGGAACGAGCAGGGCGGGTTGCAGCAGCTGCAGTACATCGACACGGACGGCTCGCTGTCGAACGCCTCCGCGCTGCCCGGGATCACGGGAGTGCGCGGCGTCGCGGCGTCGGAGAGCGCGGCCAAGGCGCCGGCGCTGGTGGCGGAGCGGGACGGCGGGATCGTCCGGCTGCTGCCGGACAGCAACTGGAAGCTCGTGACCAAGGAAGGCTCGGCGCCGGTCTATCCGGGGTAGCCGGGGGTCCGGGGCGGGCGGCGCGGCCGGTGCGGGAGGCGCGGGCGGGTGCGCCGGGGGCGTTCTCGCGGGGCCGCGCCGGGAGTTTTCCACAGGGGTGGCGGGGCGCCGCGCCCGGCGGGACAGTGGATCTGTGCGCGGTTGGTGGCAGGAGATCGCCGGGCTGGTGCTGCCGGGCGAGTGCGCGGGGTGCGGGGCGCCGCGTTCCGTGCTGTGCGAGGTGTGCCGGGCAGCGCTGGGTGGTGGCGGTGCGTGGCGCGTCAGGCCGGATCCGGAGCCGGCCGGGCTGCCGCCCGTCCATGCTGCCGCGCGCTACGAGGGCCCGGTGCGCTCGGCGCTGCTCGCGCACAAGGAGCGCGGGGCGCTGGGGCTGGCGGGGCCGCTGGGGGCTGCCCTGGCGGGTGCGGTGCGCTCCGCGGCCAGTTGCCCGGGAGGTGGCCGGCGGGGCGGGGGAGGGGCCCTGGAGGCCGGTGAAAGGCCCTTGCTGCTCGTCCCCGTCCCCTCCGCCCGCCGTGCCGTCGCCGCCCGGGGCCACGACGCCGGGCGGCGGCTCGCTCTCGGGGCCGCGCGCGCCCTTCGCGCGGGCGGGTTTCCGGTCGCCGTGGCGGCCGTGCTGCGGCAGTGCAGGGCCGTCGCCGATCAGGCCGGGCTGGGCGCCCGGCAGCGCAGAGCGAATGTCGCCGGGGCACTGGGGGTACGTATGGGTACAGAGAGGCTGTTGGTGCGCGAAGGGCCGGTGGTGCTGGTAGACGATCTGATGACCACCGGGTCCTCGCTGGCCGAGGCGGCCCGAGCCGTCTCCCTCGCGGGCGGGCGCGTGCTGGGTGCCGCCGTCGTGGCCGCGTCCGGAGTTCCCCCGCCCGCGGCCGAAAAGAACCGGAACTGAAGGGCAACGTCATTCGTTGCTGATGGTAACGGCAGGAAAACACCTGAATGGAGGTACGTCCCGGTAGGGGCTACCGACAGGCGTCCGAGCGAGATATGTTCGGTTGTGAGGAATGGCAGGGGCTATGCCTCGCATTTCCGAATGGCGCGCTTTGCGCGCTTTCACGGAAGCTTGAAGTCGATGGGGTGCAGACCTTGCCGATGGGGGAGGAGGAGGTGAAAACCGCCAAGTCGGTGGCTCCGGGTATCCCCGGAGTCTGATGCAAGAGGGATGCGCTCCGCACCTTCGGCGGGGCGATCCGGGAACGGAGTTCTGCGTGGACATCGTCGTCAAAGGCCGCAAGACCGAGGTGCCCGAGCGCTTTCGCAAGCACGTGGCCGAGAAGCTGAAGCTGGACAAGATCCAGAAGCTCGACGGCAAGGTGATCAGCCTCGACGTCGAGGTGTCCAAGGAGCCCAACCCCAGGCAGGCCGACCGCTCCGACCGGGTGGAGATCACGGTGCGTTCCCGTGGCCCGGTGATCCGCGCGGAGGCCGCAGCAACCGATCCGTACGTCGCACTGGACCTGGCCACCAGCAAGCTCGAAGCACGACTGCGCAAGGAGAACGACAAGCGCCACACCCGGCGGGGCAACGGCCGCATCCCCGCGAGCGATGTCGCATCGACCGTCATCGGCGCCGCCGAGCTCACCGACAGCGGTGAACTCGCCGCCGAACAGGCGTCGGACGGGGTGCCGGTCACCCGCATGGGATCCTTGGAGATCCGGGGAGAAGGCCCCGTGGTGGTCCGCGAGAAGACCCACTCCGCAGCGCCCATGAGCCTCGACCAGGCGCTCTACGAAATGGAGCTGGTCGGGCACGACTTCTACCTGTTCGTCGACTCCGACACCAAGCAACCCAGTGTCGTCTACCGGCGGCACGCCTACGACTACGGCGTCATCCACCTCAACGCCGACCCGCTCTTCGAAGGAGAGCCCGGTGGTGCGGGCGGGGAGCTGGGCGGCTGACCCGGGAGGCCCCGGCCTCCCGCGTCCGACGCCGTAGTCCACCCGAAGCCAGGTGCCCTCGGAGCGCGCCCCCCGCGCTCCCGGGGCACCGGCGTGCGACGGCAGGTACCCGGGGAACGCGCTGCCCGCGGTCCCGGCATGAAATCATGACCCCGGCAGCCAACCACCGGCACCGGGGAACCGGTTGGGCGGCGCAGCACGCAGCACAGTGCAACCGCGAGGGGCTCTGGGCCTTCAGGGGTCTTCAGGGGGAGGAACAATGGCGGACAGGTTCGGGCCCGTACTCGAGCCCGGCGAGGACGACGACGAAGGCTCCTGCACGGACAGGGGCGCGGCGCGCGAGGAGCCCATCCGGGTCCTGGTCGTGGACGACCACGCGCTCTTCCGTCGTGGCCTGGAGATCGTCCTGGCCCAGGAGGAGGACATCCAGGTCGTCGGCGAGGCCGGGGACGGCGCGGAGGCCGTGGACAAGGCCGCGGACCTGCTGCCCGACATCGTGCTGATGGACGTCCGCATGCCCAAGCGCGGCGGCATCGAGGCCTGCACCTCCATCAAGGAGGTGGCCCCCAGCGCGAAGATCATCATGCTGACGATCAGCGATGAGGAGGCCGATCTCTACGACGCCATCAAGGCCGGGGCCACCGGCTATCTCCTCAAGGAGATCTCCACCGACGAGGTCGCGACGGCGATCCGGGCCGTGGCGGACGGGCAGTCGCAGATCAGCCCCTCGATGGCCTCCAAGCTCCTCACCGAGTTCAAGTCGATGATCCAGCGCACGGACGAGCGGCGGCTGGTGCCGGCGCCCCGGCTGACCGACCGCGAGCTGGAGGTCCTCAAGCTGGTGGCCACGGGGATGAACAACCGCGACATCGCCAAGGAGTTGTTCATCTCCGAGAACACCGTCAAGAACCACGTGCGGAACATCCTGGAGAAGCTACAGCTGCACTCCAGGATGGAGGCCGTGGTGTACGCGATGCGGGAGAAGATCCTGGAGATCCGCTAGCCGCGGATCCGCCGGCCGCGGTGGATGCCGGCGGGGCCGGCCGGCAGGCTCAGGCCAGGGCCTTCACCAGCTCCGCCGCCAGCTTCGCGTCGTCGCAGCGCTCGATCCGTACGGTGTGGCAGCCCACCCACTCCGCCGCCTCCCGCAGGGCCCGGGCCATGGGCTCCACCGCCTTGGGCCCGTCGAGGGAGACCTGCCGGGCCACCAGCGTGCCGCCGTCGCGCGCCGGGTCCACACGGCCCAGCAGCCGCCCGCCCGCCAGCAGGGGCATCGCGAAATACCCGTGTATGCGCTTGGTCTTCGGCACATACGCCTCCAGACGGTGGGTGAAGCCGAAGATCCGCTCGGTGCGGGGCCGGTCCCACACCAGCGAGTCGAACGGCGACAGCAGCGTCGTGCGGTGCCGGCCGCGCGCCGGTGCCGCCAGGGCCGCCGGGTCGGCCCAAGCGGGCTTGCCCCAGCCCTCCACCTCGACCGGCACCAGACCGGTCTCCTCGATGACGGCGTCCACCTGCTCGCCCTTGAGGCGGTGGTAGTCGGCGAGGTCCGCCCGCGTCGCCACGCCCATCGCGGCACCGGCCTGCGCCACCAGGCGCCGGGTGCACGCGGCGTCGTCCAGGTCGTCGTGGAAGAGGCCGTCCGGGACGGCGCGCTCGGCCAGGTCGTACACGCGCTTCCAGCCGCGCCGCCGGGTGCAGACCACCTCGCCGGTGTCCAGCAGCCACTCCACCGCGATCTTCGTCTCGGACCAGTCGTACCACTCGCCGCCGTTCTTGGCGCCGCCCAGCTCCGTGGCCGTCAGCGGGCCGTCGGCCTTCAGCCGGTCGCGGACGGCGGCGCAGGAGCGCTCGGCGTCCTCCATCACGTGCCAGCGGTGGCCGCGGGCCTGGAAGGCCCGGCGCCGGAAGGCGAACAGCGGCCACTCCTCGACGGGCAGGATGCACGCGGCGTGCGACCAGTACTCGAAGGCGTGGTCCCCCGACCAGTAGGCCCCCTCGACGGCGTCCCGCCCGACGGCGCCCAGCCGTGCGTACGGCACCAGCTCGTGCGAGCGGGCGAGCACCGAGATCGTGTCCAGCTGGACGGCGCCCAGGCGGCGCAGCACGCCGCGCGTGCCCGCCCGCCGGTCCGGGGCGCCGAGCAGGCCCTGGGCGCGCAGGGCCAGCCGGCGGGCGTCGTCGGCCGACAGATGGTGCTCGGGCGTGCGGGCTCCGGGCTTACGGGCCTTGGCGGAGGCGGCAGTTGTCATGCCGATCACCTTAGGCGGGGGCACTGACAACGCCCCCGGAGCCGGCCCCGGGCGGGCCCGGAGCAGGTCAGCCGCGCCCGGGGAACGGCAGGTAGGCGGCGGCGGAGGGCAGCCCGAGGTCGGAGGGGAGCAGGGAGGCGACCCACGCGTCGCGGCGCGTGCCCGCGTGAGCGATCTTCGATCGCAGGGTGCCCTCCATCGTGAAGCCGGCCTTGAGCGCCACGGCGCGGGAGCCTTCGTTGCCGGCCTCCGCGTACCACTCCAGGCGTTCGACGCCGAGGCGCCCGAAGGCCCACCGGGCGACCTCGCGGGCGGCTTCGGCGGTGTACCCGCGGCCGCGCTGCTCCTTGGCGGTCCAGTAGCCGAGCTCGGCCTGGTGCTCGCGGGAGGGCTGCGGGATCCGCGCCAGGCTCATGGAGCCGGTCAGCCTGCCCTCCTCACGGGTGAACACTCCCCACGTGTAGACGGAGTCGTCGCGCCAGCCGGCCGGGCAGGTGTCGCCGATGAAGGACCGTGCGTCCTCGGGGGTGTACGGGGAGGGCACGCTCGTGTACCGCGGGATGTCCGGGTCCTGGCAGGCGGCGTGCAGGGCGGCCGCGTCCCGGGCGGTGAAGGGGCGCAGCAGCAGGCGCTCGGTGGTGAGGCTCGTGGGCTCCATGGGCGGAGTGTAGGAACCGGGGCGGGCACCTCCGGGAGGGTTCGCTCGTTCCATGGACGGGTGACACCGCGGGTGACACCCGGCCCGGGTGATGACGGACCTCCCGGCGCGGCGGGGTCCTCGCTTACGATGGCCGTTGCGGCGGGGACTGTCCCGTCGTGCCCGCGTACCCGCCCCCTGCCCACGGCGGGGGAGAACCGGTGCCAGGCCCGACCGGCAAGGAGCTAGCCTACGTGTCCGTCTTCGGCAAGATCATGCGTGCAGGAGAAGGCAAGATCCTGCGCAAGCTGCACCGCATCGCGGACCAGGTCAATTCCATCGAAGAGGACTTCCTCAACCTCTCCGACGCCGAGCTGCGCGCCCTGACCGAGGAGTACAAGCAGCGCTATGCCGACGGGGAGAGCCTGGACGACCTCCTGCCCGAGGCGTTCGCGACCGTCCGCGAGGCGGCCAAGCGCGTCCTCGGCCAGCGTCACTACGACGTCCAGCTCATGGGCGGTGCCGCCCTGCACCTGGGGTACGTGGCCGAGATGAAGACCGGTGAGGGCAAGACCCTCGTCGGCACCCTCCCGGCGTATCTGAACGCCCTCTCGGGCGAGGGCGTCCACCTCATCACCGTCAACGACTACCTGGCCGAGCGCGACTCCGAGCTGATGGGCCGGGTGCACAAGTTCCTGGGCCTGTCCGTCGGCTGCATCCTGGCGAACATGACGCCGGCGCAGCGCCGCGAGCAGTACAACTGCGACATCACGTACGGCACGAACAACGAGTTCGGCTTCGACTACCTGCGCGACAACATGGCGTGGTCGCAGGACGAGCTGGTCCAGCGCGGGCACAACTTCGCCGTGGTCGACGAGGTCGACTCGATCCTCGTCGACGAGGCCCGTACGCCGCTGATCATCTCGGGCCCGGCCGACCAGGCCACCAAGTGGTACGGCGACTTCGCCAAGCTGGTCACCCGCCTCACCAAGGGCGAGCCGGCCAACCCGCAGAAGGGCGTCGAGGAGACCGGCGACTACGAGGTCGACGAGAAGAAGCGCACGGTCGCCATCCACGAGGCCGGTGTCACCAAGGTCGAGGACTGGCTGGGCATCGACAACCTCTACGAGTCGGTCAACACCCCCCTCGTCGGTTATCTGAACAACGCCATCAAGGCGAAGGAACTGTTCAAGAAGGACAAGGACTACGTCGTCATGGACGGCGAAGTCATGATCGTCGACGAGCACACGGGCCGCATCCTCGCCGGCCGCCGCTACAACGAGGGCATGCACCAGGCCATCGAGGCGAAGGAGGGGGTGGACATCAAGGACGAGAACCAGACGCTCGCCACGATCACCCTGCAGAACTTCTTCCGCCTCTACAACAAGCTGTCCGGCATGACCGGTACGGCCATGACCGAGGCCGCCGAGTTCCACCAGATCTACAAGCTCGGCGTGGTGCCGATCCCGACCAACCGGCCGATGGTCCGCAAGGACCAGTCCGACCTCATCTACCGCACCGAGGTCGCCAAGTTCGACGCCGTGGTCAAGGACATCGCCGAGAAGCACGAGAAGGGGCAGCCGATCCTCGTCGGCACCACTTCCGTGGAGAAGTCCGAGTACCTCTCGCAGCAGCTCGCCAAGCGCGGCATCCAGCACGAGGTCCTCAACGCCAAGCACCACGAGCGCGAGGCCTCGATCGTCGCGCAGGCCGGCCGCAAGGGCGCCGTCACCGTCGCCACGAACATGGCCGGCCGCGGTACGGACATCAAGCTGGGCGGCAATCCGGACGACCTCGCCGAGGCGGAGCTGCGCCAGCGGGGTCTCGACCCGGTGGAGCACGTCGAGGAGTGGGCGGCCGCGCTGCCCGGCGCCCTGGAGCGGGCCGAGGCCGCGGTCAAGGCCGAGTTCGAGGAGGTCAAGGAGCTCGGCGGCCTCTACGTGCTCGGCACGGAGCGCCACGAGTCGCGCCGCATCGACAACCAGCTCCGCGGCCGTTCCGGCCGTCAGGGCGACCCGGGCGAGTCGCGCTTCTACCTGTCGCTGGGCGATGACCTGATGCGCCTGTTCAAGGCTCAGATGGTCGAGCGCGTGATGGCCATGGCCAACGTCCCCGACGACGTGCCGATCGAGAACAAGATGGTCACCCGGGCCATCGCCTCGGCCCAGTCGCAGGTCGAGCAGCAGAACTTCGAGACGCGCAAGAACGTCCTGAAGTACGACGAGGTGCTCAACCGCCAGCGCGAGGTCATCTACGGCGAGCGCCGCCGCGTCCTGGAAGGCGAGGACCTGCAGGAGCAGATCCAGCACTTCATGGACGACACCATCGACGACTACATCCGCCAGGAGACCGTCGAGGGCTTCGCCGAGGAGTGGGACCTGGAGCGGCTGTGGAGCGCCTTCAAGCAGCTCTACCCCGTGAAGGTCACCATCGACGAGCTGGAGGAGGCCGCGGGCGACCGCGCGGGCATCACGGCCGAGTTCATCGCCGAGTCCATCAAGGACGACATCCACGAGCAGTACGCGGCGCGCGAGGAGCAGCTGGGCTCCGACATCATGCGCGAGCTGGAGCGGCGCGTGGTCCTGTCGGTGCTCGACCGCAAGTGGCGCGAGCACCTCTACGAGATGGACTACCTCCAGGAGGGCATCGGCCTGCGGGCCATGGCGCAGAAGGACCCGCTGGTGGAGTACCAGCGCGAGGGCTTCGACATGTTCCAGGCCATGATGGAGGGCATCAAGGAGGAGTCCGTCGGCTACCTGTTCAACCTGGAGGTCCAGGTCGACCAGCAGCTGGAGGAGGTGCCGGTCGAGGAGGCCGCGCCGTCCCTGGACAAGGTGCAGGACACCATCCCCGCCGCCCGTCCCGAGATCCGCGCGAAGGGCCTCGCGCAGCCGCAGCGGCCGGACCGGCTGCACTTCTCCGCGCCGACGGTGGACGGCGCGGGCGGCACGATCGAGACGGACTACGCGAGCGACGAGACCGGCGAGTTCCGGTCCGCCGCGGACGGCATGACCCGCGCCGAGCGCCGCAAGGCGCAGAAGAACAGCGGTGGGCGGCGCCGTAAGAAGTAAACCCGCGAGCGGTGAGACCGCGTACGGGCAGCGAGGCGGGGCGGGACCTCCCGGGTGATCCGGGGGTTCCGCCCCGCCTTGTCGCGTGTCAGCGGCGGGTGCCGTCGAGTTCGACGGCCGAGCAGCGCCACCGCTGGTCGGTGCAGTGCTCCAGGCGGAAGGCGAGGGCGAGCAGCCGGTCCCCGGCCGCGATCCTGGCGAATGCTTCGATGACGCCCGGGGAGGGCCGGAACTCGTCGCAGTGCCGGACGGCCGGGCTGCGGCCCGGCGGGGCGGGCCGCAGGGGCGCGTAGGGGGCCAGGGCGGCCAGCTGGTCGTACGCGGGGCCCAGGGTGTGGCCGAGCATCCAGTGGACGGGCCGCTGGCCGCTGAGGGTGAGCAGGAGGCGTTCGGCGAACCAGTAGCGGGGGAGGCGCTCCCGCTCGCGGCGGCGTGCGGCAGCCGTAGCGGCGGCGGAGGCGGGGGCCGGGTGGGGCCGCCGGGTGTCGGTGCGCCGCGGGGGCGCGGTTCCCGCGGCCGGACGGGTGGTGCGGGGAGCCGTCGTGGCGCGGGGAGCCGTCCGGCCTCCGCCGGGCCTGGTGCCTGCCGTCCTGCTGCTGGTGGTGGTCCTGCCGCCGGTGGTCCTGTTCATGCTGATCGCCCCCTGTGCCGCCGGGCCCGGTGGATTACCGGGCAGTAGCTTCCGTTCGGTGATCTTCTATCGAGGGGCGGGAAGGCCGGGCAAGGACGGCGGACCGCGCCGTACGGCCCACCGGCGTTTCACCTATTCGGGGGACCCACGGGGAGTACGGGGCGGCCGGGCGGCACGCGTCGTGACGCGCGCCGCCGTGGAGTCGCCCGCACACGTCTGACCTGCACTTCGAAGGGGGACCCTCGCCCGTATGCTGATCCCGCAGTCGAAAAGTCCCCGGAATCGAAGGAAAGCGGCGGTCATGCGCGTCTACGTCCCCTTGACCCTCCCCGGTCTCGCCGAGGCGCACAAGGCGGGAGCGCTGGGCCCGGCCCCGCTGGACGCCTACGCCGTCACCCCCGCCCTGCGCGAGTGGTACCGCTCCGACGACGTCGAGGAGCTGGAGTACGCGGCCCTGGGCCGCGCCGCCGAGGGCTCGCTGCGCCTGCTCGCGGCCGACCCGGAGGCCCCGCGCCGCCGCGTGGTCGTCGCCGTCGACGTGCCCGAGGGCGCCGTTCTCACCGACCCCGAGCGCGGGCTCGACCAGGCCGCGTACGGCGAGGTGCGGCTCGCCGCGGCCGTGCCGCTGTCGAAGGCCGCCGCCGTGCACGTCGACGCCGGTGACGCCGAGGAGGACGTCGCGGCGGCCGCAGCCGCGCTGGGCGCCGCGGACCGCGGCGACGACGACGCGCGGTTCACCGTCGACGGGGCCGAGGACCACGACCTGATGTGGTTCGGCGTGCAGGAGATCCCCAACCTGATCCAGTAGGGCAAAGCCGCAGGCCACGTCGCTTTGTCACAGGGAGCCCGTACAGTTTTCGCATGGGGAAGCACGGGGCGCACGGGGCACACATCGTCTGGGACTGGAACGGCACGCTGTTCCACGACGTCGACGCGGTCATGACGGCCACGAACGCCGCCTTCGCGGAGATAGGCCTGGAGCCGATCACCCTGGAGCGGTACCGCGAGCTGTACTGCGTGCCCATCCCGCGCTTCTACGAGCGGCTGATGGGCCGGCTGCCCACCGATGCCGAGTGGGAGCACATGGACGGCGTCTTCCAGCGGCACTACCACGACCACCACCTGCGCTGCGGCCTCGCGGAGGGCGCCGAGTCGCTGCTGGAGCACTGGCAGGACGGCGGCGGCACCCAGTCGATCATGTCGATGTACGGGCACGAGAAGCTGCTGCCGCTCGTGCGCACCTTCGGCATCGAGCGCAGGTTCGTCCGGGTCGACGGCCGCACGGGCCCCTCGGGCGGCAGCAAGGCCGAGCACATGGCGCGCCACCTCGCCGGCCTGGAGGGCATACCCGCGGCGCGCACGGTCGTCATCGGGGACGCGCTCGACGACGCGGTGGCGGCGGCTCACGTGGGGGCGCACGCCGTGCTGTACACCGGCGGTTCACACGACCGGGCGGGTCTCGCCGGCGCCGGCGTGCCCGTCGTGGACACGCTGGCGGAGGCCGTTGCCGAGGCGGAACGCCTCGTCGGCTGAGCGCGCTGTGCAGAGTGTCAAAGTTCGGGCCCGGGTTTTGTACACAAACGGCTCATGACGGCTCCCCCGGGAAGGGCGATAGCCTTACCAGGTGATCAGCGCGATATCCAGCAGGGGCGACGGCGCCCCTGTCCTGCGCCCGGAGTGCCACGGCACCCGGGGAGCCGCTGTTCGCTCGGGCGGGGCGCGTCCCACGAAGATGACCACTCCTTTCATGAAGTTGGCCACGAACGCCCCTGTCACCCCTCATTCCGGCATACCGTCGAAGACGACCGGAGACCCCGCGTCGCGACGTGATGCCTTCACCACCTATGTCACGCAACGGCGCGCGACAGGAGCCAGAGGACATGCAGACCAAGCTGGACGAAGCCAAGGCAGAGCTGCTGGCGAGGGCGGCCCGCGTCGCTGAGAACAGCCCGGCCGGGGGGCAGCAACCGCCGGGGCCGAAGAGCGAGGCGGGGCTCGACCCGGAGACCCTGACCGCGTACCTCCAGCGCTACTACCTGCACACCGCGCCGGAGGACCTGGCCGGTCGCGACCCGGTCGACGTCTACGGCGCGGCCGTCTCCCACTACCGCCTCGCCGAGGTCCGCCCGCAGGGCACGGCCAACGTCCGGGCGCACACCCCGACGGTCGAGGAGAACGGCTGGACGTGCAGCCACTCCGTCGTCGAGGTCGTCACCGACGACATGCCCTTCCTGGTCGACTCGGTCACCAACGAGCTCTCCCGCCAGGGCCGCGGCATCCACGTCGTGATCCACCCGCAGATGGTCGTGCGGCGTGACGTCACCGGCCGCCTGCTCGAGGTCCTCGGCTCCAGCTGCGACGCCCACGGCGCCGGCAAGGACGCCGTCCTGCCGCACGACGCCGTCACCGAGTCCTGGATCCACGTCGAGATCGACCGCGAGACCGACCGCGGCGACCTCAAGCAGATCGCCGCCGACCTGCTGCGTGTCCTCTCCGACGTCCGCGAGGCCGTCGAGGACTGGTCCAAGATGCGCGACGCCGCCCTGCGCATCGCCGACGCCCTGCCCGAGGAGCCCGCCCCGGCGGACGTCCCCGGCTCGGAGACCACCGAGGCCCGCGAGCTGCTGCGCTGGCTGGCCGCCGACCACTTCACCTTCCTCGGCTACCGCGAGTACGAGCTGACGAAGCTCTCCACCGACGGCGGCGAGGAGGACGTGCTCAGCGCCGTCCCCGGCACCGGCCTCGGCATCCTGCGCTCCGACCCCTCGCACCACGACGAGGACCACCACGGCCCGCACTCGCACCTCCCGCGCCCGGCGTCCCCGTCGTTCAACCGGCTGCCCGCCGACGCCCGCGCCAAGGCCCGCGAGCACAAGCGGCTCGTCCTGACCAAGGCCAACAGCCGCGCCACGGTCCACCGGCCCTCCTACCTCGACTACGTGGGCGTCAAGAAGTTCGACGCCGACGGCAACGTCATCGGTGAGCGCCGCTTCCTCGGCCTGTTCTCCTCGGCCGCGTACACCGAGTCCGTGCGCCGCGTGCCGGTGATCCGCCGCAAGGTGCAGCGGGTCCTCGCCGACGCCGGCTTCACGCCCGACAGCCACGACGGCCGCGACCTGCTCCAGATCCTGGAGACCTACCCGCGCGACGAGCTCTTCCAGATCTCCGCCGACCAGCTGCGCTCCATCGCCACCAGCGTGCTCTACCTGCAGGAGCGCCGCCGGCTGCGGCTGTACCTGCGCCAGGAGGAGTACGGGCGCTACTACTCGGCGCTGGTCTACCTCCCGCGCGACCGCTACACCACCGGCGTGCGGCTGCGCCTGATCGACATCCTCAAGGAGGAGCTCGGCGGCACCAGCGTCGACTTCACCGCCTGGAACACCGAGTCGGTCCTCTCCCGGCTGCACTTCGTCGTCCGCGTCGCGCCGGGCGCCACCCTGCCCGACCTCACCGACGCCGACGCCGACCGCATCGAGGCCCGCCTCGTCGAGGCCGCCCGCTCCTGGGCGGACGGCTTCGCCGAGACGCTGACCGCCGAGGTGGGCGAGGAGCGCGCCGCCGAGCTGCTGCGCCGCTACGGCCAGGCCTTCCCCGAGGGCTACAAGGCCGACCACAGCCCCCGCGCCGCCGTCGCCGACCTCGGCCACCTGGAGAAGCTGACCACCGCCGGCGGCGACCGCGACTTCGAGCTCAGCCTCTACGAGCCGGTCGGCGCGGCCCCCGGCGAGCGCCGCTTCAAGATCTACCGCACGGGCGAGCCGGTCTCCCTCTCCGCCGTCCTGCCGGTGCTCCACCGCCTCGGCGTCGAGGTCGTCGACGAGCGCCCGTACGAGCTGCGCTGCTCGGACCGCACCACCGCCTGGATCTACGACTTCGGGCTGCGCATGCCCGAGCGGATCGAGGGCGACGACGCCCGCGCCCGCTTCCAGGAGGCGTTCGCGGCCGTGTGGACCGGCGCCGCGGAGAACGACAACTTCAACAACCTGGTGCTGCGGGCCGGTCTCGACTGGCGGCAGGCCATGGTGCTCCGCGCCTACGCCAAGTACTTGCGGCAGGCCGCCTGGCCGTTCAGCCAGGCGTACATGGAGGACACCCTCAGCAACAACGTCCACACCACCCGCCTGCTGGTCAACCTCTTCGAGGCCCGGATGTCGCCCGCGCTGCAGCGCGCCGGCAACGAGCTCATCGACGGCCTGATGGAGGAGCTCGACGGCGCCCTCGACCAGGTCGCGAGCCTGGACGAGGACCGCATCCTGCGGGCCTTCCTCACCGTCATCAAGGCCACGCTGCGCACCAACCACTTCCAGCGCGACGCGGACGGCCGGCCCCGCCCGTACCTGTCCATCAAGCTCGACCCGCAGGCCATCCCCGAGCTGCCGGCGCCCCGCCCGGCCTTCGAGATCTGGGTGTACTCGCCGCGCGTCGAGGGCGTGCACCTGCGCTTCGGCAAGGTCGCCCGAGGCGGTCTGCGCTGGTCCGACCGCCGCGAGGACTTCCGCACGGAGATCCTCGGCCTGGTCAAGGCCCAGATGGTGAAGAACACCGTCATCGTGCCGGTGGGCGCCAAGGGCGGCTTCGTCGGCAAGCGCCTGCCCGACCCGTCCGTGGACCGCGACGCGTGGCTGGCCGAGGGCATCGCCTCGTACAAGACGTTCATCTCCGGCCTCCTCGACATCACCGACAACATGGTCGGCGGCGAGGTCGTGCCCCCGAAGGACGTCGTCCGCCACGACGAGGACGACACCTACCTCGTCGTCGCCGCCGACAAGGGCACCGCGACGTTCTCGGACATCGCCAACGAGGTCGCCCAGTCCTACGGCTTCTGGCTCGGCGACGCCTTCGCCTCCGGCGGCTCGGCCGGCTACGACCACAAGGGCATGGGCATCACCGCCCGCGGCGCCTGGGAGTCGGTCAAGCGCCACTTCCGCGAGCTGGGCCACAACACCCAGACCGAGGACTTCACGGTCGTCGGCGTCGGCGACATGTCCGGTGACGTCTTCGGCAACGGCATGCTGCTCTCCGAGCACATCCGCCTGGTCGCCGCCTTCGACCACCGGCACATCTTCCTCGACCCCACGCCGGACGCGGCCGTCTCCTACGCCGAGCGCCGCCGCCTGTTCGAGCTGCCCCGCTCGTCCTGGGCCGACTACGACAAGGAACTGCTGTCCGCGGGCGGCGGCATCCACCCGCGCAGCGCCAAGTCGATCCCCGTCAACGCGCACGTGCGGGCGGCCCTCGGCATCGAGGCGGGCGTCACCAAGATGACCCCCGCCGAGCTGATGAAGGCCATCCTGCGCTCGCCGGTCGACCTGCTGTGGAACGGCGGCATCGGCACGTACGTCAAGGCCTCCACCGAGTCCCACGCGGACGTCGGCGACAAGGCCAACGACGCCATCCGCGTCGACGGCCAGGACCTGCGCGTCAAGGTCGTCGGCGAGGGCGGCAACCTGGGCCTGACCCAGCTCGGCCGGATCGAGTTCGCCTCGACCGGTGGCCGGATCAACACCGACGCGATCGACAACAGCGCCGGCGTGGACACCTCCGACCACGAGGTGAACATCAAGATCCTGCTCAACGCACTGGTCACCGACGGCGACATGACCGTCAAGCAGCGCAACAAGCTCCTCGCCGAGATGACCGACGAGGTCGGCGAGCTCGTCCTGCGCAACAACTATGCGCAGAACGTGGCCCTGGCCAACGCCGTGGCGCAGGCCCCCAGCCTGCTCCACGCCCACCAGCGGATCATGCGCCGGCTCGGCCGCGAGGGTCACCTGGACCGGGCCCTGGAGTTCCTGCCCACCGACCGGCAGATCCGCGAGCGGCTCTCCGCCAACCGCGGCCTGACCCAGCCGGAGCTGGCCGTCCTCCTCGCCTACATCAAGATCACCACGGCCGAGGAGCTGCTCGCCACCGGGCTGCCCGACGACCCGTACCTGGAGCGGCTGCTGCACGCCTACTTCCCGCAGCCGCTGACCACCGGCTACCGCGAGCAGGTCGACGGGCACGCGCTGCGCCGGGAGATCATCACGACCGTCCTGGTCAACGACACCGTCAACAGCGGCGGCTCCACCTTCCTGCACCGCCTGCGGGAGGAGACCGGCGCCTCGCTGGAGGAGATCGTCCGGGCGCAGACCGCGGCCCGCGCCATCTTCGAGCTGGGCTCCGTGTGGGACGCCGTCGAGGGCCTGGACAACGTGGTGCCGGCCGAGGTGCAGACGCAGATCCGGCTGCACTCGCGGCGCCTGGTCGAGCGCGGCACCCGCTGGCTGCTCAACAACCGGCCGCAGCCGCTGGAGCTGGCCGGGACGATCGAGTTCTTCCACGACGGCGTGGCCAGGGTCTGGAGCGAGCTGCCCAAGCTGCTCAAGGGCGCGGACATGGAGTGGTGGCAGTCCATCCACGACGAGCTGGTGGCGGCCGGGGTGCCGGACGAGCTGGCCGTGCGCGTGGCGGGCTTCTCCTCCGTCTTCCCGGCGCTGGACGTCGTCGCGGTCGCCGACCGCGCCGGCAAGGAGCCGCTGGACGTCGCCGAGGTCTACTACGACCTCGCCGACCGGCTGCACATCACCCAGCTGATGGACCGGATCATCGAGCTGCCGCGGGCCGACCGCTGGCAGTCCATGGCCCGCGCCTCCATCCGCGAGGACCTCTACGCGGCGCACGCCGCGCTCACCGCGGACATCCTCTCGGTGGGCAACGGCGCCTCGACGCCGGAGCAGCGCTTCGCCTCCTGGGAGGAGAAGAACGCGGCGATCCTCGGCCGGGCGCGCACCACGCTCGACGAGATCCGCGGTTCGGACGCCTTCGACCTGGCGAACCTGTCGGTCGCCATGCGGACGATGCGCACGCTGCTGCGGACGCACTCCTGACGGCGCGCGGGCACTGCGCCGGCGGCGGACGGGCGGGAGAAGTGACGCACCGCTGACGCCGGAGTGAACAAGGGACGGCCCCGGGGACAAATCCCCCGGGGCCGTCCTTTTGGCGTGCTATGAGGGACGGATGAAGGCCGTTTCCCGGTTGACGTCCGGCCCCTCGGGCCCCGCGTCCCCCTCCTCAGCAGCCCTTTCCGCCTCCGCTCCGGCCGTCGCCGGGAGGCCCGCCGCCAAGGCCGCCGCCCGGCCGGGCCCACCGGCGTACGCCCGGTACCAGGCCGCCCGGGCGGTGGCCCTCTACCTGGTGGTGGCGGCCGTCGGCTTCGCGGTCATGCTGCTGGTCAGCCGGCACTTCGGGCGGGCGCCGGAGGTGGTGCTGCGCCGCTGGGACAGCGGTCACTACCTGCACATCGCGCAGCACGGCTATCCGGGGGAGATCCCGTACGGGCCGGACGGTGAGCCCAAGTTCAGCAGGCTGGCGTTCTTCCCGCTGGTGCCCGCGCTGATCCGGGCGGTGCACCTGATGACGGGGCTGCCCGTGGTCTGGGCCGGGGTGGTGGTGTCCTGGACGGCGGCCTGCGTGGCCGCGGCGGGGGTGTTCCGGCTGGTGCGGGCGGTCGGCGGGCGGCCGGGCGCGGGGTACGCGTGCGTGGCGCTGTGGGCGTGCTCGCCGTACGCGTTCGCGCTGTGGGTGCCCTACTCGGAGGCCGTCTTCAGCGCGGCGCTGATCTGGACGCTGCTGGCCGTGCTGGAGCGCCGCTGGCTGACGGCGGCGGCGCTGTGCGTCCTGGCGGGGGCGGTGCGGCCGTCCGCGTCCGTGGTGGTGGGCACGGTGGGGCTGGCGGCCGGGTGGGAGCTGGTGCGGCAGCGGGGCTCCCGGAGCGCCTGGCGCGCCTGGGTGGCCCTGCTGACGGCCCCGCTGGGGATAGTCGCGAGCTGGCTGTTCCTGGGGAGCAAGGTGGGGCGCGTCGACGGCTGGTTCGAGGCCGAGCGCGCGTGGGGGCAGTCGTTCGACTTCGGCGCGGGGACGGCGCACGTGCTGAAGGACATGCTGCTGTACCGGCACGCCGGGCGGGTGGCGGACCTGCGGACCGCCGCGGTGATCGCGGTGCTGGTGCTGGGCGCGGTCGGGGTGTGGGCGCTGGCCCGGGACCGGCGGGTGCCGTGGCCGCTGGTGGCGACGGTCGCGCTGGCGTGGGTGCTGATAGTGGGAACGCCGGGTTCGCCGCTGTCCAAGCCACGCTTCATGCTGCCGTTCCTGCCGGTTCTGCTGCTGTTGGCGGCGAGGCCGCTCGCGCGTGCTCCGCTTGGGGTGCGGGTGTGTCTCTACGGTGGAGGTGCGGTGGTCTCGGGGTGGTACGCGGCGGGGTTGCTCGTGCTGTTCGAGGGCTCGCCGTGATCCGTGGGGCCGCCGGTGCCGCCGATGCCGCCCGTGTCGCCGGTGCCTGTGCCGCCCGCGCCGCCCGTGCTTCCTGTGTCGCCGGCGCCGCCCGTGTCGCCCGGGAGCAGCGCCCTGAACACCCACGCCCGGTAGGACCAGAAGCGGAAGAGGGTGGCGGCGCCGATGCCCAGGAACTTGAAGAGGTTGTTCTGGAACGGGGTGTCCCAGCCGAAGGTGTACGTGGCCGCGTAGAGCACCCCGTTCTCGATGACCAGCCCGACGGCGCTGAACGCGGCGAAGAGGGCGACCTGGCGGCTGCGCCTGCTCCTGTCGCGGTCCCGGTAGGCGAAGTGACGCAGCCCCAGGTAGTTGAAGGCGATGGCGACCACGGTGGCGACCACGCTGCAGCGCACGACCGGCAGTCCGGTGACCGCGCGGCAGAGGTTGAAGACCGCGAGGTTGACGACGATGCCGAGGCCGCCCACGGTGCCGAACTTGGCGAACTCCCGGCCGAGGGCCGCGAGCCCCGGTGCCGCTGCCGGTCGCAAGGATCGCAGGGGTCGCAAGGGCCTCTCCCATTACGGTCGTCCCGGTATGGCCGCCACGCAAAGCAGACATTTGTCGCAGAGAACTGATTGTAGTGTAAATTGCCGCAAAAACTGACACAGTGCGATGACGACGGCGAGGACAGTGGCATGACAGAGGCGGTACTGCTCGTCGGCGGCAAGGGCACCCGGCTCCGGCCGCTCACCCTCAACACGCCGAAGCCGATGGTCCCGGCCGCCGGAGTGCCCTTCATCGCCCACCAGCTCGCCCGCGCCCGGGCCGCCGGCGTCCGCCACGTCGTCCTGGCCACCTCCTACCTCGCCGAGGTCTTCGAGCCCTACTTCGGCGACGGCGCGGCCCACGGCCTGCGCCTGACCTACGTCACCGAGAAGGAGCCGCTCGGCACCGGCGGCGCCATCCGCAGCGCGGCGGACGCCCTCACCACCGGCCCTGCCGGCCCCGTCCTCGTCTTCAACGGCGACATCCTCACCGGACTCGACATCAGAGGTCTGCTGCACCGCCACGAACGGGCGCAGGCGGACGTCACCCTGCACCTGACCAGGGTGGCCGACCCGAGGGCCTTCGGGCTCGTCCCGACCGACGCCGACGGGCGCGTCCTGGCCTTCACCGAGAAGCCCGGCCGCCCCGAGGAGATCGTCACCGACCAGATCAACGCCGGCGCCTACGTCTTCCGGCGCGATGTCATCGACACCATCCCCACGGGCCGCCCGGTCTCCGTCGAACGCGAGACCTTCCCCGGCCTGCTGGCCTCCGGCGCGCTGTTGCACGGCGTGGTCGACGCCTCGTACTGGCTCGACCTCGGCCGCCCCGCCTCCTTCGTGCAGGCGTCGGCCGACCTCGTCCGGGGCGTCGTCCGCTCGCCCGCCGTCCCCGGGGAGCCGGGTGAGCACCTGCTGCTGCCCGGGGCCCACGCCGAGCCCGGCGCCCGGCTGACCGGCGGCACGGTCGTCGGTGCCGGGGCGTACGTCGCGGCGGGCGCCGAGGTCGACGGCTCCGTCGTCCTGGACGGCGCGCGCATCGAGGCGGGCGCCCGGATCCGGGCGAGCATGATCGGCCAGGGCGCGCGGGTCGGCCCGCGCACCGCCCTCGACGGCGTGGTGATCGGCGACCACGCGGAGGTCGGCGCCGACAACGAACTGTGCGACGGGGCCCGCATCTGGTGCGGCACGGTCATCCCCGATGCGGCCATCCGCTTCTCCGCCGCCTGACGCTTCCCCTTCGTTCCTCCTCTCCGACGTGCCTCCTGCCCGACGTTCCGCCCGCTTGATGCTCCTCCCGCTCGATGTCCCTCCCGTTTGATGTCCCTGGCGTCTTCCCCGCCGTCCGACGAACCCCGAGGACCAGCCCATGAGCGCACCCCGTACCCCCGCCCCGGCGCCCCCGCTGCCCGCGGAGTGGGGCCGCACCACGACGACCGTCGTCATGCCCACCTACAACGAGGCGGCCAACCTCGCCACCATGGCCGAGGCGCTCATGGCCCTGCCCCTGGAGGGCCTGCGGCTGCTGGTCGTCGACGACAACAGCCCCGACGGCACCGGCGCGATCGCCGAACAACTGGCCGAGAAGTACAACGAGCCCGGCCGCACCCGCATGGGCGTCCTGCACCGGACCACCAAGGACGGCCTCGGCCGCGCGTACGCCGCGGGCATGGCCCGGGCCGTCGCCGAAGGCGCCGCCTACGTCCTCCAGATGGACGCCGACGGCAGCCATCCCACGGAGAAGGTCCCCGAACTGCTCGGGGTCGCCCTCGCGACCGGCGCGGACGTCGTCGTCGGCAGCCGCTACGTGCCCGGCGGCTCCCTCTCGGACGCCTGGAAGGTCCACCGCAAGCTGCTCTCCCGCTGGGCCAACGCCTACGCCAGCACCATCCTGGGCACGCGCGTGCGGGACATCACCAGCGGCTTCAACCTGTGGTCCGCGGCCGCCATCTCCGCCATCGACCTGGGGACCGTCGACAGCGCCGGCTACAGCTTCCAGGTGGAGATGAAGTACCGGGCGCTGAAGGCCGGGTACACCGTCATGGAGGTGCCGATCCACTTCGAGGACCGCACCGCCGGGGAGTCGAAGATGAACCTGGCCGTCCAGCTCGAATCGGTGGTCATGCCGTGGCGGCTGCGCACGAGGCCGGCCCGTGCTGCCGGTCGCCGCACCCGCTGAGCCGGCGGCCCCGCCCGGGGCCGCCCCGCAAGGCCGTGCGGCGGGCCTCCGCCTGCCCGTCCCGGCCTGCGCCCTGCTGACGGCCGTCCTCCTGCTGCTCATGACCGTCCGGCTGCCCTGGGCCGGGGACCTCGGGATGCACGCGGCCGTCCTCGAACGGCTGCGCGCCGACCTGCTCCACCCCGGCAACCCCCTGGTCGACGCCGCCACCCCGAGCCCGTACTACTCGCCCTGGGCGGTCCTGCTCGCGCTCACCGGGTCGGCGACCGGCTGGGGGACCTTCACCGTGCTGCGCCTGGGCGCGCTCGCCGGCCTTGTGCTGCTCGGCACGGGCGTGCACGCCTTCGTACGGACGTTCACCCGCAGCAGGGCGGCGGTGCCGCTGGCGGTGCTCTGCCTGCTCCTGCTGTACGGAGTGAGGCTCTTCGCGTGGAGCGGCGTCCCGGGCCTCACGTCGATGTCCCTCACTCTCGCCTACCCGAGCACGTTCGCCCTCGGACTGGCCTTCCACCTGTGGGCGCTGCTGCGGCGCGCCCTGGCCGCCGGCCGGGGAACCGCGGCCTTCCTGGGGGCCGGGCTGCTGCTCGCCGCGATCCTGCTCGTCCATCAGTTTACCGGCGCCGTCGCCGCGCTGGGCTGCGCCGCGATGCTCCTGGGCGCCCGGCCGTGGCCGGCGCGCGCGGTGCGGCTGCGGGTGGCCGCGGCGGGCGCCCTGGCCGCGGCCGTGCCCGCCTGCTGGCCGTACTACGCCTTCTACTCCCTGCTCGGCACGGGCAGCGGCCTGGACGACATCCACCGGCCGCTCTACGACCACCTCGCGACGAAGTTCTGCCTGACCGCGCTCGGCGCGGCCGCCCTGGTGCTGCGCGCGCGGCGCGACCGCCGCGACCCGCTGGTGATCTTCTTCGTGCTGGGGCTCGCCGTCTTCGCCGCCGGAGGGCTGAGCGGGCATCAGGCGTGGGGCAGGATCCTGCCCGCCGTCCTCGTCCCGGCCCAGCTCGCGCTCGCCCTGGAGACGGTGGACGGCGGGCGCCGGGCGCGGGCGGCCCTCGCCCCGCTGACCGCCGTCGCCCTGCTGGCCGGAGCCTGGACGCAGGCCGGGGTGCTCGGCTACGTCCTGCGGCCCCAGGCCGTCCCGCCCGTCCTGCGCCACATCCACACCGTCGCGCTCTGGCCACGGTTCACGTGGGCGGCGCGCGAAGTGCACGCCGGGCAGACGGTGATGACCGACAACTACTACGCGCTGCGCATGCTCCCCGCGTACGGGCCGTACACCGTCGCCCCCGCCTATCCCGACGTCTTCCTCCCCGACGCGGCCCGCCGCCGCGCCGAGACCCGCCGCTTCTTCGCCCGGGACACCTCCCGGGCCGAGCGGCTCGGCATCCTCAAGGAGTACCGCGTGCGCTGGGTGCTGCAGCAGAACGGCGGCCCGGGCCTGGACCGGGGCGATCCCGCCGTGCGCCGGACCGTCCGCGGCCCGGCCGGGTTCACCCTCTCCGAGGTCGCTCCGTGAGCGCCGGGCACCCGCCGCGCCCCGCCGCGCCCGGCGGGGGCGCCGACCTCTTCGGGCGCTGGCTGCGCGGGCGGGCCCCGTGGCCGGTGCTGCTCGCCGCGCTGCTGGTCCTCGCGCTGGACGTCGTGCGCGTGGTGCAGGGCCCCCGGACGCCGGGGATCGACAACGCCGTGGTGGTGCGGGCGGCGCGGGCCCTGCTCGACGGGGGCTCGCCGTACGCGGACAAGCGCTTCCTCTACCTGCCGGGCGCGGTGTTCGCGGCGCTCCCGCAGACGCTGGTCGCCGGGGACGCACTGGCCACGGCCGTGCCCGTGGCCGCCGCGCTGTTCGTCCTCGCCGGGGTGGTGCTCGCCCTGCGGGTCTTCGGGGTGCGGCCCGACAGCAGGCTCGCGGCGGGCGTCACCGCCGCGCTCGGCGTCTTCGAGCCCTTCCACGGCGTCGTCTACCTCGGCAACTGGACGGTCCTGTCGGCCGTCGCCTTCCCCGCCGCCCTCCTGCTCGCGCGCGGCGGGCGCTGGAGCGCGGCCGGGGGAGTGGTGGGGGCCGCGCTGGCGCTGAAGCCGATGCTCGTGCCGCTGCTGCTGCTGTTCGTGCTGGCCCGGCGGTGGCGGGCGCTGGCCTGGGCCGTGGGCGTTCCCGCCGCGGTGTCCCTGGCGTCGGCGCTCGCGATGCCCCGCCCCGGGCTGTTCTTCACCCGGACGCTGCCGTTCCTGATGCGCGGACAGGACGCGTACGCCCGCCCGTTCGACGCCGCCTGGCCGTCGGTGCTGCCGCGCCTCGGGGTGCCGGAGCCGCTCGCGCTCGCCCTCGCGGCCGGCGCGGCGGTGGCGGTGCTGCTGTGCGCGCGGTGGAGGTGGCGGGCCGGCGGCGATCCGGCCCTGCGGCTGGTGGAGTGCGCGTCGCTGCTGATGCTCGCGGCCTTCCTGGTCTCGCGCCCCTCGTTCCAGCACTACATGCTCGTCGTCCTCCCCTCGCTCGCCGCGTCGCTGGTGGTGCGCGCCGCCGCGGCACGCTCGGTGTGGCTGTGGCTGCCGTTGCTCCCCGAGGCCGCCGGGGTGACCTGGCCGTACCTGGACACCGCCCGGAGGCATGCCTTCCGCGATGTCGTCCTGATCGCCGGGGTGACCGCGGCCCTCGCCCTGCACGCCTGGCGCACCCGCTCGGACCCCTCGCGGGAGGTGACTGTCAGTACCCGCATCTACGCTTTGGGTAATCGCGAATCCGTCCGCGCGGACGGCGGGCCGCCCGACCGTGCCCGCGACGCGCCGGACCGCACCGAGACGAGGTGACAGTGACCACCGCACATCCCGCCCCCGGCCCCGATGTCAGTGTCGTCGTGATCGTCCACAACGACGCCGAACGCCTGCCGCGCGCCGTGCGGTCGGTCCTCGCCCAGTCCCTGCGCAACCTCGAAGTGATCATCGTCGACGACTGCTCGACGGACGGCACCTTCGCCGCCGCCGAGCGGCTGGCCGCCGCCGACCCCCGGGTCCGGCTCATCCGGCTGCCCGTCAACAGCGGCGGCTGCGGCGCCCCGCGCAACGCCGGCATCGACGCGGCCCGCGCCCCCCGCCTGATGTTCCTCGACAGCGACGACGAACTGCCCTACCACGCCTGCAAGTCCCTGCTGCTCACCGCCGAGGAGACCGGCGCCGACCTCGTCACCGGCGAAGTCACCCGGCTCTTCGAGGAGTCCGGCACCACCGGCCTGTGGTACCCGGAGCTGTTCGAGGACGTCCGCGTCGTCCACGGCATCCGCTCCGCCCCCGAGTTCTTCCTCGACCACCTCTCCACCAACAAGCTCTACCGCGCGGACTTCCTCGCCCGCCACGCCCTCCGCTTCCCCGAGGACATGCACTACGAGGACCAGCTCTTCACCGCCCGCGCCCTCACCCTCGCCCGCACCTTCGCCGTCGTCCCCTGGCCCGTCTACACTTGGCGCCTCGCCGCCGACCCCGCCACGCTCTCCATCTCCTCCAGCCGCCACAAGCTGCGCAACGCCGTCGACCGCATCAAGGCCGCCCGCCTCATCGACGCCTTCCTGGAGGAGTCCGGCAACGCCGCCCTGCGGCCCGCGAAGGACGAGAAGTTCCTCCGCCACGACTTCCGCCTCTACCTCGGCGACCTGCCCTTCCGCGACCCCGAGTGGATCGCCGGCTTCGCCGCCGCCGTCACCCCGTACCTGGCGGAGATCGCCCCCGAGGCGCTCGCCGCCATGCCCCGCGAACAGCAGATCTGCCAGTTCCTGCTGTGCGCCGGGCGATACGAGGAGGCCGCCGAGTGCGCCCGCACCCTCGACCGGCCCCGGCTCGCCCCCCGCCACGTCGTCCGCGACGCCGGCCGCATGTACTGGGGCCCCGCCCTGCCGCGCGACGCCGAGGAGGCCGCCGGCCTCGACATCACCTCCTGGCGCCTGGACGACCAGCCCTTCGCCGCAGGCCCCCTGCGCCACGAAGTGGCGGGCATCGACGCCGACGGCCCCCTGCTGCGGATCCGGCTGCGCACCCACGACCCCGCCCTCCTGCTCACCGCACCGGGCGCGGTCACGGCCGAGCTGCGCATCGCCACCACCGGAGAGCCCCTCGCCGTGCCCTTCGCCTACGAGCCGGCCGCGCCCGGCGAGGACGGCGACCCCGCCTGCCGCACCGCCGAGGCCGTCCTCGACCCCCGCCGCATCCCCCTCGGCCCCAAGGGCTTCCGCGGGCGCCGCCACCCCGTCGTCGTCCTCGAACGCCTCGGCCTCACCCGCTCCGACCCGCTCCTCGCCCCCGCCGGCCTCACCCCGCTGCGGGCGAGGATCCCCCGGCGCGGCCCCCTCGCCGCCCACACCGTGCGCGTCGCCTGCGAAGGGCACGGCGCCGGGCGGCTGGAGCTGTCCTGGCGGCGCGCCGGCGCCCTCGGCCGCGCCGAAGCCGCCGCCGGGAAGGCCGAGCCCGTCCGCCGCGGCCTCCAGCGGCTCACCCGCCGCGTCACCGGCCCCCGCATCAAGGCCCTCACCTACCACGAGCTCCAGAAGCTGCCCGTGGACGACGGCCTCGTCGTCTTCGAGGCCCTGGAGGGCCGCGGCTACGCCGACAGCCCCCGCGCCATCCACGAGGAGCTGCAGCGGCGCGGCCTGCCGCTGCGCGCCGTCTGGTCGTACGCCGGCAACCGCTCCTCCTACCCCGAAGGGCTGCCGCTCGTGCGCCGCGGCAGCTGGGAGTACGTCCACGCCCTCGCCCGCGCCCGCTACTGGGTCGACTCCCACGGCTTCCCCCCGCTCTACGACAAGCGGCCCGCCACCCGCTATCTGCAGACCTGGCACGGACAGGCCTTCAAGCACATGGGCTTCGACGTGCCCGAGCTGCGGCTCGCCAACGCCGAGCGGCAGCGGCGGCACCGCGAGACGATCGCCCGCTGGGACGCCCTCATCGCCCCCAGCGAGGAGTTCGAGCGCACGTTCGTCCGCGCCAACGGGTACGAGGGCGAGCTGCTGCGCACCGGCCTGCCCCGCAACGACGACCTCGTCCGCTGGGAGGACCCCGCCCGCCGCGAGCGCGCCGCCGCCACCCGCGAGCGCCTGCAGATCCCCGACGGCCGCCGCGTCCTGCTGTACGCGCCCACGTTCCGCGACGGGGCGCGCGGCAGCGGCGACTCCGTCCGCGCCGACCTCGCCGAGCTCGTGCGCTCCCTCGGCGAGGACTGGACGATCGTCGTCCGCCCGCACTACTACGAGCGGTACACCGTCCCCCGCGAGCTCGGCCACGCGGTCCGCGACGGCCGGGAGTTCCCCGACCTCAACGACCTGCTGCTCGCCTCCGACGCCCTCCTCACGGACTACTCGTCCCTGATGTTCGACTACGCCAACCTCGGCCGGCCCATCCTGTTCTTCACCGACGACTACGAGCACTACCGCGCCACCGCCCGCGGCACGTACTACGACCTGCCCGACATCGCCCCCGGCCCCATGCTCACCACGACCGGCGAGCTGATCGCCGCCCTGCGCGACCTGAAGGCCGTCCAGGAGGAGTGGGCCGGGGCCTACGCCCGCTTCCGGGAGCGCTTCAACCCCCACGAGACGGGGCGGTCGAGCGAGGCCGTGGTGGACCTCTTCTTCGGCGCCGCCGCCCCCCGGGCCGGTGCGGGAGGCGGGCCACGGTGAAGCGGCGCAACCTCTTCCTCCTCGGGATCGACGTCGACTCCATGGGCGGCTCGCAACGCGTCCTGCACACCCTCGCCCAGGGCTTCGCGGAGCGCGGCCACCGCGTCGAGCTCATCGGCATCCGCCCCAGCCCCGAGCCCCACACCTACCTCGCCGACCCCGCCTACCGGCACCTCACCCTCTACCGCAGCCCCGCCGCGCCCGCCTGGCGGGCCGCGTCCTTCGCCGAGCGGCTGAGCCCCGCGCGGCTGAGGGCGGCGCGCGCCGAGCGGCAGGAGCGGGACCGGGCCCGGCAGCGGCTCGCCCGCCGCTTCGCGGCCGTCCGCGACGGCATGGTCGTCATCGGCTCGCCCTGGGCGGCGGCGTGGCTGGAGCCCGTCGAACGGGCCCATCTGCGGGGCATCGGGCAGTACCACGAGTCCTTCCACCAGGCGCGCACGTCCGAGAACCTCCAGCTGATCCTGCGTCACTACCCGGCCCTGGAGAAGGCGCTGTTCCTCAGCGAGCCGGACGCGGCCGAGTTCCGGCGGCGGCGCCTGCCCAACGCGGGCGTCCTGCCGAACCCGCTGCCCTTCGCTCCTGCGGAGCGGGCCGCCGCGCTCGACACCCGGCGTGTCGGTGCGGTCGGGCGGCTCGAAGCCGTCAAACGCCTCGACCGGCTGCTCGACGCCTTCGCCGAAGCGGGGGGCGGACGGCCCGGGTGGGAGCTCCATCTCTTCGGCGACGGGCCGCTGGAGCCGGAGCTGCGCGCCCGGGCCGAGCGGCTGGGCATCGCCGACCGCGTCCGCTTCCGCGGCAGCGTGCGGGACATGGCCGCGGCCTACGCCGAACTCTCCGTCGTCGCCCTCACGAGCGAGCGGGAAGGCCGGCCGATGGCTCTCGCCGAGGCGTCCGCGGCGGGGGTGCCGTGTGTGAGCTTCGACCTGTCGGGCGGTGTCCGTGAGCTGGTCCGCCACGGACGGACGGGCACGCTCGTGCCTCCCGGCGAGGTTGCGGCCTTCGCCGCGGCGCTGGGTGAGCTTATGGATGACGGTGCGCTGCGGGAGCGGTACGGGGCCGCTGCGCGGGAGCATGTGGCGCCGTTGCGGCTGCCTGCGGTGCTGGATCGGTGGGAGGCGCTGTTCGAGGAGATCGATCGCTGACGGGGCGGGGCGCCTGCGGCTCGGCGAAGCGATGTGAGGAGGGGGAGCGTGAGCATGGAGCACGGCTGCGGGTCGTCTGTGGCCGGTCGCGCAGCTCCCCGCGCCCCTGACGCGTCCGGGGGACTGCAGGGAGCGTGGTCGGGCGGCCGCGGGCCGTGCGTGGCTGAGCGCGCAGTTCCCCGCGCCCCTATCGGGGCGTGGTGGGCTCTAGCTTCGTCTTGCCACCGCCCACGCCCCCCGTGCTCCCGACGCCAGCCGCAGGGCCAGCGAGCCGTTCACCGTGGCGTAGGGGCGGGCCAGGAGCAGGCCGTGGCGCAGGCTCGGCAGGGCCGCGCGGTGCAGGCCGCGCCCCACGGCCCGTACGGTCGTGCGGAAGGCCCCGCCCGCGCACTGCACCCGGACCCGCACGTCCCACGTCTGCGACGGAGCGGCTCCGTCGCGCCGGTCGCGTCCGGCGAGCACGGACAGCGGCAGGACGACGCGCGCGGTCCACGCCGTGCCCTCGTCCGTCAGCGGCACGGCCCGCCGCAGCACGGGCCCGCCGTCGCGGTGCCGCAGTTCGACCTCCGCGGCCTCGGGCGCGATCGTGGCGAGGCGCCCGTAGAGGTCGTGGACGCGCAGGCGCAGCCGGGCGCGGGCCCGGGCGGTGAGGCGCAGTTCGGCGTCCACGGTCACCGGCAGGTGGTGCGGCGGCACGGCCCCCGGCCCGAGGACGCCGTCCAGGGCCGCCCGGGGCAGGTCCGCCGACCAGACGGGCGAGGCGGCCGCGTCCTGCGCGTAGGGCGGCAGGAGCCGGGCGGGCCGGGCGGCGAGCTGGGCCAGTCGCTCCAGGTCGCGCGGGGCCTCCGCGGCCAGCACGACGCGGGCGATCCAGCGGGCCGGCGGCCGGGCCGCGCTCAGCTCGGCCTCGTCGAAGCCGGCGAGGTAGCCGCGGGTGACGCGCCACCAGGCGTGCCGGTAGCCCGCGCTGCGGGCGGGCAGTTCGCGGACGTACATCCGCAGGTCGTGGTCGAGGAACTTCACCCGTGCGGCGCGGGCCAGCGGCTTGCTGCCCGCGTCGAGGAAGACCTCGACGCTGCTCCGGTGCGCGGCCACGCGCGCCTGCCAGTTGGCGATGCGCTCACGGTCGAGGGAGATCGAGGGCGCGGCGGCGTCGCGCCGCACGTGCCAGATGTAGACGGTGTCGGGCACCGTCGCCACGCGCGGCGCGGCGGCCATGACCCGGGCGGCGAAGACGAAGTCCTCGTAGATGAAGCGCCCTTCGGGGAAGGCGATGCCGTGCTCGGTGAGGAAGTCCCGCGCGTAGAGCTTGTTGACGCACAGGGTGTCGCGCAGGAGCGCGGGCCGGGCCTCGGGGCCGGAGTACACGGCGGGCCGCCGGTAGAGGGCGGGCTGCCAGGCGGTGTCGCGCCGCTGGGGGAGCTCGCGGCGCACGCACAGGCCGGCCGCCACGGGGGCGCGGTGGCGCAGGGCCGCGCCGAGGAGGGCGTCGGCGGCGCCCTCGGGCAGCGTGTCGTCGCTGTCGAGGAACATCACGTACGGCGCGGTGGCGGCCCGTACGCCGTCGTTGCGGGGCGTGCCGCAGCCGCCGCTGTTGGCCGCGCGGTGGACGACCCGCAGGCGCGGGTCGGTGTCGGCCAGCTCGTCGAGGATCGCGGCGGTGCCGTCCGTGGAGGCGTCGTCGACGGCGATGACCTCGGCGACGGCGGGCCCTTGGGCGAGCGCGGAGCGGACGGCGTCGCGGATGTGGGCGGCGTCGTTGAACCCGATGACGATGACGCCGACCTGCGCGGCGGGCAGGGTTCCGCTCCCGTTCACTGTCACGAAAGACAGTTTTACCGATGAATGCGTATAAACCAGCGCATTGGGAAGCCCGGGTGTGGCCGGGTGTCCGGGGCCGTCAGGGCCGGGGAGGGGACGGAGCGATGGGGCTGACAGAGCTGGAGCCGCCCGGGGCCGCCGCGCCGGAGGCCGCGGCGCAGCCCCCTCCGGCCCGCGCCCGCACCACGCGCGGCGCCGTCCTCGCCGTGGCCGTCCCCGCTGCCGTCATGCTCGTCCTCGGGCTGTGGGGGCTGGACCGGGGGACGATGTGGCGGGACGAGAGCGCCACGTTCCAGGTGGCGCGCCGCTCCTTGCCGGAGATGTGGCACGTGCTGGGCACGATCGACGCCGTCCACGGCCTCTACTACCTGCTGATGCACGCGGTCCTCGCCGTGCGCCCCGACGAGACAGCGCTGCGGCTGCCGTCCGTCGCCGCGTCCGCCGCCACCGCCGCGCTCGTCGGCGCCCTCGGCTGCCGGCTCGCCCGGCCGCGCGTCGGCCTCTGGGCCGGGCTCCTCTACGCCGCCACCCCCTTCGTCAGCCACTACGCGCAGGAGGGCCGCTCGTACGCCCTCGTCGCGGCGGGCGCCGCGCTCGGCACCTGGCTGCTGGTCCGCGCGGTCGAGCACGGCTCGTACGGGCGGTGGGCCGGCTACGGCGCGGTGGTGGCCGGCACGGCGCTCCTGCACGAGTTCGCGGTCCTGCTCCTCGCGGCGCACGCCGTGACCTTGCTGCTCTCCCGGGCGCCGTGGCGTACCTGGCGGCGCTGGGGGTGCGCCGCGGCGGCCGCCTGCCTGCTGCTGATACCGCTCGTGGTCGTCTCTCGGGGGCAGAGCGCGCAGGTCTCCTGGATCCGCACCCCGGGGGTCCCCGAGGCGGAGGCGCTGGTGAAGGCGTTCGCCGGTCCGCAGCAGCCCGTCCTGGGCGCGGTGCTCGTCCTGGCCGCGGTGGCTGTCCTCGTCCCCGCGCGCGGGGGGCGGGCGCCGCGCCGCGGCGGGTCCCTCGGCCTCGCCGCGGTCGCCCTGCCGTGGGCGCTCGTCCCGCCCGTGCTGCTCTACGCCGCCGCCCAGTACCAGCCGCTCTTCCTCGACCGCTATCTGCTGTTCTGCCTGCCCGGCGTGCCCCTGCTCGCCGCGGCCGGCGCGGACCGGATCCTGGGCCTCGTGCCGTGGCGGCGCACGGTGACGGCGCTCGGCGCCGCGGTCGTGCTGGCCGCCTTCGCCGTGCAGCTGCCGCTGCACGAGCGCGAGCGCCTGCCCACCAGCCGCGGCGACGAGCTGGCCCCGGTCGCCGCGGCGGCCGGCCGGTCGGCGAGGCCGGGGGACGCGGTGCTGTTCCTGCCGCAGTACGAGCGGCGCGTGGCCCTCGCCTACCCCCGCGGCTTCACCGGCCTGCACGACCTCACCCTCAAGCGGTCACCGGCCGCGTCCGGCACGCTCTTCGGCGAGGAGGTCACCACCGCCGTGCTGCGTGACCGGCTGGCCCGGCTGCCGTCCGGGAGCCGGGTGTGGGTCGTGGGGGACACCCACAACGTCGGCACGCGGTGGTTCCGGGCCCAGCGGGCCGAGTCCGCGAAGGTGACCGCCCTGGAGGAGTTCTGCCGGGAGGAGAGGCAGGCGGCGGTGTTCGTCCGCGGGGGGTCGGTGTCCCTGTACGTACGGCGCTAGAGGGCGGAAGGGACGTGGTGGTGCCGGTGTGCGCGCATTCCGCCGGACCCTCGCCGCGGGGGTTGCGCGCCGCGGCGGCGGCAGGGTTTCACGGGCTGCCCTGCCGTGTCCACGCCGTGCCGTCTCCACGCCGTGCCGTCTCCGCGCCGGGGCGCGCCCGCCGCCCGGCGGGCGCCCGTAGGCCCGGACAGGCTGCCCGCCCGGCAGGGCCCCCGCAGCGGGCCCTCATTTCACCGCCCCCGCCATCACCCCGCTCACGAACTGCCGCTGGAAGGCGAAGAACACCGCGAGCGGCACGGCCATCGACAGGAACGCGCCCGAGGCGAGGATGTCGATGTTGTCGCCGAACTGCCGCACCTGCTGCTGCAGGGCGACCGTGACCGGCGGGTGCCCGCTGTCCGCGAAGATCAGCGCGATCAGCATGTCGTTCCACACCCACAGGAACTGGAAGATCCCCAGCGAGGCGATGGCCGGCCCGCCCAGCGGCAGCACCACCCGCAGGAACAGCCGCAGTTCGCCCGCGCCGTCCAGCCGGGCGGCCTCCAGCAGCTCGCGGGGGATCTCCGCGAAGAAGTTCCGCAGCAGGAAGACCGCGAAGGGCAGGCCGAAGGCCGTGTGGAAGAGCACCACGCCGGGCGTGCTCTCGAAGATCCCGAGGGTGTTGAAGAGCTTCGCCACCGGGATCAGCGCCACCTGCACCGGCACCACCAGCAGTCCCACCACGGCCATGAACCACCAGTCGCGGCCCGGGAAGTCGAGCCAGGCGAAGGCGTAGCCGGCGAGGGCGCCGACGAGGATCACCAGCACCGTCGCCGGCACGGTGATGAGGGCCGTGGTGCCGAGGGACTCCATCACCGTGTCGTTGTGGAAGAGCTTGCTGTAGCTGTCGGTGGTCAGCTGCGCCGGGTGGGCGAAGACCTGCCACCAGCCCGAGGCCGCGATGTCCCGCTTGTCCCGCAGCGAGGACAGGAGCAGTCCCACCGTCGGCGTCAGCCAGAACAGCCCGACGGCGACGAGGAAGAGCCGCACCGCCCCGCCGCCCAGCCGCGCGGCGATCCGCGCGGGAAGCGACTGCTCGGCCCGTACGGCCGTGTCCAGCGTGGTCATCCCTGCCGCCCCCTCGTGGTCATCGGCGTCGCCCCCGTAAGCACTCTCGTAAGCGCTCCCGTAAGCGCTCCCGCAGGCGCCCCCCTCATCGCCGCCGCTCCCTTCGGATCCGCCGGAGGTTGACGTACATCACCGGCAGCACGAGCACCAGCAGGAAGACCGCGATGGCGCTGCCCACGCCCTGATTGACGTCCGTGCCGAACGACGACTGGTACAGCTGCAGGGCCAGCACGTTCGCCTTGTCCAGGCTCGCCCCCGGCGCGATGATGTAGACGAGGTCGAAGATCTTCAGCACGTTGATCATCAGCGTGATCAGCACGACGGCGAGCACGGGCGCCAGCAGCGGCACCGTCACCCTGCGGAAGACCTGCCACTCGTTCGCGCCGTCGACCCGCGCCGCCTCCAGCAGCTCCCGCGGCACGCTCGCGAGCCCCGCCGCGATCAGCACCATCGCGAAGCCCGCCCACATCCAGATGTACGCGGCGATGATGGCCGGGGTGACGAGCGAGGGGCCCAGCCAGTCGACGCCGTTGTAGGGCGCGGCGAAGTTCGAGGCGGGCAGCCGCAGCTGGGCGCCGTCCGCCGCGGCGGGCAGGGTGAAGGTGCCGTCGGCGTCCGAGGTGGCCGAGGCGACGGTCCGGCCGTCCTTGACCGCCTCCACCGTCACGCCCTCCAGGGCCTTCTCGCCCTGGTCGATCTTCCCGGGCGTGCCGGTGCCGCCGCGCGTGAAGTCCCGCCACACCGTGCCGGTGACCTTCCCGGCGACGTCCCGCGCGGGGATGGCGTCCTTGGCGCCCTTCATGTCCGCGGGCTTCGCGCCCACCAGCGGCAGTGCGGTCGCGCTGCCGGCCCTCACCACGGCCCGGGTCGTGAACGCGCCGTGGCTCTCCGTCAGGAGCTCGTCGCCCCTGGGGTGCGCGCCGGGGAACGGCGCGGGCGGCGAGAACGTGTCGTGGACGCCCACCCACACCGCGTTCGCCACGCCGCGGTCGGGGTTCTGCTCGTACACGAGCCGGAAGATGATGCCCGAGGCCAGCATCGAGATCGCCATCGGCATGAAGACGACGAGCTTGAACGCCGTGCCCCAGCGCACCCGTTCGGTGAGCACCGCGAAGACCAGCCCGAGGGCGGTCGCCACGGACGGCGCCACGACCACCCAGATGACGTTGTTCTTCAGCGCCGTACGGATCCGGTCGTCCGTGAACACCTCGTGGTAGTTGTCCACGCCCACGAACCCGTTGCCGCTCGCGTCGAAGAGGCTGCGCCACACGGAGTAGCCGATGGGGTAGACGACGAGCGCGCCGAGCAGCGCCAGCGCGGGCAGCAGGAAGAGGGCGGCCACCCACAGGCGGGTGCCCCGCATGCTCCTGGGCTTCTTCGCGGTGGGGCGGCGGGGCGGCCCGGAGGCCGCAGCGCCGCCCGCGGTCGCGGTCGACATCGTGCGGGCCTCCCGTCAGCTCTTGAACGCCTTGGCCGCGTCGGACTCCAGCTTCTGCTGGGTGCCCGCCACGTCACCGGGGTCCTTCAGGAAATCCTGGAGGTGCTTCCACTCGCCCTGGCCCGGCTTGCCGCCGAAGGAGGCGGGCGCCAGGTCCGACATGTCGAAGCGGAAGCCGTCGCCGGCCGCCACCACGGCCCCGGCGATGGACCGCAGCGTGTCGTCGGGGTAGGCGGCGAGGTCCAGGTTCTTGTTGGCGGACAGGAAGCCGCCCTGCCCGGCCCACACCCGCGCCGCGTCGGGCGAGGCGAGGAAGGTCAGCAGGGCCTGCGCCGCCGGGCCGTCCTTCAGCGCCACGCCCACGTCGCCGCCGGTCACCACCGGCGCCTTCGCCCCCACCGCGGGGAACGGGAAGACCCTGGCCTCCTTGCCGATCCGCGCGCCCGCCCCGATGACGTTGGCCGCCGCGAAGTCACCCTCGAAGACCATCGCGGCCTTCGGTTCCTCGCCCCCGGTGAACGTCTGCGTGACGGAGGTGGGGAACTGCGTCTGCAGCGCGCCCTGGTTGCCGTCCGCCAGCAGGCCCTTGCCGCCGAAGAGCCGCCCGAGCGCCGTCAGGGCGTCCTTCACGGACGGGTCCGTCCACGGGATCCGGTGCTGCGCCAGCTGGTCGTACTTCTCGGGGCCCGCCTGGGAGAGGTAGACGTTCTCGAACCAGTCGGTGAGCGTCCAGCCGTCCGCCCCGCCCACCGAGACCGCCGGGATGCCGTAGTCGGCGATCAGCTGCGCGGTGCTCAGGAACTCCGGCCAGGTCTTCGGCTCCTTCGCCCCGGCCCCCTCGAAGACCCCGGTGTTGTACCAGACCAGGGACTTGTTGCTGACCTTGAAGTAGACGCCGTAGCGCTTGCCCTCGTACGAGCCGAGCTCCTGCCACCCCCGGGTGAAGTTCTTGCCCAGCTCCGCCGCCGCCTCGCTGCCCAGCGGCTTGAGCCAGCCCTTCCGCGCGAACTCCCGTAACGCTCCGGGCTGCTGCAGCATCGCCACGTCCGGAGGGTCGCCGCCCGCGATCTTCGAGCCGACGAACGCGGACATGTCGTCCCCGCTGGGCACGTAGGCCACTTCCGCGCCCGTCCGCCGCGAGAACTCGTCCAGGACCTTCGTGAAGCCCTTCTGCTCGGCGCCCGTCCAGACCGCCGTCACCTTCAGCTTCTGCCCGTCGAGCTTCGGGAGCCGCACCGTCTGCCGGACCGTGTCCGACGCGCCCTTGCCGCCCGGCGGGCCGCCGCCGTCCCCGTCGTCACCGCACCCCGCGGCCGACAGGGCCAGGGCCCCGGCCGCGAGGAGCGCCAGGGCGCTGCGCGCCCCGCGCACCGAACGAAGCGAAGTCCGCATAGCCGCCCCTCCCGTACGAGCTCCCCGCCGGCGGCCGCCGCACGTCGGCCCCCGCATCCGCGCCCGCCTCCCGTGCGACAGTCCTACGCCCGCCCGGGAGCCGCCGCAATACCACCATCGGGCACGATTCACCGATCGTGACCGGGATGTGATGCGCCGTCACCTGTGCGGGGACGTACGGTTTCCGGGCCGCGGCCCGCGTCAGAGCAGCGGTGGCGCCGCCTCCGCCCCCGCCGACTGCGCGGCGCGCTGCAGGGCGCTCGCGAGCAGCGCCAGGTCCGTCGGACCGTTGCCCAGCTCGCGCACCTGGCGCCGGGCCGGCGGATCGCCCATGCGCTGCCAGTCGATGGCCACGACCGTCGGGCGCAGCGTCGCCGTCCGCGGGATGCGGCCCGTCACCCGGCCCGCCTGGAACGGAGTCGTCGCGTCGTCGTCCGGCCGCATCAGCCGGCCGCGGCCCGGAGCCGGCTCGCCCGCGCCGCTCCCGTCGCCCGGCGTGCCGTCCGCCGACGGCGGGGCGATCTCCAGCGTCGCGCGCAGCCCGGCCCGCTCGACCGCCGCCGTGTCGGCCGTACGGTCCGGCCGGCCCGACGCCGCCACCAGGTGCACGCCGAGCCGCTCGCCGTCCCGGGCCACGGCCTCCAGCGCCCGGACCACCGAACCCGCCGACGGGCGCCCCGTACTGCCCAGCGCCGGGGCCACCAGCGCGTCGAAGTCATCCACCAGGACCACCAGGCGCGGCAGCGCCGTCCGGGACGTGAGCGACGGACCGTCCTTCTGCGTCCGCAGCTTGAGCGTCCCCGTCGGTACGGACTCCAGGTCGCCCGAGCCGTCCGCCGTCCGCCGCGGCGCGACCATCTGCGCGGCCGACGCGGCCGCCTGCTGCGTGTGCCACGCCGTGAAGTCCAGCCGGCCCAGCAGCTCCGCGCGCCGCTTCAGCTCCGACGTGAGCGCCTGGGCGAACTCCCGCATCCGCACCGGATCCGCGGCCGCCAGATACGTCGACACGTGCGGCAGGTCCGTGCACGGCCGCAGCCCCTCGCCGCGCTCCGCGCCCGCCCCGTCCACCAGCACCAGCGAGAGCCGGTCGGGCCGGTCCGCCGCCGCCAGCGACGCCGCGAGCGAGCGCAGCAGCTCCGTCTTCCCGCTGCCCGCGCAGCCCTCCACCAGCAGGTGCGGGCCGTCCGCCGCCAGGTCCACGGCCAGCGGCCCGTGCGGGCCCGCGCCCAGCACCGCCACCGCCCGGCCCCCGGGGCGCGAACCCCGGTCCGTGGCCGCCGCCCAGCGGGCCGTCAGCGACGCCGGAGTCGCCCGGGCC
>NZ_PXWG01000004.1 GCF_003011965.1 Streptosporangium nondiastaticum
CGCGGCCTGGCGCACCGCCCTGCGCGGCCACGACATCGGCCTCGCCCGCGACCTGGCCCGCACCGCCCTCGCCCCGGCCGCCCGCCGCACCGTGCCGCTCCTCCTCCAAGTCGCCGCCTGCCACGCCCTGGTGCTCAGCGGCGACCACGACGAGGCCCGCACCGCCCTCGACACCGTCCTGCTGCGCGCCCGGCACGCCGACGTGCCCCCGGTGGCCGGGCCGGCCCTGCTCGTCACCGGCCTCGCCGAACTCTCCCGGGGACGGCCCGGCGCCGCGGCGGACGCCCTCGACCGGGCCCGGCGGATCATGCCCGGCCGCGGCCGGACCCCGTTCCTCACCCCCGGGCTGATCGCCCTCGCCGCCCTCGTACGGCTCGAACAGGGCGAACCGGACGCGGCCGAGCGGCTCCTCGCCCCGGCCCACCCCTACGGCACCGCGGCCGGACTCTCCGGCGCCCTCCTGCTCTACGCCCGGGGCCGCACCCACCTGGCCCGCGGCCACCGTGAACAGGCCCTGACCGACCTGCTGGAGTGCGGCCGCAGACTGCTCGCCCGGCAGGTGACCAACCCCGCCTTCCTGCCCTGGCGCCGCATCGCCGCCTCCGCCTGCGACCCGGCGGCGGACGCCGCCGTGCCTGCCGCCCTCCTTGCCGAGGAACAGCGCCTCACACACGCCTGGGGCGCCCCCGCCACGCCGGCGGAAACCGCGGCGGACGGACCGCGACCGCCGGCGGAACCCGCCGGCCGGCGCGCACCGGACACCTCCCCGCGGGCCACCGCCCCCTCCGCGCGGCGCACCGCGCCCGGCGATGGGCCGTCCGCCGCCCGGCCGGAGGACCGGCGGCCCCCGCCCCGCCCGGCTGCCGGCCGAGCGGGCGAGCCCGGGTACAGCAGCACCGACCCGCTGCCCCGGCAGCAACTGACCGGCGCCGAACTGCGGGTGGCCGGACTGGCCGCCGACGGCCTGCCCAACCGGGCCATCGCGGACCGGCTGTCGGTCACCCCGCGCACCGTCGAACTGCACCTGACCAAGACCTACCGCAAGCTGGGCATCCGGGGCCGGGCCGAACTGGCCGCCGCTCTGGAGCACCGACCGAAGGCGACACCATGACACCCTTTCGCGGCCGGGAACGCGAACTCGACCTGATCACCGCGGCGATGGAGTCCGCCCACCGCGGCGACGGACGCCTGCTCGCCGTGACCGGTGGCCTCGGCAGCGGCAAGACCGCCCTGCTGCGAAGACTGCCCGCACTCGCCGAACGCCGCGGCCTGCGCGCCCTGACCGCCGGCTGCGCACCCCAGGAACAGGACTTCCCCTTCGGCGTCGTCAGCCAGCTCCTCGCCCCCTTCCCCGGCTGCGGGCCCCTCGACCTCGTCCCCGGCCCCGAACGGTCCGAGGAGCTGCTCTCCTTCGTCACCGGGCACAGCGCGGACCAGCCCCTCCTGCTCCTCGTGGACGACCTCCAGTGGGCCGACCCCGCCTCCCTGCACTGGCTCGGCGAGCTCGCCAAGCGCCTGCCGGGCCGGCGCGTCACCGTGGTCGTCAGTGTGCGCGAGGGCGAACCGGGCGCGGACGCACCGGCGGTTCAGGCGTGCGCGGAACGCGCCACCCGCCTCGTCCACCTGCCCCCGCTGCCCGCCGAGACCATCGCGGACCTCGTCGCCGACCACCTCGGACACCCCGGCGAGCCCGGGCAGGTCACCGCCTGCCACGAGGCCTCGGGCGGCAACCCCCTGTTCCTCACCGCGGCCCTGGCCGGCCTCACCCCGGACGACCCGGCGGCCGGCCACGCCCCCGCCGCGCCCGGACCCCGGCCCGTCGCCCTGCACGAACGCCTCACCGTCGCCCTCCGCTCCCAGCCGGCACCGGTGCGCCGGCTCGCCAGGGCCCTCGCCGTCCTCGACCAGGAACCCGGCCCGGAGACCGACCTCGAACTCGTGGGCCGGCTCGCGGAGCTCGACACCGCCGGCAGCCAGGAGGCCGTACGCTCCTTGCGCCGCCTCGGCCTGCTCACCGACGGCCACGCGCCGCGCTTCACCCACCCCGCCGTGCGCGAGGCCGCCGAGGAGTCGATGACACCCGCGGAACACGAGGACGTCCACCTGCGCGCCGCCCGGCTGCTGCACGACGGCGGCCACCCCGCCGAGCAGGCGGCCGCCCAGCTCCTCGCCGTCACCACCTGCCACGACAGCTGGACCGTCGACGTGCTGCAGTCCGCCGCGACCGCCGCACGCCGGCGCGGAGCCCGCCGGGAATCGTCCCGCTACCTGCGCCACGCCCTGCTCGGCAGCTCCCCGTCCGGCACGGACCGGGCCGCCCTGCTCCTCGACCTGGCCGCGTCGGAGCGCGACACCGACCCCCAGGCCGCCCTGCGCCACCTCTGCCAGGCCTTCCTGCTGCTCCCCACCACCACGGGACGCGCCCTCGCCGCCGCCCGCACCCCGCCCTTCCTGCTCGGCAGCTGCCCGCCGCCCGTCATCGACACCGTCGCGAAGGTGGCCGCCGACCTGGGCGACCCGGACGCCCTCACCGGCGCCGAACGCCAGGCCGCCCTGCGGCTGGAGGCCCGGCTGCGGCACGTCGCCGTCGCCGGACCGGGGGAGATGGGGGAGTGCGCGGCGCGCCTGCGCGCCCTGGGCGACACGCCCCCGATGGGCACCGCCGCCGAACGCGAACTCGTCACCGTACTGCTGCACGGCGCCACCGTCACCCAGCGCATGACCGCCGCGGAAGTCGCGCACCAGGCCGACCGCGTCCTCCAGCACGAACCCGCGGCCCCCGGCCACGTCCACACCGCGCTGCCGCACCTGTGCGGCGTCCTGGCCGCCGCCGAGTCGCTGGACGCCATCGGCCCCTGGCTGACGATCGCCCGGGAACGCGCGCGCCGCGACGGAGCCCCCGTGCCCCGGGCCGTCATCGCCGCCGAACTCGCCCACGTCCTGCTGGCCCGGGGACGGCTCCAGGAGGCCCGGGCCCACGCCGAAGAGGCCCTCGCCCACGGCATCATGGAGTGGGCCACGCTGTCCGCCATGACCGCGCTCGTCATGGTCGCCGTCCAGAGCCGCGACACCAAGCTGGCCCGGCGCCTGCTCGGCCACCGCCTCGAAGCCGCCGACCACGACTACCGGCCCTCGCCGCTGCAGCTCCTGCGGGGCTCCGTCGCCGTGAGCGGCGGAGACCCGGCCACGGCCCTGGAATACGTCCTCGACTGGGGCCGCTCGGCCGAACGCGCCGAGTGGCGCAACCCCGCCCTCGTCCCCTGGCGCACCTGGGCGGCCGGACTGCACCACCGCCTCGGCCAGACCCGGCGGGCCCACGACCTCGCCGACGAGGAGTACGAGCGGGCCGTTGCCTGGGGCACCCCCGTCACCATCGGCCGCGCCCAGCGCGTCCGGGGCGCCATAACGGAGGGGGAGCAGGGCATCGAGCTGCTGCGCGAGTCCGCCGGACTGCTGCAGCGGTCGGTGAACACCATGGAAGCGGCACGGACCGAACTGCTCCTCGGCCGGCGGCTGCTGGCCGCCGGCCGCTGCGCCGAGGCCGAGGAGCGGCTGGGCCGCGCCCGCGACCAGGCCCTCGCCTGCGGCGTGCCGTGGATCGCCGACCGGGCGTGCCGGGAGCTCGCCGACCCGGCCGCCTCCCGGCAGCCGGTGGCCGTCTCCGCGCTCACCCGGGCCGAACGCAGGGTCGCCGGGCTCGCCGCCCACGGCGTGCCCAACAAGCACATCGCCGAGCGGCTGGAGGTCAGTTCGCGCGCCGTGGAGAAGCACCTCACCAGCGCCTACCGCAAGCTCCAGGTCGCCGGACGGGCCGAACTGGCCGCGTTCTCCACCCTGCTGCCCGGCCCGGCGGACGCCTGAGCGCACCGCGCGGGCGGTGCCCGCACCCGGGGGACGGACCGTACCGTAACGCCCCCCCTCCGTACCCCGGGTAACCGAACCTCCGGGCCCGGCGTCCACAGGGTTAGTCCCCCCGGTCCGCAATTCGTTGACAGCCTCCGCGCGGTCTCCATACCGTCCATTCCGCCCGGGCCGTGCCGCTCTGTCCGGCCGGCCTTCCGGTTCACCTTCCTCTCCCCGAAGCTCAGGAGAAAACAGCGTGGTAGCACACCAGCCCCTGTCGCGCCGCCGCATGCTCGGCCTGGCGGCCTTGGGCGCCGCCGCACTCGCCGGCCAGACCACGATCACCGCCGCCCCGCGGGCGGCCGCCGCCACCGCGGCCGGCGGCTCCGGCAGCACGTTCGTCCCCGCCGTCGTGGTCGGCACCGGCTACGGCGCGGCCGTCTCCGCGCTGCGCCTGGGCGAGGCAGGGGTCCCCACGCTGATGCTGGAGATGGGCCAGCTGTGGAACCAGCCCGGCCCCGACGGCAACGTCTTCAGCGGCATGCTCAAGCCCGACAAGCGCTCCAGCTGGTTCAAGACCCGCACCGAGGCACCCCTCGGCTCCTTCTTGTGGCTCGACCTCGCCAACCGGGACATCGACCCCTACGCGGGCGTCCTGGACCGCGTGAACTTCGACCAGATGTCCGTGTACGTGGGCCGCGGCGTCGGCGGCGGCTCGCTCGTCAACGGCGGCATGGCGGTCACGCCCCGGCGCTCGTACTTCGAGGAGGTGCTGCCGCAGGTCGACGCCGCCGAGATGTACGCGAAGTACTTCCCGCGGGCCAACGCAACCCTCCGCGTCAACAACATCGACAAGGGCTGGTTCGAGCAGACCGACTGGTACAAGTTCGCCCGCGTCTCGCGCGAGCAGGCCTCGAACGCCGGCCTGAGCACCACCTTCGTGCCCAACGTCTACGACTGGGACTACATGCGGCGCGAGGCGGACGGCACCGTGCCCAAGTCCGCGCTGGCCGCCGAGGTCATCTACGGCAACAACCACGGCAAGGTCTCCCTCGACAAGAGCTACCTCGCGGCCGCCCTCGGCACCGGCAAGGTCACCATCGAGACCCTCCACCAGGTCAAGACGATCCGTCAGCAGAAGGACGGCACGTACCTGCTGACCGTCGAGCAGAAGAACGCCGACGGGAAGCTGCTCGCGACCAAGGAGATCTCCTGCCGCCACCTCTTCCTCGGCGCCGGCAGCCTCGGCTCCACCGAGCTGCTGCTGCGGGCCCGGGACACCGGCACCCTGCCGAACCTCAGCTCCGAGATCGGCGGCGGCTGGGGCCCCAACGGCAACATCATGACCGCCCGCGCCAACCACATGTGGAACCCCACGGGCACCAAACAGTCCTCCATCCCCGCCCTCGGCATCGACGACTGGGACAACAAGGACGCCCCCGTCTTCGCCGAGATCGCCCCCATGCCGGCGGGCGTCGAGACCTGGGTCAGCCTCTACCTGGCCATCACCAAGAACCCCGAGCGCGGCACCTTCGTCTACGACGCGGCCAAGGACCGGGCCGACCTGCGCTGGACCCGCGAGCAGAACGCGCCCGCCGTCGCCGCCGCGAAGTCGCTGTTCGACCGCATCAACAAGGCCAACACCACGATCTACCGGTACGACCTCTTCGGCAAGCAGCTCAAGGCCTTCGCCGACGACTTCTGCTACCACCCGCTCGGCGGCTGCGTGCTCGGCAAGGCCACCGACAACTACGGCCGCGTCGCCGGCTACAAGAACCTCTACGTGACGGACGGCTCGCTCATCCCCGGCAGCATCGGCGTCAACCCCTTCGTCACCATCACCGCGCTGGCGGAGCGCAACGTCGAGCGCGTCATCAAGGAGGACGTCGCGAAGTCCTGACGGACCGTGGGCGGGGGCCGCTGCCGGGCCCCCGCCCACGCCCGCACCCGCCCCATCCGCGGGCCGCCGCCCGGCGAGCGGGACCGCACGAGACCGCAAAGGAACGCTTTCCGTGAACACCCCGCTCCCCGACGACAACGGCCTCTGGATCCGCAGGTTCCACCCGCGCCCCGACAGCTGCGTCCGGCTGGTCTGCCTGCCCCACGCGGGCGGCTCCGCCAGCTTCTACTTCCCCGTCTCCCGGGCCATGCCCGCGAGCGTCGAGGTGCTGTGCGTGCAGTACCCCGGCCGCCAGGACCGCCGCACCGAACCGCTCCTGGACTCCGTGCCGGCACTCGCCGACAAGGTCTACGAGGCCCTCCTGCCCTGGACCGACCGGCCGATCGCCCTCTTCGGCCACAGCATGGGCGCCTCCCTCGGCTACGAGATCGCCCGCCGCCTGGAGCAGGAGCGGGACATCGTGCCCGCCGCCCTCTTCGCCTCCGGCCGCCGCGCACCCTCCGCGCACCGCGACGAGACCGTCCACCTGCGCGACGACGACGGCCTCGTCGCCGAGATGCGCGGCCTCAGCGGCACCAACCCGCAGCTGCTGGGCGACGAGGAAGTCCTGCGCATGATCCTCCCCGCCATCCGCGCCGACTACCGCGCCGCCGAAACGTACCGGTGGAACCCCGGCCCGCCCCTGCGCTGCCCCGTGACCACCTTCGTCGGCGACGACGACCCGAAGGTCACCATCGAAGAGGCCGCCGCCTGGTCCACCCACACCGACGGCCCCTTCACCCAGAAGGTCTTCCCCGGCGGCCACTTCTTCCTGGCCCAGCACCAGACGGAAATCGTCCGTCTCATGGCCGGGCAGCTGGAGGCACCGGCGAGGGCGTGAGGAACGCTCGACGCGCCGGCGGTCAGGCGGGGCGGCGGTCTTCGACCGTCACCGACAGGCGCTGCCACGGTGCGACGAGCCGTATGAGCTCGCCGGGCGTCAGATCGCCCGTGGCGCCCAGAGCCTCGTCCGGGCGGAAGCGGACGACCGTTCCGCTCGACCCGTCGTCGGCGACCGGCGTCAGACCGGTCACGGGCACCCCGTGCTCGTACCGCTGGGTCCACGAGCCGTTGTGCCGCCGGTTCGTGTGGACGAGCCACTCGCTGAGCGCCGCGACGACCGACATGCCCCGGCGCGGGTGACCGTCGGGCAGGAGCTGCGCGGCGGGGTGGTCGAAGAAGCGGAGGTCCTTCGTCGCCATGACGGGCTTCTTCACGACGCGACCGCGGTCATCGAGGCGGGTGTCGGTGCCCCGCCCGTCATCCGCCACGGAGACCGACCCGTCCGGGTGCAGCGTGACGACGCAGCGGCCCTCGACCCGGCCGTTCCACTCCGCTTCGTCGGCCGCGTAGGCGACCACTTCGAGGACCAGGTGCCGCACACCGCCGGGAGCGAACGTGCCGGCGTCCTCGCGGACGGCTGCAAGGTGGCCGGGATCCACGGTGCTCGCCCAGTCGTGCGTCGTGTTGCGCCAGGAAGATCTTGGTGTGTCCATCGTGCAAGTATGCGGACCGCCCGGAGGCGCGCGGCTCCTGGCCCGTCGCGGGGACATTCGGGGACGAAAAGGGGAGTATCGATGCTGTAAGGAGGAGGCGGCGGCGGACCCGAGGAGGATGGCCGTGATCGTCGACTGCGCGCACTACCGCGACGGGCGCCGGCAGCACGAGGGCGCGATGCCGCTGGAGCAGGCCGCCGAGCGCTGCCGGCAGGGCGGCTTCGTCTGGCTGGGCATGTTCGAACCGGCCCCCGAGGAGCTGGCCAGGGTGCGCGAGTGCTTCGGGCTGCACGAACTCGCCGTCGAGGACGCCCGCGCCTTCCACCTGCGGCCGAAGGCCGAGCAGTACGAGGACGGCACCGAGCTGATCATCCTCCGCACCGCGCGCTACGACGACGAGCGCGAGGAGGTCGACACCGGCGAGATCAGCGTCTTCCTCGCCGAACACTTCGTGATCACCGTCCGCCAGGGCATCGCCAGCGAACTGCACGGCGCCCGCAGCCGGCTCGAACGCCGCCCCGAGCTCCTGCGGGCCGGCAGCTCCTCGACGCTGTGGGCCATCCTCGACCAGGTCGTCGACAGCTACGCCCCGGTCGTCGCGGAACTCGAACACGACATCGAGCAGATCGAGGCCACGGTGTTCTCCGGGGCGGTCGCCCCGACCGAGCGGATCTACTCCCTGCGCCGCGAGGCCACGGACTTCTACCGCGCCGTGCACCCGCTGCTCGCCGTGCTCACCCGGCGGCTGCAGCCCGGCAAGGCGCCGGCCGAGCTCCGGCCGTACTTCCGGGACGTGCACGACCACCTGCTGCTGGTCAACGAGGAGGTCGCCGCCCAGCGCGACCTCCTGGCCACCGTCCTGGAGGCGAACATCGCGGTGATCTCCGTCGAACAGAACAAGATCAACCTTCGGCAGAGCGCCACGATGGAGCAGCTCACGATCCTCGCGTCCGTGTTCCTGCCCATGTCCTTCGTGGTCGGGTTCTTCGGGCAGAACTTCGACTGGCTGGTCAGGCACATCAGCAGCTTCGCGGCGTTCCTCGCCATCAGCGTCTGCGGGCTGCTGCTGCCGTGCCTGCTGCTGTACGTGTGGCTGCGGAGGCGGCGCCACCGGCTCACGCCGTCGGTACCGGAGGTGAGCAACGCCGCCCCGCACGCGGTCAGGCCCGCCCGGCCCAGATGAACCAGATCCACACGGCCATCATCACGGCGAACGCGGTGCACATCTGCACGTGCAGCCGCATCGGCGCGAGCTCGTCCTTCGCGCCGAAGAGCCTCGCGTCCCTCGCCATCTTGTGCACTTCCTTGCGCCGCCCGGCCATGCCGAGCGGGGCGATGAGGATCGTGCTGGAGTAGATGCAGAGCATGGCCGCCGCATCGTGGTGTCCCTTCGTTCCCGTGGCGACGGCGATGAACGCCGCCGCCAGGGGTGTGAGGGCCATGTACTTCTTGGCGTGGGGCGTGGGCATGATCGGCACGCAGACGGCGAGGCACACGGCGGTCGCCGCATACGCGACGAGCCACCATGTGGTCAAGGAGAGGTGTGGGGGGTCAGGAAAAGGCACCGATTCACCCTATCTTGCGCATAATCACCTCTGATCCCCGGTTCCGGACCCCATCAGGCCGCCGACGCTGACGGGCCTTCGCCGTTGCGGACCCGCTGCCAGGCGGCGGCGAACAGCTCCGGCAGGGTGCCCGGCAGCGGCGGCACAGCCCTCACCTGCGCCGGCGTCCGCACGCCGTCACCGCCGGTCAGCACGGCTCCCAGCAGCGACGTCTTCCAGAGCTCCATCGGCGGCAGCGGCTTCGCGGCGTGCGCCCACGGGCCGGGAAGGAAGACGCTCCGCCCGGCGCGCGCCCGCTTGTCCTCCACCACCAGGCCGCGCCCGACGAGCTCGCCGACGGCCGCCCGGTGCCGTGCCGGGGTCCAGCCGTTCCACCGGCGGACGTTCCGGTCGGACGGCACGGGGAGCGTCAGAAGCTGGAGGTAGAGCGCCGCCGCGTCCTCGGCAGGCCCCAGCCGGTCCGCCACCTCGGCCACCAGGGCGGGCGCGCAGGCCCGCGGATCCGACTCGTACCGCCCGGGAGGCAGGTCACCGGCGGTGATCCGGTCCATCATCCGGTCGCACGCGCCGCCGGTCAGCCAGTCCCAGCGCGCGGAGCCGCCGCTTCCGCCGACGACGCCCGCGTACAGCACCTTGGCCGGGGAGTCCTTGCGCGCCAGCACCTCGCGCATGACCCGGACGACTTCCGGCGCGCCGTCGCGGACGGGGTCGCCGGCGGGCAGGTCGGCGTAGGCCCAGGGCAGACCCGTGAACACGGCGTCCACCACTGCGTTCGCATCCGGGAAGCCCATGACGTCCCACACCGTCCGCAGGGCCCGGTGCTCCGGCGGGCACGGCCAGGCGCGCAGGTAGAAGCCGGGCGGCAGCGGCGCCCGCGCGGGATCGAGGAACAGGTGGCACAGGTCGGTCGCCGGTATCGGGGTCTCCAGCGCCAGCGCGGCCTGCCAGGTCTGCTCCGGCGGCCGGGGCCGCACGCCCTGCTGCTCGCGCCAGGCTTCGGCGGTGCGCGCCGCGACCCGGCGCAGCCCGCCGGGCTCCCACAGGTCGGCCGGGTCCTCGGGCAGGACGTCGGCGAGCAGGGCGACGCGGTCCGCGTCCCGGAGCCGGCCCAGCTCGGCGCGCCCGCTCTCCGCCTCGGCGGTCTTGAGCCCGAGGGCGGCCCGCTCGTCCTTGTCCAGGAACGGCGTGTAGTAGCCGCCGGTCCCGGGGTTGCCGGACAGGGTGAGGGCGGCCGCGGGCCGGCTGATGCCGCAGGCGTCGCTCAGCTCCACGACCGCGGCCGGGTCCCAGGGCATCGGGCCGCGCTCGCGGACCAGCGCCACCAGGCGCCGCAGCTGCTCGGGGCCGCCCCAGCCGCGGTGGGCGTCCTCGGCGTACAGCAGCTCGCCCGGGAGACCCGGGGCGTCGTCGCCGGTCCGTGCTTCCAGCAGCCTTCGCTTCCCCTTGACGGGCCAGTACGTGGCGACGGCGGCACCGTGCGTGCTGCCGCCCGCCCCGCGGACGCCGAACGGGCCCTCGGCGGCGAGCCGGCCGATCCGGAAGCGGTAGGAGGGGTCCGCGAACGGGCTCTCCGCCCAGGACTCCAGGAAGTTCAGCAGCACTTCGCGGCGGGCCGGGCGGGTGGACGGCGCGGCCGCGCGCAGGGCCACCGCCCCGATGCGCCCGATGAACCGCGTCCACGTGCCGTCCCCGCCCGGCCGCGGACCGTCCTCCCCGGCCTCGGGCGCCCACGTCCCGGCGATGAACCGGCCTGTGCGCTCGATGGAGACGAGCGCGTCGTCGTACCAGACGCCCCAGCCGCCGACGAAGCCCTGCAGGGCGGCCGTGATGGTGAAGGACTTCCACTCCCGGGCGATCCAGTCGCCGTTCCCGTCGGTCTTGTGCATGCCCCGATGATGGCCGACACCACTGACAACCGGTCCGGCGGTCGCCCACGGGACCGTCCTGACCCGGGCATGATTCCGGGGGACATGGTGTTGCAACCGGGAGACCGGGTTGTTCCTGACGACGGGAGAGACGTCATGCCTCTTGACGGCGAGTACGAGCCGAGCCCCACGGCGTGGGTGCGGGAACAGGTGGAGAAGTACGAGGGTTCCGGCGGCACCGAGGGGACGACGTTGCGCGGGATGCCCGTCGTCATCCTCACCAGCCGCGGCGTGAAGAGCGGGAAGCTCCGCAAGTCCCCGGTCATGCGGGTGGAGCACGAGGGCGCGTACGCCGTGGTCGCCTCGCTGGGCGGCGCCCCCAAGAACCCGGTCTGGTACAACAACGTCGTCGCCGATCCGCGCGTGGAACTCCGTGACGGGACGGAGGTCTGGGACATGAGGGCCCGGGAGGTCACGGGGGAGGAGAAGGCGGCCTGGTGGGAGCGAGCGGTCCAGGCGTTTCCCGACTACGCCGACTACCAGGAGAAGACGGACCGCGTGATCCCGGTCTTCGTCCTGGAACGGGTCCCCGGCGGGCACTGAGCCCTGTGGCGGGCGCGCGGCGGCGGATGCCGGCGCCGGCCATGGCCTCGCGAGGGCGGTGTGGATGATGCGCGTGCTCGTCCTGGGTGAGTTCCGTGCGGACCGGCTGCTGCCGCCGCTCCTGCGCCCGGGAGCCGAGGCCGTGGTGCTGGGGTTCGCGCCGCGCCTCGCCCCGTTCCTGGCGGCCTCGCTCGGGGCGGACGTGCTCTGCGGTGAACTGCCCGCCGCCCTGGGCGAGCAGGACGTGCCGCGTCTGCTCGCCCACTGGCGAGCGGACGTCGCCGTCCCCAACACGGGCTGCCCCGGCCAGGAGCAATTCCTGCCGCTCTACGCTCGCGCCGCCCACCAGTGGCGGATCGCCGAGCGGCGCATGCCCGTCCACCCGGAGGGGTTCGCGGAACTGGCCAGCGACAAGGTGGCGCTCCACCGGACCGCGGAGGAGCGAGGCTGGCCCGTGCCCAGGGGCGTGGTGTGCGGCGCGGCACCGGCCGTCCGGGCCGCGGCGCGGGAGCTCGGGCTGCCCGTCATGGTCAAGGAGGCCCGCAGCGAGTTCCACGCCGGGCGCCACTACGTGCGCGATGACGGAGAGCTCGGCCGTGCGTGCGCCGAGGTCGCCTATCCCGTGCTGGTCCAGGAGGCGCTGGCGGGGGAGGAGTACGGGATCGAGTTCCTGTCCGACGGGTCGCCCGGGTCGTTCGGGTCGCCCGGGTCGTGCGGGGCAATGACGGTGGCGTGGCCGGTGGCGTCCCTGGGCCGGCTCGACGCGGAGTGCGCCCCGGGCCGCCGGGTGAGGGTCGCCCCCGCGGCGCTGCCCGCGCACGTACAGGCGGAACTGGCCGACACCGTACGGGACATGACCGACGCGTTCCGGCCGCACGGCCCGTGGCAGATGGACTTCGCCGTCACCGACGAGGGCCGGCTGGCGGTCATCGAGCTGAACGGGCGGCTGGGCGGCGTCTCCAACATGAGCTGGGCCGCCACCGGAGCCGACCCGCACCTCGCCCACGCCCGGTCCGCGCTCGCCGCACCGGCCGGCGGCCTCCCCGCCGGGCCGCCCCCGCCGCGCCGGACCGCCCTCGAACTGCCGGTGCTCTCCGGCACGCCGCTGCCGCCCGCGCCGGAGGGCACCGGGCTCATCCTCTTCCCGGGCTCCCCGGCCAACCCCGGCCCCCTGGTGGGCGGGTACAGCCGGCCGGTGCTCACCGTGCCGGAGGGCCGGGAGGAGGCCGCGCTCGCCTGGCTGAGAGGGCTGCCCCCCGGGACGCTGCTGAACAGCCCGCGGGAGGCGGCCGGTCAGCTCGCGCGCGGTGCGCGGGGTTTGCGCGAGGCGGGCCCGCTCGTGCTCGGGTCCGGACAGGCGCCCGATCCCGAGCCCGAACCCGATCCCAAGGCCGGGCTCACGCGAGAAGGTTCGTGATGAGCTTGCGCACCCTGCCCCTGACCACGGGCAGGACGCCGTGCACGAGCTGGGTGCCGTAGACGACGGTGGTTCCCGGCGGCGGGGCGCAGGTCCAGCGCGTGTGCGGGACGTCGGCGAGGCGCACGGGGCCGCGGCGGGCGGTGATCTCGTGGACGAACCGCGTGCCCGGCCCGTAAGCGCTCCCGGGAGGCACGGCGGCATCGCTCCAGAGGGCGTCCGCGGAACACGTGTCGAGGTAGAACTCCCCGCCCTCTTCGGCGTCCTCCAGGTTGAACGCGATCCGGGCGATCCGCTGCGGGCGCGCACCCGGGTCGCCCACGCCGTGGACGTGCGGGCGGATGGTGTCGCCGGGCTTGAGGTCGTGGTAGAGCCACGGGTCGGCATCCGTGGCGGAAGGGAAAGCCCGGCGGAGGGCGGGCAGGGAGCGCCGCAGGGCGCCGTTCAGGATCGCCTGCGCCTCCGGGGGCGGGGTAGTTCCCTCGCTCGGGCGCGCGGGGACCCAGCCGCTCGCGGCGAGGTGCTCGTCCAGGACCTTGGTGAGGCTGCCGGTCTCCTCGGCCGTGAGGAAGCCCTCCACGGTCTGGACGGCCAGGGTCTCGGTCATGTGGATCACGGACGGTCTCCCTTCACGGCGCCCGGCAGGCCCGGGGACGCGTTTCCCGTACGAGTCCAGTACGAGGGAGCGCCGTTGCCAAGCGCGCCGCCCGGCCAATGGCGGGCGGCTCCGGCGACGGGCGGTCATGCGTACGCCGGGGTTGACGGGGCGGACCGCCCGCGCCAAGGGTGGACGCGTGACGTCCCTGAGCGCGGATGTGACCACCGAGGTGCTCGTCGTGGGCGCCGGCCCGGCCGGGCTGCTGCTGGCTTGCGAGCTGGCCCTGGCCGGGGTGCGGACGCGGGTGGTGGACAAGCGCGCTCAGGCGCACCGGGAGTCGCGCGCCCTGAACCTCCACCCGCGCAGCATCGAGCTGATGGACATGCGCGGCCTGGCCGGGCGGTTCCTCGCCGCGGGCCGGACGGTGCCCGGCTGGCAGTTCACCGCGAGCCTCAAGCGCCCGCTCGACTTCACCGTCCTCGACACGCGGCACCCGTACGCCCTGCTGCTGGCCCAGTCCCGCACCGAAGCCCTGCTCGCGGAGCGGGCGCGGGAACTGGGCGTGCCCGTCCACCGCGGATGCGAGGCGGTCGCCCTGCGGCAGGACCCCGGGGGAGCGGAGGCGGACGTGGACGGGCCCGGCGGGCGGGTCACCGTGCGGGCGGCCTACGTGGCCGGGTGCGACGGAGGGCGCAGCTTCGTCCGGGAGGCGGCCGGCATCGGCTTCCCCGGCACCCCCGAGTCGATGACCGCGATCGTCGGGGACTTCGCGGCCGCCGATCACGCCGACAACGAGCTCGCCCGGCGGCACGGCGTGCTCGTCGCCCGGCTGGAGGACGGGCTGACCCGGTTCGTGGTCATGGACCCGGCGCGCATCCGCGTGCCCTCCACCGAACCGGTCACCCTGGAGGAGTTCCGCACGTCCCTGCGGCAGGTGTGCGGTACGGACTGCGGCATCGGCCGGCCCCGGTGGCTGTCGCGCTTCGGCAACGCCACCCGCCTCGCCGAGACCTACCGGCGGGGCCGGATCCTGCTGGCCGGCGACGCCGCGCACGTCCACTTCCCGGTCGGCGCGCAGGGCCTCAACACCGGCCTGCAGGACGCCATGAACCTCGGCTGGAAACTCGCCGCCACCCTCCGCGGCCGGGCACCCGCCGGGCTCCTCGACACGTACCACGACGAACGCCACCGGACCGGCCGGGAACTCACCGACCTGACCCGCGCCCAGACGCTCCTCGTCGAGCTCCCGCTGACCGCTCCGTACGGCGCCGCCGCGGGGCTCCTGTGCGAGCTCCTCGACACCCTCATCGGCCTCCCCGAGGTCAACCGTCACCTGGCCGGCCGCCTCTCCGCCCTCGACACGGCCTATCCGCCGGCCGGCTCCGGCGCCCACCCGCTCACCGGCCGGCGGATGCCCGACATCCCCCTGACCACAGCCGGAGGGACCACCACCCGGCTCTACGAGCACCTGCACGACGGCCGTTTCGTCCTGCTGCACCTGGGCGGGGGCGGCGGACCGGCCGACCGTGCGTACGGTGCGGCACATGTCCGCACCGTGCGGGCCCTTCCTGCTGCGCCGGGTGAGGAGCCCTCGTCCCTCCCCGCCGCGACCGAAGTGCTCGTGCGCCCGGACGGCCACGTCGCCTGGGCCACCGGCACCACCCGCCCCCGGGACCTGCGCGCCGAACGCGCCCGTGCGCTGGCCCGGTGGACTTCGGCGCACGGGGCCGCTTGACGGGTGGAGTCCGTCTAGCGGCTTCCCCCGTCAAGTCGAACGGCTTTCCCCGTCAAGCAGTCCCGGCTTCCCCCTGCGCCCACAGCGCTGCTGCCATGTCCGCCACAGCGGCCATCGCGCGCCGGTGGAGTCCGCCGCCGAAAGTGACCCGGGCAGCGCCCAGTTCGCCCAGGTCGCGGGGCGAGGGCCCGTTCGGCAGAGCAATGGCGTTGACCGGGGCGGCAACGGCGCGGGAGATCTCCGGGAGGAGCTCCGCCGGGGCGAGGATCGGGAACACGCAGTCCGCGCCCGCCTGCGCGTAGAGCCGGCAACGGGCGATGGCGGGATCGGCGTCCGGGGCCGACCGGTCGCCCCTGAGGAAGGTGTCCGCACGCGCGTTGATCACGAGCCGGTCGCCTGCCGCGGCCCGGATGCGCGACAGCCGTTCGGCGTGCTCGGCAGGATCCTTGAGGAGCCCCGTGACGCGGTCGCTGTCCTCCAGATTGCAGCCGACGGCGCCCGTCTCCAGCAGCCGCTCGACGAACTCGGCGGGCGGCAGCCCGTAGCCGTCCTCCAGGTCGGCGGTGACCATCACGCCGTCCGCGGCGACGGCCCGGACGATCCGGGCCACCGCGGCGAACATCTCGTCCGCGGGCGCACTGCCGTCGGCGTACCCGAGGACGGCCGAGAGTCCCGCGCTGGGCGTGGCCAGGGCCCGGAAACCGGCGTCCGCGAAGGCGCGCGCACTGGCGGCGTCCCAGGGGCCGGGCAGGACGAGCGGGCCGGACCCGGGCCGGACGTGGTGCAGGGAACGGAAGACGGCGGCGGCATCGCCGGAGATCGTTGTCATACACCCGACCGTAGAGGCGGAAGCGGCCGGGAAAGTGGTCCACTCGGCGGGCCGTTTCGTGGGCCACTCGGCGGCTCCCGGACCGCCGGTGGCAGGATGAACGCCGGAACGTGCAGGTCAACAGGTGTGGGGTGGGTGTGGCGGTACCCGGGGTGGATGCGGCGGGAACGGGGTCGGAGGAACTGGGGACGGTGCCCCGGGACCAGGACCGCCCGGAGTCCGCGTGCTCCGAGCACTCCGAGGGCTCCGGGCACTCCGATGGCTCCGGCCGGGAAGCGGCCCGGGTGCTGCGCCGCCTCGCACGCAAGGGCGGGGAGGCGACGGAGGAGGACTGCTTCCCGCTGTTCGACCTCCTCGCTCCGGACGGCGGCGGGGCGTCCCGCACCGCGGCCGCCGCACTCCCGTTCGTCGTGGGGCTCGCCACCGACCCGGGCATGGGTGCGCGCACGGAGCTCGTCGACCTGCTGGTGGTGCTGCACCGCACCGCGGCGAAGGCAGGACCGCACCAGGTGGACCCGGAGTGGCCCGCGGCATGGCAGCGCCACCGGCCCGCGATGCAAGCGCTGCACGCCGACCCGGACCCCGCGGTGCGGCGGGCGGCCATCTCGCTCGCGGTCGGCGTCCCCGCGCTGGCGAAGCTGTGCCGGGCCGAGACACAACCGGCCGTGCGCGTACCGCTCTTGCTCGCGCTGGGCGACGCCGTTGCTGCCGCCGCTGCCGATCCGGCGGCTGAAGCAGCCCCGTCCGCCCGTACGGAGCGCGAGGCGTACGAGGCGACGCGGGCCGTACTGGCCGCCGCGCTGGAGGACGCTCACCCCGCCGTCAGGGTCGCCGCCGTGCACGCCTGTGCTCTGCTGGACCCGCTTTCACCGGTCCGGCACGCCGGCCCGCTGGTGGAGGCGTTCTCCGGCGCCACCGCGCCGGCGGCGTTCGAGGAAGCCTGGTACACCCCGCGCGGGGACGAGCCATGGCTGCGTGAACACGTCGTCGCCGGGACGGCCGGCCTCTTCGACGACGCCCCGCAGGCGGGGACGTCGTTCGTGGCCGGGCTGGTGGACGAGGCACGCCGCACGGAGGACACCGCGCTGTGCCGTGCCGCGCTCGACGTCGCGTGGCGCCTGCTGGTGCACCGGCCCTCCACCGGGCCCGCGCTGCTGCCGTTGGCAGGAGAACTGCTGGCGCACCCGGACGGCGCCGTGCGGCTCGGAGCGGCGCACATCCTTGCGGTGCTCGGGCCGCGTGCAGCGCCCCACGCCGACCGGCTCGCCGCACTCCTCGACGATCCGGGCGAGGACGAGTACATCGACGGCACCGTCGGGGAGTACGCCCGCTGGGCACTGGCCCGCATCGGTGACGCTCGCGCACTCCCGGGCCTGGTCGAGCGGCTCTACCAGCCCTACCGGGAGGGGTACTCGGGCGGCTGGATCGTCGGATCGCCGCGCCGCCCCGACATCGACGATGTCCTCGTACCGCTGCGGGAGCACGCGGACGCCCTGATGCCGGCACTGCTGGAGGCGATGCGCCACGATGCGGCGCACTACGACGGCAACGGCCTGCTGACAGGTACCTTCCTCCGGATCCTGAAAGCGTGGGGAGAGACGTCCCTGCCGGCACTGCCGGACGTCGTGGCACTGCTGGACGACACGCGCTACTCCCTGGATGCCGCCGAAGCACTCGCGGCGATGGGACGCGCCGCCGCCTCCGCAGAGCCCGCCCTGCGCCGCTGCGCGGTCCTCGACGCGCCGGCGAATCACTGCCTGGTCGCGTGGGCCGCCTGGCGCATCAGCGGTGACGGCCCGTCGCCGGTGCGGCTCCTCGGGGACGCGCTGAACGAGGAGGGCCCGTTCCACGGCCCCGTCCATCTCCTGGCCGACTTCGGCCGCGCCGCAGCACCGTACGCCGAGCGCGTGCGGCGCATCATGGACCACGCCGATGCATGGTCCCGGGTGCAGGCCGCCGGCACGCTGTGGGCGCTCACGGGTGAACCGGGGCCGAGCGTCAGGGCCTTGGAGGAGTACGTTCTGCAGTTCGCCGACGACCACGACGACGGATACCTGACCTTCGAGGACGCGCTGGACGTCCTGGCCAGGATCGGGACCGTCACCCCGGCGATCCGCGCCGCCCTGTACGCCATCAAGGCGACCGACCGGCGTCTGTCCGCGCGGCCCGGCTACCTGGCCGTCCTCCAGGACGAGGGGCTCCGGGCCGCGATCGAGGACGTACTCACCCTGACGAGGAGCGAGCCATGAACCTGAGACCTGAGCTCCTGCCGCCGCCGGTCAGCCGGCGGCGGCTGGACGAGACGGCACGGGACATCGACCGGATAGCGGACCTGGTGACCACGTCACCCGCCGAGGCCGCCGAGGCTGTACGTGCCTTCAACGAGCGGACCGGGCGCGCCTGCACGGCGTTCGACTTCGCCACGTACCACGGCAGCCGGAGCCGCGAGGAGTTCGCCGGAGAGGCCGCCCGCCCGGCCCGGCCCCGTGTCGCCGACGTCACCCGGGACGAGCTCGTCGAGATCGTACGCCGGATCACGGCGGCGGGCCCGGACACCGACCACTACCTGACGCTTCTGGAGGCGAATGTGCCGCACCCACGGGTCCGCGACCTGCTCTTCGCCGGCGCTGCTGCCGACGTCGGCCCCGGCAGCAGCCGGGAAGCGTCCTTGGAAGAGATCGTCGACGAGGCACTGGCGTACAGGGGGATCGCACTGTGAGTACCGCACGTACGCCCGCGGAGAACGACGTCTGGCGGCTCCTGCGTGGTGACACGCTCGTCGGCACCATCACGGTGAACGACGCCGACTTCCCGTGGCTGGTGGGCCGCTTCGCCGCCGAGCCCGCCTTCGAGGAGGTACGGCCGTGGTTCGACGAGGAGTTGGCCCTCCTCGCAGCGGATGACCTCGACCGGTTCGACGCCGTGTACGGCCCGATCGCGGAGGCCTTGACCCTGGTGTCGCCGAAGGGGCCGGTGAGCGAGTTCCTCCTGTATGTGGAGGGCGACGAGGCGCGTTTCCGCTACTGACGCGTCTCGGTGCGGCCGGCGCCGCCACTGGCCCCGTCAGCCGGCGAGGCTCGATGCCAGGCGCTTCACCTGCTTTACATAGGCTCCGACGGCCGGCTCACGCCGCCAGGGGTGAAGGGCGTCGGTGAAGATGTGGAGGTAGTCGAGTCCGCGTACGGTCCGGAGCCGGGTGAAGAGCTGGAGAGACTGCTGCCCGAGCTGCAGGCCCGCGTCGAGGTCGCCCCGTTGCGCGTGCGCCGTGGCCAGGACGGATAGGCGAATCCCCCTTGACCGGGCGAACGCCTCTCCGGGCATGGACCCCAGTGCGTGCCAGGCGAATGTGGACTTCGGACGTCCTAGGTCGCGGAAGATCTCCGCGGCGTCTGTGACGATCCGCTGCCGCGTGAAGAAACCGATCCACGGCCGCTCGCCCGCACCTTCGGCTGCGCCACGCTCCTGGAAACGCTCGGCCATGGCGAGGCAGGCACAAGCGGACCGGGGGTTCCCCTCCCTGGCGTGCGCGCGGGCTTCGATCAGCTTGGCGAACCCCAGCACCCGGGGGTCGGCGCCTGGAACTCGTTCGAACGCCCCCTGTGCCATGTCGACGGCCTGCGAAGGGAACCCGCGCATGAGCGACTGCATCGCCATCGTCGCCAGGACGTACGAGCCCAGGTGGATATCCCCGGCGGCCTTGGCCAACCGCAACGCTTGGATGAAGTGGCGTTGAGCGGCCTGGTGCTGTCCTGAGTCGAAGGCGGTCCACCCTGCCAGCCGGGCCATCTCCGCGGTCACGGAGAACAGCTCACGCCCGTCCCGTTCCGAGTATCGGGCGTGAAGGAGCGGTGTGATGCGTTCGTCGAGATAGGTCGTGAGCGAATGGGACTTCAGGGCGGCTCCGCCGAACCGGGAGTCCCAGGTGCGGGCGTTGTCGGCGACTGCCCGGAGCTCCTCGATGTGGTCCCGGCCCAGCACTCCGGTACCGGACGAGGGTCGCATGGGCTCCGTGGGACTGATCAGCCATCGGGTCACCGGTTCGGAGAACGCGGAGACGGCGAACGGCGTCGCCGCCAGGAAGGTGCGTCGGTTCACGGTGCTCCAATACGAGGTGGCTTCGGTGAGTGCCTGCTGCTGGTCCCGGGAGAAGGCGAGCCCCGCCGACCGGTTGTGTCCCTCTTCCCGCATGTCCGCCATGCCGATGTCCGCCAGGCCCACCGGACGGCCGAGGCTCTCGGCGAGCACGGTGCAGAGGTGCTGAGGGACGGGCCATCGCGGTCGCATGCCGCGCCGGGACCAGTTGACCACGGAGGTGTGCGTGTACTCACTGTCCGTGCCCTGGGCTAGACAGATTTGGTTCACCCGGTGCGCCAGCCTCTTGTGGCTGATACCGGACTCGGCGATCAGCTTCTCCAAGTGCACGTTGGGCTCTCGGCCGGTTGTCCTCGCCACGACCACTGTCGCATCACCCCTCTGCCCCCCGGCATGTTGCCAGCGTAGCGACGACTCTCCCGCCGTCAGCGTGTGCCGCGATTCGTGAGCCCCCCTTGTGAGCCCTGTGCATGTGCTCCCGCCCTGTTCTTCTGGTGGGAGGAGCCGGAGACGCGGCGCCCGCGGGAGCAGGATGGGGATGGTGAGGCGGCCGATGACGAAACGACCAGCTGGGAATGGGAAGAAGATGATGGGGTCGGACTGCTGGACCTGCGCACGACGCACGGCTCAGTGCCTGGTCGCGCTGTCCTCCACCGTGGCGCAGGTGCTCACCGAAGCCCTGCCACCCTGGGCGGTCGTCGTTTTGGTCCTGGGCGCCTCTCTGGCCATGGGCGTCCGTCGGGCCGGCCCGCCTCCCGCACCGCACGAGCGCCCGGCTTCGGCTCCGGCGCGGCTCCGGAGGCACCGCCCCGTAAGCCGCCCCACGAACCGTCCTGCGGGATTATCGCGCCACACCCGCGTAGCGAGGAGGAAACAGGGCCACCACGCCCGATAGCGTGACCGGCCTCGTCAGGTCCGCCCGCCCCACGACTGCCGAAGGGTACCGGCTATTCCGCGGCAGGTCAGACCGCGAACCAGACGCGTTCGATGCGGTCCTGCCCCACCTCGTAGACGGCCATGGCGGTCCGGGTCTCGTGGCCCATGAAGCCGGTCACGCGCTCCTGGTCGATGACGAAGCGGCCGTGCGTCACGCGCGAGACCAGTTCGGCGTGCAGGCCGGGGCTGGCGGCGAAGAGGGTCGCGTAGCGCTCGCGGAAGGCGGGCCCCGAACGGTCGGCGAGGACGTCGCCGGACGGGAAGGCGTGGACGGGCACGTCCTCGGCGTAGTACGCGAGGAAGCCCTCGAGGTCGCGCGCGTTGTACGCCGCGAGCTGGCCGTCGACGATCTCCTCCGGGGACATGGGGCCTTCCCTTCCGGCCCGGCCGGGTTACGGGTCCGGCGGGCGTACCTATGGTTGGTCGCACGGGTCGGGAAGATCATATCGGCGGGGATCCGGGGGCCGGGGGGCTGGGGGCCGGTTGGCGGAAGGTCAGGGGCACACCGGAGGCGGCTCCTGCCGGGAGAGTTCGCTGAGCCGGTCCAGGAAGGGACGTGCCGCCTCGGTGGCGTGGCGGCGGAGGAGGAGGCCGGTCAGGCTTCGCAGGGTGTCGGCCTCGCCGGCCCGGTGGCCGATCCGGCGCCACGTGCCGAGCGCGCGGCGGTAGCAGTCTTCGGCGTCGCCGTGCCGTCCCGTGCCGGCGCACACGTCCCCGAGGCCCTGGACGGCCACGGCCTGGTGGTGGGGGTCGCCGCTCCGGCGGGAGGCGTCGAGGACCTGCAGGTAGCGGGACCTGCTCCGGGCGTACTGGCCGCGTGCCCGGCAGCCGGCCGCCAGACCCGCCAGAGCCCAGGTCCGGCTGAGGTGGTGACCGGAGGCCTCGGCGAGGGCGAGCGCTCTGCGGAGGTGGGGTTCGGCCTCCTCGGCCTCCTCGAACCGGCCGAGTCCCTCCAGGGCGCAGCCGAGACCGGTGCCGGCCCAGGCCCGGCTGTGCCGGTCGCTGATCTGCAGGGCGAGGCCGATCGCCCGGCGCAGGTCCTTCTCGGCGGCCGTGTGCTCGCCCAGTTGGGTGCGCAGGTAGCCCAGGCCGATGAGGCCCCAGGCCTGGCTGTGGAGGTTGCCAAGCTGCTCGCCGAGGACGAGGGGCGCGAGGGCGGCCAGCGCGGGACAGTCTCCCGCGGCCGCCTCCACCATCACGGCGAGGCGGTCGCCGGCGGACCGTGCGGGCGGGGCGTCCGGGGCGAGCAGCGGGTTGATGCCGGCGGTGGCGTGGAGCAGCGTGGCGCCCAGGCTGAAGCAGTCCGCCTCGGGACCGGGCGCGGGTCCGGTGCCGGCGCCGGAGAGGTGCTCCGGTGCGGTGAAGCCCTGGGTCCCCGCCACGTGGACCGTGGTGCCCGTGCGCACCGCGCACTCCAGATCGACGAGGACGGGAGTGCCGTCGGGCCTCATCACGACGTTGGTCGGCTTGAGGTCGCGCAGGACGAAGCCGGCCGCGTGCACGTCACCGACCAGGCGGGTGAGTTCGCGCGCGAGCCGCCACGCCGCCGGGACCGGCAGCAGGCCTCCGTTGCGCGACGCTTCCTCCGCCGACCAGCGGTGCAGGTTCTCACCGTCGATCAGGTCCTCGGCGAGGAAGACGTGCCCGCCGGCCTCGAAGACCTCGCGCGGAGCGGGTGCAATGCCTTGCGGCGCCAGGCGGGTCAGCACGCCGGCCTCGTAGCGCAGCCAGTCCCGGGCGTCCGTACCGCCGGGCTGCGCGCCGACGTGCGCGCGTGCCTCCTTCAGCAGGACGTCCTCGCCGGTGTGTTCGTCCCGGGCGCGGTAGACGCCGCCGCGGTTGGAGTGGCGGACGGCCTCCCGGACGAGATAGCGCCCGGCGATGAGCACCGGGCCGCCTCTGTCCCGGCGCCCGCGCGTGCGTACGGGCGGGTCGAAGGGCGGCCGCGCCCAGGCGGGCGGTGAGAACCACGCGTTGCGTTCGTCGGCGGTCAGGGTCCCGTCCGGTGCCTGGAGGCGGCCCCGGTAGAAGCCCTCGTCGTCGAGTTCGCGCGGCGGCGAGAAGCAGCCGAAGCGGTAGTGCACGAGGCTGTCCGGCCGGTACCGGCGGTCCGACAGAATCGCCGGCCCGGGCAGCCCGAGCGTGGCCCGGTGCAGCTCCTCCGCGAGCGTGCGCAACTGGTCGTCGTCGGCGGGGTACGCGGTGAGGAACTTGCCGGAGTGCTCGCGCGGAGCCCGGACCGACGTGAGGTCGGCGGTGACGCGGGGCGACACCGCGAACTTGAACGCGCACCCGTGCGCCACCAGGACGCCCGCGGCTCCCCGCAGGACCTGGTGGGCGGAGCCGACGGTCGCCGACAGGTGCAGCTTCCACCCCTGCCGCCGGGGCCGGTACCCCACCGGCGTCACCATGCACCAGGTCTCACTGTCCCGCAGCGTCCACGCGGACCGCTCCGCCCCGAGAATCCGCAGGGCGACCGACTGATAGCTCGCCTGGGGGCTCACCGTCACGCGGTCAGGGTGGCATGCCGGCTCGTCGCGGTCGAGGCCTGTGCCGGAACGGTCTTGCGGCCGGCGGCGAACGCTGCGGGTGGGGGCGGGCCCGCACCGCCGGGCGTCTCGACCGACAGCCCGTTCGATGCCGCTCGGCGATCAATCTGAGAATGAGCTGTGACGGTCGTAGGGCAGGATGAGCCCCCGTGATCGACTACCAGCGTCAGCAGCCGGTGAACCAGCCGTACGCTCCACAGCCTCAGCAGCCGTACCCTCCCCAGCCTCCTTACCAGGGTCCGCAGCCCCATCAGCAGCCGTATGCGCATGCGAATCCGTACCCGCATCCGCATCCTCATCCCCATCCGTACGCGCAGCCCCAGCCGCATCCGCATCCGCATCCGTACCCGCAGCGCCCCGCCGTCCCCGAGGCGGTCGGTGACGAACGGCGCATGCTCTCCGCCGGGATCGACGGAACCATCGCGGTCGTGGCCGGTCTCGCCCTCGCGCTGCGGATCGCGGACGACAAGAGCTTCGGTGTGTTCTGGGCCGTCGCCGCCGGGGGCGTGCTCGGGGTGTCCTTCGTCCACCACGTCCTGGGGGCGGTGCTGTTCCGGACGACCGTGGGCAAGTTCCTGCTCTTCACCCGCGTGGTGCGGGCGGAGGACAGCGGGCGGCCGCGCTTCTGGCGGGCCGTGCGGCGCTGGCTCCTGGGCCTGACCTGGCTGCCGATGCTGCCGGTGTGGAACCTGCTCGGCGAGGACGGTCCGTACGAGGACGGCTGCGGTCTGCGCTACGTACGGAGCAAGGACCTGCGGTGACGAACCTGCGGTGACGGATCCGCGGTGACGAACCTGCCATGACGGATCCGCGGTGACGAACCTGCCATGACGGATCCGCGGTGACCGGGTGAGGGCAGGTGAGGGCAGGCCCGGGAAACACGTCGGTCCCCAAGACCGCCACCGGGTCTTGAGGACCGAAATCACGCACGGGCCCGGTTCAACCGGCGGCTTCCGCTACCGGTTCGGGCCCCTCGCGCAGAAGCGGTACGGGCCGCGGGCCGTCACTTGCCGCAGAACGGCGGGATGATGTTCTTGTGGGCCACCCAGCCGCGCGTGCCCTTGGCCAGCCCGCCCTTGCTCTTGGACTTGAGCTGGACGTTGTCCCAGCCGCCCGACGAGCGCAGGATGCGGATGGGGTCGCCGAAGTACAGCTGGCCCACGACCGCACCGGAACCGGCCTTGGTGCGCAGCCGGGTGCCGTCGGTGTAGATCATGGCGTTGTCCTCGTGGCACGCCTTCGCGGACACGGCGGTAGCGGTGGTGGCGGGGGCGGCCTGGGCCGGGGCGGCCAGGGCGGCGGTGGTGCCGATGAGGGCGGCGGTGGTGAGCGCGAGGGATATGCGTCGCACGGATCCTCCGGTTGTTCGTGTGGTGCGGCAGGTGCCGCGCGATCACCCTAGGGGCTCTGCCCGGCCCGTCCGGCGGCGATCTTGTCACGTCCCTGTCACAGCCGCGTCGCCGGCCCGGCCGCTCACGCAGCGGGCGCCCGGTCGCGGCTGCTCGGAAGTCCGGTACGGGTGGCCCGGGTGCGTGACCGGTGAGGCGGCGCACGTAATGTGGCCGTGAGGTCCGCCGCGAAGGCCGCGCCGCCCGAGCGGCGCAGATCATAGCCGGAGCGTGGAACCGGGGACGGGCTTCGGCCCTCCACAATGGCGGAAACAGACGATCATGTCCTTCGGGGCAGCAGCAGGAGTGTCCGGAGCGACGTGATGACGCAAGTGAGCGGGGGGACCTATCAGTCCCAGGGATACCATCGCGCACGCCGTGCCAAGCGGTGGACCATGGTGGTGGCATCCATAGCCGTGCTCGGGCTGATAACCGCCGGCGTGCTCAACCACTTCAAGATAGGCCCCTTCTCCGACAAGGGGGCACCGGTGAACTTCGGCCAGGACCAGGCGGCCGGGAGCGGCGGCCAGGCCGGCGGGGCCAACGGGGCCCAGACGGCCCCGGACTCCAAGGTCCTCATGCCGACCGGCCCCGCCGCCGAGTTCAAGAACACCGACACCCTCGGCGACGGCACGCAGATCGCGGTCACCACGCTGGAGGGCAAGAAGTCCGGTTTCACGGGCAAGGTGTGGGTCTGGGCGCCGAAGGCGTACAAGGACCCGAAGTTCAAGGACCACGGCTTCCCGGTCCTGATCGCGCTCCCGGGCGGCCCCGGCTTCCCGGACAACTACTGGATGGGCACTAACCTCAAGCTCCAGTCGTCGATCTCCAAGTGGTACGCCGAGGGCAAGAGCAAGCCGTTCCTCCTGGCCATGCCGGTCCTCAACCCCAAGAACAACGGCACGTACTGGGACGGCAGTGACATCCCGGGCCAGCCGAAGATGGGCACGTGGCTGACCGAGGACGTCCCGGACCTGATGAAAGCCAACTTCCGCACCATCAAGTCGCGCGACGGCTGGGCGTTCATGGGCTCCTCCTCCGGCGGCTTCGCCGGCATGAAGGCCGTGCTCAAGCACCCGGACAAGTTCAAGGCCGCGATCGCCTCCGGCCCGGACTTCTTCCCCGACTCCCCGCTGTGGAAGGGCCACACCAAGGAGCGGGACGAGAACGACCCCAAGCTGCTGGCCAAGGACCTGATCGCCCGCAAGGGCCCCGACGTCTACCTCGCCTTCCAGTACGGCACGAAGGAGGATCCCATCACCATCAACGGGGTCAAGAACTTCGTGAAGGAGTACGGGCAGGGCCCGGTGCACACCTCGGTCAAGGAGATCCCGGGCGGGAAGCACGACGCCTACACGTACGTCCCGAGCATGGGCCAGGGCCCGATCCAGTTCATCAGCGAACAGCTGTCGGACCCGATCCCGGCGTCCTGACGCCGAGTCCCCTTCCGAGCCCCGCCCGACCACGTCGCGGCGGGGCTCAGTCCTTGACGGCCTCGCGCAGTGCCTCGGCGAACGGGGCCGGGTGCGTCAGATACCCCACGTGCCCGCCCGGGAACTCCCCGACCCCGGTGCCGACATGCTCCGCCAGGGCCCGTGTCGTGCGGAGCACGAGCGTCTCCGGTCCCTCGCCGCCGAGCACCACGGTGAACCGCGCCGCACGCAGGGCGTCGGCATCCGGCCGGAAGCGGACGAACGAGCGCAACTCGTAGGCCAGGCACGTCCCCATGTTGACGCGGATGCGAGCCAGCATCTCCTGCAGCGGTGCCGGCAGGCTCCCGGTCGGTTCCGGAGGCGCTTCCATGCCGATCGCCCCGCAGAACCGCCCCATCGCCGCGTCGAGGCCCTCGCGCTCGTAGAGCTCGTACACCTCCTGGAACAGGGCGTGCCAGCGGTCGGCGTCCGGCAGCAGGTCGATCACGAACGGCTCGTGCGCCACCAGGGCCCGTACCCGGCCGGGCTGCCGTGCCAGCAGAGCCATGCCGATCATGCCGCCGTAGCTCGTGCCGAAGACGTACGCCGGCTCGCCGGCGGCGACCGTGTCCAGCAGCAGGAGGGCGTCCTGGCCGTGCTCCTCGATCCGCTGCTCCCGGGGCGGGCTCGTCAGGCGGCTGCGGGAGTTGCCTCGCAGGTCGTACGTGATGACGGTGAAGTCTTCCGCGAGATGGCCCGCCAGGGGGCCGTACATCGCGGCATCGCCGTCTCCGCCGTTGACGAGCAGAAGGGGCGGGCCCGAGCCGCGGACCTCGTAGTAGATCTCGGCATCGGGCGTGGCCAGCGTACCGGTCTTCATGGGACATCAGGGTGCACCGGTGGCGGGGCTCCGGGCAATGGCACTCAGGGAGGAGGGAGAAGGGAGGGGAAGAGGAGGAGAAGGGGAAGGCGCGGGGCCGGGTCAGCCCTCGGCGTCCCGGCCGGCCAGCGCGCGCAGCGCGCCCGTCAGCTCGTCAGGAGTGAGGGGTGGAGCGGGGAGAGCGGTGGCGGCGGGGGCCCGTAGCCCGTCCAGGAGGAGGTGCAGGTGGCGCCGCCAGGCCCGCGGCGCGACGGTCACGGAGGCGGGGACGACGCGGCCGAGGGCGGCCAGCGCGAACAGCAGGTCCTCGGCGACCACGTCGTCGCGCATGGAGCCCTGTTCCTGGGCGCGCCGGATGAGCAGGCAGACCGTCTCGTGGTGGTGGGTCTTGAGGGCGTCGAGGGAGGGGACGTCGGGGATGCTGGTGGTCATGAGGTCGTTGGCGCCCCTGTCGGCGGCCAGGCCCTCGAAGATGTACTCCAGATAGCTGGCCAGGCCCGCCCAGGCGTCGCCGGCGTCGCGGGCCTCTTCGCCCCGGCGCAGGGTGTGGGTCAGCCCCTCGCCGAAGACCGCCTCGATGAGCGCGCCGCGGGTGGGGAAGCGCCGATAGAGGGTGGCGTTGCCGACGCCGGCGCGGCGGGCGATGTCGTCCAGCGGGGCGTCGACGCCCCGCTCGGCGTAGATCTCGCGGGCGGCGGCGACGAGCAGGTCGCGGTTGCGCTGCGCGTCCTTGCGCAAGGGGCCGTCCGCGCGGGTGTTGCTGCTCATGGCCCCTCCTGGGTGGTGGTGCGGCTGTGTGATGACAGCACTCTAACAGCGAAACGTGGACTGGTCCCCGTTTCGCTGTTAAGGTCGCGGCACGTAGTGGGGAGATCTCCCCACTTTGCTGGATTCCCGTTACCGGCTGCCGGTTGCCGTACCGGCGACGAAGGGCTGACGATCCATGAGCACGCTTCCCGACTTCCAGGCGCTGGCCCCGGCCGGCACGGACTTCGTGGCCGACCCCTACCTCCTCTACGCCCACCTGCGCGGGCAGGGCCCCGTCCACCGCGTCCCCACGGAAGGAGCCGGCGACGTATGGGTGATCCTCGGGTACGACGCGGCGCGGGCCGCCCTCACGCACCCCGGAATCAGCACCGACGTGCGCCACTCCGCCCGCTGGACCAGCGACGGCGGCCAGGCCGTCGGCCGCAACATGCTCCAGACCGACCCGCCCGAGCACACCCGCCTGCGGGCGCTGGTCGCCGGCGAGTTCACGGCCCGCCGGATCGAAGCCCTCCGGCCGCGCATCCAGCAGATCACCGACCAGCTGCTCGACCGGATCGCCCCGCTGGGCACCGCCGACCTCGTCGCGTCCTTCGCGCTTCCCCTGCCCATCGCCGTCATATGCGAACTCCTGGGCGTACCCGAAGAGGACCGCGACTACTTCCACGAATGGTCGCACCGCATGGTCTTCGAACCCGCCTCCCCGGCCGGCGCCGAGGCGGCCGCCGCCATGGCGGTCTTCCTCACCGAACTGCTCCGCACCAAGGAAGAGCACCCCGAAGACGACCTGCTGAGCGCGCTGGTGCGGGCCGAGGACGCCGACGGGCGGCGCCTGCCCACGGACGAGCTCATCGGCATGGCCTTCCTCCTCCTCGTCGCCGGCCACGAGACCACCGTCAACCTGCTGGCCAACGGCACGTACGCCCTGCTCACCCACCCCGAGCAACTCAAGGCCCTGCAGGCCGAACCCGCCCTGCTGGACGGCGCGATCGAGGAGATGCTGCGCTACGAGGGGCCGGTCACGTCCGCCGCGTACCGCTGGACGACGGAGGCCGTCGAGATCGCGGGACACACCATCCCCGCGGGCGAGTCCGTCCTGATCCTGCTGGGCTCGGGCTCCCGCGACCCCGGCCGCTTCGCCGAGCCCGACGTCTTCGACATCCGCCGCCCCCGCACCCCCGGCGGCGGGCACCTGGCCTTCGGCCACGGCATCCACCACTGCCTGGGCGCTCCGCTGGCGCGCCTGGAGGCGGCCGTGGCCCTCCCCGCCCTCCTCGACCGCCTGCCCGGCCTCGCCCTGGACACGGACCCGGCCGAAGCCGCCTGGCGCCCCGGCCTGATCCGTGGCCTGACCCGCTTGCCGGTGCGCTACACCCCGGTGTGGTGAACGGGACGGGTGGACGGCCGCGGCAGGGGTGAGGACACGCGCCCCTTCACACGGCCCGGCCCGGGCGCGCCACGGGGGTGCGAGTCCGGGCCGGGCGGCGGAACTCCTGGGTGCGCGGCAGCTCGGCCGCTAGCCGGCCGAAGGGCCGTGCCCTCGGGCGAGGAACGCGGCCACCGTCCGTGTGAAGCGGCCGGGGTCGTCGAGCCATGGGTAGTGGCCGGCGCCCGGCTGCACGGTCAGTTCGGCGCGCGTGAATAACTTCGCGATGCCGGCGGCGACATGCGGGCGAGGGCCGCTGTCCAGCTCGCCCGCGAGGAGCAGCACCGGCGCGTCCAGGCCCGCGACGGCGGCACGGGCCGCGGCGGGGTCGAAGGCGCCGGAGGAGGCGTAGCCGCCGGCTGCGGACTCGTTGGTCTGCTCGACCTCGACCGCGGCGTGCGCCCGGGCGGCGGCGTCCCAACGGCCGTAGAAGAAGGGGGTGGCGGCGTCGAAGTCGGCGTCGGTGGCGGATCCGGACCAGATGGCTTCGTAGGCGCCGCGGGCCGCCTCGAACCACGGCTCGGCCGTGCGCAAGGCGATGACCTCCCGGCGGTGCTCGTCGGTGAAGTCGACACCGAGGGCGCGGGCACGAGCCGTGATCAGGCTGAGCGTACGAATGCGGTGCGGGTACCGGGCGGCGTAGAGGATGGCGAGATCGCCGCCCGCCGAGTGGGCGAGGACATCGACGTGCTCCCACCCGAAGTGAGCGCGGAGGGCCTCGACGTCGTCGACCTGCCGGTCACACCGGTACGTGGCCGGGTCGTCGGGGATGCCGGAGCCGCCGGTGCCACGCGCGTCGAGCATGACCAGCCGGCGGTGCCGCGACAGCCCGCCGAGGTCTCCGAGGTAGGCGGAGGCGCGCATCGGTCCACCGGGCAGGCACAGCAGCGGCTCGCCTTCCCCCATGACGTGGTAGGCGAGTTCTGTCCCGTCGGCGGCGGTGAGTGTGGGCATGAGGCATCCTCGTCACCGGTCGGCGATGACGGCAAGCGATTTGATGCGGGTGCTCGGCGGGTGCTCGGCGGTTGCTCGGCGGGTGCTTGCCGGTCCGGCCGAGGAGGCGGCGGGCGTGCGTGACGGCTCAGGCCGGGCCGGCCGCCCAGTCCGCCAGCACGGTGAAGTCGTCGCCTGCGAGACCGCGGCGGGGGTCGATCCGGTGCAGCAGGGCGGGGCCGTCGTGGTGGGCCTTCACCCAGGCGCGGTCCGCATCGGTGATCTCGTCATCGACCCACGCGAAGGCGCGGCCCTTCGCCCACGCCACTATTTCCGGCGTCTTCCAGAACACCCCGCCCCCGGGCTCCGGCCGCGGCGAGGGCCACGGAACGAACGGCAGGACGGGGAGCCCCAGAACCGGCGCGACGAACGCGTTGGCCTCCTCTTCCCATGTCGTCGCCCAGACCAGGTCGTAGGGAAGCGCGGCCAGCGCCGGCCCGTGGTCCGGGTTGAGCCAGACCCGCAACGGCTTCACCGGTCTGCCCGGCAGACCCCACTCGGCCAGGCGGCGCCGCTCGGAGGCCTCCCAGCGGGGCGTCAGGAGCCGGTGCGTCCCGTAGCCCTCGGGCCGCCGGTGCGGCTTCGCGGCGTACGGGTTGAGCGGCCCGTCCACATCGATCAACAGCGCCGGTCGCACCAGCCGCCCCCTCTCGTTCACGGGGCTTCCCCCGTCCCTGTCCCGCAAGTTGATCACAAGGACGGTCGTACTTGTACATGTTTGGACCTGCGCAGGCACGGTATGCGCGTTGACAAGGCCCACGAGGGACATCGGACGGACGTCAGAGGGGCCCCGATGACTCAGTCGAAGAAGAAGACAGCAGAGACAGCAGAGACGGCAAAGACAGCCGACACAGCCGAGACATCCGGCACACCCGAAGAGCCCGGCGACAAGGCCGGCAGCACGCCCGCCGGCGCCACGGCGGCGCAGGTGCTGCGCGCGGCGCACGAGCAGTTCGCCGAGCTCACCGGCCTGCTCCCCGAAGGCATCAGCCGCTTCGAGAGGAGCGAGGGCGGGGGCTGGGAGCTGGAGGCCGAAGTGGTGGAGCTCGCCCGCATCCCCGAAACGATGAGCGTCATGGCGCTCTACGAGCTGAGCCTGGACACCGACGGCCTGCTCACCGGCTACCGCCGCGTGCGGCGCTACGAACGGGGCAGGACGGGCCGGACCGACTCCCGCTGAGGCCCGGGTCGCGGTCGGCGGCGAAGAGAGGAAGTTGTCCGATGAGCGTAGTCCCCGCAGCCCAGGGCGGGGGTGCAGGCGGCACCAGCGGCCTGTACGACGTCCTGGAGCTGGTGCTCGACCGCGGACTGGTGATCGACGCGTTCGTGCGCGTCTCCCTGGTCGGCATCGAGATCCTGAAGATCGACGTACGGGTCGTGGTCGCGAGCGTCGACACGTACCTGCGCTTCGCCGAGGCCTGCAACCGCCTCGACCTGGAAGCCGGCCCGCACCGCAGCCCCGGCCTGCCCGACCTCGTCGGCTCGCTGACCGAAGACGGCGCCCGCGGCAAGGCCAAGGGCGCGCTCTCCGGCGCCGCGCAGAGCGTCGTGGACGCCGCGCAGCAGCTCCGCGACCGCGGTGGCGAACGGAGCAGCAGCGGCTCCCGCTCCCGCAAGAAGGAGGAGAGCGAGTGACCACCTACGTCTACGGCATCGCCCGCGGCGACCGCGCCGAACTGCCCGAAGGACTCACCGGCATCGGCGATCCGCCGCTGCCCGTGCGCGTCGTGACCGGCGCGGGCCTGTCCGCCGTGGTCAGCGACTGCCCGGCGGAGGGCGAGCTGCGGCCCAAGCGCCGCGACCTGCTGGCCCACCAGCGGGTGCTCACCGAGGCCGGCCGCCGCACCACCGTGCTGCCGATGCGCTTCGGCAGCGTCTCGGGCAGCGACGAGGAGGTGCGCGTCGTGCTCACGGAGCACTCCGGCCGCTACGAGGAACAGCTGGACCGGCTCGACGGCCGCGTGGAGTACAACGTCAAGGCCGTGCACCGCGAGGACGCCGTCCTGCACCTGGTGCTCGCCGAGAACACCGAACTGCGCACCCTCGCCGAGGCCAACCGGGCCGACGGCGGAGGCTCGTACGAACAGCGGCTGCACTTCGGCGAGCTGGTCGCCCGGGCCGTGCGCGAGCGGGAAGCCCGCGACGCCGCCCTGGTGCGCCGGGCGCTGGCACCGCTGGCGGAAGGCGAACGGCCCGGACCCGAGAGCACCGGCTGGTTCCTGAACGTCTCCTTCCTGGTCCCCGGGGAAGCCGGGAGCCGGCTGCTCGCCGAGGCGGGCCGGATCGAGGAGGAGCACCCCCACCTGGACGTGAAGGTCCACGGCCCGCTGCCCCCGTACAGCTTCGTCGAGTGATCGGCTTCGTGGGCTGGGTGCTGCGCCGCGTCGTCGCCGAGGCCGAGCGGCTGTACTACGACCCGGCCGTCGTCCTCGGTGAACTGAAGGCGCTGGAGGAGCAGCTCGCCGCGGGCCTGATCGGCGAGGAGGAGTTCGACCGCCGCGAGGACGAGCTCCTGGACCGGCTGGCGGAGACCCGGCGACGCGCAGGAGGACAGGAGCGCACGGCATGAATCCCGAAAGCACGGCACCACTGACGAGGCCCGGCAGCGGCATGGTCACGGGCCCCGGATCCGGCGGTGCCGACCTCGCCGACATCCTGGAGCGGGTGCTCGACAAGGGCGTGGTGATCGCCGGAGACATCCGCGTCAACCTGCTCGACATCGAACTCCTCACCGTCAAGCTGCGGTTGGTGGTCGCCTCGGTCGACAAGGCGAAGGAAATGGGCATCGACTGGTGGGAGAGCGACCCCGCGCTGTCCTCCAACTCCCGCCGCGGCGAACTGGGCGCCGAGAACGCGCGGCTCCGGGCGCGCGTCGCCGAACTGGAACAGCGGCAGGAGGAGACCCGGTGAACGCGAACCACGAGGAACTGCTCTACGCCTACGCCGTCACCCGGGACGCCGGCGCCCCCGGCGCGGACGACCTGGAGACGCTGACCGGCGTCGCCGGCGAACCCGTCCGCGCCGTCCGGCACTTGGGGCTCGCCACGCTGGTGGGCCCGGTGCCGGCCGCCGGCTTCGGTGAAGCGGCCCTGCACGCTTCCCTGGAGGACATCGCCTGTCTGGAGAAGGCCGCCCGCGCCCATCAGAGGGTGATCGACGCGGTGACCGCCACCGGCGCGTGCGTCCTGCCGATGAGACTGGCGACCGTCTACCACGACGAGGCGGGAGTGCGCCGGATGCTGGCGAACCGGCACGCGCAGCTGGGCGCGGCCCTCGACCGGCTCGACGGCTGCGTCGAATGGGGAGTGAAGGTCCACGCGTCCGGCAGCGCCGCACAGGCCCCGGCCGCCACCGGCGCCGGTCCCCGAGCGCCGCGCGCCGCCGTGTCAGGCCGCGACTACCTCCGCCGCCGCGCGGCGGCTCGCCACGCGCACGAGGAGGAGGCGCGGCGGGAGGACGAGGCCGCGCGCGGCATCCACGCGGTGCTCACCGCCCTGGCGGAGCAGACCCGGCTCTACCCACCGCAGCACGGCCCCCTCGCGGGGCCCTCCGGACGCAACATCCTCAACGCCGCCTACCTCGTGCGGCGCGAGGGCGGCGACCGCTTCACCTCGGCCGTCGCCGGCTTCGCCGACCTGGTGCCGGAGGACGGGGTACGGCTGGAACTGACCGGGCCCTGGGCCCCGTACTCCTTCGCCGGACAGGCCACGAGCGGGCAGACCGGGACCGATCAGGCCACGAGCGGGCAAACCGCGACCGGACAGACCGCGACCGGGCAGCCCACACGTGCGCAGCCCACCCTCGGGCGCCCCGCGCCGGGGGAGGACGTCCCGTGACCGGCGACGGCCTCATCGCCCAGCGCAGGCTCTCCCTGGTCGACCTGCTCGACCGGCTCCTCGCGGGCGGAGTGGTCGTCGCCGGCGACCTCACCCTGCGCATTGCCGACGTCGACCTCGTCCGTATCGACCTGCACGCCCTCATCAGCAGCATCGACGACCGGGTGCCCGCACCCTGGGAGGAGGCGGGGGCGTGACCCGCCGCGTGGAGCTGGACGAGGCCACCGTCGAACGCGACCTGGCCCGGCTCGTACTGACCGTCGTCGAACTGCTGCGTCAGCTGATGGAACGTCAGGCGCTGCGCCGGGTGGAGCGCGGCGACCTCACCGACGAGCAGGAGGAACGGATCGGTCTGACGCTCATGCTGCTCGCGGAGCGCGTCGAGGAACTGTGCCACCACCACGGCCTGGAGCCGGAGGAACTCAACCTCGACCTCGGGCCGCTCGGGCCTCTGCTGTGACCCGGCGCCGGTGAGGAAAGGCCCGGCGGACTTCAGGAGAGTTCGCGGGACGTCGCGCACGTGAGGGCGGCGAGGGCGTGGCGGAGGGCGGCGCCGCCGGCCGGGCGGTCGTGCCGGCGGGCGCCGACGTGGCCGTCGGGCCGGATGAGCAGTGCTCCGTGCGGGCCGAGACCGCAGGCGTCGAGGTGCTCGTGGGGGAGGGGCTCGATGCGCAGCGGCCACGGAGCGGTGGCGTTCTGCTGCTCCCAGCAAGCCGGATCCGGCGTGAGCAGGGTGAACCATTCACCGAACGCCTCGAGTGTGGAGCGGCCTTGTGCGAGCGGGAGGTGGGGCATGCGGTGGCCCGGCCCGGCGGTGGGGACGTACTCCGTGCCTGCATCCGCATCCGTGCCTGGCGGGACGGGGGCGGCGCTGTCGTCGCCGAGGACGGCGTCGGATTCGTACGAGACGCCGAGCACGAGGCCGAGTTGGGCGAAGTACCGCTGTGACCAGGGAAGCTCGATCCGCTCCGACGGTGCTGCACCGGCTTGGAGCTGTTCGCGGCGCCGGTTCTGCACGTCGAGCATGAGTTGGGTGTTGGTGACCGCTTGGCGGAGGGTCCGGTGGGCGACGGGTTGCCGTTCCGTCGCGTAGGTGTCCAGCAGGCCCGGTCCGGCCCACCCGTGGAGGACGCCCGCCAGTTTCCAGCACAGGTTGTGCACGCCGGCGATGCCGGTGTTCATGCCCAGGCCGCCGACGATGGGGATCGCGTGCGCGGCGTCGCCGGCCAGCAGGATCCGGCCGTGACGGAAGTGTTCGGCGACGAAGGCGTTCATCGTCCAGTGCTGCACTCGCGCCACGTTGACGGGAACGCCGGAGTCCGGGCCGAGGGCGCGCGAGACGAGCGCGGCCCAGTCGGCGTGCGCCGCGTCGTCGGGGGTGGGTGCGAACCAGGCCCAGCCTCCCTCGGGGTAGAGCGGGGCGAACAGCCCGTGCGGGGTGAAGTAGACCCCGGCGGGCCGGTCGGCGCACCAGCGGGCGAGATCGGCGTCGAACACGACGGTCGTGAAGTCCGCCAGCGCTCCGGGGCCGGTCGTACCGATCCCCAGCCGCTGCCGGACGGAGGAGTTCGCGCCGTCGGCGGCGAGTACGTAGCGGGCGCGGACGCGAACCTCCCGGCCGCTCCGGTGGTCGAGGACCGTGGCCAGGACGCTCCCGCCCTTTCCGGCCGCTTCGCTTCCTGTGCTTCCTGTGCTTCCTGCGTTTCCTGTGCCTTCGTCTTCTCCGCCTTCTTCGGCAAGGCCGACGAGCTCGGCCCCGAACCGGATCTGACCGTTCGCGGCGGCGAGCAGGCCGGGTTCCAGCCGGTCCTGCGAGGTAACCACGCCGGTCACGGGGCTTTCGGGCACCGGCGCGTTGACCCCGACCATGGCCGCCGTGGCGAAGTCGCGGTCGTGCAGGGTGTCGCGGAAGCGGATGCGGCCGTACTCGGGTGCGAACGCGGCCGCCGTGATGCCGTCGGCGAGCCCGAGGCCGCGGTAGATCTCCATCGACCGGACGTTGACCAGCCGGGCCCGGGGGAAGGGCGACAACTCGCCGTGCTTCTCGACGAGCAGGGTCCGTACGCCCCAGCGCTCCAGCAGCGCACGGGCGGTGAGCCCGACCGGCCCGCCGCCGACGATCAGCACGTCCGCCTCGGCGTCTGTTACGGGCATGTCGGGCTCCTCCTGCTCGCCCCGGCGCTGCCGGGCACTCGGCGACTGCCGGCCGTGCGGCCCCGGGCAACCGGCCCGGCCTACGGCGATGGGACCCGCATCAATCTTCCGCACTCGGGGGTCGCCCGCAATGTGCCCGCGCCGGCGTCCAATCGAACGCACTCGCGAACGCCCTCGGCCCTTCGTGGTCCTCCGGGCACGGCAGCAGCCGCCTTGCCGGCTCTGAGCTTCACGCCGTGCCTCCCCCTGCTGTCGTGGGCCAGCCGTGGGCGGAGAACAGGGCGCCGGCGCAGAACCGGTCCAGGACGGCGGCGGTGTAGGGCACGCAGTCCGCCGGTGGCCGGCCGGGGTCGGCCCACACCAGGGCGGAGCACTTGCCCGGCTCGCGGTTGCGGGGTTCCCCGGACCACCGCTGGGTCGTGAAGACCACCCCCAGCCGTGCCTGGCCTTCGGGGGAGCGGTGGTGGATGAGGTGGCAGAACTCCAGGTCGGTCGGCGCGATGCCGACGCCGACCTCTTCGCCGGCTTCCCGCAGGGCTCCTTCGACGACGGTCTCGCCGTCCTCCAGGTGCCCGCCGGGCGGAGCGAGGAGGCCGCTGGCGTAGACGTCTCCGGCCCGGCGCAGCAGCAGGACGCGCCCGTCGGTGCGGTGCAGCAGGACCATGACGTCGACCACGCTGCGGTAGCGGATCCGCCGGCTCATGCGAGCCTCCCCGCGGCGGTCCGGGCGGGGGCGGCAGGGCCCGGGAGCGGCCGGTGTTCGAACAGCAAGGGCACCCTCGTGTTGCTCGTACGGCGGACGGGACGGTGACGCACTACGCCTCCTCGTTGACGCGTGGATCGGACGAGTGATCGGAAAAACGACCCCCGATCGGGTCCGTCACGGACTCCGGCGGACGCTTCATAGCGCGTAAGTTCGAGCCGGGGTCAAGAAGGCCGTGGCTACGGGGCGGGAGCCGGAAGGGGCCTTGTGCGATTCACCCGGCCGTGGCTCCTCACCCGTTCCGGGGGTTGCGTTGCTCCCGGGAACGGCGGGCCGCGGCCCACCGCCCGTGTTCGCGGGCCGGCGGGCGCGGCTCCTTTGCAGCAGGCCGGGTGACGCCCGTCCCCCGCGGGCCATCGGAGCGCTCCCTGGCCCGGCCGCGCGAAGCGGTGCGCGGCGACGGCGAGGGCCGTCGCGGCGAGCGCGGCGGTGATGCCGAGTTCCGCCGCGACGGGGAGCTGCCGGCCGGAGGCGGAGGCGGGGGCCGCGGCGGCGGGCGCGTGGGCCGCCACCGCGCGGCGCAGTGGATCGAGCGCGTAGGTCAGCGGGTCGGCCAGGCAGATCACCATCAGCCGGTGCGGCAGGCCGGACAGCGGGAACATCGCCCCGGCGAGGAACAGCAGCGGTGTCATGGCGAAGCCGGGCACCGCCTGGAACGTCTCGATGCGGGAGATGCAGACGGCGGCGACGGCACCGAGGGCGGTCAGCGCGCGCTGAGGGCGAGTTCGCCCGTGAGGACCGCGAGCAGGGCCGGGTCGTAGGGGACGTGCGCGCCTTCGCGGTCCCGGACGATGGACGCCCCCGCGCCGATCGCGGGCATCTGCACGGTCATGGTCAGGACGCCCGCCGGCACGGTCCCCGTGACGGTCGTCATCGTCCGCCGTCCGAGTCGTGGATGGACGGCCTCCACGCCGGGGTACGCCTTGCGCAGGCCCCGGGCGAGGACGGTGACGGGCGCGCGCCCGCGCACGGCCGCCGCGGCATCGCTCCGCCCGGAATGCCGGGCGGTGAGACCCGGGCCGGGGGCCTGCCGTACCGGAGGGGCCCTGAACCGGGCGTCACCGCTTCATGTGTCACCAGCCCTTCGACGGGCCCGGCGCCGGGCGTCCGGCCGGAGCACTGCCGGTCCCGGTGCGGTGCCGGGCGTCAGCCGGCGCTGTAGCAGTACCAGGGGGAGCCGGCGTCCTCCAGGTTGTACCCGTAGGTGCAGCCGTGCGTCAGCTCGGTGAAGTCGCCGGCTTCCACCAGCGCGGGGGGCTCGTACAGCTCGCGCTCTTCCATGGCTCTCTCCTTCATCCGCGGTCCGCGCCCCGTGGCGCGGGCACGATCATCAACGGGCGGTAGTAGCCGTCCGGGTGCGGTTCGCCGACCGGGCGGCCCTCCACCTGCACCCAGGCGTGAGCGCGGAAGGGCTCGGTGCGCACTCCGGTGCACCAGTCCGGCCAGGTGCCGCGCAACCGGCACAGCAGCGCGGTGGCGATGGACCGCTGCAGGCAACCCTCACCCGCGCACCGGGCGCTGACCGCGACCACCGCGCGGCGGGCGGCCAGGGCCTGCTCCGCCGTGGCGGGCCGGGCACCGCGCCGGGTGGCCGACAGCACCGAGCGCATGCGGCGGGGCCTGAGCTCGGCCAGCGGCCGTGCGGCGGCCACCGCGAGCAGGGCGGCGGCGCGGTGGTGCGGCGGGACGGTGCGGCGGACGGCGGGGACCATGGGCGTGCTCATGCGGACACCACCAGCCGGGCCTCGGTGAGGGTGCGGATGAAGGACGCCACGTCGCCCGCGGTGCGTTCGGCGGGGAGGGCCGGATAGCGCTCGCCCAGCCGCTGCGCCGTCTGCTGGGGTGTCGCGCCGTCGAGCAGGGAGCGCAGGATGAGCGCACCGGTGCTGTTGAGCTGCCAGTAGCGGCCGCCGGCCTCGTCGAGCAGCACCATGCCGTGATCGGTGTCGGTCGCCGAGACGTGGCGGCGCAGGGCGAAGGTCATGGCGGTCCTCCGGTGGCGGCGGAGACGGGGGAGGGGGCGCGCCCCGCGCGGGACCGGAGCCAGACCTCGCAGGCGAGGGTGGCGTCCAGGCCGCGCAGCGCGTTGGGGTCCGGGTGGACGCCGAGGAGCCTCGCGCGGAGTGCGGCGGCGTCGATCAGGCCGGTACGGGCGAGCAGCGAGTCCTCGAACAGGCCCAGGATGGCGGCGCGGTTGACGCGCAGGCCAGTGTGGAAATCGGCGGGTTGCTGCGGATGTAGTCGTGCAGCCGGGAACCGCGGCCGGTCATCAGCCGGGTCATGGCCGCGAGCCGTCCGGCGTCGCGGACCCAGGGGCCGGGTTCCTCCGCGGGCGCGGCCATGCCGGCGACACCGATGTCAACGCGGCACGCGCACCGGCGAGAGACACAACCCGCAAGGGTGGAAAGGGATATCACGTGATGGACGGACAATAGGGCCGCAAAGCGCCATGTCAGCCCCGTGTCTCCCCGGATGCGCTCCCCGTCCGCTTCCTGAATGCGCGGGGAGTGCTCCGGTGCGCCGAGGCGGAAGCGTGCGTGCGGGCCGTGCGGTGGGTACGCCTGACGGGGGAGGGGGCGGTCATGGGGATTCTGAAGAAGCTGGCGCAGGCGCTCCGGGGCACCGGCGGAAGCCGCAGTCGTGGCGGAAGCAGCGGGAGCAGCAGGAGCGGGGGATACGTGGACACGTCGGGGGACTCCGGGGGAGACGGCGGAGGGTCGGGTCACCACTCCGGTGGAGGCCATTCAGGGGGAGGGCATCACTCGTGCGGCGGGGGGCACAGCGGGGACGGCGGCTCGGGCGGCTGCGGCTCGTCCTCGTGAGCCTCGTGAGCGCAGTGAGCACTTGAGGAGCACGAGGACGAAGCGGATGAAGCACCAGAAAGCAGTCGTGGGTGTGCCGGCTGTGACGGACGCGCTCGGCGTAAGGTGAGCGCGCAACGCCGCCCCCGCGAACCGTCAGGCGGCCACGGCACCGCCCCGCTCCCTCTCCTCACGGTGGATCGGCGCGTCCGAGCCCGTCAGGGGCACCCCCGTGCCTCCCCGCCGGGCCGCCACGATCTCCGCCGCGATCGACAAGGCGGTCTCCTCGGGCGTACGGGCGCCGAGGTCGAGGCCGATCGGCGACCGCAGCCGGGCCAGTTCCCCTTCGGTCACGCCCGCTTCGCGCAGCCTCCGGCCGCGGTCCGCGTGGGTGCGGCGCGAGCCCATCGCGCCGACGAACGCGACCGGCATCCGCAGCGCCTCCTTCAGCAGGGGCACGTCGAACTTGGCGTCATGGGTGAGCACGCAGAGGACCGTGCGCCCGTCGACGGCGGTGCGCCGCAGGTAGCGGTGGGGCCAGTCGACCACGACGTCGTCGGCCTCGGGGAAGCGGGCCCGCGTGGCGAAGACGGGGCGGGCGTCGCACACGGTCACGTCGTAGCCGAGGAACTTGCCCGCCCGTACGAGCGCCGCGGCGAAGTCGATCGCACCGAAGACGATCATGCGGGGCGGCGGCACGCTCGCTTCGACGAGCAGCGTGAGCCCGCCGGGGCAGTGCGACCCGTCTTCCGAGAGGCCGACCGTTCCGGTGCGGCCGGTGTCCAGCACGGCCCGCGCCTCGGCCGCCGCCGTCCGGTCCAGTTCCGCGCGGCCGCCGAGGGAGCCTTCGTACGAGAGGGAGCCCTCGTGCGACCCCTCGGGGCGTACGAGCAGTGCCCTGCAAAGGAGTTCGTCCGGGCCCCGGACCACCCGGGCGACCGCCACCGGCTCGCCCCGGGCGGCCGCCGACACCGCCGACCGGAGCACCGCCCGCCACGGCGCGCCCGCGGCCACCGGCGTGACCATGATGTCGATGACCCCGCCGCAGGTGAGCCCGACCGCGAAGGCGTCGTCGTCGCTGTAGCCGAACCGCTCGACCACGGTCTCGCCGTCCGCCAGCGCCTGCCGGCACAGCTCGTACACCGCCCCTTCGACGCAGCCGCCGGACACCGAGCCGATGACGGTGCCCTCGCGGTCGACGGCGAGGGCGGCGCCGGGGCCGCGCGGGGCGCTGCCGCCGACGGCCACCACGGTGGCGACGGCGAAGTCCCGGCCCTGCTCGGCCCAGCGGTGCAGTTCCCCGGCGATCTCAAGCATGTGCTTCCCCCGCAGCACGAGCACCAGCACCAGCACCAGCATCAGCACCGGCACCGGCTGTACCGGCCAGGATGACGCGGTCCGGCCGGATGGGCAGGCTCCGGTGCCGTACGCCCGTCGCGTGCCGGACCGCGTTGGCGACGGCCGCCGCGGCACCCACGATGCCGATCTCGCCGATGCCCTTGATCCCGACCGGGTCGTGCGGATCCGGATCGTCGATCCAGTGCGCCTCGACGTGCGGGACGTCGGCGTGCGTGGCGACGTGGTAGCCCGCGAGGTCGGCGCCGTAGTGGCCGCCGGAGACGCTGTCCCGTACCGCTTCTTCGTGCAGGGCCATGGAGATGCCCCAGATCATTCCGCCGGTGAACTGGCCGCGGGCGGTGAGGGGGTTGATGATCCGGCCCGCCGCGAAGACGCCGAGCATGCGCCGTACGCGCACCTCGCCGGTGGTGACGTCCACGGCGACCTCGGCGAACTGCGCTCCGAAGGAGTGCCGTTCCATCTGTGCGAGGGCGCCGACGGCCTCGGTGGTGTCCGAGCGCACTGTGATGCCCTCGGGCGGGATGCCGGCGCCCGGGACGAGCCGCTCGCGCAGCTCGCCGGCCGCCGTGGTGATCGCCCATGACCAGGAGCGCGTGCCCATCGAGCCTCCGGCGATCATCGCCGGTCCGAAGTCGCTGTCCCCGATCCGCATCCGGACGCGGTCCGGCGCGACCTCCAGCGCGTCGGCGGCCACCTGGGTGAGCGCGGTCCGCGCCCCGGTGCCGATGTCCGCCGCGGCGATCCGTACGGTGAAGGTGCCGTCGGCCTCCGCCGTGACGGCCGCCGTGGACGGCAGGGCCATCACCGGGAAGCTTGCCGCGGCCGTGCCGGTGCCGAGCAGCCAGCGGCCTTCGCGGCGCAGTCCGGGACGGGGGTCCCGGTCCGCCCAGCCGAACCTGCGGGCGCCCTCTTGGAAGCAGGCGATCAGGTTGCGGCTGCTGAAGGGCAGGCCGGACACGGGCCCCCGCTCGGGCTCGTTGCGCACGCGCAGCTCGATCGGGTCGATCCCGCACTTCTCGGCGAGCTCGTCCAGCGCCGTCTCCAGCGCGAACGACCCCGGTGCCTCGCCGGGTGCGCGCATCCACGTCGGGGTCGGCAGGTCGAGGCGCACCACCAGGTTGGCCGTGTGGTGGGCGTCGGCGTCGTACATCACCCGCGTCGCGCCGGTGCTCGGCTCGACGAACTCGTGCACGGTGGAGGTGTGGCTCAGGGAGCGGTGCTCCAGCGCGCGCAGCCGTCCGCCGGTGTCGGCGCCGAGCCTGATCCGCTGGATCGTGGCGCTGCGGTGGCCGGCGAGGGGGAACATCTGGCGACGCGTCAGCACGACGCGCACCGGCCGCCGGAGGTGCGTCGCGGCCATCACGGCGGCCACCTGGTGGGCCCGGATCCCCTTGCTGCCGAAGCCGCCGCCGACGTGTTCGGACCGCACCCGCACCGAGGCGGGGTCGAGCGAGAACAGGTTCGCGAGCTCGCCCACGATCCAGGTGGCGCCCTGGTTGGAGTCCACGACGTCGAGCCGGCCGCCGTCCCAGCGGGCCGTCGCCGCGTGGGGCTCCATCGGGTGGTGGTACTCCTCCGGGGTGGTGTACTCCGCGTCCACGACGACCGCGGACGCGGCGAGCGCGGCCTCCATGTCGCCCTTGCGGGTCTCGGCCGGCATGCGGCCGCCGACGGGGTACGCGTCCGGGCGGTCGCGGGTGAAGGCCGTGTCGTGCGGTTCCTCCTCGTAGCGCACGACGAGCGCTTCGGCGGCCTCCCTGGCCTGTTCGGGGGTCTCGGCGACGACCAGGGCCACCGGCCATCCCATGAACGGCACCCGGTCGTGCTGGAAGACGACACAGGTCGGGTCCGGCGGAACCCCCAGGAGGCCGATGTAGTCGGCGTTGAGCCGCGGGGCGTTCCCGTGGTGGAGGACGGTGAGCACTCCCGGCATCGCGAGCACCCCGGCGGTCTCCAGGGAGGTGATGCGGCCGCGCGCGACGGTGGACAGCACCAGCCAGCCGTGGGCGAGTCCGGCGAAGGGGATCTCGGCGGCGTAGCGGGCGGCGCCGGTGACCTTGTCGCGGCCTTCCACCCGGGTGCGGGCGGTGCCGACGGCGCTCTCGCGCGCCGCGGGGGCGGTGGTCATCGGGCGGCCTCCTCGGTGAGTCCGGTCAGGACCGCCACGACGAGATTGCGCATCAAGGTGACCTTGTACGCGTTGTGCGGCAGCGGTCGGGCGGCCGCCAGTTCGGCGTCCGCGGCGGCGGCGAACGTCTCGCCGCCGGCGGGTGCTCCGGTCAGCGTCCGTTCGGCGGCGCGGGCCCGCCACGGGCGGGACGCCACCGCTCCGAAGGCCAGGCGCGCTTCGCGGATCACGCCGTCGCGGACGTCGAGGGCCGCGGCGACCGAGCCGATCGCGAAGGCGTACGAGGCGCGTTCGCGGACCTTCCGGTAGCGGGAGAGCGCGGCGACGGGGGCGGGCGGCAGGGTGACAGCGGTGATCAGCGCGCCCTGCGGCAGGGCGGTTTCCCGGTGCGGTGTGCCGTCCACGGGCAGGTAGAGGTCTGCGAGCGGCAGTTCGCCCGGCCCGTCGCCCGTGCGGTACGAGACGACGGCGTCGAAGGCGGTCAGTGCGACGGCCATGTCCGAGGGGTGGACCGCCACGCAGTGGGCGGAGGCGCCCAGGATCGCGTGGTTGCGGTGTTCGCCCTCGACGGCCGGGCAGCCGCTGCCGGGGACGCGCTTGTTGCAGGGCCTGCTCACGTCGGTGAAGTAGCCGCAGCGGGTGCGCTGGAGCAGGTTGCCGCCGACCGTGGCCATGTTGCGCAGCTGCCCGGAGGCGCCGGCCAGCACGGCCTGGGCCAGTGCCGGGTAGCGGCTGCGGACGCCGGGGTGCGCGGCGAGGTCGCTGTTGGTGACGGTGGCGCCGATGCGCAGCCCTCCGTCCGCTGTCGGCTCGATGCGGTCCAGGGGAAGTCCGCGCACGTCGACGAGCCGGGAGGGGCGCTCGACGCCGGCCTTCATCAGGTCGACGAGGTTGGTGCCGCCGCCGAGGAAGCGGGCGCCGGCATCGGCGCCGAGCAGCGCGAGCGCGCCGGAGACGTCGGACGCGCGCTGGTAGCCGAACTCCTTCACGCCGCCTCCCCGGCGCCGGCCGCCGTCGTCCCCGCGGACTCCGCCCGGGCCGCGGCGGCCGCACGGGAGACCGCCTGCACGATCGACACGTAGGCGCTGCAGCGGCACAGGTTGCCGCTCATCCGCTCCCGTATCTCGTCGTCGGTCAGCGGGGGCGGGCCGGCTTCGGGCCGTACGTCGTCGGTGACGGCGCTCGGCCAGCCCGCCGCGTGCTCCTCGATCACCGCGACCGCCGAGCAGATCTGCCCCGGCGTGCAGTAGCCGCACTGATAGCCGTCCAGATCGAGGAACGCCTGCTGGACCGGGTGCAGTTGACCGCCCTCGGCGAGGCCTTCGACGGTCGTGACCGCACGCCCCTCGGCGGCCACCGCGAGCTGCAGGCAGGCCACGGTTCTGCGCCCGTCGAGCAGGACCGTGCAGGCCCCGCACTGCCCCTGGTCGCAGCCCTTTTTGGTGCCGGTCAGGTCGAGCCGCTCGCGCAGCGCGTCGAGCAGGGTGGTGCGGTGGTCCACGGTCAGCGTGTGCTTGTCGCCGTTGACGTCCAGGGTGATGGAGCTGTCGTGCGCGGACGAGGGGGGTGGGGCCATGATCAGCCTTCTTTCGCGTATCCGGAGCCTCGTGCCCGGAGCGCGTCGCGGGGAGACGAACCGGCAGGCGGAACGAACGATGGATCAGGAAGGTCTCCGGGGGCGTGCCGGGGAGACCGCGAGGCGGTGCTGTGCGTGGCGGTTCGGGTGTCGGGAACACTGCGGGCGGCGAAGATCACGACGCCGGTGCCGGGACGGGCAACGGTCGGTCGCGCGTGCCGCTATGGTGAGCACAAGCGGACAACTGTCCGCTCCTATGGAGCTTAGTGGACAACTGTCCGGTTAACAAGGGCGGGATTCGGGCACGCGTCACCGGGAGGACGAGTGCAGGAGAAGAAGGACACCGCTCAGCGGTCGGACGCGAGGCGCAACCGCGAGCGCATCCTGGACGCCGCCGTGGCAGAACTGACGCGCTGCCCGGACGCCCCGCTCAGCGCGATCGCCAGGAAGGCGGGCGTCGGACAGGGCACGTTCTACCGCAACTTCCCCAACCGCGAGTCGCTCGTCCTGGAGATATACCGCTACGAAATGCAGCAGGTGGCCGAGGCCGCGGCCCAGTTGCTCGGCACGCGGGAACCGTCCCGGGCCCTGCGCGAGTGGATGGACCGCCTCGCCCGGTTCGCCATGACCAAGGCCGGCCTGGCGGACGCCATCCGCATGGCCACCGCCGGGCCCGGGGGACCGCAGAAGCCGGGCCACGCCCCGGTGACCTCGGCGGCCGAACTCCTGCTGCGCGCCAACGAGGAGGCCGGCACCATCCGCCCGGGCGTCTCCGCGGACGACTTCCTCCTCGCCATCGCCGGCCTCTGGCACATCGACCCCCGCTCGGACTGGCAGCCGCGCGTCACCCGGCTGATGGACCTCGTCATGGACGGACTGCGCGCGGGAGCGCCCGGGCGCTGAGCCCGGGCCGGCCACGGCGGCAGACCGCCCGGCCCCCCGCCGGCGTCCGCGCAGGCTCCGCTCAGCCGCCGGCGTACGCCGCGAGGTGCTCGCCGGTCGGGGTGGAGCGGTCGGCGACGAGGTCGGCGGGCGTGCCCTCGAAGACGATCCGGCCGCCGTCGTGGCCGGCCCCGGGGCCGAGGTCGATGATCCAGTCGGCGTGCGCCATGACCGCCGGGTGGTGTTCGACGACGATGACCGACTTGCCGGAGTCCACGAGCCGGTCGAGCAGGGCGAGCAGCTGCTCGACGTCCGCGAGGTGCAGGCCGGCGGTCGGCTCGTCGAGTACGAAGACGGACCGGCCGCCGCCCTTCTCCGCCATGTGCGTGGCCAGCTTGAGCCGCTGCCGCTCGCCTCCGGACAGCGTGGTGAGCGGCTGCCCGAGGGTGAGGTAGCCGAGCCCGACGTCCGCCAGCCGGCCGAGGATGCGGTGCGCGGCCGGAGTGCGCGCCTCGCCGGCGCCGAAGAACTCCTCGGCCTCGGACACCGGCATCGCGAGCACCTCGCTGATGTCGCGGCCCCCGAGGCGGTGCTCCAGCACCGCCGCCTGGAACCGCCTGCCCTCGCACTCCTCGCAGGTGACGGCGACGCCCGCCATCATCGCCAGGTCGGTGTAGACCACGCCCGCGCCGTTGCAGGTGGGGCAGGCGCCCTCGGAGTTGGCGCTGAACAGGGCCGGCTTCACGCCGTTGGCCTTGGCGAACGCCTTGCGGATCGGGTCGAGGAGGCCGGTGTACGTCGCCGGGTTGCTCCGCCGCGAGCCCTTGATCGGGCCCTGGCCCACCGCCACCACGCCTTCCCCGGAGGGGATCGACCCGTGGACGAGCGAGCTCTTGCCGGACCCCGCCACGCCCGTGACCACGCACAGCACCCCGAGCGGGATGTCGACGTCCACGCCCTGCAGGTTGTGCGTCGTCGCACCGCGGACCGCGAGCGCGCCGGCCGGCTTCCGCACCGCCTCCTTGAGGGCGGGCCGGTCGTCGAGGTGCCGGCCGGTGACGGTGCCGGCGGCCCGCAGGCCCTCGACGGTGCCCTCGAAGCAGACCTCGCCGCCCGTCGTCCCGGCGCCGGGGCCGAGGTCCACGACGTGGTCGGCGATCGCGATCGTCTGCGGCTTGTGCTCCACGACGAGCACCGTGTTGCCCTTGTCCCGCAGCCGTAGCAGCAGGTCGTTCATCCGGCTGATGTCATGCGGGTGCAGGCCCGTGGTCGGCTCGTCGAAGACGTACGTGACGTCGGTGAGCGACGAGCCCAGGTGCCGGACCATCTTGACGCGCTGCGCCTCGCCGCCCGACAGCGTGCCCGCCGGCCGGTCGAGCGCGAGGTAGCCGAGGCCGATCTCCACGAACGAGTCGAGGGTGTGCTGCAGCGCCGTGAGCAGCGGCGCCACCGAGGGCTCCTTGAGACGGCGGACCCACTCGGCCAGGTCCCTGATCTCCATCGCGCAGGCGTCGGCGATGCTGATCTTCCTGATCTTCGACGACCGGGCGCCCTCGCTGAGCCGCGTGCCGTCGCACTCCGGGCAGGTGGCGAACGTCGTCGTCCGCTCCACGAACGCGCGGACGTGCGGCTGCAGCGCGTCGATGTCCTTGGACAGCATCGACTTCCGGATCCTGGGGATCAGGCCCTCGTACGTCAGGTTGATGCCCTCGACCTTGATCTTGGTCGGCTCCTTGTGGAGGAGGTCGTGCAGCTCCCTCTTGGTGTACTTCCGGATCGGCTTGTCGGGGTCGAAGAGGCCGCAGCCGGTGAAGATGCGGCCGTACCAGCCGTCCATGCTGTAGCCGGGGATCGTGAGCGCGCCCTCGTTCAGCGACTTGGACTCGTCGTAGAGCTGGGTGAGGTCGATGTCGGAGACCGTGCCCCGGCCCTCGCAGCGCGGGCACATGCCGCCGGTGCGCGAATAGGTCGCCTTCACCGCCTTCCGCGCGCCGCGCTCGACCGTGATCGCACCGCTCGCCCGGACCGAGGCGGTGTTGAAGGAGTACGCGCTGGGCGGGCCGGCGTGCGGCTTCCCGAGCCGGCTGAAGAGGATGCGCAGCATCGCGTGGGCGTCGGTGGCGGTGCCGACCGTGGAGCGGGGGTCGGCGCCCATCCGCTGCTGGTCCACGCTGATCACGGTCGTCAGCCCGTCGAGCACGTCGACCTCGGGCCGCGCCAGGGCCGGCATGAAGCCCTGCACGAAGGCGCTGTAGGTCTCGTTGATCAGCCGCTGCGACTCCGCGGCGATCGTGTCGAACACCAGGGAGCTCTTGCCCGAGCCGGACACGCCGGTGAACACCGTCAGACGGCGCTTCGGGATCTCGATGCTGACGTCCTTGAGATTGTTCTCGCGCGCGCCGTGCACGCGGATCAGATCGTGGCTGTCGGCGGCGTGCGGCGCGGGCTGCCGCGCCTCCGTCCCCGTGACCTTGCTCATCGTCGCTCCATCCGTTGCGCCGGGCCCGCCCTCGCGGCCGTCCGGCCCGGTCCCACCGGCTTCGAGCGTACGTCCGGCTCCCGCGCGGCCCGGCCAGGGAAGACGCCGGGGCGCGTCCGCGTGGCGCGCCCGCTCCTGCCGGGCCGGTCCGGGCGGGCGGGCGAGCGGAGGGAAGTCCGGGACGGGACTACCGGATGACGACGGAGCGGCCCAGGTAGAAGTACCCGCAGAAATCTCGGTAGTTCCCGCGGTTGGCGGTTTCCGGATTGTTGATGGGGACACCGCTGTTGTCGTAGTTGCGGGCGGTGTCACGCCCCGGCTTGTGGCCCCAGAACAGCTCCTGGTGCTTGCGGTAGAAGTGGAAGTCCGTGCCCGGCCAGATGACGAGGGCGATGTACCACCGCGGTCTCTCGCTGTCGGGGAGGCACTGGGCGCTTCCCACCACGCCGTCGACGAACATGGCGCTGATGACGTCGGAGCAGGCGTAGGCCCGGATGTCGGTGCCGTGAGCGCGGCCCGGCTGGGCGATGCTGTCGGTGTGCTTGTCGGCCGCGTAGTTGTAGCAGTTGTTGTAGGGCTGCACCTCCGGGCGGTTCCAGAAGGCGGGGTTGTAATTGCCCAGTTCGACGAGGCAGGAGGCGGCGGGGCCGGATTCTTCCGGAGCGGTTGTGCCGACCGCGGGGTACGACGGGAGACGCGGATTCCGGAAGAATGGCGGAGGGGCCTCGGCGAAGCGGTCGAGCTCGTGCAGGACGAGGTCCCGCATGGGCTCGTCGACGGGCGTGATCAGGTGCTCGTGCAGCGCCCGGCCGGCGTGACGGGGCATGTCGGAGACCACGCGACGGGCCAGGTCCACGGAACGGGCGACATTGCGGGCGGCGGTCGTCCCGATGGCGAATTCGCGGGGCACGGAGCCGGGCCAGGCCTGATCGTCACTCGCGGCGGACACCACGACCTCGCGATAGCCGAGGCCGTCGAATCCTTCGCGGGGCAGTCCCGCAACCTCCTCGGCGGTATCGGCCACTTCCGAGAGGAGCGCACGGACCGCGCTTTCGTCAGTGATGATCCAGGCGGGATTGGGGCGCCCGGAGAAGATCTCGACTTCCACTCGCAGCATCACACTGCTCCTTCGGATCCGTCGAGCGCGAAGAGCGACTCGGACCGATGTGGACTCCACATACTGGCCATGTCATTTCATGTGGCGCAATGGTCCGAACGGGTGATGAGGGGGTGGAGACAACAGCTGACTGCCGGCGGGGTCCGCCGGCAGTCAGGTCAGGTTTACCGATCAGTTCCGTTTCCCGGTGCTGCGCTTCAGCCCTGCGTGCCGTTCTGGTCGACGGGGTACAGGCCCAGCTTGCCCTCGGGATCGGCGGGGTTCGCGCCCTTCACGTCGCCGACGTAGAGGTTGATGCGCGCCTTGAAGCGGTCGAGGGCGGCGCGGTCGCTCATGAACTTTCCGAGACCGAGCGGGTTCATGTTGTCGTAGTCGAAAACGTTCTTGCGCCCGGCCGGGGTGGCGACGTCGGTACGGGCGCTCCACCGGCCTTCCTGCCCCTGCTGCGAAAGGAGCCAGCTCAGGTACAACTTGGCGGCGGCCTTGTGCGGGGCGTCCTTGAGGATGGCGCCGGTCTGCGGCCATGCGACCCAGGGCGACTTCTGCGGGGTGCTCGTCTTCGACAGGCCGCTGGAGCTGCCCGAGCTGCCGAAGTTCGCCACGTAGCCGTCCTTGCCGACCGTGGCGGAGGCGTCGGCGGTGCCGCGGACGAACTTGGGGTTCTGGGCGAGCAGCTTCTTCAGGTAGTCGAATCCGTACTTGTCGGTGAGCTGCTTGAAGTAGTAGAGGACGGCGTCGTCGTCGTTCGGGTAGGTGAAGACGAGCTCGTTCTTGAACTCGGGCTTGAGGAAGTCCTGCGCCTCGACGGGTGCGTTGTCGCCGAGCGTGGTGGCGGTGACGTTGGCGAAGGCGATGAAGAACAGGCCGGTGTAGTAGCCGTCCTTGTCCTTGATCTGGTCGTAGACCTTGTTCCAGCCGACGGGCTTGTACTTCTCCAGCGCGCCTTCCTTCTTCCAGCGCGGGAAGTCGTCGAGGGTCTGGAGGTGGACGACGTCGGCCACGACCTTGTGCTCGGCTATCTGGTTGTCGAGGCGCGCGTCGTGGTTCTTGCTGAAGTCGACGACGGTGTCGACCTTCATCTCGGGGAACCGCTTGAGGAACGCGTTCTTGAGGTAGTCGGCCTGGCCGGGCTTGTCGCCGCCCGCGTAGACGACCAGGCGGCCGCCCTCGGCCAGGGCGTCCTTGTACAGCTTCTGCAGCTGCTCGTCCTCGCTCGCGCCCTGCGACGCGCGGGAGGCGGAGGGGGTGGCGGCGGCGACGGTGGCTCCGCTCGCGGCGAGGACGCCCAGGGCGACGGCTGCGGCCCAGGCCTTCCGGGTGGACTTCACGAAGGCTCCTTACAGGGGACATGGGGGGAGAGGAGTGTTCTTGAATATTCAAGGATCTCCTCGTCGTCACTCTAGAGCGAATGTCCTTAAACTTTCAATAAAGTCAGCCCGGGCCCGGCGGGCCCGCCGGGCCCCCGGCGGCCCGGGCAGGCCCCCCGCCGGTCATTCGTCCAGGTCAGCCTCCGAAAACAGGAAGATCCCGCTCACGATCAGGGCGGCCCCGACGAACTGCCAGAGGTTGACGCTCTCGCCGAGGAAGATGATCGCGGCCGCCACGCCGAACACCGGGATGATGTTGAGGATGACGCCCGCCGCGCTCACGGACAGCCGGGTGATCGAGTGGTTGTACAGGAGGTACGCCACGCCGAGCCCGCCGCCGCACACGATCGCCGCCACCGCCCAGTGGCCGGCGTGCACGCCGGCGGTGAGCGCGGCGGCGTCCGTGCCCCACTGCCAGGCCAGCAGGGGCAGCATGAACAGCAGGCCGAAGCCGAACTGGTACGCGGTCACGACGAGCGGGTCCATGTCCAGGACGACACGGCCCGCGATCATGGTGGCGACGGCCGCCGCCAGCGAGCCGGCGAGCACCAGGAGGGAGCCGAGGGAGAGCCCCAGGTCGGCCCTCGGGCCGCCCAGCAGGGCGACTCCCGCGGCCGCCAGCACCACGCCCGCGACGGCCCGGCCGGTCGGGAGGCGCCGGTTGACGAACGCCGCCAGCGCGACGATGAAGACCGCCTCCGTGCCGTCGAGCAGGGCGGCCTCGGCGGCGTCGATGTAGGCCAGTCCCAGACCGATGGCCCCGTACCCCAGCATGGGCTCGAACAGGCCGAGGAGGGCGAGCAGGCCCAGCTGCTTCCGGGTCGGCCGCTGGTGGCCCTTCCAGAGCAGGATGACCCACAGGAGCGCGGCGGACGCCGCGAGGGTGATGGTGAGCAGGGTGACGACGGAGAGCCCCGCCAGTGAGTACTTCTCGCCGGTGGTCCAGACGCCCCAGAGGATCGAGGCGATCAGCAGGGGCAGCAGCCCGCGTTGCCGGCGCGTGATGACGCCGCTCATCCGGCCGCCGGACCGTTCTGTAACTCGTGGAGCATGTGAAGCACGTGATCCCTTCGCTCTGTCATGACGACTGACCGGCCGGCCGACTGACCGGCCGGCTTGCCGGGTGCGGTGAGGCGCGCGACGGCCCGGGACCGCCGGGACGGCCCGGGCCGCAGCGGGCTCAGATGCCCAGCGCCTCCTCCACCACCCGCTCCGCCTCCGCGACGGCTCCGGCGTCCCGCCCGGCCACGAGGTAGCGCCACTTGCCGTCCACGTCGTGGGTGTCCGTCGTGAGGACGGCCCGCACGTCGGCGGACGCGCCGGCGAGCCCCGCGGCCTCGATGCGGCGCACGGCCTCGCGGAAGTCGAGGTGATCATCGCTGAACCGGCCGTCGGCGCGCCAGTGCACCGGGGCGTCCCCGGGCCGCAGCCGCCGGGCCAGCTTCTCCAGGTAAGTGCCGCCCGTGGTCCGCACATTGGCCTCGGTGATCACGTAGCCGCCGTCGTGCGTGCCGCAGTCGACGTCGAAGATCCCGCGGTAGCCCTGCCCGTGCAGCCATCCGCCGAGGACCGCGGCGGCCTCGTGCAGCGCCGCGGAGTGCGGGCCCTCGGCGGCCGGGGTGACCATGCCGGTCCAGGCGTTGTTCACCGTCCGCTGGTCGCAGCTGTAGTACGGGGTGACGCCGGCGTCGTCGGCGATCATCTCCATGCTCGGGGAGGCCGTGAGCGGCAGGAACTCCTCGTACACCCAGCCGCGGCCCCGCCCGGCCCCGCCGGCGACGGCCTCGCGGACCCGGCGCTCCCGCGACTCCCGGGCCCCGGCCTCGACCACCGTGTTCCCGAAGCCCGTGGAGGACCGGTCGGGTTTGACGATGGCGGCGGGGTGGTCGGCGAGGAACGCGACGAGCCGCCGGACCAGCTCGCCGCGGGTCGCGGCGAACCCTCCGTCGGCGACCGGCAGCCCCAGGGCGGCCGCCGTCTCGCGGATGCCGCTCTTGGTGTTGGCGCGCCGGACGACGTCCAGGACCGCGTCCTCCGGGTGCGCGGAGTACGGGTGCAGCCGCATGCCGGTGCTGCGGGCGAAGTCGAGGACGGGGCGGTCCAGGGCGAACGGATCGAGGACGGGCCGCTCGGCCAGCAGCTTCATCGCGCCCAGCCCGGCGGCGACGTCGAGCGGGTGGGCGGTGGCCGTGCCGGCCGGCGCCACGATGTCCACCGCGCCGACGTCGAGGCCGACGGTGCGGGCCACGTAGTCGCGGAACCGCGGCGGGCAGGGGGCCAGCATGACGACGCAGTCGCCCGGTTCCGCCTCCCACAGCATGCGCGCGGTGGGCACGGCCATGGCCCGCAGATAGCGGTCCGTGGGGTCGTCGGCCATGGTGTCGCTGTTGAGGTTCGACAGGATGGTCCGGCTCGGCCGCCCGTGGCTCATCCGCCCGCCCGGCCCTTCTCGCCCGGCTCCTCCGTGCCGGTCGCAGCCGCCGGGGGAGGCGGAGGATAGGCGTGCTCCTCGCCCCACGGGTCGGTGACGCGCGCGGCACCGTCCGTCAGGTAGACCGGGCCTATCGGCACCTTGCCGTGCCCGCCGGGGATGTCGAGGACGTACGTGGGCTGGCACATTCCGGAGACCCGGCCGCGCAGGTCGCGCATGAGCTCCTGGCCCTCGCCGATCGTGGTCCGGAAGTGCGCGGTGCCCTTCGCGAGGTCGCCCTGGTGCAGGTAGTAGGGCTTGACGCGGTTCACGACGAGGGTGCGGAAGAGGTCCTCCAGCGCCTCGGGCGTGTCGTTCACCCCCCTGAGCAGCACCGTCTGGCTGACCAGCGGAACGCCGGCGTCCACGAGGCGGCGGAGCGCCCCGCGGGCGTCGTCGCCTATCTCCTGGCTGTGGTTGGTGTGGACGACGACCCACACCGGAGTGCCGAGGCGGAGCGCCTCGACCAGGTCCTGCGTCACCCGGCCGGGGTCCACCACGGGGATCCGGGTGTGGAAACGGATCACCTTCACGTGCTCGATGGCGTCCAGCGCCTCCAGCATGGGGCGCAGTTTGGACGGCGCGATGATGAGCGGGTCGCCCCCGGTGAAGATGACCTCCCAGATCTCGGGGTGCGCACGGATGTAGTCCAGGGCGGCCTCCAGCTGCTCGCCCCGGAGCATGTGGTCGCCGGGCCCGACGACCTCGCGGCGGAAGCAGAAGCGGCAGTAGACCGGGCACACGTGCACGGGCTTGAGGAGCACCCGGTCGGGATAGCGGTGGGTGATGCCCTTCACGGGGGTGAAGGGGTCGTCACCGATCGGGTCGTCGCTCTCCTCGGGGGTGGTCAGCAGTTCCTGGCCGGTGGGCACGAACTGCCGCCCCACCGGGTCGTCCACGGTGAAGATGCGGTCCTGCATCGCCGGCGTGATGCTCACGGCGTACCGCTGGGCGACATCGGCGATCGTCGGAAGGTCGGCCTCGTCGACCAGTTTGCTGGCCACGAGGTCTTTCGGTGTGCGGACGGAGCGACTGGCCACGTTTCAGTGCCTCTCCCGTGAGGACATTGCGCCGGTGCAATGCTTCGGCCTGTGTGGGCGGGGGACGGGAATCGCTGCTCCGGACGACGGGTGCACGGGCGCGTGCACGCCATGGAGTACGGAGAAAAACCGGTGGACCGGTGAGTGAGGAGCCGCCGGCCATATCCGGTGGTCCCGGGCCGGCTTGTGCGATCGCTAAGAGTCCCCTGATCGCTGAACGCGGACCATGATGCAGACGGATTTGACGGCTTGTCAATGATCTCGGAAACTTGCATGTTCCCTCGGTGTTCGGTTACGGTGCCGACCGTTCGAACGTGTAGTCGCCGCACTGCAAGTCCTTTACCAGGCAGGTTATTTCCGCACAGCAAGTCGCGAGCCGCGAGCCGCGCGCTCCTGCCGGCCACTGAAACATCGCTCGTCGTATGCCGTCTTAAGCCGTCATGTGCGTGTGCTTGGTTTTTCAGGGGGAGTTGGGTGATGAGGACGTCGTCCGTGAGGCCCCGCATCGGGGTCACCTCACGTTTTCGTCAGGCAATCCGAAGTCACAGCATTCATGAGGGATACACCGAGCAGGTGCTGCGCGCCGGCGGCCTGCCCCTCGTCATCCCCTGCACCGGCGCGGACGAGGACGTGTGCGCGTCGTACCTCTCCGTGCTCGACGGCCTGCTGCTCACCGGCGGCGAGGACATGGATCCCGCGCATTGCCGCGGGACGGTCCGGCAGCCCGGATACACCTACCACCCCCGGCGGGACGCGTTCGAGACGCGGCTGGCCGGAGCGGCGCTCGAAGCGGGAATGCCCACGCTCGGCATCTGCCGCGGCGCACAGGTGCTCCACACCGTCACCGGAAATCCGCTGATCGGCCACATCCCCGACGTCAACGGCGGTCGCGTCGCGCACCGGACCTCCCTCACGGAGACCTCCCGGCACTCCGTCACCCTCGCCGAAGGCAGCAAGGCCGCCCGGGCGTACGGGGAGCGGACGCTGAAGGTGGTCTCGTACCACCACCAGGGACTGGACGAGCAGACTCCGGGCGGCATCCGGTGGCGGGTCACCGCCCGCGCCGACGACTCCCTCGCCGAGGCGATCGAGCGCGAGGGGGACGCATGGGCGGTCGGCGTCCTGTGGCACCCCGAACTGCCCGCGGACGACGGGCCCGCCGACGGCACGGGCGAGCGCACGGACCCGCTGATCGCCGCGTTCGTCGCCGCGGCAGGAGCGTCATGACGACGGCGCCCGGCAGGCCGGCCGATCCGGAGTTCGAGGTCCGCCGGCTCGGCCCCGGGGACCTCGGGCTCCTGCTCACCCTCCAGGAACGGGTGCACTCGGCCCTCGCGGACCCGTCCGTCTTCCAGACCAGCACGCCCGAGTTCATCGCGTACTGCCTCGCCGACGGCGGACGGTGCTACGGCGTGGCGCACGACGGTGAGACCGTCGCCTACCGGATGGTCTACTTTCCCCGCGACCGCGCGTTCAACCTGGCCAAGGACACGGCCCTGCCCCCCTCCGAGTACCACCGGGTGGGCCACTGGGACACTGTCGCCGTCCTGCCCGGCTGGCGCGGCCACGGGCTGGCCCGGCTGATGAACGCCCGCGCCCTCGCCGACATGGCCGGCACGGACATCCGCCACCTGTTCGCCACCAGCGCGCCCAGCAACCCGTACGCCGTCCGCACCTTGCTGGACGCCGGCTTCCGACCGGTCGACCTCGTACGGAAGTTCGGGGGGCGGCTGCGGTTCCTGCTGTACCGGCCCAGCCCCGCGGGATGGCCCGCCACGACCGGGGAGACGCCGGAACTGACCGTCGCGTGCTCGGCCACCGACGCACTGGAGCGCGCCTTCCACGACGGCTGGACCGGAACCGGCATCGACATCGACGGAGCGGGCCGTGCCCGGCTGCGGATGCGGCGCCGGCCGCTGCCGTTCAGCACCGGCCAGGGCTGACCGGCCTGCTCTGATCACCCGACCGGCCGTACGACGCGGCCGGGCGGCCGCGCCCCGCATCGCTGCAGGCCGCACCCGCACCACACGCCCCGCACACCCCATGTCTCCCCACGCCTGTGCGCCTCCTGTACGGAGCGTGCGCGGCTGTGCGTCACCCCCGTCCCCTCACCCCGGCAGTTCGGCAACCACCCCGGCACCCCGGCGACGACAGGACCACCGCACCCGACAGCCAGAACAGGACTCCCAGCGAGATGAAGATTCTGCTCACTCTCCCGAACACCGGCCTGGGGACAACCGACTTCCTGCGCTCCGGCAACATCGTCCACGACCCTTCACTGGACGGCGCCCCGTCCGAGGACGTGCTCGCGGCCCTCGACCGGCACGGAGCCGCCGCCCTCGTCACCTCGCAGCCGCCGGACGAAGCGGCACTGCGGCGCCGGACCGACGCCCGGGGGCCCGTCTTCCTCGCCCGCGTTCCCGCCGCGGCCCCGGGCCGTACCGCTGACCTGGAGGCCGTCGCAGCGGCCCTGGCCCGCTGCGAGCGGCACTTCGCGCTCTCGCGCCCGCTCACGGGCGCCGCCCCGCCGCCCGCGTCCGGCGACGGCCCGCGCGAGGCCGTCCTGATCGGCGCGGGAGTCGTCAACCTCGTCACGGCCCTGTACCTGACCGAGGCCGGGTACAGGGTGACCGTCCTCGACCGCTCGCCGGCACCCGGCAGCGCCGCTTGGGAGGCGTACGGCTGCACCCACGCCGGCGACGACGCGCGCATGTTCACGTTCACCGAGATGGACAGCTACAACAACCAGGACTTCCACGGCGGCCCGCCCGACTGGTTCCGCCGGCCCGTCGAGGAGAACGGCTGGCTCGCCCGCGACGCCTGGACCCTGTCCCCCGAGGAGCACGCCTGGATCGACGAGTTCGAGCGCGTCCCCTCCTGGCTGGCCAGGTCCTACAACGACGACATCTTCGCCCTGACCGCCGAGGCCGGCCGCGCGTGGGACCTGCTGCGGCGGCGCCGCCCCGAGCTGTTCGAGAACGTCGTCCTGGCCGACGACATCCTGCGGGTGTACGAGGACCCCGCCCACCTGGAGTCCGCCCTGGCCCGGCACCGCGCCATCGGCGCCGTCCTGCGCGAACTGCCGCCCGCCGAAGCGGCACGGGACTGCGCCGCCCTGGCCGGGCCGATGCGCGACGGCGGCCTGGCCGGCGGCTTCTTCGTCCCCGGCTTCACCCTCAACGTGCACAAGTTCGCCGACCGGGCCGTCACGTGGCTGACGGACCGGGGCGTCCGCTTCCACTGGAACACCGCCGTGCAGGGCGTGCGCCGCGCCGCCTCGGGGGCGCTGACCGGCTTCGACTGCCCGGTGCCGCTGCCGCCGGACGCCCACGTCGTCGCCTCGCCCGGCGTCTACGGCAGCGAGCTGCTGCGGGGCACGCCCTGCGAGGGGAGGATCCACGGCGTGCTCGGCGGCTGGATCCGCATCAGCAACCGCGCCACGGGACTGCGCAACTCCCTCAAGGTCGGGCGCCGCGGCCACGTGACCGAGGACGCCAACGTGACGGTGGGGCTGGACGCCGACGGCCAGGAGATCCTGATCGTCGGCTCCGGCTACGGCTACACGGGGGCCGGCACCAAGCCCGACGCACGGCAGCTCGCCGCCGTGCGGCACGGCATCGCCGACACGATCGAGCGGCTCTTCCCGGACCGTGCCGGTCTGCGGGCCTCGTCCCGCGGCGGCGACAACTACGCGTTCAAGTACTGCATACGCCCCTGGACCGCGACCTCGCTCGGCCTCCACCACGTGGAGGAGGGCCCGGGCCGGGGGCTGTACGTCGTCAACGGCGGCCACAACACCGGGGGGTTCGCGCAGGCCCCGGCGATCGCCCGCGCCGTGCTGGCCACCCTGCGCGGCGAGGAGCACCCGATGCACCGGCTCTACCACCCCGAGCGGTTCACGGCCTTCACGGCACCGGCCGGCACGCGCACGCCTGCCGCGCGGGCCCCGCAGCCGCTGGCCTCGCGCACCTGAGCAGACCCGGAGAAAGAGGACGCCATGCACACCGACCCCCCGCTGGACCCCGCCGACTGGGAGGAGTTCCGGGCCTTGGGCAAGCGGATCGTCGACGACATCGCCGACCACCTCGCCGGCCTCCGCGAGCGCCCCGTGTGGCAGCCCGTACCGGAGGACGTCCGGGCCTCGTTCCGCACCGGCCTGCCGGCCGGGGGCATGCCCATGGCCGAGGTGTACGAGGAGTTCCGGACGACGGTCCTGCCGTTCCCGCGCGGCAACATCCACCCCCGCTTCTGGGGCTGGGCCAACGGCTCCGGCGTGCCGGTCGCGGCCTACGGCGACCTGCTGGCCTCGGTGATCAACTGCACGCTCGGGTCGGGCGGGAACGCCGCGATGATGGTCGAGCAGCAGGTGATCGAGTGGCTGCAGCAGGCCCTCCACTGGCCCGCCGCCGGCTCCGGGCTGCTGACGAGCGGCGCCTCCATGGGACAGGTCACGGCCCTCGCCGCCGCCCGGGTGGCGAAAGCGCCCTCCACCACCGCCTTCCGTGACGAGGGCGCCGTCGCCTCGGGCGTGCAGTTCACCGTCTACGGGTCCGAGGAGACCCACCACTCGGTCGACAAGGCCGTCGAGCTGCTCGGCATCGGCCGCCGCTTCTTCCGGAAGATCCCGGTGGACCGGGACTTCCGGATCGACGTCGGCGCGCTGCGCGCCACGCTCCGCGCGGACCGCGAGGCGGGCCTGCACCCCCTGTGCCTGATCGGCAACGCGGGGACCGTCAACACCGGCGCGGTCGACCCCCTCCGGACCCTGCTGGAGATCGCCCGGGAAGAGGACCTCTGGTACCACGTGGACGGCGCCTTCGGGGCGTTCGCCCAGCTCCTGCCCTCCCACCACGCCCTGCTCGACGGCATGACCGAGGCCGACTCACTCGTGTGCGATCTGCACAAGTGGCTCTACATGCCGTTCGACGTCAGCTGCGTGCTCACCCGCGCCGAAGGCGTGCTGGAGGCGGCCTTCAGCTCCAGCGCGGACTACATCAGCAGCACCGCCGGGGGACCGGCCGCCTACCCGCTCGCCTTCTCCGACCGCGGCATCGAGCAGTCCCGGCGCTTCCGGGCGCTGAAGGTGTGGTTCGCCCTCAAGACCCACGGCATCGGCACGTTCGCGGAGGCCGTCGCCGCGAACGTCGCCCAGGTCGCCCACCTGGCCGCACGCGTCGAAGCCGCCGACGACCTCGAACTCGTCGCCCGCAGCGACCTGAACGTGGCCTGCTTCCGTTACGTCTGGCCCGGAGCCGCCCCGGACGCCGCCGACCGCGTCAACCGGGGCATCCTGAACCGGCTGCAGACCGAGGGCCTGGCGATGCCCTCGCACACGGTCCTCGACGGGAAGTTCGTCATCCGCGTCGCCGACAACAACCACCGCACCGACGTCACCGACTTCGACTTCCTGATCGCCCAGGTGCGGGCCTTCGGGGCGGAGCTGCGCGCGGCGGAGGAGGATTGAAGAGTCCAGGGAAGCGGAGGAGGACTGAGGAGCCCATGGAAGCGGACGAGGAGTACCCGGTCGCAGGCCTCACGGCCCCGGTGGAGATCCTGGTCGACGACCACGGCGTCCCGCACCTCTACGCCCGGACCCGGGCCGACGTCTTCCGCGCGCAGGGCTTCGACGCCGCCCGGGAACGCCTGTTCCAGCTCGACCTGTGGCGGCGGCGCGGACTCGGCCGGCTCTCCGAGGTGTTCGGCGAACGGTTCGTCGCCCGAGACCGCGCGGCCCGCCTGTTCCTGTACCGGGGCGACATGCGCGCCGAATGGGATGCCTACGGCGCGGACGCCGAGGACACGGCCACCGCCTTCACCGAAGGGATCAACGCCTTCATCCGGCTCTGCGAGCAGCGGCCGGAGCTGCTGCCCGCCGAGTTCCGCGAGCTGGGCCACCGGCCCGCCCTGTGGGAGCCGCGGGACATCGCCGTCATCCGCGGCCACGGCCTGGCCGGCAACGCCGAGCAGAAGGCCGCCCGCGCCCTGACCCTGCGCGACCACGGGCCCGCCGTCGAGGACCTGCGCCGCGTCAGGGAACCGGCGCGCGAGGTGCGCGTCCCCGACGGCCTGGACCTCTCCCTCATCCCCGACGACGTGCTCGACGTCTACCGCCTCGCCACCACCCCCGCCGACCTCACCACCCCCACGAGCCCCACCGGCGACACCCCGGACGCACCCCGCCGCCGCACCCACCCCGAAGGAAGCAACAACTGGGTCATCGGCCCCGGCCGCACGGCGACCGGCCGCCCCCTGCTCGCCAACGACCCGCACCGGGCGATCACCCTGCCCTCCCTGCGCCGCCTGGTGCACCTCTCGGCCCCCGGCCTGGACGCGGTCGGCGCGGGCGAACCCGTACTCCCGGGCCTGTCCGTCGGGCACAACGGCCACCTCGCGTTCGGCCTGACCATCTTCTCCATCGACCAGGAGGACCTGTACGTCTACGAGACCGCCCCGGGCGACCCCGGCAGCTACCGCTACGACGGCCGCTGGGAACCCATGCGGGTCGTCCGCGAACGGATCCACGTCGCCGGGAGCGACCCCGTCGAGGTCGAACTCCGTTTCACCCGGCACGGCCCCGTCGTCCGCGAGGACCCCGCGCGCCGCACGGCCTTCGCGGTGCGGGCCGCCTGGCTGGCGCCCGGCAGCGCCCCGTACCTCGGCAGCCTGCGGCTCCTGCAGGCCCGTACCGCCGACGCGTTCGTCGAGGCCCTCCACCACTGGGGCGCGCCGGGCGAGAACATGGTGTACGCCGCGCCGGACGGCACGATCGGCTGGCGCGCCGCCGGAGCCGTGCCCGTGCGGCCCGGCTGGGACGGCCTGCTGCCCGTGCCCGGCGACGGCCGCTACGAATGGGCCGGCCTCCGGCCACCGGACCGGGCGGCGTCCCTGCGCAACCCGCCGCAGGGCTGGTTCGCCAGCGCCAACGAAATGAACCTCCCCGAAGGCTTCCCCCACGAGCAGGGCACGATCGGCTTCGACTGGGACCACCGCTTCCGCTACGACCGGATCGCCGAAGTTCTGGGGAACGCCCGGGCGATGACGGTCGAGGACTGCGTACGGCTGCAGGGCGACACCGTCAACGCGTCGGCCCGGCACGTCCTCGCGTCCCTGGCCGGCTACCGGCCGCCGCCCCGCCTCGCCGCGGCGACCGCACTGCTGCGCTCCTGGGACTGCGACGAAACCGCCAGCTCCTCGGCCGCGGCCCTCTACCAGGTGTGGTCCCGCCGCCACCTCCGCCCCGCGCTGCTGCGCCACGCCCTCACCGCCCTCGTCCCGCCCGAGGCCGTGGACAGCGCGATGGCACGCCTCCTCACCGACGAGGACCTGGGCGCCGACGTCCGCACCGACATCAGCCTGCTGCACGCCCTGCGTCACGACCGCGCCGCACTCGACCGGCTGCTCACCACGTCCCTGGACAGCGCCCTGCGCGAGAGCCGGGACCGGCTGGGGGAGGACATGAGCCGCTGGAGATGGGGAGCCCTGCACCACGCCGCCCCCGCACACCCGCTGGCCGGACGCCTCCGCCGCACCTGGACGCGCCTGGACCGCCGCGAACGACCCGGCAGCGGGGACACCGTGCTGAACACCGGATACGACGCCGGCTTCACCCAGGACCTGGGAGCCAGCTTCCGCGTCGTCGTCGACGTCGGGGACTGGGACCGGTCCCGCGCCATGAACGCCCCCGGCCAGTCCGGCCGCCCGGACAGCCCCCACTGGGACGACCTGTACGAGGACTGGGCCCGCGACCGGGCCTTCCCCCTCCACTACAGCCGCGCCGCCGTCGAAGCGCACACCCGCACCCGCATCGTGCTCGTCCCCGCCCCGGCATAGGCTGGACCGATCGACCCGTCACGACCGCGGAGAGGTGCACACATGACCGGCAGAGCGCCCCGCACGTACGTCGTGGGCCTGCTCGCGGCCCTCATGGCAACGGCCCTGTGGGGCTTCACGTTCCTCGGGCCGGCCGCCGTCGCCCCCGTGAACGTCTACTACCTCGTCGTGGGCCGGTACGCCGTCTTCGGCGTCATGTCCCTGGCCGTGCTCGCCGCGCACCGCGGCGGTCTCCGCCGCCTCGGCACCCGCCACCTGCTGCTGGCCCTGCACCTGGGCGTCGTCGGATACATCGGCTTCTACCTGCTGCTGTCCCTGTCCGCCCAGGCCGGCGGGGGAGTGCTCGCCTCCACCCTGACCGGGCTGATCCCCCTGCTGGTGACCCTGGCCTCCAACGCGACCGAGAAGGTCCTGCCGTGGCGCCGGCTCGTGCTGCCGGTCGCGGCGATCTCCGCCGGGCTGCTCCTGGTCAACGGCGGTGCGCCGCACGGGCGGACGGGGGACGGCGACGTGACGGCCGGCGTCGTCCTCGGCTTCCTCGCCTGCGTCGCCTGGTCCTACTTCGTCATCGTCAACCGCGTCGCCCTGAACCGGGTCCGGCCCGCCGCCGGCAACGCCACCTGGACGGCCTGCATCGGCCTCGGGGCGTTCGGCGCCTCGCTGTTCCTCCTCCCGCTCGCCCGGTCCGGCGACGGCCCGTCCCCCTTCTCGGACGCCGGCACGCTCCGCTCGTTCCTGCTGTGGTGCGTCGCACTGGCCGTACTGGGCTCGTGGTGCGCGACCTGGTTCTGGAACATCGCCTCGAAACGGCTGCCCGCCACGGTCATGGGCCCCGTCATCGGCATGGAAGCGGTGTTCGGCGCGGCCTTCAACCTGGTCTGGGAAGGCCGCGCACCGACCTTCCACGAACTCTGGGGCGGACTCCTCGTCATCGCCGGCGTCCTGCTCGGCTCCTACCTCTTCAACCGCGCGAACACGCCGGACGACGGCCACCGGCCGCCCACCGGCGAGGAGGCCCCCGCCGCCGGTGCTACCGGCCGGTCAGCGGAAGAGCCGGGAACGCATGCTCCTGCCAGATCAGGCGGGAGGCTTCCTCCGGGTAAGCGGTGACGGCCGGCCGGGTGTCGTAGAGCTGTACGAGGCGCTGTCCGGTGTCGTACGCGGGCCAGCCGGGGTCGCCGTGGGCGGCGAACGCCGTCCAGTCGGCGCGCATGCGGGCGGAGAGCGCCTCGGCCTCCGGGGCGGGGCCTTCGCCGATCAGCATGGCGGGCTGTCCTCGGTCGAGGTTGCCGAAGACCAGCGGCACGTCCAGACCGTGACAGGCGCCGAGGGCGCCGCCCATGCCCGGGGCGGGCCAGGTCAGCTCGTAGACATGGGCGCGGCCGCCGGCGGCTGCCCGGGCTTCGGCGAGGCGGAGGCTCGGCATGCGGAACAGCCAGTCGGAGTGGACCAGTTCGTACAGCTCGTCCGGGCCCGCGGACGGAAAGCCGTCGCGGTAGCGGCGCGCGCCGCCGTCGCCGCCGGGGCCGAAGAGAGCCAGGGCGGTCGCCGCCTGCTCCTGCGTGACCCGGCCGAGCAGCCCTTCGATCGCCGTGAACAACCGCTGCTCGTCACGGGTGTGACCGACGAGGAGGGCGACGTCCCGGCCGGCTCCGCCGGCGAGCGCCTGCCAAGGGGTGACGGGCAGGACGTCACCGTCGACGACCGGCGAGAACGGGATCGACCGGTGCGCGGCCCGGCCCCAGTGTTCCGCCCACCGGCCCATCCCGGCGCCGACCGCGTCACCAGCGGCGGACAGCCGGTCCGGGGCCACCGTGGACAGGTCGGCCGTCGTGGGCTTCAGCCCCAGTTCGGCGGCGCAGGCGCCGGCGATGCCGGCGGCGAGCTCCGGCGAGAAGAACGTGCCCTGCACGCTCTGCGCGACGGCCCGGCCGAAGAGCCCGGCCGCACGCGGCATCGCCAGCAGCGCGGCGACCGAGCCGCCGCCCGCCGACTGGCCGAAGACCGTGACGCGGCCGGGGTCGCCGCCGAAGGCCCGGATGTTGTCACGCACCCACTCCAGGGCGGCGACCTGGTCGAGCAGGCCCCGGTTGGCAGGCGCCCCCTCGAACTGCCCGAAGCCCTCCAGCCCCACGCGGTAGTTGAACGTCACCACGACGACACCGCCGTCCCGTGCCAGGCGCCCGCCGTCGTACTCGGGGAGGGACGACATGCCGATCGTGTAGGCGCCGCCCTGGATCCACACCATCACGGGCAGCCCGGCGCCCGGGCCCGGCTCCGGCGACCAGACGTTGAGCGTCAGCCAGTCGTCGCCCGCCGCCTCCCGGGCCCGCTCGTCCATGCCGAAGTGACCACCCTGCGGAGGCGGCGGCCCGAACGAGACGGCCTCCCGCACCCCCTCCCACGCCCGTGCGGGCCGCGGCGCGGCGAAACGCAGCGCGCCGACCGGCGGCTCGGCGAACGGGACGCCGCGGAACACCGCCACGCCCGCCTCCCGGCTGCCGCGCAGCGCTCCGGCTGCAGTGCGGGCTACGGGCCGGGTCGCGGACGGCTCGGATGCGAAGACGGTCATCACCACTCCCTCTCCGGGGCGCTCTCCGGGCGGGACGGAGCGCGATCACAAGGGCCGCGCCGGCCCGGACACTCCGGAGGATCCCGGCTGCGTCAGGTTGCGCGCCAGTCATTTACGGACGGCCCGGACTTCTCCTCGGGCGATCAGGCGCGCCGGCTCGTGCGATCCGGTCGTGGTCCGGACCATGAGTGTGTGGACGCGAACCAGGCTTTCGACGGGGCCGGGACCGCCGGCGCGCTCGACGTGGCGCCGACGGCCCGGACGGCGGTGGCGTGGCTGCCGCCGCAGGAGCTCTGGCCTGCGATTCAGGCCATCCGGTGGGAGCACGATCCGCAGGTGCGGCGGTGGCCGCCCCACGTGAACCTGCTGTTCGGGTTCGTGCCGGAGGAGGAGTTCGGGCGGGCCGTGCCGCTGCTGTCCGCGGGGGCGGCGGAGAGCGCGGCGTTCACGGCCCGTCTGTCCGGCGTGCGGTATTTCCGGCACCGGCACTACGCGACGGTGTGGCTCGACCCGGCGGCGGAGGGCTCGGCGCCGTGGGAGCGCCTCCAGCAGGAGCTGGCGTCGCGGTTCCCGCTCTGCAGCGGGCGCGGCGACCGCTTCACCCCGCACCTGTCCCTCGGCCGCACCCGGGAACCACGGCGCCTGGCCGCCGAATGCGCCGCCCGGCTCGGCGCGCAGTCCGCCGCGGTGGAGGAAGTGGTCGTCCTCTCCCGGCGCGGCGAGGGGCCCATGCTGCCCCGGGCCGTGATCACGCTGGGCACGGGCGAGGTCCGCCGGGCACCGGAGCATGCGGCACCCGGGTACGAGCCGTAGGACGGTGGGATCAGGCGGGCTCCTTCCGGACCGCCGCCGCGTTCATCGCCTCGACGAGGCTCTTGGGGCGCATGTCGGTCCAGTGCTCCTCGACGTACTCCAGGCAGGCGGTCCGCTCCTGGTCCGCCAGGGCGACGGACCAGCCCTCGGGGACGGTCGCGAAGACCGGCCACAGCGAGTGCTGGCCCTCGTCGTTGACGAGCACGTGGAAACGCCCGCTCTCGTCGTCAAAGGGGTTGGTCATGTCCTGTCCTTCCTCGGGTGCAACGTGTGGTTTCGTCCACCGGCCGTCGATGCCGGCGCCGACGCCGGCGCCGGGAAGAACCCCGAGCCGACGAAATACCGGACGTACTCGGCGACCAGCTCGTCGCCGACGACGGGGCACGCTATGCCGGAGCCCTTGAGACCGCGCTCGGTGTTGCTCCGGTCGTAGCGCGGGCTGACGGCGCCGACCTGCAGTCCCTGCGCCAGCAGCGCGGCCGGAGCCAGCGAGGCCTGCGCGTCGGCGGCGCCGAGGAGCAGGTTCTTCCACTCCTCGTAGGACAGGCTCGCGATGTCGTAGCCGAGCCGCCGAAGACAGTCGATCAGCGCGTCGAAGCCCAGCGGTTCCGGGTTGGTCACGTGAAAGACCTTGACGCCCGGCTCCGGCTCCGATTCCGGCTCCGGTTGCCGGCTGAGGTGCACGATCGCCCCGGCCACATGGTCGACCGGAACGAGGTCGACGTCGAACCGCTTCCCTTCCCGTACCGTCCGGTCCGGCGCGGCGCGCAGCTCGATGATCGCCCGGACCATCGTCCACAGTGCGTCGCCCGTCGTACACGCGCCCGTGCCGGTGTGGCCGCTCACCCGGCTCGGCCGGTAGATCACGGCGGGAACACCCCGCTCCCTCGCCGCCCGCACCAGTTTCTCGGCCACCCACTTCGTGGCGACGTACCCGTTCGACGCCACGCACTCCGGCGCCACACGGTGGTCCTCCCGGACGACGTCCGGAGTCCGGCCCCGCCCCACTCCGGCGGCGGAACTGGAGACGTAGTGCAGGGGCTTGACCCGCGCCGTGGCGGCCAGGCGGACGACCTCCTGCGTGCCCAGGACGTTGGCGGCCTTGAGCCTCGCGTACGAGTCGACGATGTTCACCCGCGCGCCGTTGTGGTAGATGACCTCGATCCGGTCCGCCAGCGCGGCGAACCGTTCCCCGGTCAGCCCGAGCAGCGGTTTCTCCAGGTCTCCTGCCACGGCGACGATCCGCCCGCGCAGGGCTTCGTCCCACAGCCGGTACGCGGCCAGGCCGCTGCGCAGCCGCTCTCCGGCCTCTTCGTCGTCCGCCGCTCGCACCAGGCACCACACGTCGGCTTCCGTCCGGTCCAGCAGCTCGCGAAGCAGGAAGGAACCGAGGAATCCGGTGGCGCCCGTGAGCAGGACGCGCCGGGGAGCGGTGTGCACCCGGGGGTCCGCGGGCCGGCAGGCCTCGGTCGTGATCGCCGGATCGAGCACCGCTTCGGCGCGGAAGTCGATGCTGTCCGCAGAGCCGGTACGGGGACGCTCGGCGGCGTCGACGACCGCTGCCAGTCCGGCGACGGTGGGTGACTGGAAGAAGGCGCGGGCTGAGAGTTCCATGCCCCATTCCGACCGAATCCTGTTGATCAGGCGGGTGGCGAGCAGCGAGTGCCCGCCCAGCGCGAAGAAGTCGTCGTCGACGCCCACCGCCGGCAGCCGCAGCACCTCGGCGAACAAGCCGGCCAGGACCTCCTCCCGGGAGTTCCTGGGCGCCCCGCCGGTGGACGGCCCGCCCGCCTCGGGCGCCGGCAGGGCGTCCCGGTCCAGCTTCCCGTTGGCGGTCAGCGGCAGGGCACCGACTTCGAGCACGGCCGCAGGAATCATGTAGTCCGGCAGCAGGGCCGCCAAGTGCCGGCGCAGCGCGGGGACCTGCACCCGCCGTCCCGGCCCGGGCACCACGTAGGCCACCAGCCGCGTGTCACCCGGCCGGTCCTCCCGGGCCACCACCGCAGCCCGGCCCACGTCCTCGTGCCGGGCGAAGGCCGCCTCGATCTCGCCCGGCTCGATACGGAATCCGCGGACCTTGACCTGGCGGTCCGCCCGGCCGACGTACTCCAGGTTCCCGGCGAAGTCCCACCGCACCAGGTCCCCGGTGCGGTACATCCGTGCCCCCGGACCGCCGAACGGATTCGCCACGAACCGACCGGCCGTCAGCCCCGGGCGCCGCAGATAGCCGCGGGCCAGTTGCGCACCGGCCAGATACAGTTCGCCCACCACTCCCGGGGGAACCGGCCGCAGGCCGGCGTCCAGCACGTACGCCCCGACGTTCCGGATCGGCCGGCCGATCGGTGCGGCGCCCGGCCATTCCGCTTCCTCCTCCGGCAGGGTGAACGCGGTCACCACATGGGTCTCGGCCGGCCCGTAGTGGTTGTGCAACCGGCGCCGTACGCCCCGGTGGAAGCGACGGACCGGCTCGCTCAACCGCAGCGCCTCACCGGCCTGGGCCACGTCCACCAGCGCCGGCAACGTCTCTCCGCGCTCCACAGCCGCTTCGCACAGCACCTCGATCACCAAGCTCGGCGCGAACAGCTTGCCGACCTCGTGCCGCCGCAACCACGCCACGAAGGCCGCCGCGTCACGGCGGACGTCCTCGGCGGGAATCACCAGGCACGCGTCGGACACCAGCGTCGACAGGATCTCCTGCACCGACACGTCGAAACTGATCGCGGTGAACTGAGCGACCCGCGCGCCGGGGCCGGCCGGCATCGCCGAGGCATGCCACGCCAGCAGGTTCGCCAACGCGCCGCAGGACATCATGACGCCCTTCGGGCGGCCCGTCGACCCCGACGTGTAGATCACATAGGCCAGTTGCGCCGGTGACAGCGGCGCCGGGCGATCGGCGTCGGTGAGGTCGGAGCCGTCCTCGTGATCGAGGTCGAGCCGGTCGATCAGCAGTGAGGGGACGCCGCCCAGGTCCGGCAGGCGCGGTGCGGTCGCGGCGTCCGAGAGCACGTGGGCGGGCCGGACATCGGCCAGCATGAACGCGATCCGCTCCGCCGGATGCTCCGGATCCACCGGCAGATACACGCCGCCCGCCTTGAGCACGGCCAGGAGACCGATCACCGCGTGCACCGACCGCGGCAGCGCCACGGCAACGACCCGGTCAGGGCCGGCACCGCGCCGGACCAGCACACGAGCGAGCCGGTTCGCCCGGGCGTTGAGCTCCTCGTACGTGATCTCTACGCCGTCGTGCAGCACTGCCACGGCATCGGGGGAGTCCTTCACCCGAGCCTCGAACAAGGCGGGGAGCGGACCGCCCGGGGCGGGATCCGTGGTGAACCCCAGGAGCCGGCCCCGCTCCTCGGCGGTCAGCAGATCGACGTGCCCGACGGGCTGCCCGGGGCGCGTGACCACCGCCTCCAGCAGCAGGCGCAGCCGCGTCACGACGGCCTCGGCCGCCTCCCGCTCCACCGCATCCGGCCGGTACTGCAGTCGCAGCCGCAGAGCCGGGCCGGGGATCACGGCGAGGCTGAGGGGATAATGCGTTCCGTCGGCGGCTTCGATGTCCACCAGCCGCAAGGCGGGAGCGGTCTTCTCCAGCGCCCCGGCGTCGACCGGATAGCTCTCGAACACGGTGGTCGTGTCGAACAGTGTGCGGACACCGGCCAGCTGCTGGATCCCGGCCAGCCCCAGGTGCTGGTGCTCCAGCAGGGCCGACTGTTCCTCCTGCAGCCGGGTCAGCATGTCCGCCCACGACTCGGTGTCGTCCCAGCGCACGCGTACGGGCAGGGTGTTGATGAACAGCCCCACCATGTCCTCGATGCCGGCGACCTCGGGCGGGCGGCCGGAGACGGTGGCACCGAAGACCACGTCGTGCCGGTGGAGCAGGCGCCCCAGCAGGACGCCCCACGCGCCCTGGACAACGGTGTTGAGCGTCAGCTCGTGCCGGCGCGCCCACGCCGTCAAGGCCGCGGTCAGTGTCTCCGGCAGCTCACCCGTCACCTCGGCGTGCCGACCAGCGCCGGGGGCAGCACTGACGGGAGCCAGCAGGGTGGGCTCTTCTACGCCGGTCAGTGCCTCTTGCCAGGCTTTCCTGGCTGCGTCGTGGTCCTGGCCTGCGAGCCACGTGAGGTAGCTGCGGTAGGGGACGGAGGGCGGGAGAGCCGTGTCGTCGCTGTCCTGGGCGTAGAGGGCGAAGAGTTCTCGCATGAGGATGGGGAGTGACCAGCCGTCGAGGAGCAGGTGGTGGTGGGTGAAGACGAGGTGGTGGCGGTCGGGGCCGGTGTGGATGAGGGTGAAGCGCAGGAGTGGTGGGTGGGCCGGGTCGAAGCGCCGGGCGCGGTCCTCGGTCAGCAGCCGGGTCAGTTCCGAGTCCTGGTCGTTCGTGCCGCTCAGGTCCACTTCGTGCCAGGGCAGTTCCACCTCGCGCGGAATCACCTGCACCGGGTGATCCGCATCCTCCTGCCAGAAGCCCGCCCGGAGGTTCGCGTGCCGCCGCAGCAAGGCCGCTGCGACGGACCGCAGCGCCGGCACATCGAGGTGCCCTTGGAGGCTGAGGGCCAATTGGACGGTGTAGACGTCGGGCAGTTGGTCGTCGAAGGCCGCGTGGAAGAGCAAGCCCTCCTGCAAGGGGGAGAGCGGCAGGATCTCCTCCACATCTGCCCGGCCCGCCCAGGCCTCGGCGAGACGGTCAAGCTGGTTCTGCGTCAGCGAGACGAGAGGGAGGTCCGAGGGCGTCCAGCCCCCCGCGCCCGGTCGGCGGATGTGGGCGATGAGGGCGTCGAGCGCTTGAGACCACAGGCCGGTGAGCTCCTGCACGTCCGTTTCGGACAGGACCTGCTCGTTCCATGTCCAGGACGCCACGAGTACGGGCCCCTCGGCGCTCTCCCGGGCCAGGGCATTGACGTCCAGGTGGTGTGCCGGTCCCGGTCCGGGCAGTCCGGCGCCGGCAGCCGGATCGAAGAGGGCGTCGGCTTCTGCGGCGACGGTCCACTCCCCGGTGTCGGCTGCGGAGAATCGTCCCAGGTAGTTGAACCCCACCTGAGGAGCGGCCAAGCGCGACAGCCGCGCACGGGTCTCCGGGTTGAGGTAGCGGACGAGCCCGTATCCGAGGCCCTGGTCAGGGACCGCCCGAAGCTGCTCCTTGACCGTCTTCAGCGCCTGCCCGGTGGCTGCCCCTCCGGCCGGCACCTGACCGAGGTCGATGTCGCGGAGGTCCACCCGTACGGGGAAGAGGCTCGTGAACCAGCCCACCGTGCGCGACACGTCGACACTGGGAACGAACTCGTTCCGTCCGTGTGCCTCCAGATCGACCAGCAACTCGGCACCCGTCTCGCCGCGCTGCTGGTGCCGGCGCAGGACCGCCACTGCCAGCGCCGTCAACAGAACGTCGTTGACGCCGGCGTGGAATGCGGCCGGCACGTCCGTCAGCAACGCTGCTGCCCGCTCCGGCGGGATCGTCATCACCAGCGACCGTGTGGTGTCGCCCTCCCGGGGCCGCCGGTCGGCCGGCATTGCGCTCGGGCCGTCGAGAACGCGTTCCCACCACGCAGCCTCGGCGACCCGCTCCGGTTCCTGAGCACGCTCCACCAGCAGCTCGGCCCACCGGCGGAACGACGTCTGTACGGGGGCCAGGTCGGCTGTCCGGTCCGCCGCGACAGCAGCCGCGGCAGAGGCCAGATCCGGCAGCAGAATGCGCCAGGACACTCCGTCGACCACGAAATGGTGCAGCACCAGCAGCAACCGGCCCGGGCAGGTGGGCCCGGCGTCGAACCACACCGCCTGCAGCATCACTCCGTCACCGGGGGCCAACCGCCGCACGGCCGCGGCGCCCTCCGCAGCGATCGCCGCGCGCAAAGCCGTGTCTTCCAGCCCGCCCATGTCCACGCGGCGGATGCACGAGCTCGCCGTGACCGTGGCGCGTGGGGCGATCTCCAGCTGCCACTCGGTGCCGGGACGCCGGATCACCCTCATCCGCAGGGCGTCGTGGTGATCCAGGGCCGCTTGCATCACCGCGGTGAGGCGAGCCGTGCCCAGCCCACCAGGAACGTTCAGCAGCACCGACTGGTGGAACCCGTCGGGCGAACCCCCGCGTTCCCGCAGCCGGTGCATGACCGGTGTCATCGGCAGCCGGCCGATGCCGGCATCAGGGGCCTCGCTGCCGGGTTCGCTCTCCCCGCCCGCCGCCGCGGCCAGGGCCAGGGCCGCGGGGGTCCTGTGCTGGAACACGTCGCGCAGCGAGATGACCAGGCCGGCGGCGCGGGCCTTGGACACGAGCTGGATGGACATGATGCTGTCACCGCCCAGCTCGAAGAAGTTGTCCTCGGCACCGGCAGCGGCGACGCCGAGCACTTGGGCGAAGAGGCCGCAGAGCAGTTCTTCCTGAGGCGTGCGCGGAGCACGCGTCGCCGGCGGTGCACAGGCATCAGCCACCGGCAGTGCTGCCCTGTTCAGTTTCCCGTTCGGCAGCAGAGGCAACTCGTCCAGGAGCACGAACACCGACGGGATCATGTAGTCCGGCAGCGCGCGCCGGGCGAAGTCGCGCAGGTCTCCGGTCTCCACGGCTGATCCGGCGGCCGGCACCGCATACGCGACGAGGCGTTTCCCTGAGAGCGGGTGCTCCTGGGCGACGACGGCAGCTCGTACGAGACCAGGATGGCGGGACAGTACGGCTTCGACCTCGCCCGGCTCGATCCGGTGGCCCCTGACCTTCACCTGGTCGTCGGCCCGGCCCACGAACACCAGCTCCCCGTCAGGCGTCCAGCGGACCAGATCCCCCGTGCGGTACATCCGTGCCCCGGCCGGGCCGAAGGGATCCGCCACGAACCGCTCAGCCGTCAGGCCGGGGCGGTTCACGTATCCCCTCGCCACTCCTGCCCCGGCCACGTACAGCTCGCCCACCACGCCGGGCGGCACCAGCCGCAGACCGCCGTCCAGCACGTACACCCGCGTGTTCCGCACCGGACGGCCCATGGGCACGATCCCCTTGGGGAGGGCGGCACCCGGCTCGATCCGGTATTGCGTGCAGCTGACCGTGGTCTCGGTCGGACCGTAGACGTTGAAGACCGTCACCGCCGGGTGCCGGCGACGCCACTCCTCAAGGGGCCCGCCCAGCAGCGCCTCACCGGCGAGCAGCAGTTCCTCCGTCGGTGAGAACTCCGCGGGCAGCGAATTCAGCAGGGCGAGGTGGCTCGGCGTGCCCTTGAGGAAGGTGGAACGGGCCCCCGCGAGTCCTTCCCGGGGCAGCGAACCCTCCTCCAGCGCTGCGACGTGAACGCAGCCGCCGGCCAGCAGCGGGACGAACAAGGCCGTGACGGTCATGTCGAAGGCTGCCGAGGAGTGCAGCAGCGCCTTTCCCCGCGCGCTCGGATAGGCCTCGACGGCCCAGGCCAGATAGTCCGCGAGCGACCGGTGCTCCACCGCGACGCCCTTGGGGACGCCGGTGGAACCGGAGGTGTAGATGACATAGGCCGGATGGGCCGGTGAGAGCGGGGCGACGCGGTCGGCGTCACCAGGATCCGTATCCGGGTACCCGCTCATGTCACCGGCCGCCCGCCCCGCGTCCAGGACCATCGCAGTGCGCATGTCACCGAGCACGAGCGAGAGGCGGTCGGACGGGTGAGCCGGGTCCAACGGCAGGTACGCCGCCCCGGCCTTGAGCACCGCCAGCAAGGCCACCAGCAGCTCGGCCGACTTCGGCAGCATCACGGCGACGACGTCTTCCGGACCGACGCCTTGCGCGATCAAGTGGTGGGCGAGCCGGTTCGCCAGGGCGTTGAGCTCCGCGTAGGACAGCGTGGTGTCCTCGAAGAGGACGGCCGGCCTGTCAGGCGTACGGGTCACCTGTTCCTGGAACAACTCCGGCAGGTTCGCCGCCGGTACCGGGCGCGCCGTGTCGTTCCACTCCACCAGAAGCCGACGGCGTTCTTCAGCGGTCAGTACGTCGCTCTGCCCGACGAGGCTCCCGGGATCGGCGGCGACCGCTTCCAGGAGCATGCGCAGCCGCGCCGCGATCGCCTCGGCCTCGTCCCGCTCCATCAGATCCGGCCTGTGCTTCAAGCGCAGGTGCAGACGGCGCCCGGGGATCACTGCGAGGCTGAGCGGGTAGTGGGTGCCGTCGCTCGCGCTGACGTTCCGTACCCGCAGCTCGGAGCCCGTCCGCTCCCATGCCGAGGCGTCCAGGGGGTAGTTCTCGAACACGGTCGTGGTGTCGAACAGCTCCCGCATCCTCGTCAGCTGCTGGATCTCCGTCAGGCCGAGGTGCCGGTGCTCCAGCAGCTCCGACTGTTCGTCCTGCAGCCGGATCAGGAACTCCGCCCACGACTCCGTCTCGTCCCAGCGCACGCGTACGGGCAGGGTGTTGATGAACAGCCCCACCATGTGCTCGATGCCGGCGATCTCCGGGTCGCGGCCGGAGACGACACCCCCGAAGACCACGTCGTTCCGGCCGAGCAACCGCCCCAGCAGGACGCCCCACGCGCCCTGGACAACGGTGTTGGGCGTCAGGCCGTGGTCGCGCGCCGCCTTCACCAACGCCGATGTCGTCTCTTCCGGCAGCGTCACGGGCAGCACGTCCGGGGCCACCGAGGAGGGAATTCGCCGGGCCGTGGCCAGCAGGGTGGGTTCTTCTACGCCGGACAGTGCCTCTTGCCAGGCTTTTTTGGCTGCGTCGTGGTCCTGGGCTGCGAGCCAGATGAGGTAGGTGCGGTAGGGGACGGGGGGTGGGAGTGCGGTGTCGTCGCCATCTGCGGAGTTCTGGGCGTAGAGGGCGAAGAGTTCTCGCATGAGGATGGGGAGTGACCAGCCGTCGAGGAGCAGGTGGTGGTGGGTGAAGACGAGGTGGTGCCGGCCGGGGCCGGTGTGGATGAGGGTGAAGCGCAGGAGTGGTGGGCGGGCCGGGTCGAAGCGCCGGGTGCGGTCCTCGGTCAGCAGCCGGGTCAGTTCCGAGGCTTGGTCGTTCGTGCCGCTCAGGTCCACTTCGTGCCAGGGCAGTGCCACCTCGCGCGGAATCACCTGCACCGGCCGCCCTTCGCCGCGCTGCCGGAAGGCCGCGCGCAGATTCGCGTGCCGGCGGAGCAGACCATCGGCAGCAGTGCGCAGAGCACGGGCGTCGAGCGGGCCTTCGAGGTCGAAGGCCACCTGCACCGCGTAGGTGTCAGGGGTGCGGGCGTCGTAGACCGCGTGGAAGAGCAGTCCCTCTTGGAGCGGCGAGAGCGGAAGGACGTCCTGCAGCCCCGGCAGCCCCCGCGGTCCTGGCTTCCTCATTCCTGGGTCCCCCACTCCGCTTCCAGCGCGTCGATCTCGGCCTGGTCCAGTGAGACGAGCGGCAGGTCCGAGGGCGTCCACCCGCCCGCTCCGGGCTGACCGGCGTGGATGATGAACGCGTCCAGCGCCTGAGCCCACAGCTCGGTGAGCTCCTGCACGTCCTTCTCGGACAGCGCCTGCTCGTTCCACGTCCAGGAGGCCACCAGCTCGGGCCCCTCGGCACGGTCTGTCGCAAGGGCATTGATCTCGAGGTGGTGGGCCGGCGGCAGCGCGGCGTCGGCCGGATCGAAGAGGGCGTCGGCTTCCTCGGCCACGGCCCACTCACCGGTGTCGGCTGCGGAGAATCGGCCCAGATAGTTGAACCCCACCTGGGGAGTGGCCAGGTCCGACAGCCGTGCACGGGCTTCCGGGTTGAGGTAGCGGGCGAGCCCGTAGCCCAGTCCGTGGTCAGGGACCGCCCGTAGCTGCTCCTTGACCGTCTTCAGCGCCTGCCCGGTGGCTGCCCCTCCGGCCGGCACCTGACCGAGGTCGATGTCGCGGAGGTCGAGGCGTACGGGGAACAGGCTGGTGAACCAGCCCACCGTGCGCGACACGTCGACACCGGGAACGAACTCCTCCCGGCCGTGCCCCTCCACATCGACCAGCAGCTCCGCCCCCGGCTCGCCGCGACGCTGGTGCCGGCCCAGGACGGCGACTGCCAGCGCGGTCAGCAGGACGTCGTTGACGTTCGCATGGAACGCGGCAGGCACATCGGCCAGCAGTGCCGCCGCGCGCGCCGGGGGGACCGTCACCACCAGGGACCGCGTCGCGCGGCCCTCCCGGGGCAGTTGATCGGCGGGCATCACGCTCGGGCCGTCGAGAACGCGTTCCCACCACGCCGCCTCGGCGACCCGCTTCGGTTCCCGGGCGTGCTCCACCAGCAGCTCGGCCCACCGGCGGAACGACGTCTGCACGGGGGCCAGGCCGGCTGTCCGGTCCGCCGCGACAGCAGCCGCGGCAGAGGCCAGATCCGGCAGCAGAATGCGCCAGGACACTCCGTCGACCACGAGATGGTGCAGCACCAGCAGCAACCGGCCCGGGTGGGCGGGCCCGGCATCGAACCGCACCGCCTGCAGCATCACTCCGTCGCCGGGCCGCAACCGCCCCCGTGCCCGACGGGCCTCGTCCGCGATCAGCCCGCCCGGTACGCGCCCGTCCCCTCCGCCGACGTCGATCCGCCGGACCAGATCCGCTGCGGGCACGCAGCCACGAGGCCTGCTGTACAGCGACCATTCACCGTCGGGCGACCGCTCCAAGCGGGTCCGCAGGACATCGTGGTGATCGATGACGGCCTGCAACGCCCCGGTCAGCTGCTCCTCGGTCACGCCTGCGGGAACGTTCAGCAGAACCGCCTGGCTGAACCGGTCGAGACCGTGTTCCTCCTCGTGCTCCAGCCCCTGCTCCCGCAGCCAGTGCATGATCGGGGTGGCCGGTATCCGGCCGACACCGAGGTCCGCAGCGTGTGCGGATGACTGTGTCTGCGCGTCGCTCGCGGTGACGACCCCGGCGAGGCCGGCGGGGGTCTGCTGCTGGAAGACGTCCTTGGCGCTCATGGCCAGCCCGGCGGCGCGGGCCTTGGACACGAGCTGGATGGACATGATGCTGTCGCCGCCGAGCTCGAAGAAGTTGTCCTCGGCGCCCACCTCGGGAACGTCCAGCACTTGGGCGAACAGGGTGCAGAGCAGTTCTTCCTGCGGCGTGCGCGGACCGCGCGTCCTCGGCACCGCGGCGAGGCCGGGCGCCGGCAGCGCTGCCCGGTTCAGCTTCCCGTTCGGCAGCAGGGGCAGCCCGTCGAGCGGTACGAACACCGCCGGGATCATGTAGTCCGGCAGCGCGCGCCGCAGGAAGCCCCGCAAGGCTGCGGTGTCCACGGTGGATCCGGCGGCCGGCACCACGTATGCGATGAGGCGCTTTCCGGAGGGCTCGTGCTCGTGGGCGACGACGACAGCCCGCCGGAGACCGGGATGGCGGGAGAGGGCGGCCTCGATCTCTCCCAGTTCGATCCGGTGGCCCCTGACCTTGACCTGGTCGTCGGCCCGGCCCACGAAGGCCAGTTCGCCGTCGGGCGTCCGGCGGACGAGGTCGCCTGTGCGGTACATGCGGGATCCGGCCGGGCCGAAGGGATCGGCCACGAACCGCTCAGCCGTCAGGCCGGGGCGGTTCACGTATCCCCTCGCGACTCCCGCCCCCGCCAGGTACAGCTCGCCCACCACACCGGGTGGCACCAGCCGCAGGCCGCCGTCCAGCACGTGCGCCCGGACGTTGGCGATCGGAGCACCGATCAGCGGGGCGGCGTCCGGGTCGTCTTCCGCGGCGTACCAGGCCGTCGCGTAAACGGTGGCTTCGGTCGGGCCGTAGAGGTTCGCGACGCGGCAGCCCGGCAGCGCCGTACGGACATCGCGAACGGCGCGGGCCGAGAGCGCCTCGCCCGCCAGGACCACCGTGCCGGCCGTGACCTTGGCGTCGTGGGAGAGCAGTTGTGACAGGGCCGACGGCACGGTGCTGATCAGGGTGCCGGTCCATCCGCGGTCCTCGGGGCGCTCGGTCAGGGCGAGCACGTCGCGCACGATCTCGATCGTCCCGCCGGAGGCCAGCGGGCCGAACATCTCGAAGACCGAGACGTCGAAGTTCAACGACGTCGAGGCCAGCACGCGGGACAGCTGCCCGGAGCCGAACTCCGTGACCGCCCAGCGGACCAGGTTTGCGGCGCTGCGGTGGGAGACCGCCGTGCCCTTCGGCCGGCCGGTGGAACCGGAGGTGTAGATGACGTAGGCCGGATGGTCGGCCGCGGCTCGGTGGCCTTCCGCCGGGCTGAGGCCGCCCGGCGCCCGGCGGGCGATGTCCTCGCTGGTCCCGGCCTGGTCGAGCACGATCAGCGGGGTGTCCGTCGGGGGCAGGCCGTCGGCGACCTCGCGCGTGGTCAGCCACATCACGGGGCGGGCGTCCGACAGCATGAACGCGATCCGGTCGGCCGGGTATCCCGGGTCCACGGGGAGGTAGGCGGCTCCGGCCTTGAGCACCGCGAGCACAGCGACCATCATCTCGGCCGAGCGGGGCACGGCGAGCCCGACCAGGTGTTCCGGTTCCGCGCCCCGCTCGACCAGGTACCCGGCCAGCTGGTCGGCCCGCGCGTTCAGCTGCGCGTAGGACAGTTCGAGGTCCTGGAACACCACGGCCGTCGCGTGCGGAGTCCGGGCGGCCTGGGCCTCGAACAGCTCGGAGAGGGTGGCTGCGGGAACCTCCGCAGCGGTGTCGTTCCACTCCACCAGCAGCCGGTGCCGCTCGCCCGCGGTCAGTATGTCCAGCTGGTCCAAGGGCCGTCCGGGGTCCGCGGCCACCGCTTCCAGGAGCAGGCGCAGCCGCGTCACCATCGGCTCGATCGTGCACCGGTCGAACAGGTCGGTGCGGTAGTCGATGCTGCCGTCGAGACCGTCCGGGCTGCCGTCGTCCGCCCGGGTCTCCCGGACGTTGACGGTCAGGTCCAGCTTGGCGACGCCGACCTCGACGGGTTCGGGTGCGCAGTCGAGCCCGGGGAGTGCGGGCCGGGCCTCCGGGGTGTTCTGGAAGGCCAGCATCACCTGGAACAGCGGGTGATGGGCGAGCGACCTGTCCGGATTGATTAACTCCACCAGCCGTTCGAACGGGACGTCCTGGTGCGCGTAGGCGGCCAGGTCGGTCTCCCGGACCCGCCCGAGCAGTTCGCGGAAGCTCGGGTTGCCGGAGGTGTCCGTGCGCAGCACCAGCGTGTTGACGAAGAAGCCGACCAGTTCGTCCAGCGCTTCGTCCGTGCGGCCCGCGACCGGGCTGCCCAGGGGAATGTCCGTCCCCGCACCCGAGCGGGTCAGCAGGGCGGCAACCGCGGCTTGCAGCACCATGAACAGGCTGACCTGATGGTCCTGAGCCAGCGCGATCAAGGCGCGGTGCAGGTCCGGACCGATGCGGAACGCGACCGAGTCCCCGTCATAGCCGGCGACGGCGGGCCTGGGGCGATCGGTCGGCAGGTCGAGCCGGCCGGGCAGTCCGTCCAGGGCGGAGCGCCAGTAGGCCAGCTGCTGGGAGACGACGCTGTCCGGATCGTCCTCGCTGCCGAGCACGTCGTGCTGCCAGAGGGCGTAATCGGCGTACTGCACCGGAAGAGGCGGCCACGACGGGGCCTCGCCCCGGCACCGCGCGGCGTATGCCACGCCGAGGTCACGCGCCAGCGGCGCCAGCGACCAGCCGTCGGCCGCGATGTGATGCACCACGAGGGCCAGCACCTGGTCCCGAGCGCCCAGGGTGAAGAGCCGGGCCCGGACCGGGAGCTCCGCGGCGAGGTCGAAGGGGTGACGGGCCGCCGCGTTCAGCACGGCGGCCAGGTCCGTCCCGCCGGCCCGCACGACTTCGAGCGCGGGCCGCCGCTGCAGGGCGCTGACCGTGTCGACGACGTGCTGGCGGGGCACGCCCTGCGCCTCCGGGAACACCGTCCGCAGGCTCTCGTGCCGGCCGAGGACGTCACCCAGTGCCGCCTCCAGGGCGGCCACGTCCAGTTCGCCGGACAGCCGCACGCACAGCGGGAGGTTGTACGTCGGGCTGGGCCCTTCCAGCTGGTTGAGGAACCACAGGCGGCGCTGCGCGAAGGACAGGGGGACTTCCTCCGGCCGCGCCGTGGCCCGCAACGGGACGCGTGCGTGCGCGTGCCCGTACAGCCGCTCGGCGAGGCCCGCGACGGTCGGGGCGTCGAAGAGCGTGCGGACGGAGAGCTCGACGCCGAACGCGGAGCGGATCCGGCTGGTCAGCCGGGTGGCGAGGAGCGAGTGCCCGCCCAGTTCGAAGAAGTTGTCCTCGGTGCCGACCTCGGGGAGGCCGAGTACCTGGGCGAAGAGGCCGCAGAGCAGTTCTTCCTGGGGTGTGCGTGGCGCACGCGTTGCCGCCGTCGTACCGGGCTCGGGCGTCGGCAGTGCTGCCCGGTCGAGCTTTCCGTTCGGGAGCAGGGGCAGCTCGTCGAGCGGTACGAACACCGACGGGATCATGTAGTCGGGAAGTGCGCGCCGGGCGAAGTCGCGCAGTTCTGCGGTGTCCACGGTGGATCCGGTGGCCGGCACCACGTACGCGATGAGGCGCTTTCCGGAGGGCTCGTGCTCGTGGGCGACGACGGCAGCGCGTACGAGGCCGGGGTGGCGGGAGAGTACGGCTTCGACCTCGCTCGGCTCGATCCGGTGGCCCCTGACCTTGACCTGGTCGTCGGCCCGGCCCACGAAGGCCAGTTCGCCGTCGGACGTCCGGCGGACGAGGTCGCCCGTGCGGTACATGCGGGATCCTGCCGGGCCGAAGGGATCGGCCACGAACCGCTCAGCCGTCAGGCCGGGGCGGTTCACGTATCCCCTCGCCACTCCTGCCCCGGCCACGTACAGCTCGCCCACCACGCCGGGCGGCACCAGCCGCAGACCGCCGTCCAGCACGTACGCCCGCGTATTGGCGACCGGAGTACCGATGGGTGCTGCCGGCGGCCACTCCGAGGACCGCTCCGCCAGGTGGTGCGCGGTCACGACGTGCGTTTCCGTGGGTCCGTAGTGGTTGTGCAGCCGCCGCGTTCCCTCGCGGAAGAACTCGCGCACCGCGTCGGTGAGCGTCAGCGCTTCTCCGGCCTGCGCGACGTGCCGCAGCGCCGGGAGCCGCCGGCCTTGTTCGACCGCTGCCGTGCACACGGCGTCGACGACCAGGTTCGGGGCGTACAGCTCGCTGATCTCGTTCCGCTCCAGCCAGCGGACGAGCTCGCCGGCGTCGCGGCGTACGTCTTCGGTGGGGACGACCAACGAGCGACCGGACGTCAGCGCGCCGAGGATCTCCTGTACCGATACGTCGAAGCTGATCGTCGTGAACTGCGCGGTACGACCGCCGTTCTCGCCGGACGGCAGGGCTGCCCTTTGCCATGCCAGCAGGTTCACCAGCCCGCCGCAGGGCATGGCGACGCCCTTGGGCCTTCCGGTGGAACCCGACGTGTAGATCACGTAGGCCGGGTGGTGCGGCGAGAGGGGGCAGGTCCGGTCGGCGCCGGCCAGGTCGGTGCCGGACCGGCTGCCGACGAGTGCCCTGGTGTCGTCGTGGTCGAGCACCATGCGCGGTACGGCCCCGGCAGCCCCCGCCTCGGGAGCCGTCGCCTCGACCGCGGACGTGGTCAGCAGCAGCGCCGCTCCGGCGTCCTCAAGGACGAAGGAGATGCGCTCGGCCGGATGTTCCGGGTCCAGCGGCAGGTAGGCCGCCCCCGCCTTGAGCACCGCGAGCATCGCCACCAGCAGCTCGCCGGACCTGGGCAGGAGGAGCGCGACGATCTGTTCGGGACCGACGCCTCGCCGGACCAGCTCCCGCGCCAGCCGGTTGGCCCGCGTGTTGAGCTCCGCGTAGGACACCACGGTGCCGGGACGGGTGGCCGGAACGGTGTCCGCAGGGGACGTCCCCACGGCGGCCGGGAAGACCAGCGCGGCCTTGTCCGGAGTGCGGGCGGCCTGCGCCTGCAGCAGTTCCGGCAGGCTCGCCGCCGGGACCGGCCGGGCCGTGTCGTTCCACTCCACCAGCAGCCGGTGCCGTTCCTCCGCGGTCAGCGTATCGGTCTGTCCGATGGGCCGTCCGGGGTCGGCGGCCACGGCTTCCAGCAGCCGGTTGAACCGGGCCGCGATCGCCTCGGCCGCGTCCGGCGTGAACAGGTCCGGCCGGTAGCCGAGCGTGAACCGCAGGCACGTGCCCGGGAAGGCGATGAGGGTCAGCGGGTAGTGCGTCGCGTCGTGGGCGGTCAGGCCGGTCACTTGCACGCCGGCCAGGGACGCCTGAACGGCATCGGTGTCGAGGGGATAGTTCTCGAACACCGTCGTGGTGTCGAACAGCTCCCGCATCCCCGTCATGCGCTGGATCCCGGCCAGCCCCAGGTGCTGGTGCTCCAGCAGCCCCGACTGCTCGTCCTGCAGCCGCGTCAGCATGCCCGACCACGTCTCGGCCTCGTCCCAGCGCACGCGTACGGGCAGGGTGTTGATGAACAGACCCACCATCTCCTCGACGCCGGAGATCTCCGGCGTACGACCGGAGACGGTGGCTCCGAAGATCACGTCATGCCGGTTCAGCGCGCGCCCGAGCAGAGCTCCCCAGACTCCCTGGACCACGGTGTTGAGCGTCAGCCCGTGACCGCGCGCCACCTTCGCCAGCGCCGAGGTCAGCTCTTCCGGCAGCTCCCACCCGAGCTCCTCGGGCGGCGTCACCGTGCCGCCGGCGCCCGCCGGGGCCAGCAACGTCGGCTCCGCCACCCCCGCCAGCGCCTCCCGCCAGGCCTCCTCGGCCGCGCCCCGGTCCTGCCCCGCCAGCCAGGCCAGGTAGTTCCGGTACGGCACGACGGCCGGCAGGCCCGTGCCGTCCCCGCGCCGGGAGTACAGGGTGAACAGTTCCTGGACGAGGATCGGCAGCGACCACCCGTCGATCAGGAGGTGATGGCTCAGGAACACCAGGCAGTACCGCTCGGGAGCGAGCCGGACCAGAGTGAAGCGCAGCAAGGGCGGACGGGCCGGATCGAACCTCTCGGCCCGGTCCTCGTCCACCAGCCGAGCCAGCTCCTGATCCTGTTCCCGGCCGTCCCGGCGATCGGTGAGGTCCACCTCGCGCCACGGCAGCTCCACCTCTCGCGGGATCACCTGCAGCGGCTGGTCCGCACCCTGCTGCCAGAACCCCGCCCGCAGGTTCGGGTGCCGGTGCAGCAACGCCGCCACCGCGGTCCGCAGCGCCGCGGCGTCGACGCGTCCGTGGAGCTCGAAGACGAGCTGGACGGTGTAGACGTCCGGGGCCTGCCGGTCGAAGGCCGTGTGGAAGAGCAGCCCTTCCTGGAGCGGCGAGAGCGGAAGAACTTCCTGCGGCTCGGACGCCTCACCCCACGCCTCCGCCAGCCGGTCGCGCTGGTCCTGCGTCAGCGCGATCAGCGGTAGCCCGGGGCTCGTTCCGCTCTCCTCGACGGCGGTCGCGGCCGCGGCAGCCGCCAGGGCCGCCGCGGTCTGGTGCAGGAACACATCGCGAGGGGTGATGGCCAGACCCGCCTCGCGTGCCCGGGACACCAGCTGGATGGAGACGATGCTGTCCCCGCCGAGCGCGAAGAAGCCGTCGTCGGCACCGACGTCGGCCACACCCAGCAGCTCGGCGAAGAGATCGGAAAGGATCTTTTCCTGAGGCGTGCGCGGGGCACGCGACGGCCGTCCTCCGGCCGCGCGAGTGACGTCGGGGGCGGGGAGCCCCGCCCGGTCCAGCTTTCCGCTGGGCAGCAAGGGCAGCTCGTCCAGCAGGACGAACGCGCCCGGGACCATGTAGTCCGGCAACAGGCCCTGTGCGTGTTCCCGCAGCTCCGTGGCGGCCACGGCGGAACCGGCTGCCGGTACCACGTACGCCACGAGCCACCGCCCGGACGGCCCGTCCTCCCGGAGCGTCACCGCGGCCCGGGCCACGCCGGGATGCCGTACCAGCGCGGTTTCGACCTCGCCGGGTTCGATGCGGAAGCCCCGGACCTTCACCTGGTCGTCGGACCGGCCCAGGAACTCCAGCATCCCGTCCGGGCGGCGGCGCGCCAGGTCCCCCGTGCGGTACATGCGCGAACCCGCCGGGCCGAAGGGATCGGGTACGAACCGCAGCGCCGTCGTTCCGGGCCGGTTCACGTACCCGCGGGCCAGCGCCCGTCCGGCCAGGTACAGCTCGCCCACCACGCCCGGCGGCACCAGCTGCAGGGCGTCGTCCAGCACATGGACCCGCGTGTTCGAGATCGGCGCGCCGATGGACACCGTTCCCGGCGCCGTTCCGGCGAAGTCCTGAGGGCAGGCCCAGGCCGTGACGTCGACGGCGGCCTCGGTCGGTCCGTAGAGGTTGTGCAGCGGCGCGCCGAGCGTCTGCTGGAACTGTGCGATCAGCTCGGGCGGCAGTGCCTCACCGCTGCAGAACACCCGGCGCAGCGTCCGGCAGTCCTTCGCCGCGGGCGTCTTCAGGAAGGCGTGCAGCATCGACGGGACGAAGTGGGCCGTGGTCACCTGCTCGGTACGGATCAGGCCGGCGAGATGGGCGGGGTCCTTGTGGCCCTCGGGCCTCGCCACGACCAGCGTCGCGCCTTCGGTCAGGGGCCAGAAGAACTCCCAGACCGAGACGTCGAAGGTGAAGGGCGTCTTCTGCAGGACCCGGTCGGTCGCGTCGAGGCGGTACTCGGCCTGCATCCAGTGGAGCCGGTTGACGATCGCGGTGTGCGGGACCGCGACGCCCTTGGGCCTGCCGGTGGAGCCGGAGGTGTAGATGACGTAGGCGGGGTGGAGCGGGGTGAGCAGGCCCTTACGGTCGGGGTCGGTGCTCGGGCAGGCGTCCAGGGCGCCGGTCGCGTCGAGTTCGTCGAGCGTCGTGCGCGGCATGTGCGGCGGCAGTACGGGCCCGCCTTCGGTGGTGGTCAGTACGGTCACCGGTCGCGCGTCGTCGAGCATGAACGCGGTCCGCTCGGCGGGCTGGACCGGGTCGACGGGCAGGTAGGCGGCACCGGACTTGAGGACCGCCAGCAGGGCCGCGACCAGCTCCGCCGACCGCGGCAGGGCGACGGCCACGACGCGCTCGGGCCCGGCGCCCTGCTCGATCAGGAAGTGCGCGAGCCGGTTCGCCCGGGCGTTGAGCTCGGCGTAGGTCAGCCCGGTGCCCTCGAAGACCAGCGCCAGGGCTTGGGGAGTGCGCGCGGCTTGCGTCTCGAACAGCGTCGGCAGGTCGGACTCCGGCACCGGCCGGGCGGTGTCGTTCCACTGCACGAGCAGCTGCTCGCGCTCCTCCCGGCTGAGAATGCCAATGCTGCCGATCGGCTGCTCGGGGTCGGCCACCACGGCTTCCAGCAGCCGTGTGTACCTGCTGACCAGGGTCCGGACGGAGGCGGCGTCGAACAGGTCGGTGCTGTACTCGACGAGGCCCTCCATGCCACCGGCGGCGCCGGGCTCGCCGGTCCCGGTGCTGCTCTCGCCCCCGGTCCCGGTCCGGCGCTCCGTGAGTTCGACGGTGAGATCGAACTTGGTCGTGCCGGTCCGTACGCCTTCGGCCTCGGCCCGCAGGCCGGGAAGCTCCAGAGCGGGCTCGGCGGTGTTGTGGAAGGCCAGCGCGACCTGGAAAAGCGGGTGGTGGGCCGGCGAGCGAGCCGGCCGCAGGTCCTCCACCAGGCGTTCGAACGGCAGGTCCTGGTGGGCGTAGGCGGCCAGGTCGGTCTCGCGGACCCGCTCCAGCAGCGTCCGGAAGCCCGGGTTGCCGGAGGTGTCGGTGCGCAGCACCAGGGTGTTGACGAAGAACCCGATGAGGTCGTCCAGGCTCTCGTCCGTGCGCCCGGCGACCGGGGAGCCGATCGGGATGTCGGTGCCCGCGCCCAGCCGGGTCAGCAGGGCCGCCAAAGCCGCTTGGGCGACCATGAAGACGCTCGCTCGGCTCTGCTTCGCGAGGTCGGTGAGCCCCCGGTGCAGGTCCGCACTGAGCGTGAAGCTGTGGTGGGCGCCCCGGTGGCTGGTCACTGCCGGGCGCGGACGGTCGACCGGCAGCTCCAGACGGCCGGGGAGCCCGGCGAGGGCGTTCCGCCAGTACGAGAGCTGCTGCGACGCCAGGCTGACGGCGTCGCCTTCCCCGCCCTCCTCGCTCCGTTCGCCGCCTTCGGCTCCCGGGCCTCCTTCGTCACCGAGGAGCTCGCGCTGCCAGAGCGTGTAGTCGGCGTACTGGACCGGCAGCGGCGACCACGCGGGTGCGGTGCCGGTGACCCGCGCGCGGTAGGCGGTGCCCAGATCCCTGGCCAGGGGCGCCAGCGACCATCCGTCACCCGCGATGTGGTGCAGGACGAGAACCAGTACGTGATCCCGCGGGCCGAGGACGAACAGCGTGGCGCGCAGCGGCAGCTCGGCGGCCAGGTCGAACGCGTACCGGACCGCCTCGGCCACCTTCTCCGCCGGCCTCGCCTCGTCGGCCCCGTGAGACTCACCGGGGCCGTCGGCCGCTGCGATCCGGGAGATCTCCAGCGCGGGCCGCGCGGCCGCCGCGTCGAGGACGAGCTGGCGCGGCCGCCCGGAGTCCTCGGGGAACGTCGTGCGCAGGCTCTCGTGCCGGGCGACCACGTCGGCCAGTGCCGCGGCGAGGGCGTCGTGGTCCAAGGCGCCCGTCAGCCGCACGGCCAGGGGGACGTTGTACGTCGCGCCGGGCCCCTCCAGCCGGTGCAGGAACCACAGCCGGCGCTGCGCGAAGGACAAGGGGATCTCTTCCGGGCGGGCCACCGGGCGCAGCGCCGGCCGGGCCGGCCGTGCCGCGGTGAGCTGCTCGGCGAGGGCGGCGACGGTCGGCGCCTCGAAGAGCAGGCGGACCGGGAGTTCGATGCCCAGCTCCGACCTGACCCTGCTCGTCAGGCGGGTGGCCAGCAGGGAGTGCCCGCCGAGGTCGAAGAAGCTGTCGTCGATGCCGACGGCGGACAGGCCGAGGACGTCCGCGAACAGTCCGCACAGGAGCTCCTCCTGCGCGGTGCGCGGGGCACGGCCGGTCGATGCCGCGCCGAAGTCGGGTGCGGGCAGGGCCGCGCGGTCGAGCTTTCCGTTGACGGTCAGGGGCAGGCGGTCGAGGACGAGGACGGCGGCCGGCTGCATGTAGTCCGGCAGCCGGTCCCGCAGGTACGAGCGCAGGGCGGTGACCAGCGCGCCGGTCCGCCGACCGGCGTCGGGGTCGTTGGTGCAGGCCGACAGCTCCGCGTGCTCGGTGGCCGTGGGCAGATAGGTGTCCACGGGCGTGGCGGACGCGGTATGTGCGGCCTCGGCGAAGACGACGTCGAGGCTGCCCTCGGCTCCGGTGCCCGACCAGGTCACGGCGACGTCGTAGCCGAGCTCCGTGCCGAGTTCGTGGAAGGCTTCGGGGTCGGGGGCCTGCTCCTCCACGCCCCCGGCACCGACGAGTCCGCCTGGGAGCGCGTCGATCTCGTCGGTCCCGCTGCCGCTGTCCAGCATGCGCATCGTGGCGAGCTCGCCGGACAGCCGGGCGTTGGGGACGCCCACGAGCCGCAGGGTTCCGGGGCGCCGGGCGGACAGCTGCTCGCGCAGTTCCCGCAGCCCGTCGACGTCCTGTCCCCAGTGCAGGCGTTGCGCCTCGCCCAGCGGGAGGGGTGCCACGGGCTGTTTGCGGAGGACGGCGTCGTAGCGGTGCCGGGTCAGCTCGTTGTGGTGCCGGCCCCGTTTGATCCGCAGATCGACGCGCAATCCGGCGCCGTCGGCACCGGCGAGGGCGCGCGGCAGTGCCGTGAAGAAATCCGGGTCGATCAGGAGTTCCTTGTCCCGGGCCATGTTCTGCTCGACTGCGCGGCGGATGCGGGCCGCGTCCTTCGAGGGGGCGGGGGAGTGGGCCTGTACGGCGGTGTGGAAGCACCGCTGGAGGCGGAGGTTGCGGATGTCGCCGACGAACACGGCCCCGCCGGGAACCACCAGTTCCGCCGCCTTGCGCAGGACCTCGATCAGGTAGCGGGCGCCGGGGAAGTACTGCACCACCGAATTGATGACCACGGTGTCGAAGAAGCCGGCCGGCAGGCCGTCGAAGTCGTGTGCGGGCTGGTGCCGCAGTGTCACCCGGCCGGCCAGGTCGGGGGAACGGTCGGTCTGCGCCCGTAACGCCTCGACGGCCGAGGCGGAGAAGTCGGTCGCCCAGTACTCCTCGCACCGCGGGGCCACCGGCCCCAGGAGCAGGCCGGTGCCGGCGCCGATCTCCAGCACGCGGCGGGGCCGTAACGACAGGACGCGCTCGACCGTGGCCGCACGCCATTCCTCCATCTCGGCCAGGGGGATGGGCTGTCCGTCGTAACTGCTGTTCCATCCCGTGAAGTTCGAACCGGGCGGGTGCGCGGCGGCGTCTTCGTAGAGCGAGTCGTAGATCGACTGCCACTCGCCGACCTGCTGCGCCTCTTCCTGTTCCCCGGTTTCCTCGGTGTGCGTCCGCGTCTGCGCCGGCTCGCCGCCCGCCGGTCCGTCCGCCGTCACCGGCACCGCGTAGGCGACGAGGCGCTGGTCTCCCGGCCGGTGCTCATGGGCGACGACGGCGGCCTGGGCGACGCCCGGGTGCCGGGACAGCACGGCCTCGATCTCGCCCGGCTCGATCCGGAAGCCTCGGATCTTCACCTGGTCATCGGCCCGGCCCATGAAGTCGAGGACCCCGTCGGAACGCCTCCGCACCAGATCGCCCGTGCGGTACATGCGGGCGCCCGCCGGGCCGTGGGGATCGGCGACGAACCGCTCGGAGGTCATGCCCGGCCGGCCGGAGTAGCCGCGCGCCAGGCCGGCCCCCGCGATGTAGAGCTCGCCCGTCACGCCGACCGGAAGCGGTCGCAGGGCGCCGTCGAGGACGTACAGCCGCATGCCGTCCATGGCGCGGCCGATGGGCACGCTGCTGGACGCGGGGTCCGGTGCCCGCGTCGCATGGTGTGCGGCGAAGGTGGTGGTCTCGGTGGGGCCGTAGCCGTTGACGACCGTGGTCCGCGGGCAGTGGTCCAGCACCCGCCGGACCGCTGCGGCCGGGACGACATCGCCTCCGGTCCACACCGCCCGGACGCCGGTGAAGCTGCCGGGGGACTCGTCGGCCATCATCTGGAAGAGGCCCGCGGTCAGCCACAGGGCCGTGACGCTTCCGCCGGCGAGGAGGCGCGCGAGAACGCGGGTGTCCAGCTCACCGGGCGGTGCCACGACGACCTGGCCGCCGTTGAGCAGAGGAACCCACAGTTCGTACGTCGAAGCGTCGAAGGCGTGCGGGGAGTGCAGCAGCACCCGCTCGTGGTCGCCGCCGCGCCAGCAGCGGTCGGCGGCCAGGCTCAGCACGTCCTGGTGGGTGACGGCCACGCCCTTCGCCGCGCCGAGCGACCCGGAGGTGTGCATGATGTACGCCAACTGCTCCGGGTGGCCGTCCACGGCGGGATCGCTGTCGTCCTCGCGGGCGAGGAGCTGATCCGCGTCGACGACGATGACCCGTGCGCTGTGCGGGAATGCGCGGCCCTCTGCTGTCTGTGCGGCCTGCGTGGCCCGGTCGGTGAGCAGCACGCCGGCTTCGGTCCCGGCCATGACGGCCTGTTGTCGCGCGGCCGGGTGGCTGTGGTGCAGCGGCACGTAGACGCCACCCGCCTTCAGCACCGCCAGGATGGAGACCACCAGGTCGGCCGATCGCCGGAGCAGGAAGGCCACCCGGGATTCGCGGCCCACGCCCATGCCGATCAGCCGGTGTGCGAGGCGGTTGGCCCGGGCGTCGAGTTGCCGGTAGGTCAGTTCCTCGCCGCCCGACCGGACGGCCGGTGCATGGGGGGTGCGGGCGGCTTGCTCGGCGAACCGCTGCTGAATGCTGCTCCCGGCGCCGGGCATCGTGTGCGCGGTGCTGGTGCTGGTGCCGGTGCCGGTGTCGTTCCATGCCGCGAGCAGGTGGTGCTCCTGCGGCGAGAGCAGCTCCATCGCGCCGACCGGCTGTTCGGCGTCGGCGTCCAGGATCCGCAGGAAGCGCTGGTGGTGGGCCGCGAGCTCATCGTCCTCGTACAGCGCGGGGTTGGCGTCGAAGTCGATGCGCGGGCCTTGTGTCTTCGCCCGCTGGTAGACGGTGATCGACAGGTCTTCGACCTGGCCGGCCGAAAGGGTGTGGGACGTCGCGCGGGAGTCGCCGAAGCGAAGGTCGTAATCGAAGGGCATGATGTTGACGACCGGGCCGAACAGCCTCCGGTCGTCGCGGAACAGGTCCAGATCGCGGCGCAGGTCCTCGTACCGGTAACGCTGGTGCCGGAGTACGGAGAAGACTTCCTGCGACGCCTGCCGCACGAGGTCGGAGAAGACCGTGTCCGGCCGCACGGCCAGCCGCAGCGGCAGCACGTTCGACACCATGCCCGGTATCTCCTGGGAGAGCGCCGTGTCGCGGCCGGTGACGCCGAGGCCGACCGTGATGTCGCGTGCGCCCGTCATGCGGTGCAGATAGGCGGCCGTGGCGGCGACGATGACCGAGGGCCAGGTCGTCCGGGCACCGCGGGCCACGGCCCGCAGCCGCTCCATGCCCGGCAGGGGGAGCTGCGCCGTCGCCCGCCGCACGCTGTGGGAGGCCGGGGAGAACCTGCCGGCGAGGGTCACCGGTTCCGGCAGGTCGGCGAACCGCTCGGTCCAGTGCTCACGGTCCTGAGCGCATTGTTCGGACGAACGGTAGGCGCGTTCTTCCTCCAGGAGGAGACGCAGGGGCCCGAAGGCCTCCCCGCCGGCCGGCAGGCCGCGCGACAGCGACGTGTAGATGTCGCAGAGCCGCCGGATGACGAGCGCCGCTCCGAAGCCGTCCATGACGAGATGGTGAACGCGCTGGTACCAGAAGAACCTGTCCGGTGCCGCGTGGAACAGGGCACAGGTGAAGAGCGGGACGGAGGCCAGGTCGAGCGGTCGCGCCAGGTCGGCCTCCATCCACGCCAGGGCCGCCCGGCGTGGATCCGGCTCCGCGCTGACATCGATGAGCGGAACAGTCAGGGCGGCGGGCGGGGTGACGATTTGCCGGGGCCCGGCGCTGTCGGTGACGAAGCGGACCCGGAGCGCCTCCGCTTCCGCGATGGCGCGCCGGGCCGATTCCTCCAGTAGCGCGGTGTTCACCGGGCCGTGTATTTCCAGGTATTCCCCGAGAATGTAGGCCGGGTTATCCGGGGCCAGCTGCTGGGCGTACCAGATGCCGGTCTGAGCAGCCGACAAAGGAAGACGGGCATCCCGAGAATCGAACATACTCTCCCCGTGGGGTCCGGTGACCTGTGCAGCCGACATCGGTGTGCGTGACGACCACGCATCACCAAAGGTGAAGAGGGGGGTGAGAAGCCTGCAGGGTGGCGGCGCTGATGGCCTGGTCATTACTTGCGGAATGATCATTTCAAGCCCAGGCCGATCTGCCGATTGTTGAGGGCGGGACGGGAAGGTGTCAACGGGTCGGCATCGGCCAACACCCGGGACCTGAAACGATCGGCGCCGCGCGGTGGGAGCGCCCCGCGCACTTCCTGGACGGCGGCGGGAGCGCTCGGCGGGGTGGACGACGTCCCCCATGTGGCGGAATGAGCGCAACCGTATCCGCCGGAAGCGGTTGCCTTTCAGCGAGGTGCTGTTTCTGCCCCTGAGGGCGGAGCGTGGCGGCGCCCGTCATTCCGCCGGTCCCGTTTTCAGGAGGTCATGGTGTCTCTGCGAAGGATTTCCGTCCTGGGCGCTGTCAGTGGAGCGCTCGTCCTGTCGGCTGTGACGACAGCTCATGCTGTCGGTGAGGGGGACGCGGCCCGCGCTTTCGAGAGCGTTCCCGGGCCCGACAGCGGCAACGTCGGGCGAAAGGTGTCCGTACCGGCTCAGGTGGTCGGGATGGACATCAATCCCCTCAGCCTGCTGATTCCCGGCGTGTGAAACATCGGTACCTGACAGAGCGGAATCCGAGGGAGCGGCCCCGTCGGCCGGCCACTCACTCGGCTCACTCGGCCGTTTCCCGGTCGTCGCGGTAGATCACCAGCGTCCGGTCCGGCTGTTCGGCGAGATGGAACGCGGTGTAGGCGAAGTCGACCACCCCGCGCCCCGGGATCCGCAGCCGTTTCCGTCCACCGCGCCGGGCCTGTACGTCGTACTGCGGCCACCAGGAGCGCACTTCCGGGCTGCCCGCCTTCAGTTCGTCGATCAGCCGGGTGTACCGGAGGTCGCCCGGGTGACGGCCCGCCAGCGTGCGCAGCCGGGCGAGCAGGCCGCGTGCGTCGGGCTCCCAGTCGACGAGGACGTCCCGGGCCGCGGGCTCGAGGAACACCCAGCGGGCGAAGTTCGCCGGACGGCCCGCCACCGCGGTGAGCTTCGGAAAGAGCTCGGCAGCCGCCCGGTTGCAGCTGAGCACGTCGTAGTCGCCGCCGATGATGTAGGCCGGGTGAGGCTGGAGCAGGAGCGGGACGGCCGCCACCTCGGCGGCGAGCGGCTCGGGTTCGCCGGCCTCCGCCTCGGACGCCGGGGCGTGACCGGCGAGCCGGAAGAGATGTCCGCGCTCGTGCGGGTCGAGCCGCAGCGCCGAGGCGAGGGCGTCGAGCACCTGGTCCGAGGCGCGGATGTCCCGGCCCTGTTCGAGGTACGTGTACCAGGTCGCGCTGATCCCGGCGAGCAGCGCGAGTTCCTCCCGGCGCAGGCCCGGCGTCCGGCGGCGGCGCCCGGCGTGCGGCAGCCCGACCTGGTCGGGGGTGATCCGCTCTCTGCGGCTGCGGAGGAACGCCCCCAGCTCACGGCGTCGGTTCCGTTGATCCAACCGATCTGATCGATCCGGCTGCTGCTGCACGGTGGATGGCACTCCTGATTCCAGAATGAACTCGCTCTGGATACCAGGTTAGGGCCGCCGCAGACTGGCATCCGCCGCCGGTCCGCCGGCGTGCGAACGGAACCAGCACCCGGTTAGGAAGAGGAATTCACGATGCCTGGACTCGACGGCAAGGTCGTGGCGATCACAGGGGCCGGCAGCGGCATCGGCGAGGCGACCGCACTGCTGCTGGCCGAGCGGGGCGCGCGGCTCGTCCTGGGAGCGCGGCGGTCCGAGCGCCTCGCGGACCTGGCGGGACGGATCGGGAAGGCGGGCGGCGCGGCCGTGCACATCCGTACGGACGTGACCCGGCGCGACGACCTGCACGCCCTGGTCGCCCTGGCCCGCGAGCGGTTCGGCCGGCTCGACGTGCTGGTCAGCAACGCCGGGGCCGGTACGATCTCGCCCCTCGACGACCTGCGCGTCGACGAATGGGATCAGATGGTCGACGTCAACATCAAGGGCGTGCTCCACGGAATCGGCGCCGCGCTGCCGGTCTTCCGGGCCCAGGGCACCGGCCACTTCATCACCACGGCCTCCACGGCCGCGTTCCGCATCGTGCCGGCCATGGCGGTCTACGCCGGTACCAAGTTCGCGGTCCGCGCCATCTGCGAGGGGCTGCGCCAAGAGGCCGGTGACTCCCTGCGGGTGACCACCGTCTCGCCCGGTGCGGTCGCCACGGGTTTCGCCGACGCCTCGACGAATCCCGAAGTCAGGGCGCGGACAGCGGAGATGCGGGACCGCATCGCGATTCCGCCTGAGGCGATCGCGCGGGCCGTGGCGTTCGCCATCGAGCAGCCCGCGACCGTCGATGTGAACGAGATCGTCGTCCGGCCCACGGCACAGAACTGAGCCCGCTCACGAAACGATCCCCGGGCTTCGACCGGCTGGAAGGCACGGTGGGATGCCCCCGAGGGGCACGCCTCATCGCGTCCGCGGCGGGGCCGCTGCCTCCAGGTCGTCGACGCTGCCGGACATGATGGTGCGGACGTGCTCGGTGATGTGCTCGGCCGGCCAGTCCCACCAGGCGAGGTCGAGGAGGCGCGCGACGTCGGCGTCTGCGTAGCGGCGCCGGATCAGCCGGGCCGGGTTGCCCCCGACGATCCCGTAGTCCGGGACGTCGTCCACGACGACGGCGCCCGAGGCGATGATGGCGCCGTGGCCGATGCGGACACCGGGCATGACCATGGCCCCGTGCCCGAACCACACGTCGTTGCCGACCACCGTGTCGCCGCGGGCGGGCAGGCCGGTGATGAGGTCCATGTGCTCCGCCCACGAGCCGCCCATGATGGGGAAGGGGAAGGTCGACGGGCCGTCCATGCGGTGGTTGGCGCCGTTCATGATGAACCGCACGCCCGTGCCCAGGGCGCAGAACTTGCCGATGACCAGCTTCTCCGGCCCGTAGTGGTAGAGCACGTTCCGGGTCTCGAACGCGGTCGGGTCGTCCGGGTCGTCGTAGTAGGAGTACTCGCCGACCTCGATCAGCGGAGAGGTGACCAGCGGCTTGAGCAGCACCACGCGCGGCTGCCCCGGCATCGGGTGGATCACGGTGGGATCGGCGGGAACAGCCGGCATGACGGGCACCAGTCCTTCGTAATCTGCGGGATCGCGTTCCATGATCATAATTCGGCCGGGGCGGCGGCCCCTGCGCGGTGGCCGATTGGCGCTGATGCGCGCGGCGGTGCGGGCTTCTAGCGTTCGGGTGTCTCCCTTCGGCGGCGGCCCGGCGCGGGTCGCCATGCGCGCTCCACTGCGGCGCGCCGGACATGAACAGGAGAGTCATGTCAGGACACTTCATCCTCAGCAACATCTCCCAGGCCGATCTGGACAACGCCCGTTCCCACGGCGGCACCTGGAGCCCCCTGCAGCACGGGAACATCGGCTGGAACGCGAACTCCCGCGCAGTGCTGAGCCGGGCGCTCAACAACCAGGACATCCCGAACCGCGACGGGCTGCCGCCGCACCGCTATCTCATCTTCCAGCAGGCCGGGAACCCCAACATCGAGGTGACGAAGAAGTTCCTCCAGGAGACGCGGGACTCCTGGGCGGACCCGAACCGGCTGCGCCGTCCGACCGGCAGGGGCCTCGGCCTGCGGGCGCTCAACGCGACGGCCGCGGGCTTGTGGGCACAGAACAAGCTGCACGACTGCCTGGTGGCCCAGTTCTGGCGGCCCGAGAGCGCGACGGTGACGATCGAGATCTACCACCTCGGCGGCAGGGAAATGACCTGACCCGCGGCGGCCCCGTCCGTCACGCCGCGTCGTAGGCCGCCCAGCCGTCCAGGGTGAAGCCGCCGCCCTCCTTGCGGACTTCCAGGGCACCCGCCCCGCCGCAGGAGGGATGGAGGACCTGCAACGGGCTGTGGATCAGGTCGCCGACGAAGACGGCACGGTCGGTTCCGGACACGAGCCGCAGCACGGACGAGCCGGGCCGCTCGCGATCGTTGCCCACGCCGGTGTCGACGAGGACGGCACGCCCACTACGCGCTCGCGCACACGTTCAGCAGGGAGTCCGGGACGACGCCGGGGCGGTACCGGACGGCCCGGAACGACGAAGGCAAGGAGGAACGAACACTCCTTGCCACTCTTAACTTATAGCGCACAGGGGGCCTTGCGGCAAGGCCCCCGTCATGCCGCAGAATCGGCGGGCAAAGCCTGGACCTGCGGAAATAGGGATTGTGCTGATGATCGACGTCATCGTTGCCGGCGGCGGACCGACCGGACTGATGCTGGCCTGCGAGCTGCGGCTGCACGGCGTGCACGTGGTCGTGCTGGAGAGGGACGCGGAGCCGGCCGCGCACGTCCGCGCGCTCGGTCTGCACGCGCGCAGCGTCGAGGTGATGGCCCAGCGCGGCCTGCTGGACCGGTTCCTCGAGAACGGCCGCAAGTTCGAGGTCGGCGGGTTCTTCGCCGCCATCGACAAGCCGTGGCCCGACCGGCTGGACAGCGCGCACGCGTACGTCCTCGGCATCCCGCAGCCGGTCACCGAGCGGCTGCTCAATGAGCGTGCCCTCGAACTCGGTGCCGAGATCCGGCGCGGCGTCGCCGTGACCGGGCTGAGCCAGAACGAAGAGGGGGTGACGGTCGAGCTGGCGGAGGGCACGCGGCTGCGCTCGCGCTACCTCGTCGGCTGCGACGGCGGCCGCAGCACGGTGCGCAAGCTGATCGGCGTCGCCTTCCCCGGCGAGCCCACCAGGGTCGAGACGCTGCTGGGCGAGATGGAGGTGGGCGTGCCGGCGGAGGAGGTGGCCGCCGTGGTGGCCGAAGTCCGCAAGACCCAGAAGCGGTTCGGCCTCGGATCGTTCGGGGGCGAGGTGTACCGCGTCGTCGTGCCCGCCGACGGGGTGGCCGTGGACCGCACGGTTCCGCCGACCTTCGAGGAGTTCAAGAAGCAGCTGCGGGCGACCGCGGGGACCGACTTCGGCGTGCACTCGCCGCGCTGGCTCTCCCGCTTCGGCGACGCCACCCGTCAGGCCGAGCGCTACCGGTCCGGCCGGGTGCTGCTGGCCGGGGACGCGGCGCACATCCACCCGCCGACCGGCGGGCAGGGCCTCAACCTCGGCGTGCAGGACGCGTTCAACCTCGGCTGGAAGCTGGCCGCCGAGATAGGCGGCTGGGCGCCGGAGGGGCTGCTGGACAGCTACGAGACCGAACGGCACGCGGTGGCCGCCGACGTGCTGGACAACACGCGTGCGCAGATGGAGCTGATGTCCACGGAGCCGGGTGCGCAGGCAGTGCGCCGGCTGGTGGCGGAGCTGATGGACTTCGAGGAGGTGAACCGGTACCTGATCGAGAAGATCACCGCGATCGGGGTCCGTTACGACTTCGGCGAGGGGCACGAGCTGCTCGGCCGGCGGATGCGGGACGTGCAGCTGAAGCGCGGGCGCCTCTACGAGCTGATGCACGGCGGCCGCGGGCTGCTGCTCGACCAGACGGGCCGGCTCTCCGTGGAGGGCTGGGCGGACCGGGTCGACCACGTCGTCGACGTCAGTGAGGAACTGGACGTCCCCGCGGTGCTGCTGCGGCCGGACGGTCACGTGGCGTGGGCCGGCGAGGACCAGCAGGACCTGCTCGCCCACCTGCCCAAGTGGTTCGGCACCGCTGCCGGCTGAGCACGCGGGGCGGGGCCTCCGGACCTGAGACGGCCCCTGCCCTACCCGCCCGCGGCGACGATGCCCGCCAGCGCGCGTTCGGCGAGGGCTGCGATCGTCAGGGACGGATTGGCGCCGCCCACGCTTCCCGGCAGCAGTGAACCGTCCACGACGTACAGGCCCTTGCATCCCTTGACCCGGCCCTCCAGGTCCGTGGAGCTGCCGATCACGCAGCCGCCGACCGGGTGGCCGGTGAAGGGGTGGAGGTTGTTCACCGTCACCGGGAGGCTGCCCGGGTTGGCCTCGATGACCCGGGTGCTGAAGGCGAGTACGGCGCGGGCCGCGGCCGCCGACTTCTCCCGCGTCCAGTCCGCCAGCACCACGCGGCGGGTGGCCGGGTCGTACCGGAAGGTGCCCCGGTGGTCGGTGTCCGCGGTCACGGCGAAGGTGGCGGTCGCCGGGAGACCGGCATAGCCGGAGAGCAGCCAGTTCTCCACGCGCAGGGGCAGCCCGAATCCGGTGGGGAAGAAGGCGGTGGACGCGCAGGGCGAGCCCTGGGCGGGGCCGATGGGCTCCAGGGGCTGCGAGCGCAGGTTCCCCTGGTCGCCGTTGTCCCCGAACCCGGTGCCGATGGTGGCCGGCAGGTCGGGCAGACGGCCTTCTTCGCGGGCGGCCACGAGGAGGCGGTTGGTGTTGAGGGTGCCGGCCGCGAGGAAGAGCATCTCGCACGTGTACTCGGTGGTGCCCAGGGCGGCGCCGTCCTCGCTCAGCCGCCGTACGACGACGGAGTAGGTGCCGTCGCGCCTGCGCCCGACGGACCGGACCTCGTGCAGCGCGCGCAGTTGGACGTGGCCGGTGGCCAGGGCCGCGGGAAGGTAGGTGCGGGTGAGGTCCCGTTTGGCTCCGTTGCCGCAGCCGAAGTCGGACTCGCCGATGGTCGCGGACGGCGGGAGGGTGTGGGCGAGCTCCCGCCGGACGACCTGCCAGTCGAACGTGGAGTCGGCGGGGCGGGTCGTCATCCGCGCGTTGGCCAGCTGCCGGTCCCACAGCCGGGAGTGGGCGAACGGAGCGGAGCCGTAGACGTCCTCGGGCATCGGGCTCGCGCGCAGCATGGCGCGCACGGCGGGGAACCACCGGCCGGCGAACTCGTCGTAGGGGAGGCCGCGCGGGTACAGCCTCTCGAAACATGACCGGGGCGGGGCGATCGTCACCCCGGTGTAGACGACGGAGCCGCCGCCGACGGCCGCCCCGCAGGCGATGTCGAGATTGCGCTCCTCGGACAGCTCCATGACGCCGGGGGCGGGGGTGACGGGGACGGGAAGCATGCCGGGCCACCGGGTGGTGCGGCGGAACCAGAACATCGTGCTGGTGACCCGGGTGGACGAGCCGAACACCGGCCGGGCGGGGAGCACGGGCCACTCCCGGCCGCGCTCCACGACCAGCGTGTCGACCCCCGCCCGCCCCAGCCGCAGCGCCGCGACCGAGCCGCCGAAGCCCGAACCGATCACCAGGGCGCGGAAGTGCGTGCGAGACGCGGCGGCTGCGCGGGCCCGGCTGCCGGGCGGGCCGAGGACGGCTCCGGCGATACCGGCGAGCGCGCCCTTGGCCGCCAGCCCCAGCACGTCCCGGCGGTACGGATCGGGCACGGGTCCTCCTGAGGTGTCTCCTCCTCGCATCCTCGGCCGGAGGGAGGGCGCGAACAGCGCACCAGGCGTCTTGTCCACTCGAAATGATGGGCACGGGGCCGGGTGGGCGACGTCCCCGCGCGGAGTGGTGCTGAGGCGGCCGCCGCCTCTCGCCTCAGCCGGACAGCCGGGACCGCAGCTCCTGCCTGTCCGGCTTGCCCGCCGCCGTCAGGGGGAGGGCGGTTACGAGGTGCAGGGCCTCGGGAGCGTAGAGGCGTCCCTTGCGGGAGGTGACGAAGCCCCGGATCTCCTCCAGGGACGGGCGCTGTCCGGCGACGGGCACCACTGCCGCATGGACGTGCTCCACCGACTCCTCGTCCCGGGCCCCGAAGACCGTGCACTGGGCGATGGCGGGATGGCTCAGCAGCAGCTCTTCCAGCTCCGCCGGATAGACGTGGCCCCCGACGACCACGATCATCTCCTTGATCCGGTCCACGATGTAGAGGTAGCCGTCCTCGTCGAGGTAGCCGACGTCGCCGGTGTGCACCCAGCCGTCCCGCAGCACCTCGGCGGTCAGCTCCGGCTGCTTCCAGTAGCCGTGCATCATGAAGGGCGAGCGCACCTGCACTTCGCCCCGCTCCCCGGGCGGCAGGGTGGTGCCCTCGGGGTCGCGGACGGCGATCTCCACGCCGGGCATGGCCCGCCCGACCGTGAGGTGCCCGCCGAAGCCCGTCCGCTCCTGCTCGCCCGGGCCCGCTTCGGTGATGGACTGCGCCTCGGACTGCCCGTACCAGCCGTAGAGCACGGGCCCCAGCACCTTGGCCGCCTGCCGCAGCCTGACCGGTGAGGCGGCGGTGCCCCCGTAGGTGATGCGGGTCAGGCTGGACAGGTCGGTGCCGGCCAGGTCCGGGTGGTCGAGGAGCTGGTAGAGCAGGGGCGGCAGCAGCCAGGTGTGGGTGATGCGCTCGCGCTCGATCGCGGCCAGCACGTCTCCGGGCTCGAAGCCGTGCCGCAGGACCACCGAGCCGCCCCGGTAGAGCGTCATGTCGGCGACGATGCCGGCGAGGTGGGCCAGCGCGGTGCAGGCGAGGTAGCGGGGCGGGTCGCCGGCGTCGGCGAGGTGCTGCTCCAGGGAGCGCCGGTAGGAGCCGTGGGTCATCCGGATGCCCTTGGGAATGCCGGTGGTCCCGCCGGTGTGCCGGATGCACCAGTCGTCGTCCGAGCCCACCGGGGCGCTCATCGGCAGCGCCGGGCGCCGGGCGGCCGCGGCCAGTACGTCCTCCGGCTCCGGCACGTTCCCGGCGGAGCCGCACGGCCCGAGGGACAGCATCGGGGGGACTCCGGCAGGGCCGGCGAGCCGGCGCAGCTCACCGGCGGTGGCGTGCCGCTGGGCGTCCACGAGCAGCAGGGAGCAGTCGACGCTCGCCATGATGCCGGCCATGGTCGGCGCGCTCATGCCCTCGTAGAGGCCGACCACCCGGGCACCGGCCAGATTCGCGGCATAGCGGGCGACGACGGCTTCGGCGGTGTTGCCGGTGAGCAGGGTGACCGTGGTGCCGCGGCCCGCTCCGCGCTCCGTCAGCTCCGCGGCGAGGCGGTAGACCTGGTCCCGGAATTCCGCCGCCCGGGTCACCAGCCCCTCGGCGTCGGTGATGACCGCCCGCTCCGGGTCGGCGGACAGTACGTCAAGGACGGCCTCCACGTAGCTGCTGAAGCCGCCTTCCGCGGTGCCGTGGCCATGACTCATCGCTGTTCTCCCTCGTCGGAACCCCCGTGGCTGCCTTTGACGCTAGTTCCGCCTCCTCATGCGTTCCACGACCAGTTGCGTCATGTGCTCATGACTCACCGGGCATGAGCCGTTCCATGGCCAGCCGGCGGAAGTCCAGGGCGGCGGGGGAGAGGTAGGCGTTCTCGCGCCACACCAGGGTCAGCGTCCGGTGGCAGTCCTCGGCGTCCAGCCGCAGCCAGGCCACGGGGCTGCGCTCGGCAAGGGTCCGCCGGGCGATGGCGGGCATCAGGGCGATGCCCAGGCCGACGCCGACCAGCTCCGGGGTGGCGGCGGCCTCGTCGCCCTCGCAGACCACCCGCGGCGCGAGTCCCTCCCGGGCGAAGAGCCTGTCCAGGAGGGCGCGCTGCCAGTGCCCGGCGCGCGTGCTGACGAAGTCCTCGTCGGCCAGCTCGGCCACCGTGACGCTCTCCCGGCCGGCCAGCGGATGGCCGGGCGGCACGACCAGCAGCACCTCCTCCCGCACCAGCTCCTCGGAGCACAGTCCGGGCCCGGCCAGCGGCTGGGAGGCCAGGGCGAAGTCCACCTCGGCGGAGCTCAGGCGCTGCCGCATCGAGTCCACCGACGCCTGGGACACGTGCACCCTCACTCCGGGGCGGCACGCGCGGAAGGCGGCCAGCACCCCGGCCAGCTGCAGCAGGGTCTCGGCCGCGACGGCGACGCGGCCCGGGCCGGCGCCGGCGGCATCGGCCATCTCCCGCCGGGCGTCGTCGAGCTCGGCCAGCGCCCGCTCGACCCGCAGCAGGAAGGCCGCGCCGTGTTCGTTCAGGCGTATGCGGCGGCCGCGGCGGTCGAAGAGCGGGACGCCGAGCTCGGACTCGAGCCGGATGACGGTCCGGCTCACCGACGGCTGGGCGACCCGGAGCTCCTCGGCGGCGCGGCTGATGTGCTGGTGCCGGGCCACGGCCTGGAAATAGCGGAGAGACAGCAGATCCATGACCGTAGTCTCGCCGGATTTTCCACTGTCAGTGATCAAGTCGGGGAACGGGGGCGATTCTCCCTAACGGTTACCTAAATCATCACAAGGGTTACGGATGGTCTCGGCAATTCCACAAGTTCTCGCGGTGAGTTCTAGCGGAAGTGCCTCTTCCTCGCCCCGCGCTCCTCGCTGAGGATCAGGTGGCATCCGGAAGCGGCTGGTCCGCTTCGTCGCCCCGGCACCCCATGAGGTCTTGCGTTGATCCCCTTCGGCACCCAGTGGCATTCAGATCGCACGCCGAACGGGGGAGCGCTGTCCCCTTGAGATTCCGGATCGGTCGTCCGAGCAGCACACCCGCACACCCGGCCCCTGAGTACCCTGCCGCGGAATACCGGGACACGGAGTATCCCGTGCCCGTCCGGGCCGGCACCTACGCCGGAGAGCCGGAGACCGTAGACACGTCAGATGTATCAGACATCTCAGACGCTCCGGATGTGCCGGAAGCGCCTTTGACGGACCACGAGATAGGCCTCATCAGGACATCCCTGGCAGTGGTCGAACCCCTCGCGGGGGAGATAACGGTCTACTTCTACGCCATCCTTTTCGCCCGCTATCCCGAAGTCCGTCCCATGTTCCCGCCGGGAATGGACACCCAGCGCGACCGCCTTCTGCGCGCGCTGCTGCGCGTCGTGGACCTGGTCGACGACCCCCGGAAGCTCGTCCGCTTCTGCGGACACCTCGGCCGCGACCACCGCAAGTTCGGCACGCTCCCCGCGCACTTCCCCGCCGTGGGCGAATGCCTCCTCGCCTCCCTGGCCCGGTACGCCGGCTCCGCGTGGACCCCCGAGATCGCCGCCGCCTGGACGAAGGCGTACGGCACGGTCGCCCAGGTCATGATCAGCGCGGCCGAGGAGGACGAGGCGGTACGACCCGCGGTGTGGCCCGCCACGGTGGTCCACCGCGTCTCGCGCGGCAACGGCATCGCCGAGATCACCGTACGGCCCCACATGCCCTACGCGTACGCCGCGGGCCAGTACGCCGGCATCGAGACGCCGTGGTGGCCGAAGCGGTGGCGCTACTACTCCGTCGCCAACGCGCCTCGCGAGGACGGCACCCTCACCTTTCACGTGCGCGCCGTGCCCGGCGGCTCGGTCAGCGAGGCGCTCGTGCACCGGGCGGCGGTGGGGGACGTCATCCGGCTGGGCCCCCCGATGGGCGACATGGTCCTGGACGTGGCCGAGCACGAGGAACTCCTTTTCGTGGCCGGCGGCACCGGGCTCGCCCCGATCCGCGCCCTCATCGAGGAGGTCGCCCGCCGAGGGGGACGCAGACGGGTGCACCTGTTCCTCGGCGCCCGGACGGGGGCGGAGCTGTACGGCGTCGACGACATGCTCCGGATGGCGCAGAAGCACCACTGGCTGACCATCAGAGGCGCGGTCTCCGACGAGTACGTCCCCGGGATCCGCGGAACGCTGCCGGAAGTGCTGGCCGACTACGGGCCGTGGTACGAGCACGACGTCTTCCTCAGCGGCCCGGTCCAGATGGTCGTCACCGCCAAGGAGACGCTCACGCTCAGCGGCACCCGGCCCGACCGCATCCATCACGACCCCTTCGAGACCCCCGTCCTGTCGGCTCCCTGATCCCGCACCGCTCCACCCCGCCGTCCGCCCCTGCCAGGAGAACTCCCTCGTGACCTTGCCGCCGCCGCCCTTCGGATCAGCGGGTGAACGTCAGCTGCAGCAGCACTTCGGCACCGCCGACCGCGCCGACCGCTTCTACGACCAGCAGGTGCGGAGCCGTCTCACCCCCGAGATGCGGGAGTTCATCGGCCGGCAGGCCATGGTCTTCCTCGCCAGCGCCGACTCCCGGGGGGAGTGCGACGCCAGCCTCCGGGCCGGCCCGTCGGGGTTCGTCCACGTGATCGACGCCCGCACGCTCGCCTACCCCGAGTTCGGCGGGAACGGCGTGATGGCCAGCGCCGGCAACATGATCGAGAACCCCCACCTCGGCATGCTGTTCGTGGACTTCACCCACCACCACGTGGGGCTGCACGTCAACGGCGTCGCCCACCTCTACCACGACGCCGACCTGCGCAGCATCCATCCCGGCCTGCCCACGGACGTCGCGCCGGGGCGCGGTCCGGAGATGTGGGTCCACCTCACCGTCGAGGAGGCCTACATCCACTGCTCCAAACACATACCCCACCTGGAACCGGCCCCCCGCCCCGCCGGCCGCGACGCGAACCGCCCCAGGGACGCGGACTACTTCACCGAAGGAAACCGGCTCAGGTGAGCTCCGCCGCCTTGGTCGTGGCGCAGTCCTTCATCGCGTCCCAGATGCCCTCGCCCAGGCTCGCGAAGAGCTCTTCCGGGTGGTCCTGGAGGTAGCCCACGATGTCGTCCCACTTCCGGACGCCGAAGGTCAGGTCGAGGTCGAAGCCGACCAGGCGGACGCCGGCGAGCCACGCTTCGCAGCCGGCCGTCAGGCGCAGGTTCGCGCCGCTGCCGTCGATCTTCAGGTCGAAGCCGCCGTGCGCCTTGATGCCGACCAGGGTGCCCCCGGCGATGGGGATGCCTCCGAGGAGGACGCCCCTGGGGAGGTCGACGCTGAAGTCCAGGCCGACGGACGCGCCGGCGTGCAGGCCGCTGCCGGTGTCGAGGGTGCAGCTGATCTGCGACTGCAGGATGTCCAGGAGGTGGGCTTCGAGGGTGAACGCGAAGCCGTCCGTCCCGAGCTCGGCCTCGACCGCGACGGAGAGCCCGAGGAGGGCGACCTTGCCGGAGAGGCAGAGGATCTTCGAGGGGAGGTGGCCGTCCTTGATGCCCCGGGTGTCGAGGAGGTACCGGGGGCCCGTGGTGCCGTCACTGTTCGAGAGGCTGAACACCTCACCGATGGTGAGGGGGCGGGCGATCGTGCTGTCGGCGTAGACGCCGTCGTTGCCGACGGCGACCTCGAAGCGCCAGTTGTTGCCGAAGAAGTCGATGTTCCCCTTGCCGCGGTAGCCCTGGTCCCAGTGCTCGCCCAGCGGGCTCGTCCAGCCGCCGGGGGCCGTCACGGCGCAGAACATCAGCTCGTGCAGAACGATCTTCCTCAGGAAGGCGAGCGGCTCCGGCGGAGGGAAGACGACCGCCAGGATGTCCCACAGGGAGACGCCCTTGTCCTTGTCGGCGGTGGTGAGGGCGAACCGGAACACCGTGACGAAGGGCTCCGGCTCCATACCGCCCACGATGTCCAGCTCCAGGCCGGCCTCGCCGACCCGGATGGACCCGCCCATGCCCAGGGTGAGGCCGCTCGTTCCGCTGCCGATCTGGGCCCAGAACGCCTCGATGTCGAAGCCCTCGATGCCGAACGCGTTCTTCCAGGCGGGCCCGGGCTGCGGGGCGGCGGAATCGCTCAGCTGCCGGGCCGCGTCGTACACGATCCGCCCGTCCGCGCCGGTCACGGGGACGGCCGAGAGGGCCTTGTGACCCGGTCCCTCCAGAACGAAGGCGTACTGCCCCGGGGCGAGCTGCCCGGCGATCGTGCCGAGGGCCGCGTCGGCGGGCTTGAGTGTGAGGAAGAGGGAGAAGCCCTCCCTGGACACCGTTCCCCCGGCCACGAACTGCAGCAGCGTCTCCGGCGACGAACCCATCGCGGGAACGGTGAAGTTCCACGAGGTCTTCAGGGTGATCCTGAGCTGGGCCGGCTGGATCTCCACCTCGATTCCACCGAAGCCGGCCCGCACCTTCTGCTCGGCTATGGACGCCCTGAACACCGAGTTCCGTACGGGTGAGGCCAGGACCGCCTGCAGATGGACGCCGGTGGCCGCGCCCTCGAACAGGGCCTTGAGCGGCTCCAGCGGTCCCGTGAAGCCGATCTCGGTGAAGAAGGTGAGGCCCTTGTCGAGCGTGGCCGGGAGCGTGTCCGGGGGAGAGCCCGCGTCCAGGGCAACGCCGTCGGCGGAGCAGACGGCCAGGCCGGACTTGGCGAACGTGATGTCGCCGAGGATGCCCAGGGCCTCGGACCAGCCCTGAACCTGATTCGGCGCCCATGTCCAGCCGTCCTGCCAGAAGGCGGCGGCGAACAGGGTGCCGGGGTCACCGCCCTTCGCCGCCTTGCCCACGAAGGTCAGTGCGTCGGCCCCGCCGAACGTGACGGTGCTGCTGACCGCGAGCTCGTAGCCCTTGCCGTCGGCGGGCTCGCCCGCCCGCGCCCCGCCGAGGCGCAGCTTCACGGTCGAGTTGAGCAGCTCGACCGGGGGAAGGCCCTCGGGCAGCAGCACGTCGGCGTCGCAGGCGAGCGCCTTGAGGAGGGCGGTCAGGTCGATCTCGGGGAAGGTGCCGCCGAGCTCGAAGGAGCCGGGGAGGTGCCAGGCGGCGTCGAAGGCGATGGCGCCGTCGTGGCCGGCCGGGCCGAGCGTCGCCTTCGCGGAGAGGGTGCCGGTGGTCTTCGCGGCAGCGGCACCCGCACCGGCGGCGTCGATCGTGAGAGCCGCGGCCCGCTTTTCCGCCGCCTCGGCCCGTGACTTGCGCCAGGACTTCCTGGCGCCCCGGTGTTTGCCGCCCTTGCGGGCTTCCGCCGCCTCCTCCTTGCGCTCCAGTTCCAAGGAGGCTTCATCGAGTTGCAGGCGCGACGCTCCGATGTCGATGTGCCACTCCGTGGCCACGGCGGCCGACACCTCGTACTCGCCCTTCGTGGGCACGGCCGTGCCGTCGAACTTCTTGAGCGTCAGGTCGGGTACGCCATTGAGGTCGGCCTTCGGGAGGAAGTGCCGGATGACGTCCTTGAGCTGCGCGGGCGTCCCCTCGTCCAGGCTGAGCGTGAAGCTGCCGGGCGGGATCGCCGCGGAGGCGTGCAGGGCGACCGTGCCCGCGACGGCGAAGTCCCCGAAGCCGGTGACGGTGGCGGAACGGCCCGGCTGGAGCGGAGCGGTGACGGTCAGCCGGGCGCCGACGCCCGTCACGGCGAGGTCGTCACCGGCGATCGGCCAGGAGACCTCCGGCTTCGCCCCGGCCTTGACGGTGACCGCGGTCAGGGCCTTCGCCGGGCCTTGGCTGATCTTCGTCAGGTCGATGGTCACGCTGAGTTCGGTGAGCCGGACGGCGTCCCCGAGGGTGAACCCCTGGGAGGTCAGCTGCTGTACGGCGGCGCCGGTGCCGTACCACCCTTCGAGGACGCCCGTGCCCACGTCGCTGCCGGGCAGTGCGTCCACGGTGAGCACGATCTCGTTTCCGGCCACGGGGACCGCCGCGCTGACGGCCACGCCGACGCCCTGCGCCAGCACGAGGTCCGCGGCCAGCCGGAGCCCGTACGTCAGCGGAGGACCGTCGCCGCGCGACCCCGCCCACAGGAGGAAGTCGCCGCCGAACTCCCCCGACGGCTCGGGCACGGAGCGCAGCGCGATGTCCGTCACGACCTTGTCGCCGACGGGGCGGAGCTGCACGGGCCCGGTCAGCGAGAGGGATCCCTGCGAGGGGCGTACCAGTGCGATGAGGGACCCGAGCGGTGCCGGGTCCTGGACCTCGGGCGCGTGGAAGGTGAGGCCCCGGCCGAGGGCGGGACGGCCGTCGCGGGCGGGACGGGCCACGGAAGTGAGCAGGAGCTCGGGCGGGCGGGCGCCGAAGGCGAGGCCGGCCAGGTCGCTGCCTTCGGTGTCGGGGAAGGAAGTGGCGAGCGTCCAGCCGGCGGGGGCCGTGAGGGGGATGAAGAGGGCCGGGTCCTGGTCGACGGGGTCGAGGCCGAACTCGATGCCGGTGACTTGGGCGCCGGTGATGCCCAGTGCGCTGAGTTCGCCGCCCACGACGACGGTCCTCAAGTCCGGGTGGTCCTCGCGGTGGAGCCCGGTGATCGTGAGGGTCTTGTCGTCCAGCCAGCCGGCGATCAGTGCGGCGGCCGGCCCGCGGCCGAGGCCGGCGGCCGCGAGGGTGAGGGTGTCGCCGGTGGTGTGCCGGTCGAGCAGGGCCTGGAGTTCGGTGAACTGCATGCGGGAGGCCTTCCGGGGCGGGGCGGGTCCGTGTGCCGAGCGGCTCGTGCGGGAGCGGGTGTGCCTGCGGTCCGCTCGGTGCACGGACCCGCACCCGCGCTGAGGTCAGCCCGCCAGCTTGCCGGCGATGACCTTGCGGGCGTTGTCCGTCAGGGCCTTGGCGATGGCGTCCTTGCGCTGGGCGGCGCCGTCCTGGACGCCCTGGATGAAGCCGGCCTTGATCTCGGAGGTGTTGAGGATCTGGTGCAACGCGTCGTCAGGCAGGCCGTCGACATGGACGTTGATGTCCAGGCGGGCCGGGTCGGCGTCGACGGTGAGCGAGCGCAGGCCGATGGTGAGGTCGTCGGCGTCGGGTCCGGAGAAGGACAGGCCCAGGGCCACGGAGGGCTGCTCCGCGGTGGTGGTCATGGTGCCGTTGAGCTTGTCGCCGCTCTTGGTGAACGTCGCCACGACCGAGGCTTTCACGGTGATCGGTGCTTGTGCGATCCGGCCGAACCGCAGGGTCGCGTCGACGCCTTCGGCGACGAGGGAGGCGTCCTCGGCCGGGACGAGCACGTCGGCGATGCCGCTGATCGAGACGTCGTTGAGGGTGAAGTTGACGGGGACGCCCATGACCTGGTGGTCACCGAGATCGATCGTGTCGATCGACAGGGGGTCGAGATTCGGGTCGCTGGACGACTCGACGACGGTCGGCGGGTAGAAGCCGGAGCCGGTGTCGTTGAGCGAGGCCCGGACCCGGTCGAAGAGGTAGACCTCCAGGGGGCCGTCGCCCGTCGGAGGCGGGCCGCTGTCCGCCGGGAGGGCGCCCGTGCCGAAGACGTTGTCGAGCGCCTTGTCCAGCTGATCGGTGACGGAGCCGGAGAACTGCGTGCGGAAGTCGTCCGCGTTGAGGGCGTCGGAGAGTTTGGCGGTGAGGGCCGTGGCGGCGTCGGGGCTGTTGAACGCCGCCACGGCGGACTGTATCCAGAGCTGCTTGTTGAGCTCGGAGACGGTGTCGCCCTCGATCGTGAGGTGGTCCTTGTCGAGAGTGAAGACCGGAGTGCCGACGGTGGCGACCGACTCCACGGTGACCTTCGCCGTGCGGCCGGCGCCGGTCCCGGTCGCTTCGATGCTCAGCCGCACGTCGAAGACGAGACCGGTCACGGTGAAGAGGAACTCCCCGCGCCCCTCGATCGCCTGGGACGGCCAGTCCACGCCGTACGCGTCGAGGCCCTTGAGCACGACCTGGGTCGGCGGCTTGAGATCGGCGGCCCGGGGATCGTCGATGACGATGACGTGCTGGTCGAGCTGGTACCTCCCGTTGATCGCGATCCGCGGCTGGTAGCCGTGCGAGTCGTACGCGGCGGTCGTGACCCTGATGGTGCCGCGATAGCCGTCCGCGGTGGGGGTGAGGCCGGTCAGGTCTCCCACCGCGGCGTTCGGCAGGCCGTCCACGGAGACGTCGTTCAGCGCCAGCGTGGGGTACTGGTCGGTGTTGCTGCGCTGGCTGATGAACGCGTTGAGGTTGGCGGGCAGGTCGGGGACACCGGCGTTCTTCGCCGTCTTGAAGGCCCGCTTCACGAAGATCCACCACGCGTCGGCGATGGTGTCGGCGATGTTCACGCCCTGGTCCCCGGTGAGCGCCCCGAGGGACCACTGGTCCACTGCCAGCGGCGAGAGCGTGTGCCCGTCAGGAGTGCGGATCTGCTCCAGGATCTTCGGCAGCCAGTACGGGCTGTCCGGGTCGTTGACCCGCTTGTGCATGGTGGCGTAGACGAAGTCGACCAGGGCCGTGGTCATGGTGATGCTCCTCCTGGAGACCGTGCGAAGTGTCGTGTGCGGAGGTACGCGGAGGTACGGAGGTACGGAGGTACGAAGTACGGAGCTGCGGGTGCCCGGATGCCGCCCGGTCAGGGGCTCCGGTCGACGATGTGCAGCGCCAGGTCCTCCAGGGCGTACCGGTAGCGGCTCGCCGGGAACGGGCGCAGCAGCTCGATGGCCTCCAGCGCCTGGGTGCGCGCGTCGGCGTAGGCGCGGGAGAAACCCGTGGTCGCCCGGACCTGTGCGACGCACCGCTCCAGGCCCCCGGCGTCCAGGGGCTCCCCGCGCAGCACGCGGCTCACCCGGTGGTCCGGGCCCAGCTCCTGCATCGCGTACAGCAGGGGCAGGGAAGCCCGGCGCCGCAGGAGGTCCATGCCGCGCGGCTTGCCGGAGCCGGCCTCGTCCTGGGCCAGGTCGAAGAGGTCGTCCATGACCTGGAGGGCCCGGCCGAGCCGGCGTCCGAAGAAGCCGGCCCGGCGGGCGTCGCCGGTGCGCCCGCCCGCGAGGGTCACGCCGGCCTCGGCGGCGAGGCCGAAGAGGACGGCGGTCTTGCGGTCGGCCGTGTGCCAGTAGCGCTGGATCAGCCGCTCGGGGTCGAGGCTCATGTCGGTGCGCAGCTCGTCCAGCTCGCCGCAGCCGATCTGGAACGCCGTGTCCAGGACCAGCTCGACCAGCGCCATGTCGCTGTCCCGGTCGATGGCCCGGACGAAGCCGCGGATGGCCTGGACGAACTGGAGGTCGCCGACGAGGACGGCGGTCTCCGTGCCCCGCGCGGCGTTGACGGAGGGAAGGCCGCGGCGCAGGGCCGAGCCGTCGATGATGTCATCGTGGATCAAGGTCGCCACATGGAGCATCTCCAGGGAGACGGCGCCCTGGACCGCCTTGCGCGGCAGCGGGGCCGGACCGTGGACCATCCTGGCGGCGAGCAGCAGGACGGCGGGGCGCAGCCGCTTCCCGTGCCGGTAGAGGGCGCGCTCGGTGTCGCTGAGGTAGTCCCGCTGCGGTGCGAGGGCCTCGGCGAGGAACGCGTCGAAGGGGGCTCGGTCGCCGGCCAGGAGCTCCGCCCAGATGCCGGCGGTGACATCCTCGGCCGGAGCGGTGGACGTGTCGGGGATGAGCACGGATCAGGACCGCCCGTCCTGGGGAGGGGCGTACCCCTCGATACGGGTGAGGACGGCGTGCCGGACGGTTTCGCTGATCGCGTCGCGGAGCAGCTCCTGGACGAAGCGCATGGTGCGCAGTCGCTCCCTGGCCACCTCCCCGGCCGTCCCCTGCCAGTCCTCGTCCTCGATGCTCAGCGCCAGGGCGGGCAGGGTGACGGTGACATCGCCCCGGTCCGGGTCCACGGTGACGCGGGCGTCTTCGAGGCGCGCGGAGCAGGCGCCGTGGTGGAGCGTGTCGGTCGCGGCCGGCCGGCGCTGCGCCTTGAGCCGGTAGGCGTTCTTCCCGAAGTCCCTGATGTGGGCGCGCATCTCCGGCGACAGCGTGAGCCAGCCCTCCGGTTCGTCCGCCTCGGTCAGGGCGTACGTTCCGCCGGCCAGGGCCATGTGGCGCGCGAACTCCTCTTCCGTCGTGGTGGGCAGCTCGCCCGTGTGCGCGTCGATGGCCGTGTAGACGGCGGACTGGGACATCGGCTCTGTGTCCTTGTCCGTGTTGCCGGTGGTGCCGACGGCCTTGGCGAAGTTGACGGTTTCCAGCGCGGCGTCCGTGTACTTCTTCTTCTTGACCTCGTCCGTCGTGTCCTCCGCCATGAAGCCGAGGGTGGTGGCGAGGTTGTTCTGCTGCCTGAACGCATGGCCGTTGTAGGTGGCGCCGGTCTGCGAGTCGCTCCAGTCGTTGACCGCCGGCTGAGCGGTGAGCCCCGGCCCCGGGTTCGTGGTGGTGTAGGTCTGTTCGGACGCCCGCCGGGTGACGCCCTGATCGCGCCACAGCTGGCGCAGGCCGTAGGTGTCGTCCGGGTCGTCGAACGCGTCGTAGTAACTCTCGTTGTGCTGCCCGTACTTGATGAGAAGCTGCTGTCCGTTCTCGCTCCGCATCAGCTTGTCGCGGTGCGCGTCGGCACGGTCGCGCCACTTCTGCAGGGTGTCCGGGTCCGGCGGGTCGTGGGGGACGGCGGCGCGGCTCGCGGCGGGGAGGGTGGGCCGCTGCGCCTCTTCGGAGAGCGGGCGGAGGTTGCCGGCGGTGTCGACGGCGCGGATCTCGTCGGGGCGGGCGTCGAGCGCGTACCGGCCGGTGAGGACGAGCGCCGGGATGCGGTACGTGCCCTCCTGGCCGGCGACGGGCTCCGGCAGGCCCTCGGCGCGGAGCTGGAGCGCGCCTAAGCGGATGCTGAGGGAGCCGGTGGGGTAGCCGACCGTGCCGGGCATCTCCACGGTGCGGGCGAGGGGGTAGCCGGGGGTGTCCGCGAGGTGCAGCGGCCGGGGTTCGGGGTGCGGGGTGCTCACGTGCGTCTCCTGCGGTGAGTCGGTCGGGCCGGTGGACGGTGCGTGCGGAGGGGTGGGTCAGGAGACGTCGGCGGTACCGCTGATCATGAGCATGCCGCCGTGGGAGCCCAGCTCCGGCGAGGCCAGCTTGACGTGGACGGTCGCGTCGCCGACCGGGATGTCGCAGCCGATGGGCTTGCCGATCGGGATGTCGGGGGACAGCGCCGTGACCTTGTCCTTGACGATCGGCGGGGCCGCCCGGGCCAGGTCGTTGGCGAGCCCCGACAGCACGTCGGAGAGGGGCGTTTTGGGGTGGAACTCGACCTGCTGGAGGTCGAGGTCCGTCACTTTGACCGTGAGGGCCGTGTCCGTGATGCCGGTGGCCTTGACCGTGACGACGGGCGGGTCCGGAACGTAGGTGACGTCGAATTCGATGGGTGCTGCCATGGCGGTGCTTCTCCTGGTGGTCGATGCGCCGGGACGGACCGACGGGCTGACGAGCCGTCGGATCAGGATTCGTGGCCCGCCTTGGACAGGGCGCAGCCACCGCTGCCGTCCGGGGAGATGGGGACGAGGTCGAGTTCGGCGTGCCAGTCGACGTCGACTCCGGCCGAGGCGGTGGTCGGGTCGTCGCCGACCGTCAGGTTCGTGGCCCGCCGGAAGGTCGCGTCCCAGCGGGCCGAGGCGACGAATTGGATGGTCTTGTCGCCCTTGGCCAGCCGGGTGTTCTCGTACTGCTTGATCGTGGCCGTCAGGAGCGTGGTGAGCAGGCTCTTGCTGATCAGCGTGAACACCTGCTTGTCCGTCGGCCAGTCCACGGCGTCGTCGGCGCGCACCGCTTGCGGCTGCCCCACCGCGGCGGTCGAGGCGAGGACCAGGTGCGTGGGGATGACGTCCACGCGGACGAGGTTCAGGGTGACCGTCTGCCCGAAGAGGTCCTGGGCCGGGATCTTCAGGCCCTTGAGCAGGGTGGCGCCCTGTGTGAGGAGCGCGGGGACCACCACGTTCTTGACGATGATGCTGGTCGGGCCGTCGGGCAGGTTCTCCAGCCACGCGCCCAGCGGGAGGGCGGTGATGCCGCCGCCGTCCAGCTTCAGCTGCAGGGCCACCGTGACCTTGCCGGTGACCTGGGGGAGGGGGGTCTCCCCCACCTTGCAGTCCGCCTGCAGCTGCTGGGCGGTGAACTGGAGCACCCCGGAGTCCGGGAGGTCCGTGACGCCGTCAGCCTTGATCATTTTGCCCCAGAGGTCCGCGTCCGGCGGCGTGAGGGCGAGGGAGGGGGCGTCCAGGAAGTCCCACGCGAAGGTGTAGTCCGTCCCCTCGAGGGTCTTCTCGGCCTGGCCCCGGAACGCGTCGCGGTGCTGTTGGTATGCCGTCTGGAGGCCGGAGTTGACGGCGTCGCCGCCGACTCCGACCGCGAGATCGAAATTCGAGTCACTCACGCCGCCATCCAAGGACACCCCGCGGGGCTGCACCACTGCTTCCCGTGCGCTGTCGCAAACCGGTGCCCGGGCGGTAGTGATCAAGCCGCTGTCTGCGCGGGCGCGCTGTGGGCGCACGGGTGGGGCGCTTACCGGGCGTCATGGGACATGAGCAGGGGGGAGGGTTTGACTGTTCGTCATGGCCGTGACAGGCCCCTGGCCCACCACGATGGCCAACTCGGCTGAAAACAGGGTTTGTTACCGGCCCGGGGGGGGCTGAGGGGCCTTCGTCCTCGCCCACGCCGGGCCGTATTGCCGGATCCGTGACCGCCGGTCGATGATGTGGGCCGCCGCCGGTGACGCGCTGTCGTCCGCACGCGCGCGATCCTCCGGAAACCCGGGCATCGCTACGGGCGAGGCCCCGCGACCATCACCTTCATCACCTTCATCACCTCCATCACCTCGAACAGCTCAGGACAGGGGAAGCCGGAACATGAGTTACGACCTTGCAGTCGGAGCCGACGTCGGCATCGTGAACAAAGCGGCCGAGGAGGTCTACGGCCAGCTGTATCCGCGCTACTTCACCGGCTCCCAGCCGTACGACGCCGGAGGCACCACCGTCACGGTGACCTGGGACGTCAAGACCGCCCCCATCTTCGACCTCACCCCGCCCGCGTACTCCGCGGAGGAATTACGCGCGCGCTTCACCGAAGGCGTCGCCGCCGGCCGGTTCACCGACGACCAGGTGGCCGAGCACGCGGCCGCCCTCCAGAACTCGCTGGACGGAAGCACCTTCCAGGTCGTCCTGCGCCAGGTCCACGTCACCGTCGACACGGGCGGCGGCGGGAACCTGATCGAAGGGGACGTGACCGTCACGGTGGACGTCCAGGCCACGACGTCCCCGTCCGGCCTGCTCACCCTGAACCCCCTCAAGGCCGTGGCCAGTGACACCAGCCAGGTCCAGAAGGTGATCCTGGACAACGTCGTGCTGCCCGCCGTCCTCGACCAGGCCCGCCAGGTCCTCTCCGGCATCACGCTGCCCAAGCCGGACATCCCGCTGCTGGACCTGTCGGTGCCGGTCCCCGTCATCCAGCCGCAGCGGGCCGTGGCCGCCATGAACCTGGTGGAGCACGGCATCCCGCAGCCGCCGTTCCCGGACACCTGGCCGGAGAGCCCGTTCTTCGCCCTGCTCGGCACGGACACGGTCCGGCGGATCGCCCAGGCGGCCACCGCGTACCTCGAAGGCAAGACCTTTCCCGCCGGCGACTCGAAGAACATCGGGATCGGCACCGCCTACTACAAGGCGACGATCGCCATCCACGACGTGCAGTGCGAGATCGTCGACACCGATGTCCCGGCCGTACGCGTGCACGCCGCCGTCACCGGCAGCGGAAGCGCCGGCATCGACTGGATCATCGGCGGATCGACCGACGCGTTCTACGACCTGCGGCTGGAGCCCGACCCCACCGTCACCCTCACCCTGTCGATGTCCGGGACCACGCTCAAAGCCACGACGGACAGCGTGAGCTCCTTCGACCTCAAGATCTATCCGCACAGCGACATCGTCAGCGAGATCGCCGCCTGGGTGGCCAACGCCCTCTCGTCCACCCTCGGCGGGCTCGTGGGCGACGCGCTCCGCGGCATCGAGTTCGAGCTGGGCAGCCTCCCCGCCATCCCCGTCGACGTGGACCCCGTCCACCTCGACGTGACCCCGGTGAACCTGGCTCTCGGCCGCTTCGGCGACGCCCTGTCCCTCCAGGGCGACGTCTCCATCACCAAGCGGTAGCGGGCGGAGCGCCGGCGGGGGCGGGGCACGGGCGAGGCCACGGCGAAGGGCCGCGGGGTGTCAGTCCGCGGCCGCTTCCACGATCGACGCGAAGCCGGGCGTGGGCAGCGTGCGCACGTGGCGGAGCCCGGAGCGGGCGAAGAGGGCACCGAGTTCGGCGGGACCGCGGGTGCTGCCGCCGAGGGCGGTCAGCATCAGCAGGTCGAGGTCCTTGCCCGGGTGCGGGTCATTGCCCGGCTCGGGCACGGCGTCGATGACCAGGACCCGGCCGCCCGGGGCGAGGGCCCGGCGGCAGGAGCGCAGGATGCGGACGCAGTCGTCGTCGCTCCAGTCCGGCAGGACGTGCTTGAGGAGATGGACGTCGCCCCCGGGGACGCCGGCGAAGAAGTCCCCGGGCTCCGCCTGCCAGCGGCCCTCCAGCTCCTGCCGCGCGGCGAGCAATGGTTCGCGCAACGCGGGCGCCTGGTCGAAGAGGACGCCGGACAGGCCGGGGTGACGCAGCAGGACGGACCGCAGCAGCCCGCCCCTTCCGCCGCCGACGTCCACGACCGTGCCCCGCTGCGGGAACGGGTAGGCGGCGGCGACCGCGTCGTCGAGCGGGCCGGAGAAGGCCGCCATCCCGGCGTCGAAGAGCTCCCGGGCCGCTGTGTCGCCTTCGAGGTGCCGGAAGAAGGGGGTGCCGAAGACCCGGGGGAAGGCGGACTCCCCGGTGCGTACGCTCTCGGCGAGGTCGGTCGACGGGCGCACGAACATGTCGTCGGTGAGCAGGAGCACCGCGGAGTGCAGCGAGCCGGGTATGTCCGTGCGCAGGGCGTCGGCGGCGGGTGTCAGCCCGAACGCGCCCGCCTCGTCCTCGCGGAAGACGCCGCGCGACGCCAGGAGCCGCAGCAGGCGGTGCAGCGTCCTGCCGTCGGTGCCGGTGTCCGCGGCGAGCTCCGCGGCGGTGCGCGGTCCGCCGGCGAGCAGGTCGGCGAGGCGAAGCGACGCGGCGGTCCGCAGCGCGGCGGAGTGGAGGAACCCGTAGGCCTCCTCCATCAGCCGCAGGGCTCCCGACGCGTCGGGGCTGTCTGAGTGCCGGCCGGACGAAGTCTCCACAGCGATCTCCCGGGGTGGTTCTGGCTGGTGCCGGAGGATCACCACCCTGCCGGCCGCCGGCCGGGCCGCGGCACCGCCGCTGTACGGATCTCCGGCCGGGACTTACGTCCTAGTGCCCCGGTCCTGCCTTGCGTGGAAAGCCCGGGCCGCCGGACGGATATCGTTTGGGAGGCCCGGCGGTACGGGCATAGGGTCGCAGGCATGTCTATACGTCTTCGTATGCGTGAAGCACTGCCGGTGGCGATGCGCGCCCGTGACAAGTCCACGGTGAGCGTGCTGCGTTCAACTCTTGCCGCGCTGGACAACGCCGAGGCGGTGCCCGTGGATGAAGCCGCGCTCCGTGGTGTGGCTCTTGAGCACGCGCCGGTGGGTGCCGGCACCACCGAGGCGGTGCGGCGTGAGCTGAGCGAGAGCGACGTGGTCGATGTCGTGCGTGCCGAGGCCGCCGAACGGCTGGATGCCGCAGAGCAGTTGACCGCCCCGGCGCACGCCGACCGGGCCGCGCAACTCCGTGCGGAGGCCGCCGTACTGCTCAGCTTCCTCGACGGCCCCGACGCCGCGTAGGACACGGCGCCACGCCGCCCCCGGACCGGCGCCGGATCAGGGCCTGGAAACGGGGCGGCCACCGCGTGGCTGCCCCGCACTGCTGGAGCCGGGGTCAGGCGGGGAGGGCGTCGACGGTGGGGACGACGGTGCCGAAGAGGTCCGTGATGGTGGTGAGGGCGGCGGTCTGGAGGGTGGTGGCGGGCAGGACGGTGCCGTCGGGGGCGGTGAGGGTGCGGGTGGCGGTGGTTTCGGCGACGACGGTGGGGCGGTAGCCGAGGTTGAACGCGCCCTGGACCGTGTAGCTGACGCACATGTGGGTCATGAAGCCGCCGATGACCAGGTCCTTTCCACTGCCCGGGGCGGCGCCCAGCCCGGTGAGGGTCTCCTCCAGCTCGGTGAGGTGAAAGGCGTTGGGGAACTGCTTGACCACCACCGTCTCGCCCTCCGCCGGGGCGGCTTCGTCGCTGATGGCGCCGATGCGGGCACGGATGTCGTAGGGCGTGTTCTCGCCGCCGTCGTTGATGACGTGGATGACCGGGATGCCTGCGGCGCGGGCGCGCTGCAGGAGGCGGGCACCGGCCGCGAGGGCTTCATCGGCGCCTTCCAGCGCCATGACGCCGGTGCGGTACGTGTTCTGGTAGTCGATCAGGACCAGGACGGAGTCGCTCAGCGCGGGCGGCCGGCTGTCCAGGCCTATGACGTCGCGCAGGGTCGTGGAGGGCTGGTTGCTGCTCACAGCGGGGCCTTTCGTAGAGGAACTTCGTAGAGGAACGAGGAACTTCGTAGGAGGGGGAGCACGCGGGCATGGCGGAGCCGCCCGCGCTGCCCATGTGCAGGGGAGTCCGTCAGGTGTTCTGCGTGCGGAAGCGACGGCGGTACGCGGCGGGAGTGGTGGCGAGCCGCCGTTTGATCGCCCGGTGCAGGGTCTCCACCGAGCCGAGCCCGGCGGCGGCCGCGACCTGGGCGAGCGGCTCGTCGGTGGTCTCCAGCAGACGCCGGGCCACCTCGATGCGGGCGGCCTCGACGTAGGCGGCGGGGCTGACGCCGGTCTCCTGCGTGAAGACGCGGGCGAAGTGCCGTTCGCTCAGGCACATCCGGGCCGCCAGCACCTCCGCGGACAGGTCCTCGCCGAGGTGGTCGGCGATCCACAGCCGCAGCTCGTCGATGTCGCGGCGGGCGGAGGTCGGCCGGCTGAGCGGTACGGAGAACTGGCTCTGCCCGCCCTGCCGCTTGAGGTACATCACCAGCTGCCGGGCCACGGCCAGGGCGACGTCCTCGCCGAGGTCCTCGGCCACCAGGGCGAGCGCGAGGTCCAGACAGGCGCTGATCCCGGCGCCGGTCCACAGCCTGCCGCGGTCGGTCCGCACGAAGATCGGATCCGGGTCGACCGTGACGGACGGGTGGTCGGCGGCGAGCCGGGCGGCGGTCGACCAGTGCGTGGTCGCCGTCTTCCCGTCCAGCAGCCCGGCCGCCGCCAGCACGTGCGCGCCCACGCACACCGACGCCACCCGCCGCGCGTGTGCGGCGGTCTCCTTTACCCAGGCCACGACGCCGGGGTCGATCCGGGCGACGGGGCCGTCGTCGGTGATGTCGACCGCGCCGGGCACGAGCAGGGTGTCCACGTGCCCGCCGACCTCGTCGAAGGCCAGATCGGCCAGCAGCCGCACACCCGCCGACGTCCGCACCTCGCCGGCGGCCGGCCCGGCGAGGCGGACCCGGTAGCCGGCGCGGCCCGCGGTCTCCCGGTTGGCCAGCGCGAAGACCTCGGCCGGGCCGGTGACGTCGAGGAGGTCGACATCGGGGAAGACCGCGATGACGACACGGTGCGAAAGGGGCATGGACTCATCCTCACCTCCACCATCCCTGGCCGCAATGACGGTGATCTGTCACATCCGGACATGCGGACATGCGGATACGGGGGCACTGTGCAACGCGTCGTAGCTGACCAGAGGGCGCGCGAAACATCGCCTTCACGTTCGAGGCGGCGGCAGGAAATACGCCCTGCCTAGCGTTCCCGGTGGCCGGTTGCGAAGCCGTTGCAGCCACTGCACGTCCAGGAGAGCGCATGAGCAGTACCGAGCGACGACCGAGAGGATCCGTCGGCCGTGAAGAGTCTCCGCAGGCCGGAGCCGGAGCCGGGTCCGGGACCGGGTCCGAGGGCGGCGCGGCCCGGGAGACCCTGGAGGACTACACCCTCCGGTTCGCCCCGCGCAGCTACCGCCGCTGGACGCCGATGGTCGTGGCGACCACGGCGCTGGGCGGGATCGCGTACTTGGCCGACTTCTCGATCGGTGCCGGCATCGGCCTCACCCACGGCACCGGGAACGCGCTGGCCGCGATCCTCGTCGCCGCCGTGGTCATCTTCGTCACCGGCTTCCCGCTCGCCTACTACGGGGCGCGCTACAACCTCGACCTGGACCTGATCACCCGCGGCTCCGGGTTCGGCTACTACGGTTCGGTCCTGACCAGCGTCATCTTCGCCAGCTTCACCTTCATCTTCTTCGCCCTCGAAGGCTCGATCATGGCGCAGGGGCTGAAGCTGGGCCTGGGGCTGCCGCTGTGGCTGGGCTATCTGGTCTCGACGTTCATGGTGATTCCCCTGGTCGTCTACGGGATGAAGGCGCTCAGCAAGCTCCAGGTGTGGACGACGCCCGTCTGGCTGCTGCTGATGGTGGGTCCGCTGGTCTATCTGGTGGTCACCGATCCGGGGACGGTGGACCACTGGCTGTCCTACGCGGGCACCGGCGGTGAGGGCGGGGTGAACACGGCCTCGGTGCTGCTGGGCTCCGGCGTCTGCCTGTCACTGATCGCCCAGATCGGCGAACAGATCGACTACTTGCGCTTCATGCCGCCCCGTACGAACGGCAACCGCCGCGCCTGGTGGACGGCGGTCGTGGTGGCCGGTCCCGGCTGGGTCGTGCTCGGTGCGCTGAAGCAGGCGATCGGGGCGTTCCTCGCCGTGTACGTCATCGCTTCCGTGGGTCCGGCGTCCGCCGCCGAGCCCATTCAGCAGTTCAAGGCGGCCTTCGACGCGATGATGCCCTCCTGGCTGGTCGTCCCGCTGGCCGTGGTGCTGGTCGTCATCAGCCAGATCAAGATCAATGTGACGAACGCCTACTCCGGCTCGCTGGCGTGGACGAACTCCTTCACCCGGCTGACCGGGCGCTACCCGGGCCGCATGGTGTTCGTGCTGCTCAACCTGGCCTTCGCGCTGGCGCTGATGGAGGCCGACATGTTCAGCTTCCTCAACCGCGTCCTGGGCTTCTACTCCAACTGCGCCATCGCCTGGGTCGTCACCGTCGCCACCGACATCATGGTGAACAAGTACGTGCTGAAACTCTCCCCGCACGCCCCCGAGTTCCGGCGCGGCATGCTCTACGCGGTCAACCCCGTCGGCACGGTCGCCTTCGTGGCCGCCTCCGGCCTGTCGATCGCCATGTACTTCCACGCCCTGGGCGACACGCTCCAGCCGTACTCGCCGGTCGCGGCGGCCCTGATCGCGTTCGTCCTCACCCCGCTGATGGCCGTCCTGACCAAGGGCCGCTACTACCTGCGCCGCACCACGGACGGGATCGGCGAACCCCTGCTGGACGCGGACGGCAACCCGAGCGCCACGCTCTACCGGTGCCACGTGTGCCGGCAGGAGTTCGAGCGCCCGGACGTCGCCGCCTGCCGCACGCACGACGCGGTGGTCTGCTCCCTGTGCCTGAGCACCGACAGGGTCGGCGACCACGTGCTCCCCGCGTCCGTGGGATAGCGGCCGCCGGGGCGGCCGGACGTACGGTTCGTCATCGTGACGACGGTGGAAGACTGACGGGCGGGGAGCAGCCGCCGACAGCGGCGACGGACCGGCCTCCCACGCTCGCACACCGTCCCGAAAGGCACCGTTTCATGATCATCGTTGCTGGTGAAGCCCTCATCGACCTCGTTCCCGCGGGTCCCCGGGAGCAGGACGGCTCCGCCGGCGACGACCTCTCCGCCCTGCTGCCCAAGCGCGGCGGCGGCCCCTACAACACCGCCGTCGCCCTGGCCCGCCTCGGTTCCCCCACGGCGTTCTGCTCGCGGCTCTCCACCGACCACTTCGGCCGGGCCCTGCTGGGCGGTCTGACGGCGGACGGCGTGGACACCTCACTGGTCCAGCGCGGCCCCGAGCCCACCACGCTCGCCGTGGCGCATGTCGGCGACGGCGGCTCGGCCGAGTACTCCTTCCACGCCGGCGGCACCGCGGATCGCCTGTTCACCAGCCCGGAGACCCTGCCCGACGCGGCCCGCGCCGTCTCCTTCGGCACCTGCTCCCTGGTCCTCGAACCCGGCGCGAGCGCCTACGAGGACCTGATGCGCCGCGCTTCGGCCCGCGGTCTGTTCACCGCCCTCGACCCGAACGTCCGCCCCGGCCTCATACCCGACGCGGACGCCTACCGGGCCCGCTTCCGCTCGTGGCTCCCGCACGTCACCCTCCTCAAGCTCTCGGAGGAGGACGCGGCCTGGCTCGCGGGCCCGGCGGCCGACCCGGTGTCCGCCGCCGCGGAGTGGCTGGCGGCAGGCCCGTACGCCGTCGTGCTCACCCGCGGCGGCGCGGGGCTGACCGTGCTCACCCGTGACGGCCTCGAACTGTCCGTCCCCGGCGAGCGGGTGACGGTCGTGGACACCATCGGCGCGGGCGACACCGTCAACGCCGCACTGCTGCACCGGCTGGACGGCCACGGCGCCCTCACCGCGGCGCCCGCCCTCGGCGCGGATCAGTGGCGCGACGTCCTGGCCTTCGCGGCCCGCGCGGCCGCGATCACCTGCTCCCGCGCCGGCGCCCGGCCCCCGTACGCCGCCGAACTCGCAACCGGCCGCTGAACCCGCAGTGCTCACACAGCGTGACGGCGCGGGCGCGGATGTCGTTCCCGGCGTGCTGTTGGGCTGATCGGGGGACGCCCGCGAGGCCGGAGAGCTCCCGGCGTCGTTCACGAGGCCGCAGCGGTGCCGGCGCCGTCACACGCCGAGGTCGTCGCCGGTCTCGGTCAAGGGTTCCTCAGGGACGATGTGCATCGCCGCCTCCTCCGCGGAGGCCGCCCCGCCGTCGATTCCCACGTCCCGGGCGTAGACGTCGTTGCGCCGCGGGGGCATGGCGTCGATGGTGGCGGCGAGGCGCCCGGCGCGCGCACCGCCGACCTCCTCGTCGAGGGGCTCGCCGTCCCCGCCGGGCAGGTCGCCGATGCCGTCCCCGTCCGGCACCTCGATGTCGGGGACCTCCTCGGCGAGCCGCTGGTCGAGGCTCTCGCGCTCGTGCTGCTCGCGGGCCGTCGTGCCGTGGTGCCCCACGCCGAGCGGCCGCTCCGGCGGCGAATAGCCCGCGTCGAGCACCGTGTCGTAGAGATCGCCGTCGAGGGCGTTCTCCAGGTCCAGGTCACCCGGATTGTCCCGGCGATCGGACCGGGCAGGCTGGTAGACCTCGTCACCCATCACGTCATCGGACATCGTGAGCCAGCCTCCTCCCGCACGGTTCCGCGGCGACGGCCTACCTCCACTGTCCCCTGTACGGCGGCCTCGCGCTCTCCGGGGGGCGCGAAAGCCGGATGCCGCCGCCGGAATCCGGCCACCACGGTCGTTGAAGGCTGTACGGAAGCGGGGCCGGCGGCAGGGACGCGGCCGTCCCGAGGGGTACGGAATCGGCCGAAGTCAAGGAGTGGGAGCGGCAGGCCCGGATGTGTAACGTTCGGCGTGCGCGAGGACAGCGACGCGGGGGCGAGGAGGGGGCAGTGAGCGGGGTAGTGATCTATCTGCCGCAGGGGACGGCGGGGGCCGCAGGGGAGCCGCACGGAGACGCGGTGACGCTGCGGCTCGGCCCGGGCGAGGTGGCGCGTTTCGGGCGGGGCTCCGCGACGTGCCCGGTCGAGCTCCGCCTCGACGACGAGGCGATATCCCGGCTGGCGGGCGAGATCCGGGTGACGGACGACCACTGGCAGCTGAGCAACCTCAGCACGACCCAGAGCTATCTGGTGGAGAACCCCGAGGGAGCGGGGGAGTACCTGAGGGTGCCGCCACGGCGGGCGGGAGCACCCATCCCCTTCGAGTTCTCACGGGTCGTGCTGCCCACCCGCCGCAACACCACCGTCGCCTTCCAGGTGTTCGCGCCCGACCACGTCTACCTCGACCCCGACGGCATGGGCGACCAGTGGGGGAGCCGCACCGTCACGGCGTACTCCCTGGACGAGACGGCCCTCTACTTCCTGGTCCTGGTCGCGCTCTGCGAACCGCGGCTGCGCGACGAGTCCCCGGTCGCGGTGTCCACCACACCCGAGATCGTCGAGAGGCTCAGGAGCCACCCCGCGTGCGGGCAGCTGACGGCCCGGGCGGTCAGCTCGCACATCGACTACCTGGCCGACGAGAAGATGCGGATCAGCGCCCCCGCCGAGCACGGCCCCCGCAGGGAAGCCCGCCGCAACGGCAAGCGGGAGACGATCGTCGGACTCGTGCTGCGCTTCGGGCTCGTACGCGAGGAGCACCTCGCGCTGCTGCCGCCCCGGTCCGGAACCGGCACACAGGAGCGGGGACCGGTGAGATGAGACGTGGCGGACCCGTACGGCGACGCGGCCGGCGGACCGGAGGAGGAAGCGGTGCGTGGCACGGCCGGCACATCGGGAGATGACGGTACGGAACTGCTCCCGCGCGGCTACCGCATCGGCGGCTGGGAGGTCACCGAGCCGATCGGGGCCGGGGGCTGGGCAACCGTCTATGCGGGACGATCCGCCGGTGACGGGGCGGGCAGGGAAGCGGAGCCGGAGCCGGACGGCCGCGGCGGCGGCACGCCGGAGCCGGACGGCCGCGGCGGCGGCACGCCGGAGCCGGACGGCCGCGGCGCCGTCGCGCTCAAGGTGCTGCCGACCGCCGGGCTGGCACCGAGACAGGCCCGCAAGGCCGCGGAAACCGCCCGGCGCGAGGTCGAGTTCGGCCGCCGCTCCTCCCACCCGAGGCTGATCCGCCTGCTGGAGTCCGTCATCCTCGGGGAACCTGACCTTCCGTTCCTGGACGGCGCCGTCGTGCTGGTCATGGAGCGCGCCGAGCGCAGCCTGCGGGACCTGCTCGGCGCCGGAGTGACCGAAGCCGAAGGCGCCCGGCTGCTCACCGAGATCTGTGAGGGCCTGGCCCACCTGCACCGCAGCGGCTGGGTGCACGGAGACCTCAAACCGGACAACATCCTGCTGATGGCCGACGGTTCGGTGAAGCTCTCGGACTTCGGGCTCGCCACGGAACTGACCGGCACCCGCGGCACCCACGGGTACGCGCCCCCGATGGGCACCTTCGACTACCTCCCGCCCGAGCGCTGGAAGGCCCCGCTCGGCGAGCAGGGCGTGGAAGTCCGGCCGAGCGCCGACATCTGGGCCCTGGGCATCATGATCCACGAGGTGTTCGCCGCCGGTGCCCCGCCGTTCCCCGGCGCCACGCCCATGGCCCGCGCCGCCGCGACGCAGGAGTACGCCGAGGGGCGCGCGCCGCTCCGCCTGGACAGCGCGGTCCCGCGCTTCTGGCGTGCCCTGGCCGCCGACTGCCTGGCCCCGACCCACGCCGCGCGCGCCGTGCACACCGCCGAGAGCCTGCTGGCGCGCATCGCCGGCCGGCAGGCCGCGGGCGCGGACCGTACGGAGGAGCGTACGGAAGCGAAGTCCGCGGAAACGGAATCCACGGACGCGGAATCCACGGACGCGGTGCCCGCCGTGGAGACGGCCGCCGGGGATCCGGCGACGCCCCGCCGAAGACCGCGACGAGGGCCTCGGCAAGGGCTTCGGCGAGGGAGAACCCGCGCCGCACTCGCAGCCGTTGCGGTGTGCGCGGTGGGCGCGGCGGTCTGGCCGTATGCCGTGGGCGGCGGTGGATCCGGCAAGCCCGGCACGTCCGGTACGTCCGCCTCGACGGGTGCCGCGGCGGCCGAAGGCACCGGGCGGCTCCGGGTGTTCAACGCCGAGCAGAGCTGCCGCAGCCGTACGGACCGGGACCCGCAGTGCAGCCTCGGCCTGGCGATCGATCCCCGCCGGCCCTACACGATCGACAACGTCGTACCGACCCGCGTGTGGCACGGCGACGAGCTCACCGTCGACTGCCTGCTCCCCCAGGGGATCCCCATCATCGACGAGGCGGACGCGCTGTCCGCCGCCTGGTACCGCGTACGTCTCCCACGGGGCTCCGCCCGGTCCGCGGCCTGGCTGCCCGCCGTGCGCACGAAGGACCGCCCACGGGTTCCGGAGTGCCCGCCTTCCGACCCGGCCTGAAGGCAGGAGCTCGTCAGCACGCGCGCAGGCCGGGGGCAGGGTCCTGGCCGGTGTTCACATCGACGGCCGGCACGTTGCCCCACGCGCCGTTGTCGAGCAGCGTCCAGTACCAGATGTCGTTCCCGCCGGGGTGCGGGTCGCCATGGCCCCAGCAGCTGAACCAGCTGAACGTCCCGTCGAGCGTTCCCCGGGTCGCCGAACGGTAGGACCGGTCCGCATACCCCCTCGCCCCGGCCCTGTTGCCGCAGTACAGCCTGCCGTCCGAACGGACTCCGCATTCGGCGGCGAGCCGGGCGTTCTTCGCCGGCGTGGCCGCCACCGCCGGCGAGCCGACCGCCCCCAGAACGGGCGTCAGCGCCAGGGCGGAGGCCGCGATGGCAGTACGGATACGCATGGTCACTCCCGTGGGACGGCGGCGCCGAGCGGACGGTGCGGCTCGGCAGGGCGGTCGGTGATCGCCGCCGCGCAAGGGGGAAGGTCTCCGGCTCGCCCCTGCGCGAACGGTCGTCGTGCGGAGTCCACCGGAAGTCGTCGCCCCTGTCACCCCGGATCGTTCCGGATGCCTTGCCGGACGCTCCCGCGACTACTTTGCGGACGCCCGGTCCCCGGACCGTACTCACACCTCACACCACACCCCCGCCAACCGCTAAGGAGCAGGCACGTGCATGGCTCAGCTGCACGGCGCGCGAGATTCGGAACACTGGTTCTGGTGGTCACGACGGTCGTGTCCGCCCTGGCCGGCCCGGCATGGGCGCGGGGCGCGAAGGACGTGCCCGGCCCCCTCGGGCACACCGCGACGGCCGAGTTCTTCTGCGACATCCCCGCGGAGCGGGACATCGCGGTGACCCGCAAGGTCTACGAGGTCGGCCAGCGCCGCGGCGTGTCCGACAAGGTGATGCTCGCCGGCTTCGAGACGGGCTGGGTCGAGTCCCGCATGAACAACCTCAACTGCGGGGACCGGGACTCGCTCGGCGTCTTCCAGCAGCGGCCCTCGCAGGGGTGGTGCAACCCCGACCAGTGCCTCGACGTCGACTACGCGGCGAACAAGTTCTTCGAGGTGGCCCAGCAGATGGAGCCCAAGTGGGACACCGCGGGCGAGCTCGCCCAGGCCGTGCAGCGCTCCGCCTATCCGGAGCGGTACCCCCGGGCGGAGGGCGTCGCGCGCGAGCTGATGGCCGAGGCGTTCCAGCCCTACGGCACGATAGGCGCGAAGTACGCGGGCCTGGGCGGCCAGGGCGGACCGCTCGGCCTGCCGGTCCGCGCCGAGGAGAACGCCGCGCTGGGCGGACGCTTCCAGCTCTTCCAGAACGGCATCGTCATCTGGCACCCGGACGTGGCCTACGCGATCTACGGGGACATCCTGAAGAAATTCTGGGACACCAACTCGGAGCAGCGCTGGGGCTTCCCGACGATGGACGAGGCGGACGCGGCGCAGGCGCCGGACGGGACCCGCGGGCGCTTCCAGTTCTTCGAGCGGGGCCTGTTCCTGTGGTCGCAGCCGACCGGTGCGCACCCCGTGCACGGTGCGATCTACGACGCCTTCCACGCCGCCGGTCACGAGCGGGCGCTCGGCTACCCCGTGACCGACGAGATGGACGAGGCGGGCGGCAAGGCCCAGAAGTTCCAGAAGGCCACCATCCACTGGAGCGCCGCCAGGGGCGCCTGGATCACCAACAACTGACCGGCCGTTTTCACTTCACCCGCAGAACAGTCACCGACCAGGAGGTCCAGTTGAGCGAGAACCGCCCCACCCGCAGAAATGTCCTGAAGGCCGTCGGCGGCGCCTCCGCGGCGCTGGCGCTCGGCGGCGGGGGCGTCCTCGCCTCGGCGGCGACCGCCAGCGCCGCGGGCGACGGCCGCGGACTGCGCATCACGGAACGGGGCGAATCGGACCCCCGCATGTGGTACTACCGCTTCCAGACCGCGGCGATCGGCGGCTGGAACCCCGCCGTCAACGTCCTGCTCCCCGACGACTACCACACCAGCGGACGCAGGTACCCCGTCCTGTACCTGCTCCACGGGGGCAAGGGCGACTTCATCGAGTTCGACCGCCTGCCCGACGGCGGCATCCGCGCGTGGACCGCCGGCAAGCCTCTCATCGTCGTGATGCCCGACGGCGGTCAGGCCGGCTGGTACTCCAACCCGGTCAGCTCCAACGTCGGCGCCCGGAACTGGGAGTTCTTCCACATCGAGCAGCTGATCCCGTGGATCGACGACAACTTCCGGACGTACGCCGAGTACGACGGCCGCGCCGTCTCCGGGTTCTCCATGGGCGGCTTCGGCGCGCTGAAGTACACCGCCAAGTACTGGGGCCACTTCGCCTCCGTGAGCTCCCACTCCGGCCCCGCCAGCCTGCGCGGCGTCGCCGGCGGTCTGGCCGGCGCGGTCGTCCACTGGGCCAACCTGTCCTCCGCGGCCGTCGAACTGGGCGGCGGAACGGTCTACGGCGTGCCGTGGGACCAGAACAGGGTCAGCATGGACAACCCGTGCGAGCGCGTCGAGAGCTACCGGAACAAGCGGATCTTCATGGTCGCCGGGACCAGCCCCCTGCCGACCTTCTGGGACCGGTTCAACGAGACCGCCGTGCTCGACACCCAGCGGGAGTTCCGCGGCTTCCTCGGCCGGGCCGGCATCCCGCACGAGTGGTATGAGGTGGACGGCGGCCACTGGGTCCGCCCGGACCTGTTCCGCCGGGACCTCGACGGCATCGTCGACCGGCTCCGCAGGGCGTAGGGCGGCTGCCGGGCCGCGGCGAACGGAAGGCGCCTGGCGGGCGGTGGCCCGGCCGGGCGCCTTTCGTACCACGCGCGTCAGGCGTCGGCGACGGCCCGCAGGGGGCTGAGTGCCGCGGCCCGGCGGGCGGGCAGGGCGGCTGCCGCGGCGCCGGCGGCGAGGGAGAGGACGACGACGAGGGCGAGGGTGCCCCAGGGAAGGGAGAACGCGTACTGGGGGATGGCCCCGTTGGCCAGTCCGCTGACCTTCCACGCTCCGAACAGGCCGACGGCCAGGCCCAGCAGGGTGCCGTACGCGGCGACGACGAGGGACTCGACCCGGATCATGCGGCGGATGCCGGTGCGGTCCATGCCGATCGCGCGCAGGACCCCGATCTCCCGGGTGCGCTCGGAGACCGACATGGCGAGCGTGTTGACCATGCCGAGCGCCGCGATGATCACGCCGACGGCGAGCAGCCCGAAGACCATGCCGGCCAGGTCACCGGCGACGCCGGCCTGTTCCCGGACGAGCTGGGCACGGTCCTGGACCGTCAGCAGGGGGCTGCCGTCGACGGCGGCGCGCAGCCGCTTCTCCAGGGCCGGGGACGCGGCGCCGTGGTCGGTGGCCACGAGGACGCGCTGGAGGGAGTCGCGCAGGAAGCTGTGCTGCTGGACGTCGCCGCGGTGGGCGAGGACGTCGTGGGCGGTGGGGTTGTCCTGGTAGATCCCGACGACGGTGTAGGGCTGGGCGCGGTCGCCCCGGCCGGGGCCGATGCTCGCCTTGATCTGGCCGCCGGTGCTGACCCGGTTCTCGCGGGCGAAGCTGCTGGAGACGGCGATCCGGCCCGGCCCGATGTCCTTGGCGGAGCCGCTGGTGAAGCGGAGCTTCATGACGTCGCCCACGGTCTTCGGGTCGACGCCCGAGACCTCCCGGGCGAAGGCACCGGCCGAGATGGTGGAGTCCGCGACGGCGGAGGCGGTCGCGACGCCGGGAACGGCGGCGACGCGCTGGACGGCGGCCGCGTCGATGGCGGTGGTGGTGTTGCGGGTGCCGATGACGTAGTCGGCGCTCAGACCGGCCGCGGCCTGGGAGTCCAGGGCCCGGCTGGAGGAGTGGTCGATGACGGCGAGTCCGGAGACCAGGGCGGTGCTGATCATCAGGGCGACGGCGGTGGCGGCCGTGCGGCGCGGATCGCGCAGGGCGTTGTCCTTCGCGAGGTCGCCCGCGACCCCGGAGCGCGCGGTGAGCCGGCCGAGGAGGCGGATCACCGGGCCCGCCAGCAGCGGGGCGAGCAGGATCAGACCGGTCACGAGGATGCCGCAGCCGAACAGCGCGGTCCGCAGGTTCTCGTCCGAGGCGTCCTTCGCGTCGCTCAGGGAGAACAGCAGGCCGGCGCCGAGGACGAGCACGGCCGCGCCGACGGCGCCCCGGATCCGGGAGAGCGCCGCGGAAGGCGCCTGTTCGGCGGCGCGCATCGCCTCGACGGGCGCGATCCCGGCCGCGCGGCGTGAGGGCAGCCACGCGGCGAGGACCGTGACGCCGACGCCGACGGCGAGGGAGGCCAGGACCGGGGCGGGGCCGATCACCAGCGGGCCCCGGGGCAGCAGGTCGTCGGCGGTGCCGAGCACACTGGGCAGGGCGGTGGCGACGCCGAGCCCGAGGACGAATCCGAGGGCGGAGGCGACGAGGCCGACGAGGGCCGCTTCGGCGAGCACGGAGCCGACCACCTGGCGCCGGGTGGCGCCGATCGCGCGGAGCAGCGCGATCTCCCGGGAGCGCCGCGTGATGAGCATGGTGAAGGTGTTGATGATGAGGAACGAGCCGATGAACAGCGACACCACGGCGAAGACCATGGGCAGCCGGGAGTAACTGCTGGTCTTCGTATCGATGAAGACCGACTGCCGGCCGGCCTTCGCGGTCGCGGTGGTCGCCTCGGCACGGTCGGCCGGCAGCAGCGCGCTGACGCGGCGGGCGAGTTCGAACTGGTCCGTCCCGGGCTCGGCGGACAGGTCGATCCCGGTGTAGCGGCCCGGGGCGGCGAACAGCTTCTGCGCGGTGGCCTTGTCGAACACCGCGAGGGTGCCGCCGGAGGTGACCCGGGTGTCCTTGGTGGAGACGATGCCGACCAGCCGCATCCGCAGGACCGGGCCGTCGGTGGCCAGGGTGACGATGTCGCCGAGCGCGTACTTGCCGGCGGAGGCGGTGCCGCGGTCCAGGGCGATCTCGCCGTCCGTGCGCGGCGCCCGGCCGGACGTCAGCGGGAAGCGGCTGTCCTTGCCGTCGGCACCGGGGACGTACGCGGCGGCCAGTTTGCCCATGGTGTTGTCCGCGCGCATGGGGGAGCCGTTCTTGGCGGCCAGGGTGGCCGAGCCGTCGGCCGTCGGACGGGCCGCGGACACACCGGGCACGGCGGCCAGCTCGGCCACGAGCGCGTCGTCGAGGACGTTGGTGCGCCCGTTCGCGGGGGCGCCGGGCGGGGATTTCGGGTCGACGGTGACCGCGACGCCGGCATAGTTCTTCGCCATGGAGGCGCGGTAGGCGGCGGTGGTGGAGTCGGCGAAGACGAGCGAGCCGGAGATGAACGCGACCCCGAGACCGACCGCGAGGACGGTCATGATCAGACGGGCCTTGTGCGCGAGGACGTTGCGCAGGGCTGTTCGCAGCATGGTGGGCTTTCGACGGGTGCGGGAGGGCGAGGGCGGAGCGGCGAACGCGGTCAGGAAGTGCGGCCCCGGGCCTCGAAGGCGAGCATCCGGTCCAGGACCGCGCCCGAGGTCGGCTCGTGCAGCTCGTCCACCAGCCGGCCGTCGGCGAGGAACACCACGCGGTCGGCGTGCGCGGCGGCCACGGGGTCGTGGGTGACCATCACCACGGTCTGTCCCAGTTCGCGCACCGAGTCGCGCAGGAAGCCGAGCACCTCGGCGCCGGAGCGGGAGTCGAGGTTGCCGGTCGGCTCGTCGGCGAACACGATCTCCGGGCGGGAGACCAGGGCGCGGGCCACGGCCACGCGCTGCTGCTGACCGCCGGAGAGCTGGGTGGGGCGATGGGCGAGCCGGCCCGCGAGGCCGACGGTGGCGACGACCGTGTCCAGCCACGCGGGGTCGGGCCGCCGCCCGGCCAGCCGCAGGGGCAGGGTGATGTTCTCCAGCGCGGTGAGGGCCGGCAGCAGGTTGAAGCCCTGGAAGACGAACCCGACCTTCTCGCGCCGCAGTCGGGTGAGCTGCCGGTCGTTCAGATCGGACAGCTCGACACCGCCGATCCGGGCCGAACCCGAGGTCACCGGGTCCAGACCGGCCATGCAGTGCATCAGCGTGGACTTGCCGGAACCGGAGGGGCCCATGACGGCGGTGAACCTGCCCCGCGCGAACTCCACGGACACCGCGTCCAGCGCGGTGACCCGGGTCTCGCCCTTCCCGTACGTCTTGGTCAGGCCGGACGCGCGGGCGGCCGGCTCCACGAGAGCTGTGCTGGGAGAAGGGAACGTCTGTGACATGGATACTCCGCCTGGGGTGCGACGGCCCGAGAGGAGTTCTGCGAGCCGGGGGACGTATCCATCCTCACGGCTCTGACCTGCGGAAACATCGCCCTGAAGGCGGGAGTTGGCCTCTGTCGAAAGGGCAGTGGCGGCTGTCTCTCCTCTGCCTGAGGGCAGAGGAGGGGGTGCTCCCGTCAGGAAGCCAGCCCGGTCCGGTGGGCCAGCAGCGCGGCCTGGACGCGGCTCGACGAGCCGGTCTTGTCCAGAATGGCGCCCACGTGCGTCTTCACCGTGCCGATCCCGATGCCGAGCCGCGCGGCGATGTCCTGGTTGGACAGCCCCTCGCCGAGCATCGCCAGGACTTCCCGCTCCCGGCCGGTGAGCCGCGCGATCCGCTCGTCCCCGGGCATGCCGCCCGCGCCCTGCGGGCCCCCGGCGGTCAGCATCCGGGAGATCACCGCCCCGGTCACGCCCGGGGAGAGCACGGCGTCCCCGGCGGCGGCCGCCCGTACGGCGCTGATCAGCTCCTGCGGGCCCTCGTCCTTCAGCAGGAATCCGGCGGCGCCTTCCCGCAGCGCCCGGACGACGTTGTCGTCGTCGCCGAAGGTCGTCAGCATCACGACGCGCGGCGCGGGGTCGAGGGCGAGCAGCGGAGCGATCGCGGCCAGTCCGTCGTGGACCGGCATCCGGATGTCCAGCAGCACCACGTCGGGGCGGTGCGCGGCGGCCATCTCGACGGCCTGCCGTCCGTCCCGGGCCTCGGCGACGACCTCGATGCCGTCGGCGTGCCGGAGGATGAGGCGCACTCCGTGCCGGATCATCGTCTCGTCGTCGGCGAGCAGGACACGGATCGGCCGGGCGGGCTCGGTCACGGGGTCTCCCAAGGTGTGGCGTCCCGGACCGACGGGACGGTGAAACGGTCGATGGCGATCAGACGTTGTGAGGCGTCGAAGCAGTAGCGGGCGATCTTCAGAGCGCCCGGCCGGATCTCGGTGGCGCCGTTGAACGGATAGACGCAGCCGACGGTGCCGGCGGGGCGCGGCGGTTCGTGGCCGGTGGCGGCGGCCCGGACCGCCTTGTTGTCCAGGACACCCACCTCCGTCACGTCGCCGTAGGTCATGCCGATCCGGGGCAGCGGGCGCGGCCCGGCGAACTGATGCGGTGCGGAGGCGTACACGAAGGTGATCCCGAGCGCCATCAGCACGCTCAGCGTCACCAGCCCGAGGGCGAGCGTCAGCACGTGCGCGGTACGGCGTCCGGGCGCTACGCCTCCGCCGGCTGCGGCCTCGCCTGCCTCGGCTGCGGTCTTGCCCCTCTCGGGCCCGGTGCCGCCATCCTCCGGTCCGGTGTCTGCGGTGCCGGGCCGCTCGGGGGCGGGGGCGTCGCCGGGCTCGGCCGGCACGATCGCGTCCACCTGGAAGCCGCCGGACGGCAGGGAAGAGGCGTCGAACGTCCCGCCCAGCAGTTCCACACGCTCCCGGAGGCCGGTGAGGCCGCGGCCGGTGCCCACGCTTCCGGCGGCTGCCGGGGGTGCGGGCGGGGCGCCGTTGCGGACGGTGACCCGTACCGTCTCGTGGTCGTGGACCACGGTCACGGTGACGTGTGCCGCGCTCGCGTACCGGTGCACGTTGGTCAAGGACTCCCGCACCACCCGGTGCACGGCCCGGCGCACCGGCGCGGGACGGGCGTCCAGGTCCGGACCCGTCCAGTCCAGTCGTACGGCGATGCCTCCGTCCCGGGACTCCGCCACCAGCGTCTCGATGTCGGCGCGGGTGCCGGTGGCGTCGGTGAGCGCCTCCGCCCCGGTGTCCCGGCCCAGCGGTCCGAGCACCCCGAGGGCCTGCCGCAGCTCGCGCATCGCGTCGCGGGTGGTCCGCCGCACCAGTACGGCTTCCTCGCGCAGCTCGGGGTCGGCCCGCTCCAGGGCCAGCTCCAGCCCTCCGGCGTGCAGTGAGATGAGGCTGAGGCGGTGCCCCACCAGATCGTGCATCTCGGCGGCGATGCGGGACCGCTCGTGGATGCGGGCCTCGCTGTCGGCGAACCGGCGCGCTCGCTCCGCGGCGTCCCCGCGCTCGCGCAGCGCCTGCACCAGACGCCGCTGCTGCCCGTACGAGGTGCCGACCAGGCCGGGGACGAGCACGGTGGTCGGCGTGAGGATCAGGCCGAGCGCCAGGCCGTACGGCACCGGTCCCGGACCGAGCCAGGGCGCCGGCACCGTCGCGCACACCACCACCAGGGCCGCCGCCGCGACCAGCAGGCGGCCGCGCCGCCGCGCCCGGACCGTCCGCCGCGCCACCGCGTACGAGGTCGCCGCCGTGACCGGCCCCACGCAGGGCGCCGGACCCGTCAGCACGGCGAGGACGAGGAGCACGGCCACGGGGAAGCGGTGACGCAGCGTGAAGAGCACGGCCCCGGCGGCCAGCGCCGGCAGCTGCAGGGAGGGGTGGGACATGAACCCGAGTCCCGCGACCGCGCCCCACACGCCCAGACCCGCGAGCACCACCCCGGCCGTCTCCGCCGCCGTGCGCGCGGCGGCGCCCGGAAGCACTCCGGGCGGGCGGCAGTGGTCGGGGAAGGGACGGGAGAGGTGCGTGCGTGACACGCTGACCAGTATCAATGCCGCAGGTCGCGACGGCATGCGCCTCAAGGCCGATCCGCGGCTCTACCGAAAGGCAGAGACCGGACTGGACCGGGCCGGGTCAGGGCCCGGTCCGGCCCGATGTGGAGAGCCCCGAACCCGCCCTCACCGTCCCGGATCTGCACATGGTGATGTGCTGTGAGATGTGCACCTTTACCTGTGCACGGTGCTGAGCTGCACTGTTGATGGGGAGTCGAACCCCAGCGTTGCTCTTCACGCGCCACGGGTGGGCCGGAAAACCGCCGGCCCTCGGTTTGTGCACGCCTCCGGAACGACTACCTGCTCCACATCTTCCCGGGCCGTCCCGGGCCCGGGGGTCAGTCTGCTGGAACCGTTCAGTCCAGCAGGTCGACCTCCCAGTTCGCACGCTGGATGCGCACGTCGATCTCACGGATCTCCCGGGCGAGCACGTCCGCCTGCGCGCGCAGCTCCGCGACCGGAAGCGCGGAGAGCATCATCAGCTCGGAACGAAGCTGCCGGCCGTAGCCGCGCTCGCCCGTACCCGCCGCCGCGTCGGCGGCCGACGTGACCACCGCGTGACGGAGCCGCAGCACGTCCCGGCGCGCGAGCGCGTCGGTGAGCGTACCGTCCTGCCCGATCCGCGCCGCCGCGTTGGTCCGGTTGATCCGCCGGATCAGCGTCTCCAGGGTTTCCAGCGCCTCACCGGCCTCGGCCAGCAACTGGGCCGCGTCCTCGGCAGGCGTTTCACCTTCCTGGTACCGCGCGCTGCTGACCACGCGTGCGCGCAGCTGCTCCACGCGACGCGTCGCCTCCGCGCGCTCTGCCAGTGCCTCAGCAAGCTTCACTGTCTCCACCTCCTGCCGTTGTGAGCCTCGCACGAGTATACGAATGCAAAGGGTGTGAAATCGCATCAGGGGTCCTGCGGTCCTGCCTGCCCCTTGCTCAGCCCAGTGGCCGGGCGTACGTCACGAACCCCCGCTGCGTGGCGAACCCCATCCGTTCGTAGAGCCTCAGGGCCCCGGTCGGGTTGGCGGCGTCGACGACCAGCTCCGCCTTCTCGTACCCCTGGCGCCCGGCCTCGGCCAGTGTGTGCGCCAGCAGGGCGCGCGCCGCGCCCCGGCCCCGGTGGGCGGGACGGGTGCCGAGGCGGCCGATGGTGAACGTGCGGAGACCCGTGGCCACGCTGTCGGCGACGTACTCGTCGGAGAGGAGGTACGCGGCGACGCGGTCGTCGGCGGTGAGCAGCAGGGCGGAGAGGGCGGGGCGGAACGCGTGGTGCCCGGTGTACCAGGTGTGCCAGTCGGTGGTGTCCGTCTCGGTGTGGTTCCAGTGGTCGCGGAAGGCGTCGTTGTGCGCGCTGCGGGTCGCTTCGTCGAGGGCCGGCGCGAAGGGCGCGAGGCGCAGGCCGGCGGGCGCGTCCGCGGCGGGCAGCCGGTCCGGGTGCAGGTCGTGCGCCATGGTGAACCAGTGCCGGCAGGGCTCGAACCCGGTGCGCTCGGCCAGGGCGGCCAGTCCTGCATTGGTGGACGTCCCGTCGATCAGCAGCTCTCCGGGCATGCCGGGGTATCGCTCTGCCCGGATCGCGTCCGCGCGACGGCGCATCCAGTCGATCAGGCTCGTGCCGATTCCCCGGCGGCGCAGGCCCGGGTGAACAGCGGCGGCGGTGCCGAAGCGCGCGACGTCCTGCACCCCCTCGGGCTCGTACAGCATGGCGTACGCCACCAGTCGCGAGCCCTGCCGGACGCCGATGGTGTTGTGCGCCAGGTCCAGCTTGGGGTCGGCGAGCTCGTGGAGGGTGTCTGTCGCGTCCTCGTGCAGGCCTGACTTGTCGGCGCGCTCGACTTCTGCGCGCAGGGCGGCGAGGTCCCGGGCGTCGGATGTGCCGAGCGGCTTGGACGTGGCATTCACCCGGCAAACGGTATAGAGAGGCGGAAGGCCGGGGCGAAGGGTTTTCCCTCGGCTAGTCGTCCGGTGCCGCTTCGAAGGGGCCACCGGCCTCTTTGCGGGGTGGTGGAACGGAGGCGGTCTTGTACTGGGCGGCCTGGAGTTCGTACATCTCGCGGTAGTGGCCGCCCGTGACGGCCATGAGGTCGGTGTGCGAGCCGGATTCCACGAGCCGGCCCTGGTCGAGGACGTGGATCACGTCCGCGGTGGCGGTCGCGGCGAGGCGGTGGGTGATGAGCAGGACCGTCGTGACGCCGTCGTCCGTGAACGAGCGCAGCGACTCGAACATGTCGATTTCCGCCTTGGGGTCGAGGGCGGCCGTCGGCTCGTCCACGATCAGCAGATCGCGTTCCCGGTAGAGGGCGCGCGCGACGCCGATGCGCTGCCACTGGCCGCCCGACAGGCGCACCCCTCGCTGGAAGCCCTTGACCGCGATGGAGTCCCACCCGTGCGGCAGTTCCTCGACCACGGTTCGGATGTCGGCGCGCTCGGCGGCGGCCTCGACCTTCTCGTGGACCAGCGGTCTGTCCGCGTCGCCGATGTGGACGTTGGCCCGGACCGTCATCGGCCAGCAGCCGACTTCCTGCGGCAGCAGGGCGATCCGGTCGAAGACGCTTCGGCGGTCGGCCTCGCGGATCCCGACGCCGTTGTACGAGACGTTGCCCGCGGTGGGGAGGTAGAGCCCGGAGATGACGCCGGCGAGCGTGCTCTTGCCGGAGCCGTTCTCGCCGACCAGGGCCACCACCTTGCCCTTGGGAACCGTCAGCGACACCCGCTGGAGCGCGTCGCGGTCGGCGCCCGGATAGCGGAAGGTGACGTCGGAGAGGACGACTTCGACGCCTTCGCCCTCCACGGACGCGCCGCGGTCCGGGATGGCGTGGCGCGCCCCGAGCTCGACGGAGTCGTTCATGTCGGACAGGTACAGCGACTCCTCGCACATGCGGTTGAGCTGGGAGACGATCTGGTTGAGGTACTGGGTGGCGTTGCGGATCGCCAGGACGGCCGTCCCGGCGGCGGCCAGCGGCATGCCGCCGGCGACCAGGAGCCACCACAGCATCGCGTACGTCGCGATGCGGGCGGTGCCGGACAACGCCGCCGCCACGATCTCCGTCCGGGCTTCCGCGCCGGCCAGGCGGGCCTTCTCCGCCGCCGCGGTACGGCCCATGTCCTCCTGTGCCCGCAGCAGGAGCCGGCCGGCGCCGTGGACACGCAGTTCGGGCGTCGCGTCCGCCCGCGTGATCGGGTACAGCAGGACGTCGACGGCACGCCGGTGGTCGATCCAGACGTGCCGCGAGGCGTAGGCGCGGCGCATCACGACGACCGCGCCCCACCAGCGCGGGACGGCGATGAGCACCAGCGCCGCCACCAGCAGCGGGTGGAGCGCGGCCAGCACGACCGCGGCGGCGCCCAGGCTCATCAGCCCACTGGTGATGGTGACGGCGTTGGACAGCATGCGCTGCACGGCGTCTGTGCCGTACCGGCCGAGCGCGAGCCGGCGGTGGATGTCCTTGTCCTCCATCGCGGACATCTCGACCCGCGTCATCATGCCGTAGTACGTGGTGGTGCAGGACAGCTCGATCTTCGGGTAGAGGCGCCCCTCGGTCTTGACGATCAGGCACCCCAGCAGCACCGACCCGGCGGACGACGACCCGGCGAGAACGAGCGCGGGCGCCGCCTCGCGCAGCTTCTCCGGCGTCGGCCCGTCCGCGAAGAGGTGCACCAGGACCTGGTTCGTCGCCACGAGCAGGAAGGCCGACATGGCGCCGGAGGCGAGCTGCGCCGCCATCAGCACGATCAGGGCGCGCGGGTCCTCGCGCCACGCCACGCGGGTGATGAGGCCGAGCATGCTCGGGAACTGACGGGCCATCGACCAGAACGACATGCGCAGCAGGGGGTCCTCGTGGACGGCCCATGCCTGGTCGTGCCGGAGGGCGCCGGAGAACAGCAGCTTCTCGCTGCTGGACAGCGGCGCCCGGTTACCGGCCTGTTTGCCTCCTGACGAACTCTCCACCTGCCTGTTCTCCCTCCCGTGCCGGTCAGGAGCGCCCTGAATGAGAGCACCCGGTGTCTAACCGGCCGGACGGGTGGGAGGACACGGAGGGCGACGGGAAAACCGGAGCGGAACGTGTCAGGAGCTCGTGAGGATGACGAGCTGCCGGGTCGCCCGGGTCATCGCGACGTAGCGGTCGACCGCTCCTGCGACGCCCTCGCCGAACTCCTCCGGGTCGATGAGGACGACCAGGTCGAACTCGAGCCCCTTCGACAGCTCCGGGGTCAGTGACCGGACGCGGGACGTCTCCCGGAAGGAGGGATCGCCGATGACGCAGGCGGTGCCGTCGGCGTGCGCCGCGAGCCAGCCGTCCAGGATCTCGTTCAGGTCCGCAACGGGCCCGTGGACGACGGGGACGCCGCTGCTGCGGATGGAGGCCGGCACGTTGGCGTCCGGGAGCGCGGCCCGGATGACCGGCTCGGCCTCCGCCATGACCTCTTCCGGCGTCCGGTAGTTGACGCTCAGGGAGGCGAGGTCGATCCGGTCGAGCCCGATCCGCTCCAGCCGCTCCTGCCACGACTCCGTGAAGCCGTGCCGGGCCTGGGCACGGTCCCCGACGATGGTGAAGCTCCGGGACGGGCACCGCAGCAGCAGCATCTGCCACTCCGCGTCGGTCAGCTCCTGGGCCTCGTCCACCACGATGTGCGCGAACGGGCCGGCGAGCAGGTCCAGGTCGGTGCCGGGCAGGGCGGTCTCGTCGACCAGGCTGTCCCGCAGGTCCTGTCCGTGCAGCATCGTCACCGCGCCTTCGCCGTCGTCGTCGGCCGCGATGACGTTGTCGATGACGTCGGCCATGCGCGCGCGTTCGGCGGCGACGGCGGCCTTGCGCCGGCGCTTCCGCCGCGCCGTCTCCGGGTCGCCGAGCCGCTGCCGCGCCGCGTCCAGGAGCGGCAGGTCGGAGACCGTCCAGGCGCGGGGGGCGTCCTTGCGCTGCAGCTTCCGGACCTCGTCGGGGCTGAGCCAGGGGGCGCACATCCGCAGGTAAGCGGGCACGCACCACAGGTCTCCGACCAGATCGGCCGCTTCGATCACCGGCCATGCCCGGTTGAGGGCGCCGACCAGCTCCCTGTTGCGCTGCAGGGACGTGCGGAGCCGGCCGGGTGAGAACTCGTCGCCGCCGTCGCCGTGTTTGTCCTCGAGGATGGCGAGCAGCTCCTCCCAGACCTGCTCGCGCGCCTCGTTGTGCGGAGTGCCGGGTTCTGCCGCTTCGAAGGCCGCGGCCCAGTCGCGGGCGTCCAGCCGGATGTCGGACCAGGGGGTGGTGACCGTCATCGCGTCGGTGGGCGGCTCCTCGTAGAACCTGACGGCCTTCTCGACGGCCTTCACCACCATGTCCGCGGAGGACTTCAGGCGGGCCACCTCCGGGTCCGTCTCGGTCGTCGCCGCGGCCCCCTCGGCGACGAGGTCCCGCAGGATGCAGGTCTGCACGCCTTCCTCTCCGAGGCTGGGCAGGACGTCGGCCACGTAGGACAGGTAGGGCCGGTGCGGGCCGACGAACAGCACACCGCCGCGACGGTGTCCGAGGCGCGGGTCGGAGTGGAGGAGGTAGGCGGAACGGTGCAGGGCGACGACGGTCTTGCCCGTGCCCGGACCGCCGTCGACGACGAGAGCGCCGCGCGAGCCCGCGCGGATGATGGCGTCCTGGTCGGCCTGGATGGTGCCGAGCACGTCGCGCATCCGCGGTGACCGGCTGCTGCCCAGGCTGGCGATGAAGGCGGACTGGTCGTCGAGCGCGGCGTGCCCGGCGAAGCCCTCCGAAGCGAACACCTCGTCCCAGTAGTCGCTGATCCGGCCGCTGGTCCAGCGGTACCTGCGGCGGCTCGCCAGGCCCATGGGGTTGGCGTGGGTGGCGCCGAAGAACGGCTCGGCCGCGGGGGAGCGCCAGTCGATCAGCAGCCGGCGCCCCGAGCTGTCCGTGAGGCCGAGCCGGCCGATGTACACCGGCTCGGAGCCGTCCGCGCCGACCATGTGGCCGAGGCACAGGTCCAGGCCGAAACGGCGCAGTGCGCGCAGGCGAGCGGTCAGCCGGTGGATCTCGATGTCCCGCTCCATCGCCTGCCGGCCGATGCCGCCGGGCTCCCTGCGCAGGTCGTCCAGGCGGTCGGACAACTCGGCGATGGACTCTTCGAGGCACTCCGCTACGGCCTCGAAGTGCTGCTCGTCGCCGGCTATCAGCGCCGGGTCGGCTTTGCGGGCGAGGGTGTCGGGGAGGTGGAAAGCGCTGGTGGTGGTCGGGGTGTTCACGTGATCAGCTCCGCTGTGTGGTCGCTCGGCGACCGGTGCAAGTACTTGTGTTCCAGGCATTCCGGGTGGGCCGGGTGCTTCGTATGCCCTCGGGCGCTTCGTATGTCTCGGGTGTTCAGGGCCCGGATCGGTGGTTCAGGGGCCGGTTCCGGGTCAGGCTCTCGGTGATCCGCCCGGATCACGCGGAGGCCGACGGCCCTTCTTCGCTGATCATGTCGAGGAGGAGCTTCGCGGCCACAGCCGCACCGTCGGCGCGGACCGTGCCCGCCATGGCGGTCGCCTGCGCGCGGATCTCGGGGGTCAGTGCCGTCTTGAGCGCGGCCGACAGGGACTCGGCGGTCGGGGCCGGACCGTCGTGCGCCGCGCCGATGCCCAGCTCGGCCACGCGGCCGGCCCAGTACGGCTGGTCCGCCATCTGGGGCACCACCACCTGCGGCGTGCCGGCCCGGGCGGCCGTCGTCGTGGTGCCCGCGCCGCCGTGGTGCACGACGGCGGCGACCCGGCCGAACAGCGCCTGCTGGTTGACCTCGCCGACGGCGAAGCAGTCGTCCGCGTCATCGATCAGGGCCAGGTCGGCCCAGCCGCGGGAGAGGAGGACGCGGCGGCCCTGCGCGCGGACGGCCTCGACGGCCGCCCGGGTGACGTCCTGCGCGTCGCGCAGCGGCATGCTGCCGAAGCCCACGAACACCGGCGGCGCCCCGGCGTCCAGGAACTCCTCCAGGTCGGCCGGGAGCGGGCGTTCGTCCGGCCGGATCCACGCCCCGGTCTGCACCACGCCGAGGTCCGCCGGCCGCAGCCACGGGCCCAGCGTCGCGTCCGCGGCCAGCCACGGGCGGTCGGTGAGGACGTGGTCGCGGACGTTGTCCACCGGGGGCAGGCCGACCGTCTTCCGGTGGGTGTTGATCGCCTCGCCGAACAGCTCGTTGAGGTTCTCGGCGTTCAGGTCCCACCTCACCCGGTTGTCGGTCACGTCCGGGGGGACCGGCCGGCCCGGCCACACGAGCGGCGGGTGGTGCGGTGACGGCAGGTAGGTCGGGAAGTACGACACGAACGCGTAGGGGATGCCCAGTTCCTCGGCCACTGCGCGCCCGGCGGCCGCGGCAGGGATCAAGCCGGTGGCCACGACCGCGTCACAGCCCCCGGCCACCGCGCGGACCGAGTCGTACGTCGCGGCGAATATCTCGGCCGCGCGCTGCGGCAGGTTCTTCGCCGGCGCCGGCTTCGCGGCGGTCACCGCCTTGGTCGCCATCTCGCGTATCGACGGGCCGAGCGGCACCAGGGGGAGACCGGCACCGTCCAGCAGCTCCGCGAAGTCCGGCGGCGCGCACACCTGCACCTCCACGCCGACCGCCCGCAACTCCGCCGCGAGCCCCAGCATCGGCTCGATGTCCCCACGCGACCCGTATGACAGCAACAGCACACGCACTTCGCGATCCCCCGTTTCCGCAGATTCCGTCTTAGGCCGGTGATTCTGCGGCATGACGGGGGCCTTGCCGCAAGGCCCCCCATACGCTATAAGTTAAAAGTGGCAAGGAGCGGGGAGGCTCCTTGCCTTTGTTTTTGCCGTCCGCTCCGGACGTGCCGCCCCTGCTCACGACGTGCCTGTGCCTACGACGTCAGACGGGGCTGGGATAATGAGGGAATGCAGTCGCCTGTCCCCCTCCCCGTCACGCCCTCCGGCCCGGCATGGCCCGAAGGCCCGGGCCTGCACCCGGTCCCCGATGCGGCGGACTACCTGATGGGGGAGTGGACCGTCGAGCGCACCCTCTTCGACCTGGGGACGGGGAACAGCGGGTCGTTCCGCGGCACAGCCGTGTTCCGGACGGACGACGACGGCCGGGTGCTGCACACGGAGGACGGCGAACTGCGCTGGGGCGGCATGCCGGGGCGCGCGGGCCGTACGCTCGTGCTGCTTCCCGGGCCGGACGGCACCTGCGAGGTCACGTTCGCCGACGGCCGGTTCTTCCACGACCTGGACCTGCGCACCGGCGAGTGGTCCGTCCACCATCCCTGCGCGGCCGACCGCTACGAGGGAGCCTTCGCCGCCGTCTCCCACGACGAGTGGCACGCGCGCTGGCGCACCACCGGCCCGGCCAAGGATCACCTGCAGCGCACGGTCTACCGGCGCCGGCCTGCCGCCGGGGCGTGAGCAGGACGAGGAGCGTTGCTCCTACGGGCCGTCTATTTGCTGTCGTGGCCGGCCTTCGTGCCGTCGTGGCCGACCGGTCCGGTTTCCGCCCGTCTCATCAGGCGAAGTATCGAAAGGTGGGACGGCGGAGGGGGAGACCGTGACTGTGATCGTCGGGCTCGTGCATAACGGCCGGGTGCACCTGGGCGGGGACTCGGCCGGCGTCGCCGGCCTCAGACTCACCGTGCGCCGGGATCCGAAGATCTTCCGCAACGGCCCCTACGCCATGGGGTTCACCAGCAGCTTCCGCATGGGCCAACTGCTGCACCACGCGTTCAAGGCGCCGAAACCGAAGGGCGACCTGGACCGGTTCATGTCCACCGTCTTCGTCGACAAGCTGCGCGGCTGTCTGAAGGCCGGCGGCTGGGCGCGCAAGGACTCCGAGCAGGAGCAGTCCGGGACGTTCCTCGTCGGCATACACGGCCGCCTGTTCGCCGTCTACGACGACTACCAGATAGCGGAGCCTGCCGACGGATACGCGGCCGTGGGGTGCGGGGACCAGTTCGCGCTGGGAGCCCTGCACGCCACCGCAGGCCTGGACCTTCCGGCACGGGAGCGGCTGGCGCTGGCTCTCGCGGCCGCCGGCCACCACAGTGCCGGAGTCTGCGAACCGTTCCGTTACGTCACCGCGCGGAAGCGTCCTTCTTGACCAGGACCTTCACCCGAAGCGCGGCCCGAAACGCGGGAGCCCCAGCGAACGATCGCTGGGGCTCACCGGTCCTGCTGTGCTGAGACCTGTCAGGCGGGGACAGGGGCCGCCTCGGCCTCGGTGGACTCGGCGGCGCGGGGGATGCGGTGCAGGCCCTTGCGGTCGTAGAGGCGGGTGACGCCGAAGCCGAAGAGCACGGCGGCGACGAACGCGATGCCCATGGAGATCCATGCGCGGGTGAGGCCGGCGTCGCCCTGGGCGTCGTAGTAGAGGATGGAGCGCATGCCCCCGGTGATCTGCCGCAGCGGCTCGAACTCCGAGAGTGCGTGGAAGAAGCCGGGCAGCGCCTCCAGCGGCACGGTCGCTCCGGAGGACGGGACGGCCATGGCGACGAAGACGATGGTGGAGATCAGCATGCCGGGCGTGCCGAAGACGGCGAGCAGGGCCAGGGCGCTGACGCCGACGGCCGCGATCGTGCCCACGGAGTAGAGCCACAGCAGGCCGAGGTGGGAGGCGTCCATGCCCAGGATGCCGACCGTGGCGAGCTCGACGAGGGAGCCCATGACCAGGGAGAGGCCGAGCATGAGGACCGTGCCGACGGCCAGCGTGCGGACCCGGCTCGTGTGGCGGACGGGCATGCGCTGGCGGAAGGGGCCGAAGTCGGTGTGCAGGTAGCCGAGCGCGGTGTCGACCTGGGAGACGATCGCGTTGGCGCCGAGCATGCCGCAGACGATGAGGACCAGCGCGTAGTAGAAGGCGCTCAGACCCATGGCGCTGTGCGTGCCGAGCGGGTGGCCGTCCGCGACCTCGACGTTCACCGGGTCGGTGAGCATCAGCTTGGCGGCCGGGGCGAGCTGGGCCTTCTGGGCGGCGGCACGGCTCAGGAGCTCCTTGCCGAGCTGGGCGGAGGCGGCGTGGGCCGCCTTCTGGTTCGCCTGGCTGGCCATGGAGGAACCGATGCTGCCGGCGGACTGGTTGGTCAGCACGGTCAGGGTCGGCCGGGTGGCCTCCACCGGCTTCGGGCTGCCCAGGGCGGCCACCGTGGCGCTGAAGTTCTCCGGCACGACGAGCGCGCCGTAGACCTTGCCCTGGCCGAGTCGCTTGTCGGCCTCCTGCCGGCTGACGACCTGCCAGGAGAAGCTGTGGTTGTCCGCGGCGGACTTCTCGATCCCCGAGACGACCTGGTCACCGAGGTTGAGGTGCTTGCCGTTGGCGTCGGCCCCGCGGTCGCTGTTGACCAGTGCGATGGGCAGGTCGCGCAGGTTGCCCTTGGGGTTCACGTTGCCGCCCACGTAGAGCAGGGCGAACAGGATGGAGACCACCGCGACGATGAGGCCTGAACCGATCCACAGCTTCGGGCTGCGGAGTACGGAGGAGGGCTCGGGGGAAGGCATATTCGCTCCGAGTTATTACCTAGAGTAACTGGATACTTAAGGTATCCAGTAGCTAGATAGTGGCAGTATCTTCCTAGGGTGTCCAGTCGGTGCAGCAGGGTGCCGGGCTCGCGCACCACCAGCGAGGAAGCCGCATGAAGATCTCGGAGCTCAGCCGCACGACCGGCGTGCCGGTCGCCAGCATCAAGTACTTCCGGCGGCAAGGCCTGATGCCCGCCGGCAAGGCGACGGCCGCGACCCTCGCCGAGTACGGGCAGGAGCACGTCCAGCGCCTGCGGCTGATCAAGGCGCTGACCACGCTGGGCGGGCTCTCCATCGCCGCCACCCGCGACGTCCTGACGGCCGTCGACCAGGCGCACAGCACCGAGAGCGCCCTGGGGGCGGTCAGCTACGCCCTGCCGGTGCCCGTCGCGGAATCCCCGGTCGGTGACGCCGGCCGCGAGGCGGAGATCGGATCGGCCGCGGAGGCCGAGGTGGCGGACCTGATCGCGGCCATGGACTGGCAGACGCCGAGCACCTCCCCCCACGTCGAGGGACTGACGGCGGCGCTGAGGGAACTCAGGCGGCTCGACGCGGCCTACGAGCCCGGCGACCTCGTCGCCTACGCGGAGCTGGCCCGTTCCATCGCGGGCCTGGACCTCGACCGCGCGGCCGCCTTCGGCGACCCGGAGGCCCTGGCCGAGCAGGCGGTCATCGTCTTCGCCCTCTCGGCCCCCGTGCTCGAACTGCTGCGGCGGCTGGCCCAGGAGGACCAGGTGCGCCGCCGCATCGCGGGCGGCGACACCGGCACCGGCGCCGAGTAGCGACTTGTCACGGCTTCTCGCTCGAACGTGGGAACCCTGCCCGAGTGGCCACCCCGCCGGCCTCGGTCCGCACTAAGGTTCGGGAGCCCCTAAGGTTCGCGGCCCCGGAGCGGGGCCGGCACGTGCGGGAGGAAGCACTGTGTCCAGCTATCAGTACCGGTGTGCGGTGTGCGGCATCACCTGGGACGAGGTCACCAACCGGCGCCAAGCCGAGCAGGAACGCGACCGGCACCGCCGCGAAGCCCACGACGGCGGCGTCCCGGACGGCGACGGCATCCGTGCCCAGGACTCCGAACCCTGGCCCGGTCGGGGCGTACTCCTCGCCGGGCTTCTCGTGATGCTCTTCGTCATGTACAGCAGCTGGCACGGCCAGTAGCCTCCCGGCCGGGCCACGGGTTCGACCGGCGGACGGGGGAGCCGGGCCACGAGCAGGCGCCGTTCGGGGAGCCGGTCCGGCCGGACCGGTCCTGCCCGCCCGGGCAGGACCGCCGACCGGGTGCAGCTCCGGCGAGGCGACGGCGGCTACTCCTCGGCGCGGATCAGCTGGGCGACCGTCGCGCCGGTCAGCTCGGTGGCGAGCACGCTGCGCTCCAGCGGCAGCAGACGGTGCGCCTTGCACGACTGCGTCGGCAGCGCCGCGTACTCCTCCCCGGTGATGCGCGTCCAGGACGGGTCGAACCGTACGCGGATGATGAGGTCGCGGGCCTGCTCGGAGACGATCGACGACGCCAGCAGCCACAGCCCGGGCTCTCGCGCCGTGCCCGGCGGGTCGAACGCCAGGTGCAGGAGCGATGCCGACCGGCCCAGCGGGCTGCCCAGCCGGTGCCAGGCGATCCGCCCGTCGGCATCGATCCGCCCGAACGTGCCGGTCCCCGCCTGCGCGGTGCCGAGGAGCACCAGCCAGATGCTGCCGGGCCCGCTGATCAGCCCGACCGGGGTGCTGCCCTGCTCCGCCGGGACGGGGATCTGGGCGGTGCGTCCGGTGCGCGGGTCGATGCGCAGCAGTGAGCTCGCGCCGTCCTGGCTGACGTAGAAGTCCCCGCTGACGGGGTGGCGCGCGGCGAAGATGGGATGGGGCTTCGCGTCGAAGAGGCGGTGGCGTCCGGGGCGCGTGTGGTCCAGGGCGAGGACCTGGTCGCTTCCCTTCAGGGTCACCCACAGGACGTCGCCGTACTCGTTGACGTAGTGCGGTCCCCGGCCGCCGCCCGGAACGGGGATCTCTCGTTCGACGCGTGGGGCGGCTTCGACGGAGTCCGCCCGCGGATCCACCAGGAGCAGCCGGTCGGCGCCCTCGTGCGTGGCCCAGATCCGTCCGGGATGGCACGAGGAGACCGCCAGCCCGTGCAGCATCGCGTCGGAGGAGCCGAGCGGGAACGCCTTGACGGCCGTCACCTGCTCGGTACGGGGGTCCAGCCCGAGCTTCACCAGACGGCTGTTGGACATCTGGGACACGAGGGCCATCGGCCGGTCCGGCAGCCTGACGATCTCGTGCGTTTCCTCGGCGGGCGGCAGCTCGTACTCCACCACCGTCCGCCGGGACGGGCCCGCCGGTGCGGAGGGGGCTTCCCGGTGCGGCGGCCGCGGTCCCGCGGCC
>NZ_PXWG01000050.1 GCF_003011965.1 Streptosporangium nondiastaticum
AGCCGGCGGCGGCCGGGGCCGGGGACGGCGCCGGGGCGCCGATGGTCGGGATGCCCAGCATCACGCCGGCCGGCTTGGCGGCGGCAGCGGCGTTGCGCTTCTCCCACGCGTCGCCCGCGCGCGTGCGGCGCACGGCCTTGGCGGCGCCCTCGGCGAGGAGGTGGTGCGGGGCGGCGTAGGTGATCTCGACGGTCACCACGTCGCCCGGGCGGACGTCCTCGTCCGGCTTGGTGAAGTGCACCAGCCGGTTGTCGGGGGCGCGGCCGGAGAGGCGCTGCGTGGTGCCGTCCTTGCGGCCCTCGCCCTCGGCGACCATGACGTCCACGACGCGGCCGACCTGCTTCTTGTTCTCCTCCCAGGAGATCTCCTCCTGGAGGGCGACCAGGCGCTCGTAGCGCGCCTGCACGACCTCCTTGGGGATCTGCCCCTCCATGGTGGCCGCCGGGGTGCCGGGGCGCTTGGAGTACTGGAAGGTGAAGGCGTTCGCGAAGCGGGCCTCGCGCACCACGTGCATCGTCTGCTCGAAGTCCTCCTCGGTCTCGCCCGGGAAGCCCACGATGATGTCGGTGGAGATGGCGGCGTCCGGCATGGCGGCGCGCACCTTCTCGATGATGCCCAGGAAGCGCTCCTGGCGGTACGAGCGGCGCATCGCCTTGAGGACGGTGTCCGAGCCGGACTGCAGCGGCATGTGCAGCTGGTGCATCACGTTCGGCGTCTCGGCCATGGCGGCGATCACGTCGTCGGTGAAGTCGCGCGGGTGCGGGGAGGTGAAGCGGACGCGCTCCAGGCCCTCGATCTTCCCGCAGGCACGCAGCAGCTTGGAGAACGCCTCGCGGTCGCCGATGTCGGAGCCGTACGCGTTGACGTTCTGGCCGAGCAGGGTGATCTCGCTGACGCCCTCGGCGACGAGCGCCTCGATCTCGGCGAGGATGTCGCCCGTGCGGCGGTCCTTCTCCTTGCCGCGCAGCGCCGGGACGATGCAGAACGTGCAGGTGTTGTTGCAGCCGACGGAGATGGACACCCACGCCGCGTAGGCGCTCTCGCGGCGCGTCGGCAGCGTCGAGGGGAACGCCTCCAGGGACTCGGCGATCTCGACCTGGGCCTCTTCCTGGACGCGGGCGCGCTCCAGCAGCACCGGCAGCTTGCCGATGTTGTGCGTGCCGAAGACGACGTCGACCCACGGGGCCCGCTTCACGATGGTGTCGCGGTCCTTCTGGGCGAGGCAGCCGCCGACGGCGATCTGCATGCCCGGCCGCTTCGTCTTCATGGGAGCCAGCCGGCCGAGGTTGCCGTAGAGCTTGTTGTCCGCGTTCTCCCGCACGGCGCAGGTGTTGAAGACGACGACGTCGGCGTCGCCCTCGGCGGTGCCTTCGGGCGCGCGGACGTAGCCCGCGTCCTCCAGCAGGCCGGACAGCCGCTCGGAGTCGTGGACGTTCATCTGGCACCCGTAGGTGCGGATCTCGTAGCTTCGAGTAACGCCCACTTCGTCCACTGCCCCGGTCCGGTCACTGCTGCTGGTCATTCCTCAAGGGTAAAGGGGGCCCGGCGAAGCTCCGGACCACCGCCCGCGAGGGCGCCTCAGGGCGGTGTCGCGGCGCTCCGGGGCGTGCTCGGGGACATTCAAGAGCTCTCGCGACTCAAGAGCTCTCGGGGCTGAGGAGGAGCTTGCCCGTGGAGCGGCGCTGCTGGAGGTCGCGGTGGGCCCGGGCCGCAGCCTCCAGCGGGTAGGTCCCGCCGACGGAGGCGTCGATCTCACCGTCGCGCAGCCAGCCGAACAGCTCCGCCGAGCGTTCCAGGAGTTCGGCCGGGTCGGTGGCGTGATCGTTGAGTGTGGGACGGGTGAGGAAGAGCGAGCCGTGGGAGGCGAGCAGGCGCGGGTCGAACGGGGAGACGGGGCCGGAGGCCTCGCCGAAGAGGACGAACGTGCCCCGCGGGCGGAGCGATTTCAGCCCCGCCTCGAAGGTGTCGAGGCCCACGCCGTCGTAGACGACGTCGACGCCGCGTCCGCCGGTCAGGTCGCGCACCTGCCCGGCGATGTCGGTGCCGCCGGCGGTCACCAGGGTCTCCCAGGCGCCCAGCGCCCGGACGGCCGCGGCCTTCTCCGGTGTGGAGACGGCGGCGATGACCTTGACGCCGTTGCGGGTGAGCAGCCGGGTCAGGAGGCGGCCGACGCCTCCGGCGGCCGCGTGGACCAGGGCCGTCCCGCCTTCGCGGGCGGGGCGGGTGGAGGTCGTGAGGTAGTGGGCGGTCAGGCCCTGGAGCAGCAGGGCGGCCGCGTCCCGGTCCGTGACGTCCGCGGGCAGGGGGACGGCGGCCCGCACGGGGACCACGACCTGCTCGGCGTAGCCGGCGGGGGCCGTGCACCAGGCGATGCGGTCGCCCGGCACGAGGGAGGTCACTCCCTCGCCCACGGCCGTCACCGTGCCCGCGCCCTCGGAGCCGGGGGTGAAGGGCGGGGACGGCTTCCCGCGGCCCTCACGCTCGTAGATGTCCTTGAAGTTGACGCCGATGGCCGAGGGGCGGGCCAGCACCTCTCCGGGCCCGGGCGCCGGGGCGGGCAGCTCGGCGACGGTGAGGACCTCGGGGCCTCCGTACTGGGTGACGACGATGGCGCGCATGGTTCCTTCCGGTCCCTTTCCGGGTGGTGGTGCGAGGGGCGTGGGGGTGAGGAGCGGCGGTGAGGAGCAGGTCGTACGCGGGGGCGTGGCGGTCAGAGACGGGCCGGGTCAAGGACGCGTGACGTACGGGGACGCGGGGCGCGGCCGTCAGGACCGGGTGGTGCGCGGAGCGCGGGCGCGGGAGGGCAGGGCCGCCGGTACGGCCATGACGACGACCAGGAATCCGAGGGCGACGAGGCCGAGGCAGATCCGCAGCCCCGCCGGACCGGGGGAGCCTTCGAGCAGGACGCCGAAGAGGGCGATCGCCACCGCTCCGCCGATCTGGCGCAGGGCGTTGAGCGCGCCGGAGGCCAGGCCCGACCGGTCGGCGGGCACCGCGCTCAGGACCACGGCGGGCAGGCTCGGCCCCATCAGCCCCGCGCCGAGCCCGAGCAGGCCGCTGCCGCAGAAGAAGATCCACCAGCCGGGGTGTCCGCCGAGCGGCAGGAGCGCGCAGGCGCCGGCCGCGGCGGCCAGTGCGCCGCCGATCAGCAGCGGGCGCGGGCCGGTGCGGGTGACGGCCCGGGCCAGGACGAAGGAGGCGAAGGCCCACAGCGCGGCGAAGGGCACGAAGGAGAGCCCCGCGCCGAGCGCGTCGAGGCCCCAGGCGCTCTGCAGCCGCAGCGAGAGGGCGAACTGTGCGCCGTAGGCACCGAACTGGAACAGCGCGCCGATGATCAGGCCGCAGGCGAACCGCGGCCGGGCGAGCAGTCCGAGGGGCAGCACGGGCGCCGCCGCACGGTGCTCGACGGCGACGAACGCCACGGCCGAGGCGAGGGTGACCGCCAGCAGCGCCCACGTCACGGTGGCGGTCCAGCCCTGGGCCCCGCCCTCGATGAGCGCGCCGATGCCGCACCCGACGACCATGACGGCCAGTGTCTGCCCGGCGGGGTCGAGGGTCGCTTCACGGGTGGCGGAGGGCGGCACCTGGAGCCTGGTCAGCCACCAGGCCAGCAGTCCGACGGGCACGTTGATCAGGAAGATGGAGCGCCATCCGACGGCCGTGGTCAGCACTCCGCCGAGCACGGGGCCGAACACGAGGGCGAGGGAGCTGACGCCGCCCCAGACGGTGAGTGCCCTGGCCCGCCTGGCGGGGTCCGGGTACATGTGGGCGATCACTGCCAGGGAGGCGGGGAGCAGGCCGCCGGCGGTGACGCCCTGCAGCACCCGGGCGGTGACCAGGAAGCCCAGGCCGGGGCTCGCCGCGCAGGCCGCCGAGGTCGCGACGAACCCCAGCAGGGAGACCTCGAACACCCTCCGCGCGCCCCAGCGGTCGCTGACGGCCCCGCCGCTGAGCAGGAAGGCGGCCAGGGTGATCGTGTAGCCGTTGATGAGCCATTCGAGGCCGGCCAGGCTTCCGGCGAGGTCCTCCCGCACGGCGGGCAGCGCGACGTTGAGGGCGCTGCTGTCCATGAGGACCATGAAGAAGCCGAGACAGACGGCGAAGAGGGCGAGCGGACCGGCGGGCCGGGAGGCCGCACCCGCCGTGCCCGGGAGCGCGCTCCCGGCGGCCGCGTCCTGGCGGGCTGGCGAGCGGCCGGGCATGACACACCACCGTGCTTCCTGGGACGTCTAAAATGTTCGACGGAGGTCGATCACCATGAATGTAAGACCCGAGTCGAACACTTCGTCAACCCCCCCACCCCGTCCGGCGGATGAAGGGCGCACCCAGTCGCAGCGGGCCCGGAACCTCTCGCACGTTCACCCCGCCGACGTGACCTTGAACGACGCGCTCACGGCCCTCGCCGATCCCGTGCGGCGCACCATCGTGAGGGAATTGGCGGGCGGGTCCGACTGGACCCGGGCCTGCGGCACGTTCGACCTGCCGGTCACCAAGGCGACGCGCAGCCACCACTTCGCCGTATTGCGCCAGGCCGGTGTGATCGAACAGCGGGACGTGGGCTCGCGCCGCCTCAACAGGCTGCGCAGGCCCGAATTCGACGCGGCTTTCCCCGGCCTGCTGGATCTGGTCCTGAGTGAGCGCCGGGAATCCTCTCACCATTCAAATACGGACCGGCCATAAACAAAGTCCCGGTTTACGGAAAACCTCATCGCAAAACTCCACCCCTCCTCGGTTCGCCGTTGCCCTGCGTGCGCATCCGTGACCCTGCTGTGAGCGACCGCAAAACCGGGTGCCGGCCCGGTTGCGAGCCGATTGCCGACCCGGCCCGAAAACATGGGACTAAGGATTAGTTTCAAACTTCGGGACTGGGGGGATCCGTAGTTTTTTCAGAATCGATACGCCCCACTACACCCACCAATCGAATGAAATGTCCATGCAGGGGGCACATATTTTACGGAGCCTTGATGGCGGCACCGAGCGGCCGAAGTGCAAGCTTGTTGTTCTTACCGTCCATACATGTTCCGCGATATTGCACTCAACGAATATTGCGCTTAATGGGGGTGTGTTGCAGTGGAGGGCATCATCGGCACTGAAACTGCTGAGCGAGAAATATGGCACGAACAGCGTCGGCGCGTCGGCCTGCTGACCGAGCGGGAATGGCAGGTATTCCTTCTGCTGGGGGCCGGATATTCGAACCGCAGCATTTCCACACGGCTCAAGGTGACCGAAGGAACGGTCAAGGCGCACGTGGCGCAGATTCTCGGCAAGCTCCGTGTCGAGTCCCGGCTCCAGGCCGGCCTGGTCTCCCTCACTCACCAGTTCTTCAACAAAAGTCCAATGGTTGCCGGTCACGAGGTCCGATAGAAATCTCCGGGGCGGCGGCCGGACGTTCCGTCCCGGCTCCCACCGAGACCGGGGGCCGGGACCAGCCGTGCTCCGCGACGTCGATTCCCGCGGCCGCCGCCCCTGTGCGCCCTCCGGAAGGCACCGGAGGGCTGTTCCAGGAAAGTCCAGGAATGACAGACCCGGATCGATCCAGGAGAGCGCGTGTCCGTTACCGACGCCCATCCGCGGCAGGCGGGCCCGGCCGCCGGCGCGGCCCCCGACCCGAGGGAGACCATGAGGAGCCTGCCAGGGCTCCTCCAGTCCCCGCTCACCGTCTTCACGGGCAAACCCCTGGCCGGGCAGGCCCCGTTCGGCTGGTCACCCACCTACCACCTGGCCTCCGCGGTCGCCGCGATGATCGTGGGAGCCGCCGTCGGCGCGACCGGATGGGCGCTGGGGTCCTGGTTCCTGTTCCTGCTGCTGCCCGGCTGGGCCGTCACCCTCCACGGCATGCGCAACCTGCGCATGATGGTCTACCACCAGTGCTCCCACAAGAACATGTACCGCAGGCGCACGCTCGACGCCGTCATCGGCCGGGCGACCTCCAGCCTCCTGGTCATCCAGAACTTCGAGCGCTACAGCCGTGAGCACGTCAGCGACCACCACGCCGCCCACCACATGACCCTCCGGGACCCCACGGTGCAGGCGTTCCTCGTCAGCCTGGGCCTGCACCCCGGCATGACGCAACGTCAGATGTGGCGCCGCGTCCTGGCGAAGCTCGGCTCACCGCGCTTCCACCTCGCGTTCGCCTTCGCCCGGACCCGCTCCTTCTGGAACAAGTCGGCCACGAGCGAGAAGGTCACCTCGGTGGTGCTCTACGGTGGCGCGGCCGCCGCCACGATCGCGACGGGCACGTGGGACGCCCTGCTCGTCGTCTGGTTCGTCCCGCTGATCCCGCTCTTCCAGGTCAGCAACACGCTGCGGCTGTGCGTCAAGCACACCTTCCCCCCGGCCGGCACCGAAGTCCGGCGCGGCCGCGAGTACTTCGCCTCCCTGACCAACGCCATATTCATCGGCGAGCCGGCGCCCGGCCGGGCCCTCCCCGCCGGACGGCGCACGCTGGCCTGGGCCCGCTGGACGCTGCGCATGCTGTTCGTCCACGCCCCTTCGCGCTACCTGGTCCTCACCGGCGACACCGTCGTCCACGACTACCACCACCGCGCGCCGTCGAGCCGCACCTGGTCCGACTACCTCTTCGCCCGGCAGCAGGACGCCGACGCGGGGCATCCGGGCTGGCCCCCGTACCACGAGGTGTGGGGCCTGGTCCCGGCCATCAACTACGTCTTCGACTCCCTCGCGGCGGCCGACGCCGAGGAGTACGACGTCGCCCGGCTGCGCTCGGTCAGCAAGCGCGAGCTCTTCGCCGCCTTCGACGACTGAGCTCCGCCGGGGCCCGGCCGGCCCCTTCCGGACCTGGCCGGCGCCCTTCCGGATCCGGCGGCCCCTCTTCCGGGCCCGGCCGGCGCCCTTCCGGACCGTAGCGCCGTCACCCTCCGGACCCGGCCGGCGCTCGTCCGGACCGTACGCCGTCACACGTCGGGACCGCACGCCGTCACCCGCCCAGGCCGCACCGCAGCGCCGCCATCCGCCCGGCATCGTCACCCACCCGAAGGAGCAGCACTCCCATGTCGCACAGCGAACCCCGCCGCCTCGTCATCCTCGGAGTCGCCGCCAGCGACAGCCATGCCGTCGCCAACCACCTCATCGCCCACGCCCTGCGGGGCCTCGGCTTCGAGGTGGAGAACCTCGGCACCTGCACGCCCGTCGAGGAGTTCGCCCAGGCCTGCGAGGAGCACCCCGACGCGGAGGCCGTCATCATCGGCAGCCTCAACGGCCACGTCCACGAGGACCTGCGCGACCTGCCCGCCGCGCGCGAAGCCGGCCGCATCACCTGCCCCGTCATCGTCGGGGGCAACCTCTCCGTCGGCAGCAGGAAGGACCCCAGGGACCTGGAGCGCCTGCACGCCCTGGGCGTCGACCGCATCCTCCAGGACCCGGCCCAGCTCCTTCCCGCACTCGACGAACTGCGGGCGAGCCGTACAGCGGACGCGGACCGGCAGCGCCTGCCCGTGGCGTCATGACGAAGATCAGCTATCTGCCCGGCCGCTCCGGGAGTCCCGGCACGGACGCCCTGCCGCCCCTCGCGGAGTCCGTCGACTACATCGCCTCCCTGGGCAAGCCCACGGCCGCCCGCGTCCTCACGGACGCCCGCGACGCGGGCCGGGTGGCCATCCAGCCGCGCTGCGGCGTCGGCGGCCACGAGGAGATGAAGGCCCTCCTGCGCGAGCTCGAGGAGCAGGCGGCCCCCGACATCCTCACCCTCACCATCGACTCCCACACCCGCCTCAAGCGCTTCGAGCAGGCCCTGCGCTCCCTCAACCGGGCGCCCGCCGACCTCAACGGCTATCCCCTGGTCAGCCACGGCTACCTCCGCGGCCGGGAGGTCAACGAGTCCGTCACCGCCCCGCTGGAGATACGCCACGGCTCGCCCGACGCCCGCATCCTCTTCGACGTCGCCGTCGCCTCCGGCATCACCTCCTTCGAGGGCGGCGGCATCTCGTACAACCTGCCGTACTCCAAGGCCGTCCCGCTCGCGGAGTCACTCGCCGCGTGGAACGCCGTCGACACGGTGTGCGGCGAACTCGCCGCCCTCGGTCTGATCGTCGACCGCGAGCTCTTCGGCACCCTGACCGCCGTGCTCGTCCCGCCTTCCATCAGCCTCGCGATCAGCGTGCTCGAAGCGGTGCTCGCCGCCCGCGCCGGAGTGCGCTGCATCTCCGTCTCGTACCCGCAGAGCGGCCATCTCGTCCAGGACGTCGCCGCGCTGCGCGCGATCCCCGTCCTCGCCCGCACCTACCTGCCCCCCGAGGTGGACGTGCACGCCGTCCTCCACGAATTCATGGGCGTCTTCCCGAAGAAGCGCGGCAACGCGGAGGACCTGATCTTCTACGGGGCCCTCGTCGCCCGGCTCGGCGGCGCCTCCAAACTGATCACCAAGACCTACCAGGAAGCGTTCGGCATCCCCGACACCCGCGCGAACGTCGAGGGGCTGCGGCTGGCCGACCGCGCCAACTCGCCGCTCCTGGGCTTCGTCAAGGCCGACGAGGAACGCGTCGCCGACGAGCTCTCCTGGATCGTCGACGAGGTCGCCGACATCGTCGAACCCGTCCTCGCCGCGCCCGACACCATGACCGCCGTGGTCGACGCCTTCGCGGCGGGACGCCTGGACATCCCCTTCAGCGCCAGCCGCTACGCCAAGTCCGAGATCATCCCCAAGCGGGACGCCGAGGGCGCCATCCGCTATCTGTCCACGGGCTCCCTCCCGTTCGGCGACCGCACGCGGCGGCGCAACAGCGAGCTCCTCGAAGGCGCCGGCCCCAAAGGCTCGGGCCTCAAAGGCTCCGGCGGTACGGGCCCCGTGATCGGTTCCCTGCTGACCGGCCTCACCGACGACATCAACTACTTCCCCACCCTCTTCGGGGAAATGCAGAAGGAAACGCAGAGGGCGACACAGAAGGAAACACAGAACGAGGACGCCGAGTGACCACCGGCTGAGCCGCGCCGCACCGGCTTTTACGATTCGCTTCGCTCCAGCCAGGAGAACTGCTATGCCAGCTATGTCAGCTATCTCTACGGAAGCAGAAACCATACGCATCTGCATTGTCGGTGCCGGGCCGAGGGGGACCGTCGCACTGGAGCGCGTCTGCGCCAATGCCCCTGAAATCGCGGGGGACAAACAGGTGGAGGTGCACGTCGTGGACCCCTACCCGGCGGGAGGCGGGCGGGTGTGGCAGCTCGGCCAGTCGCGCCGGCTGCTGATGAACACCGTCGCCGGGGACGTGACCGTGTTCACGGACGACACCGTCACCTGTGAGGGCCCGCTGACGTCCGGGCCCACGCAGTACCAGTGGGCGCGCATGGTCGCCGCGGGTGAGGTCACCGATGTGTCCGAGGAGGCCAGGGCCGAGGCCGCGGTGATGGAACCGTGGTCCTACGCCTCACGGGCGTTTCAGGGCGAATACCTCGGCTGGGCCTTCGCCCACATCGTGCGCAACGCGCCGTCCGGGGTGCGGATCCGGGTGCACCGGGCGCGGGCGACCTCGCTCACCGAGTCCGCGGACGGCACGCAGCAGGTGTCGCTGGAGGGACGGGAGCTGCCGCTGGCGGTCGACGCGGTGATCCTCGCGCAGGGGCACTACGACGTCGAGCCCACGGAGAGGCAGCGCGACCTCGCCGGTTTCGCCTCCCGCCATGGTCTGCACTACGTGCCGCCGAGCAGCCCGGCGGAGGCGGACCTGACGCCGATCGGCGCGGGCGAGCCCGTCGCCCTGCGGGGCCTCGGGCTGAATTTCTACGACTACATGGCCTTGCTCACCGAGGGCAGGGGCGGGCGCTTCGTCCCCGGTTCCGACGGCCGGCTGACCTATCTGCCGAGCGGCGACGAGCCGGTGGTCCACGCCGGTTCGGGGCGCGGCGTGCCGTACCGCGCGCGGGCGGAGATCCGTCAGGAGATCGTGCCCCGCTACCGGGCGACGTTCCTGTCCGCCGGCGAGATCGCCCGGCTGAGGGGCCCGGCGGGCACCGGACGCACCGACTTCATGCGCGACCTGTTCCCCCTCGTGGCGAAGGAAGTCGCCTGGAACTACTACAAGGTGCTGCTGCAGGCGGACGATCCGGCCGGGCACGCCCGGCTGCTGGCCGAGTACCCGCGGCACGCCTGGGGGTCCCCGGAGATGGAGGCCCTCCTGAGCGACCTGGTGCCCGATCCGGAGCTGCGCTGGAACTGGGAGGCGCTCGACCGCCCCGCGGACCGGAGGGAGTTCACCGGCTCCGCCGACTACCGCGCGTGGATCCTCGGCGTCCTGGACGAGGATCTGCGGCACTCGGATCTCGGCCCGGCCGTCAGCGCCGTCAAGGCCGCCGCCGCGGTCATGCGCGACCTGCGCGACGAAGTGCGGCAGGTCATCTCGCACCGGGGCCTGAGCGGCGCCTCCTACCGGGACCACATCGACCACTGGTTCAGCGGCCTGAACAACTACGCCGCCAGCGGGCCGCCGGCGACGCGCGTCCGGCAGCTCCGCGCCCTGGTCGAGGCGGGGGTCGTCCAGGTGCTCGGCCCGCGCATGACGGTGACGGCGGACGAGGAGTCCGGCGCCTTCCTCGTCGGCTCGCCGCAGGTGCCGGGCGCGCCGCTTCGCGTGACCGCGCTCGTCGAGGCTCACCTGCCGACGACCGACGTGCGCCGGGCCACCGACCCGCTGCTGGCGTCGCTGCGGTCCACGGGCGGATGCCGGGCCCACTTCATCCCGGACGCGGCGGGCTCCGGCTACGAGACGGGCGGTCTGGACGTCACGGACGTGACCTTCCAGGTCATCGACGGACAGGGCGTTCCCCACCCGGCCCGCTTCTCCTACGGGCCTCCGGTGGAGTCGGTGCAGTGGGTCACCGCGATCGGCGCCCGGCCGCACGTCAACTCCCGCACGCTGCTCCAGGGCGACTCCATCGCCCGCTCCTGCCTCAAGCAGGGCATGAGCCGGCTCGCCGGGGCGGCGGGCTCCGCGGGGCGGGACGACGCGGAGCTGACGGCGCCCGTACGCTGACGAGGCCGGCGGACAGGAAAGCCCTGAGGGGCGGGCCCGGGGGAGGTCTTCCCCCGGGCCCGCCCCCGTTTACGGCCGGCTGGTCAGTGCTGTTCCGGGCCGCTGTCGTGGGCCTCGTGGACCTCATGGATCGCCTTCATCAGCGCGATGCCGGCCGGGGCACCGGCGTATGCGGCGCATTGCAGGGCCACTTCGGCCATTTCCTCGACGGAACATCCGTTGCGCAGGGCACCGTGGATGTTGAGGCGCAGCTCTTCGGGCCGGTTCAGGGCGGTGAGGAGGGCGAGGTTGAGGAGGCTGCGCGTCCGGCGGTCCAGGCCCTCGCGCGCCCAGACCGAGCCCCACGGGTACGTCGTGATCAGGTCGAGCAGGGGTTTCGCCGGAGGCCAGTCGCTCAGCAGGGAGTTGACGTGCTCGTCGCCGAGCACTTCCCGGCGGATACGGTCGCCTTCCGCGTACCGTTCGGGCATAGATAGCTCACGCATGGACGCCCCGGTCAATCCGCTGCCGAAGGCACGGGCTCAAGTGCGGGGGCATACGTAGGAAGGTTCGTGCACATCTCGCCGCCGACCGCCCAGTTCTCCTGCGTGACGTCGCGGATGATGACGTAGATGCGTTCGCGCGCGCTCCCGCAGGTGCGCTGGAAGGCGTCGGTGAGCTCACGCGCCAGGGCGGCCTTGGCCGCCTCGGACCGGCCGTGCAACATGTCGACAGCGATGACGGGCATGCAAATCCCTTCCCAGGGGGTTCTGACGAAGGCAATCACCTCCGTTTCTACCCTTGGAGCGGGGGAGCCGGATATCCGACTTTGGTGCAAGAACCGGCAGCGGAGCCGGAAGCAGCGATCGGGGCAGCCGTGCTGGAATCATGCGCCCCGCCGTCCGCGGCACGGTACGCACGGCGGTATTCGCTGGGAGGAATGCCGACACTGCGAGCGAAGTGGAGCCGGAGGTTTCCGGCGCCGCCCAGGCCGCACTGCTCGGCGATCTTGTCCATCGGCTGGTCGGTGGTCTCCAGCAGCTCCTTGGCGCGCGAGATGCGCTGGGCCTGGAGCCATTGGAGGGGCGTGGTGCCCGTCGCCCGGTGGAAGCGCCGCACCAGCGTCCGTACGCTCGTGCCGGCCTGCCGGGCCAGTTGGGGAGCGGTGAGGGGCTGGTGGAGGCGCTCGGCGGCCCAGTGCAGCAACGGGGCCAGCCCGCTGTCGGTCTCCGCCGGCGGCACGGGCGTCTCGATGTACTGGGCCTGACCGCCGGGCCTGTGGGCGGGGACGACGAGGTGACGGGCGACCGAGCCTGCCACCCGGGACCCCAGGTCCTTGCGCAGCACGTGCAGGCACAGGTCGATGCCGGCGGTGCTGCCGGCGCTGGTGAGGATGTCCCCGTCGTCGATGTAGAGGACGGTGGGGTCGACGTCGACCTCGGGGTAGCGCTCGGCCAGGAGCGGAGCGTGCTGCCAGTGCGTGGCTGCACGGCGCCCGTCGAGCAGCCCGGCCGCCGCCAGGACGAAGGCACCCGAGCACAGGGAGACGATGCGCGCGCCGCGGTCGTGAGCTTCCCTGACGGCCTCCAGGAGCCGCGCCGGCGGGTCTTCACGGACGTCCGCGCTGGCGGGGACGATGACGGTGTCCGCTTCGACCAGTTCGCGGTAGCCGTGCGGGGTGTGCGTGGTGAACCACTGCCGGGCCGGGACGGCTTCGCCCTCCGTGAGGTTGCAGAGCCGGAAGTCGTACCAGGGGACGCCGGGATCGGGATGCGACGTGCCGAACACATGGCAGGGCACTGCCAGTTCAAGGATCGGCATGCCCTCGGTGACCGCCACGGCCACGGAACCGGGACCGGGGCCGGGGCCGAGGCCGAGGCCGGGACCCCCGGACTGCTGCGTCATGGCAGTAATCTAACGGCTCATGGCAGATCTGCCACTCGATAGGGCGGTCATGGACGCCGATAGTGGAAAGCGCCCCCCTTCGTTCAGCGCCTCCCTTCATTGAGCGCCTCCCTTTCATCCCCCTTTATTCACCCCCCCTTCTTCATTCAGCGCCTCCCTTTCGTACACCGGAGAGACGACGGATACGTCCATGACCTCAACTCCCGAAGCCCGGACGGTGGATGCGGCGCCCGCCGCCGTTCCCGCACCGGCGGATCCCCGGCGCTGGCTGGTGCTGACCGTCGCGTCGGCCGCCCAGTTCCTGGCGATCCTCGACCTGTTCGCCGTCACCGTGGCCTTCCCCGCCCTGGAGGAGTCGTTCCCGCAGGCCTCGCTCGCCTCCATGTCGTGGGTGCTGAACGGCTACACGATCGTCCTCGCGGCGCTCCTCATCCCCGCCGGGCGGCTCGCGGACGAGACGAGCCGCAAGGGCAGCTTCCTGATCGGCATGGTCCTCTTCGGTCTCTCCTCGGTCGGCTGTGCCGTCGCCCCCGGTCTCGCCGTGCTGATCGTCGCCCGTGTGGTGCAGGCGGTGGCCGCCGCCGTCCTCGTGCCCACGTCCCTGGGGCTGGCCCTGCCGGCCTTCCCCGAGCACGAGCGCTCCACGGCCATCGGCATCTGGACGGCGGTCGCGGCGGTCGCCGCGGGCAGCGGCCCGGTGCTGGGCGGCCTGCTGGTGGAGATCAGCTGGCGGTGGATCTTCCTGATCAACATCCCCATCTGCGCCGTGGCCGCCCTGGCCGGCGCGCGACTGCTGCCCCGGGTGCCCCGCAAGGCGTCACAGGGTCTGGACCTCCTCGGGTCGGCGCTCATCCTGCTCGCCTCCGGCGCGCTGACGACGGCCTTCGTCGAGGCGCCCGGCTGGGGTTACACGTCGCCCGGGACCCTGGGCTGCTTCGTCGCGGCGGTGGTCCTGGTCCTCGCCTGCCTGCGCCACGTCCGCCGCACCTCGGACCCGATCATCAGCCCCACGCTGTTCGCGAGCCGGCTGTTCCGGGTCGGCACCGTCGGGGTCTTCCTCTACTACCTGGCGTTCGCCTCGATGCTCTTCGAGGCCGCTCTCTTCCTGACCGGCCAGTGGGACTACTCGGTCCTGCGCGCCGGCCTGGGCATCGCGCCCACCCCGGTCACTGTCATGATCCTGTCCGCCCTCTCGGGGAAGATCATCCGGCGTGTCGGCGCCCGGGCCTCCGCGGTGAGCGGCGGCGTGGTGTTCGCCGTGGGCTGCGCCTGGTGGTTCGCCGCGGCGGGCCCCGCGCCGCACTACGCGGCCGCCTACCTGCCCGGTGCGGTCCTCGTCGGCGCGGGCAACGCCCTGATCCAGCCGGCCCTGTTCGGCGCGGCGAGCGGGCTGCCGGCCGAGCAGCTGTCGGTGGGCTCGGGCACGCTGATGATGTCCCGCCAGATCGGCTCCGCCCTGGGCGTCGCCCTGCTCACCGCGATCCTCGGAAGCTCGGAGCACCCGACGATGGGCGCCTTCCGGCACGGCTGGATCTACATGATCGTCACCGCACTGCTGGCCGCGCTGGCCGGCCTGCGCTACCGCGCGAACACTCCCGCCACTCCCGCCAAGGCCTGAGCGCCTTCCCCGGACCCCGCCCGGCCTGCCTGACTCCCCCGACAGGAAGGCCGGGCGGCTCTCTGTGCCACGAGCACGTACCGGTGCCATGACCACCTACCGGCGCCACGAGCGCGTAACCGGTGCCCCGAGCGCGCACCGGTGCACCGCGCAACGATCAGCGGGCCGCAGCGGGCGAGGACGCCGGGCAGGGGCCGCGCCGGCCCGTGCCGATCGGGCATCGTTTCGCCGCTCCTCTCCCGCAGCCCGCCGGGGCCTGGCAGGATCCGCCCATGCTTCCCCGTTCCCTGCGCCCCGGCGGCCGCCGTGCCGCCCGTGCGGCCGCTCTGGGCGCCGCGGTGCTCGCCCTGCTGGTGTGGTGGCTGGTGTCCGTGCACGGCGGCACGTCGCCGGCCGGGCGGATGACGTTCGCGACCGGAGTGCCGACCGGCGTGTACGCGAAGTACGGGGACCTCCTCAAGGAGGACCTGGCGCGGGACATGCCCGCCCTGGACGTACGGCTGCGGCGCAGCCAGGGGTCGATCGACAACCTGCGGCAGCTCACGTCCGGGGAGGCGGACTTCACCCTGGCCACGGCCGACTCGGTCGCGACCTACCGCGACGAGGGGAAGCCGGGCGCCGGGAGCCTGCGCGCCTGCGCGCGGCTGTACGACGACTACATCCAGCTGGTGGTGGAGAAGGGCTCGCCCGTGCAGTCGGCCCGGGACCTGCGGGGCCTGCGGGTGGGCGTGGGGACGGACGACTCGGGGGTGCAGCTGATCACGCGGCGGCTGCTGAAGGCGGCGGGGCTGGACTTCGACAAGGACATCACTCCCGTCCGGGTCGGGATCGACAAGATGCCGGGGCTGCTGGAGCGGGGGAAGCTGGACGCGTTCTTCTGGTCCGGCGGCCTGCCCACGAACGCCGTCCAGTCGCTCGGCCTGCGGCTGTCGATCCGCCTCGTGCAGCTGGGCGACCTGATCGAGCCGCTGCACGCGCAGGGGCCGCAGACGCGCTACTACAGGGCGGCGGTGATGCCCGTGGACGCGTACCCGGAGCTGCGCGCGTCCCAGGCGGTGAAGACGCTGGCGGTCGCGAACCTGCTCGTCACCATGGACGACGCGGACCCGGAGCTGGCGGAGAGCGTCACGCGGTCGGTGATGAACAGCAGGGACCGCATAGGGAAGGAGGTGCACGCCGCGCAGAAGGTCGACCTCCGTACGGCGATCTTCACCGATCCGCTGCAGCTGCACGCGGGGGCGCGCCGCTACTACGTTTCGGTGAAGCCCTGAGAGCCGGAGTTTCAGTGAAGCCCTGAGGGCCGGAGCGGCGCACGGGGGGCGGCCTACGGGTGCGCCTCCACCGCCTGCGCGCGCCCGGCCCCGGCGTCCCCGCCGTGGCGCGGCACCTTGATCACGGCGCGCAGGCCGCGGGGCTCGTTCGGCGCGTACGTGAGCGTGGCACCGCCAGCCGCGAGGAGGGCCCGGGAGATGGACAGCCCCAGGCCGGAGCCGGAGACGTTCTGGTGGCGGCTGCTGCGCCAGAAGCGGTCGCCGATGCGGGTGAGCTCCTCGTCCGTGAGGCCGGGGCCGCCGTCGGCGACGGTGATGCCCACACAGTCGCCCTCCACTTCGACGCTGACGTGCACCGGGGAGCCCTCGGGCGTGAACTTGAGGGCGTTGTCCACCACGGCGTCCAGGGCGCTGGAGAGGGCGACCGGGTCGGCCCAGCCCGTCGCGGCCGTCGGTCCGCTGTAGGAGAGCTCGACCCGCTCGCGGTCGGCGACCGGCGACCAGGCTCCCACCCGGTCGATGACGATCTCCGCTATGTCGGCCAGCTGGAGGTCGGCCTCCGCGTGCTCGGCGAGCGCGAGGTCGAGGAGGTCGTCGAGCACGCGCGCGAGGCGCTTGCCCTCCGTCCGGACGGAGGAGACCTCCGCGTGCCCCGGGGGGAGGTCCAGCGCGAGCAGGTCGATGCGCAGCAGGAGCGCGGCGAGCGGGTTGCGCAGCTGGTGCGAGGCGTCGGCGACGAAGGCGCGCTGCTGCTCCAGGACGGACTCCACGTTGTCCGCCATCTCGTTGAAGGAGCGCGCCAGGCGGCGCAGTTCGGGCGGCCCGCTGTCGGCCGCGACGCGGGAGTTCAGCCGCCCCGTGGCGATGCCGTGCGTGGCGGCGTCGAGGGTTCGCACGGGGCGCATCACCCATCCCGTGAGGCGGAACGCGGCGGCGACGGCGACGAGCATGGCGGCGGTCTCGCCCGCCCCGAGGAGCAGCCAGGAGTGGAGGATCCGGGAGCGCAGCTGCCCCGTGGGCGAGTCGGTGACGACGACGGCGACGACGTCTCCGTCGCGGATGACCGGGGAGGCCACCGCGAGCCGGCTCTGCTGCAGGGGCCAGACCTGCCCCGGATCGTGGCTGCGGCGCCCCGCCAGGGCCTCCTGGAAGGCCCGCTGGCCCTCACCGTCGTCCGGCACCTTCCAGCGCCTGGGAGCGACCGCCATGACCTGTCCGTCGCGGTAGAAGATGCCGACCCGGATGTCGTACAGCTCCTCGTAGCGCAGGAGCTCGGAGCGCAGGGTGTTGAGCCGTTCGTCGGTCCCCGCCTCCGAGTCGACGGGGCGGGTGGTGACGAACTGGGCGAGGGCGGCGAAGCGGGCCGTGTCGTCGATGCGGTCGACGACCACGCGCTGCTGCTCGGCCGCGGCGATGCTGCCGGCCAGCGGGAAGCCGAGGGCCAGCAGCACGCCCGCGAGCAGGACGATGAGGAGCGGGAGGAGTCGGGTGCGCACGGGTCGGACCGGCCCTCACCCGGCCGGGACGACGATTTTGTAGCCGACCCCGCGGACCGTCTCGATGAGGGCGGGCAGGCGCAGCTTGGACCGCAGGGAGGCGATGTGCACCTCCAAGGTGCGGCCCGTCCCCTCCCAGCTGGTCCGCCACACCTCGCTGATGATCTGTTCGCGGCGGAAGACGACGCCGGGCCGCTGGGCGAGCAGGGCCAGCAGGTCGAACTCCTTGCGGGTGAGGGGGACGGCCTCCCCCGCCACGGACACCTCGCGGTTGGGGAGTTCGATGACGAGGCTGCCCAGCCGCAGCGAGCGCGGGCCGGACGCCTCCTGCGCCTCCTCCGGGCCGCCTCCCGCGGGGGGCTTGCGGCGGGCGACCGCGTGGATGCGGGCGAGGAGCTCGCCGGTGTCGTACGGCTTGACCACGTAGTCGTCGGCGCCGAGGTTGAGGCCGTGGATCTTGGAGCGGGTGTCGGCGCGGGCGGTGACCATGATGACGGGCGTCCCGGTGCGCTTGCGGATCCTGCCGCAGACCTCGAAGCCGTCCTGGTCGGGCAGGCCGAGGTCGAGCAGGACGACGGCGAACGGCGCGCCGGCGTCCGGCAGCAGGGCCCGCAGCGCCTCCTCGCCGCTCCGGGCGTGCGTGACGTCGAAGCCGTGCCGGGACAGCACCGCGGCCAGGGCCGCGGCGACGTGGTCGTCGTCCTCCACGAGCAGCAGCCTCATCCGGGCCCCCTCCCTGTGACCGCAGCGTGGGCACCCCCGCATCCACGCTGATGGACGCCCGGTCCGTCAAGGGGGTTCCGGAAGCGAAGGGGCTTCCGTTATCCACCCGGTACGCCCGCGCGACCGGCGTGCGCGCCGCGCGCCCCCTTCACGCGGAGTGTCCCTTTGCGGCCGGATCGTTATGCTCAATTTCAGCTCAGATGTAATGACGCTTGTCGTACCCGCTCATTAGGGTCCTCCCAATCGAGGAGGATGGAGCGAGGAACGCCGATGAGCGAAGAATCGGTGGCCGAAGAGGCCACGGCCGCCGCGGTCCCACTGGTCGTCCTGAAGGGCGTCAACAAGCACTTCGGCGCCCTGCATGTCCTCCAGGACATCGACCTGACGATCGCACGCGGCGAAGTCGTCGTCGTGATCGGCCCGTCGGGGTCCGGCAAGTCGACGCTGTGCAGGACGATCAACCGGCTGGAGACCACGGACGCCGGATCGATCACCATCGACGGCAGACCGCTGCCGCAGGAGGGCAAGGAGCTGGCCAGGCTGCGCGCCGACGTGGGCATGGTCTTCCAGTCGTTCAACCTCTTCGCGCACAAGACCGTTCTGGAAAACGTGACGCTCGGTCAGATCAAGGTGCGCAGGACGGACCGCCGCGAGGCCGAGCAGAAGGCCCGCGGCCTGCTCGACCGGGTCGGGGTCGGCGCCCAGGCGGACAAGTACCCCGCCCAGCTCTCCGGCGGCCAGCAGCAGCGCGTGGCCATCGCCCGCGCCCTGGCCATGGACCCCAAGGTGATGCTGTTCGACGAGCCGACGTCCGCGCTCGACCCGGAGATGATCAACGAGGTGCTGGAGGTCATGCAGCAGCTCGCGCGGGACGGCATGACGATGGTCGTCGTCACCCACGAGATGGGCTTCGCCCGCTCGGCCGCGAACCGCGTCGTCTTCATGGCGGACGGCCGCATCGTCGAGGAGGCCCGGCCGGACCAGTTCTTCAGCAACCCGCGCAGCGACCGGGCGAAGGACTTCCTGTCGAAGATCCTGCACCACTGATCCGCACAGCCGGTCCGCATCCCTGATCTGCACCACTGAGCCTGGTCCGCACCGCCGATCCGCATCCCTGATCTGCATCCCTGATCTGCATCATCCCTGGATGTGCATAACCGGGCCGCTCTCGTCCTCGCCGCCGCTCACCCCCGTCACGGCCGCCCTGACCGCCCTGACCGCTCCGCAACTCCTGCCGACGCAAAGGATGTTCACCATGAAGCTCCGCAAGACCGTCGCAGCTGCCGCCGTGGCGCTGGCGCTCACCACGGCCGCCACCGCCTGCGGGAAGTCGGGCAGCCCCGACGACGACAAGGCCGACAAGCCCGGCGACGGCAAGTCCGCGCCGGCCGTGCCGACCTACAAGGTGAACACCGCGGCCGACGTCAAGGACTCGCCCGTCTTCGACCGGATCAAGGGCAAGACGATCACCATCGGCACCAAGGCCGACCAGCCGGGCATGGGCTACGAGAACCCCACCTCCAAGAAGCGCTCCGGCTTCGACGTGGAGATCGCCCGGATGATCGCGGCCGACCTCGGCTTCGACGAGGCCCACATCAAGTTCAAGACGGTGCCGTCCGAGGCCCGCGAGACGCAGATCGCCGGCGGCGGCGTCGACCTCTACGTCGGCACGTACACGATCAACGACGAGCGCAAGAAGCAGATCGACTTCGCCGGCCCGTACTACGTCGCGGGCCAGGACCTCCTGGTGAAGGCCGACAGCAGCATCAAGGGCCCGGACGACCTCAAGGGCAAGAAGGTCTGCTCGGCCACCGGCTCCACGCCGCTCAAGCGCATCAAGGAGCCCAAGTACGGGGTGGCCGAGGCCAAGGCCCAGCAGGGCTACCAGCTGTGCGTGCAGGAGCTCGTGTCCGGCACGGTCGACGCCGTGACGACCGACGACACGATCCTCAAGGGCTACGCCGCGGAGAACAAGGGCGCCCTGAAGGTCGTCGGCAAGCCGTTCTCCCAGGAGCCGTACGGCGTCGGCCTGAAGAAGGACGACAAGGCGCTGCGGGAGGCCGTCAACAACGCCATCGAGGCGCACGAGAAGAGCGGCGACTGGAAGAAGGCGTACGACGCCACCATCGGCCTCGCCGGCAACCCCGCGCCGAACCCGCCCGCCGTCGACCGCTACTGACCTCGCCTTCGCGGGCGCTCGGCGCCCGCCCCATGCACCGCCTCGTGCACCGCCTCATGCCCCGTCCGCCGCCGATCCGTAACGACCCGCCGGGAGAGCCGCCTTGAACGTTCTGTCGGACCACTTCGCGGAGTTCCGCGAAGGTTTCCTGGGCACCGTCGAGCTCACCGGGCTCAGCGGTCTGCTCGCCCTGGTGCTGGGCATACTGATGGCGGCGTTCCGGGTCTCCCCGGTGCCCGCCCTGCGAATATTCGGCACCGCCTGGGTGACCCTGCTGCGCAACACCCCCCTCGTGCTGCTGTTCCTCGCCGTCACCCTGGGGCTGCCCGCCCTCGGCCTCAAGGGCTGGGACTCCTTCTGGCTCGCCGTGCTGACGCTCGGGTGCTACACCTCGGCGTTCATCTGCGAGGCCGTCCGGTCCGGCATCAACTCCGTGCCGGTGGGCCAGGCCGAGGCGGCCCGCTCGATCGGGATGACCTTCAGCCAGACCCTGGGGCAGGTCGTCCTGCCCCAGGCCACCCGCATCGCCGTGCCGCCGATCGGCAGCCTGATGATCGCCCTCGCCAAGAACACGGCGATCGCCTCGGGCTTCAACGTGACCCAGCTCGGCTCGGTGCAGAAGTCCCTCAACGCCGACACCGGCTACAACATCTACGTGATCTTCCTCTGGATCGCGGTCTGCTACATCATCATCACTCTCGCGATCAGCGGTCTGTTCCGGCTGCTGGAGAACCGGCTGGCGGTGGCCCGATGAGCGCGAACGTCCTCTACGACGCCCCCGGCCCCCGCGCGCGGGCCCGCAACCGCCTCTACGGGGCGCTGTCCACCGTCGCGATCCTCGGCCTGGTGGCCTTCGTCGTCTACAGGCTGGACGACACCGGGCAGTTCCAGCCCGGGCTGTGGGACGACTACGAGTACACCGACACGCACCGGCGGATCGTCGACGGGCTGCTCACGACCCTGAAGACGTTCGCGATCGCGGCGGTCCTCTCGGTCGCGCTCGGCGCGGTGCTCGCGTCCGCCCGGCTGTCCGACCACCGGCCGGTGCGCTGGGTGGCCACCGTGGTGGTCGAGTTCTTCCGCGCCATGCCGCTGGTGATCATGATCTTCCTGTTGTTCGCAGGGGTGTTCACCTCCGACCCGATGTGGGCGCTGGTCCTGGGCCTCACGCTCTACAACGGCTCCGTGCAGGCGGAGATCTTCCGCTCCGGCATCAACGCGGTGCCCCGCGGGCAGAGCGAGGCGGCCTACGCGCTCGGGCTGCGCAAGACGCAGGTGATGTCGAGCGTCCTGATCCCGCAGGCCGTGCGGACGATGCTGCCGTCGATCATCAGCCAGCTCGTGGTGACCCTCAAGGACACCTCGCTCGGATTCATCATCCTCTACGAGGAACTGCTGTTCGTCGGCAAGGCCTTCGCCGAGCAGACCAAGCCGGTGAACGGCGTCTACGCGTTCATCCCGATGGTGATCGTCTTCGGTTCGATCTACATCGTGCTCTGCCTCGCGCTGTCTTCGGTGGCCACCTGGGTCGAACGGCGCACGCAGCGCTCGCGCAAGGGCGCCCCGCCCGCGATGGCGATGGTCGGCGCCGCCGTCACGACCGACGCCGCGGCCGGCGTGGACGGCGCCTCCGGCGCGGACGGATCCCACACCGGCTGAGCAACCCCGCAGGTGACGCCCCGTCGGCCGGCCCGGGCGGCGGGGCGCGCTCCGTGCGGCGCGCCGCGGCGAGCGCCCTGATCACTTGACGCACGCACCCGCAGTGGGTTGCATACGTTCTGTGATCGAGCACCGCGTTCCCCCCGTCGGACCCCATACATCCCGTACGCCCCGTACGTACCGTGGAGCCCCGGGCAGGGATCTCGGTCGCAGCGGATGCCCGGGAGTCGTGCCGTGGACCCGGTGATCGTCGTCGGGGCCGGTCCGGTCGGCCTCGTGCTCGCCCTGTGCCTGGCCCGCCACGAGGTGCGCGTCGTCGTCCTCGACGAGACCCCGGGCGAGGGACCCGCGCCCGACGAGGAGCGGCCGGCCCGCACGGCCGTGCTCGGCCCGGACACCGCCGCCCTGCTGGAGCGGCTGGGGTGCGCCACGGAGGAGGGCGCCCGGTGGACGGGCTGGCGCACCATGCGGCGCCGCGCGGTGGTCACCCGCCTGTCGTTCGAGACGCCCGGGGCGGCCCCGGAGGGCGACGGGACCGACGGCGCGAAGGCGGCCGGGGGCTCGCCGCTGCACATCCCGCAGCACGCCCTGACGCGGGAGTTGCGGGCCGCGCTCGCCGCCGAGGACAAGGTGCGCGTCGTCCCCGCAGCGCGCCTGGAGACGCTCCGGCAGGACGCCTACGGCGTCACCGCGCAGCTCCGCGGCGACCTCCGCGGCGGCAACGGCCCGACCTGGCGGGGAAGTTACCTCGTCGGCTGCGACGGCGCCCGGTCGACCGTGCGCAAGCTGCTCGGCGCGCGCTTCCCGGGGCGGACGGCCGTCGAGCGGTACGCGGTCGCCGCGCTCCGGGCCGAGCTGCCGTGGCCCGGCGAGGCCGTGCTGCACCGGTCGCCCGCACGGGGCGGCGAAGTGACGGCCCGTCCCCTGCCGGACGGCGTCTGGCGGCTCGACTGGCCCCTGCCGCCCGGCGGCGAGCTCGTCACCCCCGAGGCGCTCCTCGCCCGCGTGCGCGACTCGCTGGCCGGCTGGTGCGGCGACGTGCCGGAGTACGAGCTCCTGGACACCGGCGTGCACACCGTCCACCACCGCCTCACGCGCCGGATGCGCACCGGCCGCGCCTTCCTCGCCGGGGACGCCGCCCACCTGCTGGGCGCGCTCGGCACGCAGGGACTCGACGAGGGGCTGCGCGACGCCGAGAACCTGTCCTGGAAGCTGGCCCTCGCCTGGCACCACGGCGCCTCCGAGACGCTGCTGGACAGCTACCAGGCCGAGCGGCGCGAGGCGGTCGGTGCGCGGCTGCGGGCCGCCGACCGGGCGCTGCCGGCGGTACGGAGCGCAGGGGGGTGGAACAACGTGCGCCGCGCGCTGCTGCCGGGCGCCCTGCGCGGGCACGACGAACTGCTCACCGACGGCCACGTCGGGCGCGGGCAGTTGGGCGCGCCCCCCTCGTACCTCCGTACGCCCCTGTCGCCCGCGGCTCCGCCGGCCGGGTCCGTCGCGGTGGCCACGCCTGCGGGGGCCCTGGCGGAGAACGTGCGGGTGACCGCTCCGGACGGCTCGCGCGTGCCGCTGCGGGAGCGGCTGGGCGGCGACCTCCTGGTGGTCCTGACCGCGCCCGGCAGCGGCGTGTGGGAGCGGCGGCACTGGGCGGACGCGGGCCTCATGCCGCAGCTGGAGGCCGCCGTCAGCGCCCTCCCCATGCGCGCCGAACTGCTCGTCACCGACGAGTACCCGGGCGCCCCCGCCCACACGGTGCTGGTGGTGCGCCCGGACGGCCACCTGGTGGCGGCGCTGGGGGGGGTGCGGCCCGCGGAGCTGTACGCGTGCGCGGACGCCGTGCGGGGCGGGGCCGCGGGCGAGGGGGCCGATGGCGAGGGCCGGGCCGGCAGCGGTGCCGTCCGGACCGGCGGCGGCTCCGAGGCCGCGTCGCCGGGAGCGGCGGCGGGGAGCAGCGAGGGGCCGGGGGGCGCGCAGGCGCCGGAGGAAGCCCCCAGCGAAGCCACGGCCAACCGTTGACCCGCACCGACCGCCATGATTGACTACTGAACGTGACTGACAGCGGCGCGCACTTCTGGCGGAGGGTCCATCTGGACCTCGTCCGCTACGCGGGCTGCGTCTGTCGTCCGTCCTGCTGATCCGCATTCCCCTCGCGCGGCCTGCGTGTGCGCTCTGTGCGCCGGCCGCCGCGTGCTCCTTCGCGATCACTCAGGACGGTCCCCGTGTTCCTTCCCCTGCCCGCACCCGTGCCCGGTTCCTCCCCGCTCTCCCCCGGCGCCCCGGGCGCGCCCTCCGAAGCGGAGCTCCTCGCCTTCGCACAGCGCGCCGCCGCCGACGCGCAGCTGGTCTCCTCCCTCCCGCTGGATCCCAAGGGCCGCACCTGGATGCGGCTCAACGGGCCGGGTGACAGCGAGGCGTGGCTGATCGGCTGGCCGCCGGGCAGCGGCACCGGCTGGCACGACCACGGCGGTTCGCACGGCGCGCTGGCCGTCGCGGGCGGGGTGCTGACGGAGCACTCCCTGGCGGCCGCGATGCCCACGGACGGCTGGAAGACCCTGGAGCTGGCGGACGGCATCGACCGCGAGCGGCGGCTCTCCGAGGGGCAGGGCCGGGCCTTCGGCGCCCACCACGTGCACCAGGTGCTCAACGCCTCGGCGGAGCAGCACGCGGTCTCCGTGCACGCCTACTACCCGCCGCTGCCCCTGATGCGGCGGTACGGCCGCAGCGGGCAGGTGCTGCGGCTGGAGCAGGTGGAGCGGCCGCAGGAGTGGGCGTGAGGGTCGAGGAGCTGCTGGCAGCCGCGCGCGAGGGCCTGGACCGGCTCGGCCCCGCCGAGGCCGCGGCCGCGCAGGCCGGGGGCGGGCTGCTGGTCGACATCCGCTACGCGGCACTGCGGGAGCGCGACGGGACCATCCCGGGAGCGCTCGTGGTCGAGCGCAACGAGCTGGAGTGGCGGCTCGACCCGCAGTGCGAGCACCGCGCGGCCGAAGCGACAGGGCACGACCTGAGAGTGGTCGTGGTCTGCAACGAGGGGTACGCGTCGAGCCTGGCGGCGGCCTCCCTGCGCCTGCTGGGCCTGCACCGCGCCACGGACCTGGCGGGCGGCTTCCAGGCCTGGCGCGCGGCGGGGCTGCCGGTGGAGACCACCGGGACGTAGGGCGGCGGCCCGGCACCGCCCGCCCGGACCTATATGTCCGCCAGGTGATCCAAGAGCTCCGGGTCCTCGCCCTCCTCCTCCAGCGCGCGGCGCACCACGCGCAGGGCGAGGCCCTCTGGATAGCCCTTGCGGGCCAGCATCCCGGCGAGGCGGCGCAGCCGCTTCTCGCGGTCCAGCCCACGGGTGGAGCGGAGCTTGCGCTCGACCAGCTCGCGGGCGGTGCGCTCCTCCTGCTCGGAGTCGAGCTGCCCCACGGCCTCGTCGATCACCGCGGAGTCCACGCCCTTGGTGCGCAGCTCGCGCGCGAGGGCGCGGCGGGCCAGGCCCCGGCCGTGGTGCCGGGACTCGACCCAGGCCCCGGCGAACGCCGCGTCGTCGATCAGGCCCACGTCCTCGAAGCGGGAGAGGACCTCCTCGGCGACCTCGTCCGGGATGCCCCGCTTGGCCAGGGCGTCCGCGAGCTGCTTACGGGTGCGCGGGCTCCCGGTGAGCAGGCGCAGGCAGATCGCCCGCGCCTGCTCCTCGGGCCGCGGCGGCGCCCCGGTGTCCCCGGCCCTCGACGAGGAGGGGGCGCCACCGCCGGTACGGTCGTCCACATCCGGCCCCGGAGGGTCTTCCCCGGCGTCCGGCCGGGGGTACTCCCATCGCCGTGCCATGGATCAGCTCTTGGCAGCCGTGGCCTTGGCCGCCTTCGCCGTGGACTTCGCCGCGGGGGCGGGCACGGACTTCGCCGGGGCGTCCCCCTCGGCACCGGCGGCGGCCGCGCCGGGCTCGCCCTCCGGGGCCTCGGACGCGCCGCCCACGCCCAGCTTCGTCTTGATCTTCTTCTCGATCTCGTCGGCGAGGGCGGGGTTGTCCTTGAGGAAGTTGCGGGCGTTCTCCTTGCCCTGGCCGAGCTGGTCGCCCTCGTACGTGTACCAGGCGCCGGCCTTGCGGATGAAGCCGTGCTCCACGCCCATGTCGATCAGGCCGCCCTCGCGGCTGATGCCCTGGCCGTAAAGGATGTCGAACTCGGCCTGCTTGAAGGGCGGCGCGACCTTGTTCTTGACGACCTTGCAGCGGGTGCGGTTGCCGACGGCCTCGGTGCCGTCCTTCAGGGTCTCGATGCGGCGGATGTCGATGCGCACCGAAGCGTAGAACTTCAGCGCCCGGCCACCGGTCGTGGTCTCCGGGGAGCCGAACATCACGCCGATCTTCTCGCGGAGCTGGTTGATGAAGATCGCGGTGGTCTTGGACTGGTTGAGCGCGCTGGTGATCTTCCGGAGCGCCTGGCTCATCAGACGGGCCTGGAGACCCACGTGCGAGTCGCCCATCTCGCCCTCGATCTCCGCGCGCGGCACCAGGGCCGCCACGGAGTCGATCACGATCAGGTCGAGCGCGCCGGAGCGCACCAGCATGTCGACGATCTCCAGGGCCTGCTCGCCGTTGTCCGGCTGGGACAGGATCAGGTTGTCGATGTCGACGCCGAGCTTCCTGGCGTACTCGGGGTCGAGGGCGTGCTCGGCGTCCACGAAGGCCACCGTGCCGCCGGCGCGCTGGGCGTTGGCCACGGCGTGCAGGGTCAGGGTCGTCTTACCGGAGGACTCCGGGCCGTAGATCTCCACCACGCGGCCGCGCGGGAGCCCGCCGACGCCGAGGGCGACGTCGAGAGCGGTCGACCCGGTGGAGATGACCTCGATCGGCTCGTTCGGCCGCTCTCCGAGGCGCATCACGGCGCCCTTGCCGAATTGCCGTTCAATCTGTGCGAGCGCGGCGTCCAGCGCCTTCTCGCGGTCGGTGCCTGCCATGGGTTCCACCCGGTTTGCTTGAGTCGATCGCTTCACGTCCACGACGCTAACGCCTGCCACTGACAATGCGCCCGGGCGTCGCTCCGGCCTGTGGATAACCCGGCCCACGGAGGGGCCCGGGAAGCGGTTCCGCACACGGCTCCACAGCGCCGGGGAACCCATAAGAATGGATGTTCGATTTTGCTGTCAAGCGCGCCACTCCGGGCCCGTCGCGGCTCCCGGCGGACCGGGCGGCGCCGCCAATACCTCGTACCGCCGCACGTACGCGCCGAGGAACGCCTGCAGCGTCGCCGTCGCCGGAATGGCCACCAGCGCCCCCACCGCACCGAGCAGGGCGGCGCCCGCGACCACCGAGCCGAAGGCGACGGCGGGGTGGATGTCGACGGTCCTGGCGGTGATGCGCGGCTGCAGCACGTAGTTCTCGAACTGCTGGTAGACCACGACGAAGCCGAGCACCCAGACCGCGTACCAGGGGTCCACCGTGAAGGCCAGCAGCACGGGCAGGGCGCCCGCGAGGTAGGTGCCGATCGTCGGGATGAACTGGGAGACGAAGCCCACCCAGATCGCGAGGGCGGGCGCGTAGGGCACCCCCAGGATCACGAGCAGCACGTAGTGGGCGATGCCGGAGATCAGTGCCATGAGGGCGCGCGAGTAGATGTAGCCGCCGGTCTTGGCGACGGCGAGCTCCCAGGCGCGCAGCACCTCGGCCTGCCGGCGGGGCGGCAGCACGGAGCACAGGGCCCGGCGCAGCCGGGGCCCGTCCGCCGCGAAGTAGAACGAGAACAGCACCACGGTCAGCAGCTGGAACAGCCCGCCCAGGACGGTGGCCGAGACGTCCAGGACGCCGCTGGCGCTGCTCTTCACGTACCGCTGCAGCCAGCCCGAGCGCAGCAGGCTCTCCTGGACCTGCACCCGGGACAGGCTCGTGTGGAACACCCGGTTGACCCACTTGATGACCGCGTCCAGGTACGAGGGGAAGTTCTCGACCATGGTCACGATCTGGTCGGCGAGCATCGAGCCGAGCAGGGCGAAGAAGCCCGCGACGACGACGGTGACGGCGAGGAAGACCAGTCCCGTCGCGAGGCCGCGGCGCATGCCGCGGGCGGACAGCCGGGCCACGGCCGGCTCGATGGCCAGGGCGAGGAAGAAGGCGATCAGGATGTTCAGCAGCAGCCCGACCAGCTGCTGGAAGGCCCAGACCGCCAGCATGAAGCAGGCGACCAGGGCGAGCGCCGACACCATGGCGCGGAGCAGCCAGGGCGGCATGCCGGCGGCGGGGCCGGGGCGAGGCGGCGGGGCGGGTGGGACGGGTTCTTCCGGAACGGGGTCGTCTGCCACGCCGCAAGTGTGGCCTACGGGGCGAAGCAGAAAAGCGGAATCCCGTGGCGGCGGCGCGGCACGTCAGCGTCTGTCGTCGGGGATCTCCATCGCCCGGCACACCGCGCGCCACACGTCCTTGGCGTTCCAGCCGGCGTCCAGCGCCTGGTGCACCGTCCTCCCGCCCAGCTCGGACATCACGTGATCGCGCGCGAAGGAGTCGGCGTACGCCGCGCCGAAATGATTCGCCATCCGCTGCCAGAAAACCGTCAACCGCATGCGCCCAGTATCCCGCCCCTGAGGGTGCAGCCCGCCACGAGCCGCTGACCGGGGCCGTTTTCCGGCCTACGGTCGGTGCATGGCCCGATCCGGAACATCCCCCGCAGTCCGTGCCGAACAGTTCATCTGGCTCACCGCCCGCGTCCTGGAGCAGCGGAGATTCGCCTTTCATTTCCTGGACGGCGGCCCCGACGCCGTGGAGGCGGCCCTGACCGCCTATCTCGGCGAGGACGGCGGCTACGGCTTCGCCCTGGAGCCGGACCTGCGCGGCCCCGTGAGCCAGCCGCTGCACACCGCCCACGCCCTGCGCGTCCTCGACGAGATCGGCCGCTGCGCCGACCGGCGCATGGAGCGCGTCTGCCGCTACCTGACGGCCGTCTCCACCCCCGACGGCGCGCTGCCCGCGCTCCACCCCTCGCTGCGCGGCTACCCGGCGGCCCCGTGGACCCCCGTGGTGGACGACCCGCCGAGCGACCTCCTGGCCACCGGCCCCGTGGTGGGCCTGCTGCACCGCAACGAGGTGTGGCACGCGTGGCTCTTCCGGGCCACCGACTTCTGCTGGGCCGCGGTGGAGGCCCTCGGGAGCGGCGCGAGGACTCACCCGTACGAGGTGTCCGCGGCGGTCGCCTTCCTGGACGGGGCGCCGGACCGGCGGCGGGCGCAGGCGGCGGCCGAGCGGCTGGGCCGGGTCGTCCGGGAGCAGCGGCTGGCGGTCCTGGACCCCGCGCGGGTGGCCGACTACCCCGTCCCGGAGGGCTACGCCCCGGGCGAGCACCACTACCCGCACGACTTCGCGCCCACCCCGGACTCGTCGGCCCGCTCCTGGTTCACCGACGCCGAGATGGAGCGGTCGCTGGACTTCCTGGCCGCCTCGCAGCAGGAGGACGGCGGCTGGCCGGTCCGCTGGCGCGAGTGGGCGCCCGGCACCCGTCTGGAGTGCCGGCCGATGGTGACCCTCACCGCACTGCTGACGCTGCGCGCCTACGACCGCGCCGTGTGACGCCCGCGCCCTGCCCGGGCGCCCGTCCGATCACCACCGCCCCGTCCGCGACCGGCGCCTCGTGCGCGCGGCCGCCACCGCCCCATGCGCCCGCCCCCACCAGGACTGACCTGCGGGTCCGGGGCATTGTCAGTGGCGCGGTGCACGATGGGTGGCATGGCGGACGAGACGGCGGCCGGTGCGGCGGCGGATGGGGGCGGGGCTCTCGCGGGGTTCTCCCCGGCGACCCGTGCCTGGTTCACGGGGGCCTTCAGCGCGCCCACGGCGGCGCAGGCCGGGGCCTGGCGCGCGATCGGGGAGGGGTCGGACGTCCTGGTGGTCGCGCCGACGGGGTCCGGCAAGACCCTCGCCGCCTTCCTCGCCTCGCTGGACCGGCTGGCGAGCAGCCCGCCGCCGGCCGAGCCCAAGAAGCGCTGCCGGGTGCTCTACGTGTCCCCGCTCAAGGCCCTCGCGGTCGACGTGGAGCGCAACCTCCGCAGCCCGCTGACCGGCATCCGGCAGGCGGCCGTCCGGCTGGGGCTGCCCGAGCCGGAGGTGCGCGTCGGGATCCGCTCCGGCGACACCCCGCCGGCCGAGCGCCGCGCGCTCGTCAACCGGCCGCCGGACATCCTCATCACGACGCCCGAATCGCTGTTCCTGATGCTCACGTCCGCCGCCAGGGACGCACTGGCGGGCGTGGAGACGGTCATCCTCGACGAGGTGCATGCCGTCGCCGGCACCAAGCGGGGCGCGCACCTCGCCCTGTCCCTGGAGCGGCTCGACGCCCTGCTGCCCCGCCCCGCCCGGCGCATCGGCCTGTCCGCGACGGTCCGTCCGGTGGACGAGGTGGCCCGCTACCTCTCGCCGCAGCGGCGGGTGGAGATCGTCCAGCCGCCGTCCGGCAAGGAGTTCGACCTGTCGGTGGTCGTCCCGGTGCAGGACCTGGGCGAGCTGGGCGCCTCGCCGGTGCAGGACGGCGGGGAGGGCAAGGACAAGCCGTCGATCTGGCCCCATGTGGAGGAGCGCATCGCCGATCTCGTCCAGGCGCACCGCTCCACCATCGTCTTCGCCAACTCCCGCCGCCTGGCCGAGCGGCTGTGCAACCGGCTGAACGAGATCGCCTACGAGCGCGCCACCGGCGAGTCCCTGCCCGAGCACCACTCCCCCGCCGAGCTGATGGCCGAGTCCGGCGCGGCCAAGGGAGCGCCGCCGGTCCTCGCCCGCGCGCACCACGGCTCGGTCTCCAAGGAGCAGCGCGCCCTGGTCGAGGAGGACCTCAAGGCGGGCCGGCTGCCCGCCGTCGTCGCGACGTCCAGCCTGGAGCTGGGCATCGACATGGGCGCGGTGGACCTGGTCGTCCAGGTCGAGTCGCCGCCGTCGGTCGCCTCCGGGCTGCAACGCGTGGGCCGTGCCGGCCACCAGGTCGGCGCCGTGTCCACGGGCGTCGTCTTCCCCAAGTACCGGGGAGACCTGGTGCAGGCGGCCGTGGTCACCGAGCGGATGCGCTCGGGGTCCATCGAGTCGCTGCGGGTGCCCGCCAATCCGCTGGACGTCCTGGCGCAGCAGATCGTCGCCATGGTCTCCGTCGACGCCTGGGACGTGGAGGAGCTCCTGGCCCTGGTGCGGCGGGCCGCCCCGTTCGCCTCGCTGCCCGAGTCCGCCTACACGGCGGTGCTCGACATGCTCGCCGGGCGGTATCCGTCCGACGCCTTCGCGGAGCTGCGCCCGCGCCTGGTGTGGGACCGCGTGGCCGGCACGGTCACGGGGCGCCCGGGCGCGCAGCGGCTGGCCGTCACCTCCGGCGGCACCATCCCCGACCGCGGCCTGTTCGGCGTCTTCCTGGCCGGAGCCGACTCCAAGGACGGCGCCAAGGGCGGGCGCCGGGTCGGCGAGCTGGACGAGGAGATGGTCTACGAGTCCCGCGTGGGCGACGTCTTCACCCTGGGCACCACCTCGTGGCGGATCGAGGACATCACGCGCGACAGGGTCCTCGTCACCCCCGCCCCCGGCGTCCCCGGACGACTGCCCTTCTGGAAGGGCGACCAGCTGGGCCGCCCCCTCGAACTGGGGCGGGCCCTGGGCGCGTTCCTGCGCGAGGTGGGCTCCTCCGCCCCGGACGCCGCCCGCGAGCGGCTGACGGCCGCCGGGCTCGACACCTGGGCGGCGGACAACGTCCTGGCCTACCTGCGCGAGCAGCGCGAGGCGTGCGGGCACGTCCCGGACGACCGGACCATCGTCGTGGAGCGCTTCCGCGACGAGCTGGGCGACTGGCGCGTCGTGGTCCACTCGCCCTTCGGCGCACAGGTGCACGCCCCCTGGGCGCTCGCCCTGGGCGCCCGGCTCGCCGAGCGGTACGGCATGGACGCCCAGGTGATGCACGCGGACGACGGCATCGTGCTGCGGCTGCCCGACGCCGACCTCATGGGCCTCGACCTGCTCGACGCCGACCCCGCCGGCCGGGGCACGGAGTACGACGGCGAGCAGTCGCCCGTCGGCGCCGCGGACGTCACCTTCGACAAGGGCGAGATCGACGGCATCGTCACCGACCAGGTGGGCGGCTCCGCCCTGTTCGCCTCGCGCTTCCGCGAGTGCGCCGCCCGCGCCCTGCTGCTGCCCCGCCGCAATCCGGGCAAGCGCACCCCGCTGTGGCAGCAGCGCCAGCGCGCCGCGCAGCTGCTGCAGGTGGCGAGCGAGTTCGGCTCGTTCCCGATCATCCTGGAGGCCGTGCGCGAGTGCCTCCAGGACGTCTTCGACGTCCCCGGCCTCACCGAGCTCATGGGCGACATCGAGGCCCGTCGCGTCCGGCTGGTGGAGGTCACCACCCCCGAGCCGTCGCCGTTCGCCCGCTCGCTGCTCTTCGGCTACGTCGCCCAGTTCCTCTACGAGGGCGACTCGCCGCTCGCGGAGCGCCGCGCCGCCGCACTGTCCCTGGACTCGCGGCTGCTGGCCGAGCTCCTGGGCCAGGCCGAGCTGCGCGAGCTCCTCGACGCCGGGGTCCTGGCCGACCTGGAGCGCGAGCTGCAGTGGCTCACGGACGACCGGCGGGCCAAGGACCCGGAGAGCGTCGCCGACCTGCTGCGCCTCCTCGGCCCGCTGACCGACGCCGGGCTGGCGGCGCGCGGCGCCGAACCGGCCTGGGTGCGGGAGCTCGCGGAGGCCCGCCGCGCCATCCGCGTACGGATCGCCGGAGAGGACCACTGGGCCGCCGTGGAGGACGCGGGACGGCTGCGCGACGCCCTCGGCACAGCGCTCCCCGTGGGCGTCCCCGAGGCCTTCACCGAGCCCGTCAAGGACCCGCTGGGCGACCTCCTCGCCCGCTACGCCCGCACCCACGGCCCCTTCACCTCCGCCGGGGCGGCGGCGCACTTCGGCCTGGGCACCGCCGTCACCGACGGCGCGCTGCAGCGCCTCATGGCCGCCGGCCGCGTCGTCCAGGGCGAGTTCCACCCCTCCGGGATCGGCCAGGAGTGGTGCGACGCCGCGGTGCTGCGCAGGCTCCGCCGCCGCTCCCTCGCCGCGCTGCGGCACGAGCTGGAGCCCGTCCCACCCACCGCGCTGGCGGCGTTCCTCCCTCAGTGGCAGCACGTCGGCACGCACAGCCTGCGCGGCGTGGACGGGCTGCTGCGCGCCGTCGAGCAGCTGCAGGGAGCGCCGGTCCCGGCGTCGGCCCTGGAGAAGCTGGTGCTGCCCGGCCGCGTACGGGACTTCACCCCGGCGATGCTCGACGAGCTCACCGCGGCGGGCGAAGTCGTGTGGGCCGGCGCGGGCGCCCTCCCCGGCAAGGACGGCTGGGTGTCGCTGCTCCTCGCCGACGCGGCCCCGCTCCTGCTGCCCGCCCCGCACCCGCTGGAGCTCTCGCCGCTGCACCAGGCGGTCCTCGAAGCGCTCTCCGGGGGCTACGGCCTGTTCTTCCGTCAGATCGCCGAGCGGGTCCGCGCCGCCGTCCCCGACGGCACGGAGCCGCAGATCGCGGACGCCGTCTGGGACCTCGCGTGGTCCGGGCGGCTCACCAACGACACCCTCGCCCCGCTCCGCGCCCTCCTCGGCTCGGGGCGGACGGCGGGCTCGACGGCGCACCGCGCCAAGCGCGCGGTCCCGCGCGGCCGTTACGGCTCCTTCACGGCCCGCGGCGGCCTGCCCACCACGCCGACCGCCTCGCGCAGCGGGCCGCCGACGGTCGCGGGCCGCTGGTCCCTGCTGCCGGCCCACGAGCCCGACCCGACGCACCGCGCCCACGCCCTGGCCCGCACGCTCCTCGACCGGCACGGCGTGGTCACCCGGGGGGCCGTGGCCGCCGAGGGCCTCGAAGGCGGCTTCTCCGCGGCGTACCGCGTGCTGTCCGTCTTCGAAGAGAGCGGCCAGGCCCGGCGCGGGTACGTGGTGGAGGGCTTGGGCGCCGCGCAGTTCGCCATGGACGGCGCCGTCGACAGGCTGCGGGCCGCGAGCACGGCCCGCGACCGCGCCGCGGGCGCCCCGGCCGAGGCGCCCGGGGCTCCCTGGGAGGCCCCGTCGGCCGCCCCCCGCCGCAGCCGGGCCGTCGTCCTGGCCGCCGCCGACCCCGCCAACGCCTACGGCGCGGCCCTCTCCTGGCCCGAGCCGCCCGCCGGGGCGGCCCACAAGCCGGGGCGCAAGGCGGGCTCCCTGGTCGTCCTCCTCGACGGCGCCCTCGCGCTCTACATGGAGCGCGGCGGCAAGACCCTGCTCGCCTGGCCTCAGCAGGAGGGCGCCGAGACGGCCGGCGCGGACGACCCGGGGCTGCGCGAGGCCGCCGAGGCACTGGCCGGAGCCGCCCGGGCGGGCGCGCTCGGCACCGTCACGGTCGAGCGCGTCAACGGCACCTCCGCCCTCTCGTCCCCCCTGGGGCCGCTGCTGGAGGCGGCGGGCTTCCACGCCACGCCCAAGGGCCTGCGTCTGCGCGCGCCCTGAGCCGGAAGCCGACGGAGACAGCGGGAGGACGGACGGAGGAGCACATGCCCGAAGGAGACACGGTCTGGCGCACCGCGCGCGAGCTCGGCCGCGCCCTGACCGGCGGCCCGCTCGTCCGCTCCGACCTGCGCGTCCCCGCGCTCGCCACCGTGGACCTCACGGGCCGCCGGGTCACCGAGGTCCTCCCGCGCGGCAAGCACCTGCTCACGCGCCTGGAAGGCGGCCTCACGCTCCACTCGCACCTGCGGATGGACGGCGCCTGGCGCGTGTACGCCACCGGTGAGCGCTGGAGCGGCGGCCCCGGGCACCAGATCCGCGCCGTGCTGGCCACCGCCGACCGCACGGCCGTGGGCTACCGCCTCCCCGTCCTGGAGCTGCTCCGCACCGCCGACGAGCACACCGCGGTCGGCCACCTCGGCCCGGATCTCCTGGGCCCCGGCTGGGACGCGCAGGAGGCGCTGCGCCGGCTGCTCGCCGACCCCGGCCGCCCCGTCGGCGAGGCCCTGCTCGACCAGCGCAACCTCGCCGGCATCGGCAACGTCTACAAGTCCGAGCTCTGCTTCATGCTGCGGCTCTCCCCCTGGCTCCCGGTCCGCGACGTCCCGGCGCCCGAGCGCCTGCCCGCCCTCGCCAGGAAGCTCCTGGAGGCCAACAAGTCGCGTGCCGCCCGCATCACCACGGGCGACCCCCGCCACGACCACCGCGTGTGGGTGTACGGCCGCGCGGGCCGGCCCTGCCGCCGCTGCGGGACGCCGCTGCGCACGGCCGGGCAGGGGGACGCGGGCCGTGAGCGCGTCACGTACTGGTGCCCCCGCTGTCAGCCCGGCCCGGGTCCCGCGGGGACGCCGGGCCGTGGGGACGATTAATCCGAACGAGTGAATCCCTCAGCTTGCGCAGGCGTCCACCCCAGTTCTCCCCGGCCGGGCGCCGCCGCCGGGGGGCGCAGTGCACCGGCAGCAGGCTCAGCCCCCAGCCGCCCGCGAGGACGAGCCCGTCGACGGCCGCGAGCCGCCCCGGCTGCGTGAGCAGGCGCAGCAGCGCCCACCACCACACACCGCCGGCGACGAGTGCTGTCACCCGCCCCAGCAGGGCGTACGGCCTGCGGCAGCCCCAGAGTTCACGCCGGACCATGGCTGCCTCCTTCGGCCGACGCTAGACCGGCTCCCCCCGGACGTGGCAGAGCGCACCGGAAACCCCCGGCGGCGCGCTGCGGACCCGTACGCGCCCTGCAGCACCCACGACCGGCAGGCGGTCCGCGGCCGGGCCGGCGCCCGGGACCGGGTCCGCCGTCAGCCGGGGCCCTCGCCCCGCAGTCCCGCCAGTTCCTGCTCCAGCTCCGTGATCCTGCGGTCGCGCTGGTGCAGGTCGGCCATCAGCCGCTGCTCCCCCTCGTGGGTGCCCTCCTGGTACACCCGGCGTACGAAGGCCCCGGCTGTCGTCTGGTCGAGGTCCGTGAGCACCATCAGCTCATTCGTGAAGCGGATCACCGGGTGCTCTTCCATGCCCCCAGGAGAGCGCGGCCGGGGCGCGGCCGCCACCGGAGAGAGCCCCGTGCGAAAGGGCCCCGGGCGCTCCTGGCGCGCTCAGGCGTTCTCCGCCTGGAACATCCAGTGGTGCTTCTCGAGGTCGCCGGTCAGCCCGATCAGGAGGTCCTGGGTGACCGGGTCCGGCTCCTCGGTGGCACGGATGCGCTCCCTCATGCGGGTGATCACGGCGCCGAGCGCGGAGACGAGGGTCTGCACGGCCTCGGTGTCCCTGCACCAGCCGCCGCCGACCGGGTCGATGCCGCTGGTCTTCGCGACGGTCTCGGCGCGGCCGTCCGGCGCGATGCCGAGGGCGGAGGCGCGCTCGGCGACGGTGTCGGCGTGCAGGCGGGCGCTCGCCACGACCTCGTCCAGCTGGAGGTGGATGGAGCGGAAGCGCGGGCCCACGACGGTCCAGTGCACCTGCTTGGCCACCAGCGAGAGGTCCACGAGGTCGACCAGGGCGCCCTGGAGGGCGTCTCCGACGGTCTTGCGGTCGTGCTCGGGCAGCGAGCTCTTGACGACAGACATCCAGAATCTCCCCATCTCAGTGGTTCAGCCCGTTTGTTCCATGTTGTTCGTCTTTTTATCCGCCTTCCCGCCACCCCGCCATCGCACACCACCACAAATCGGGTGGCTGCGGAAACACGAAATCCCGGTCGGACATCCGACCGGGATTTCATGGATAACGCCTGTCAGGCCGCGACCACGTCCACGGCCTCGGCGGGAGCCTTGATCGTCACTCGCTCCCCCGGCACGCCCGTCACGGACGTCACGGACACCGCATTGAACATCGGCCGCATCGGCGCGGGTACCGGCTCGCTCGCCGCTGCCGACTGCGCCAGCTCGGCGAGCGACAGTTCATCGCTGACCTCGCGCATGACCTCGGACATCCGTACGTCCAGAGCGTCGCAGATTGCGGAGAGAAGCTCGGAGGACGCCTCTTTCTGCCCCCGCTCGACCTCGGAGAGGTAACCGAGCGAGACCCGGGCGGATGAGGAGACCTCGCGCAGAGTGCGGCCCTGGCGCTGGCGCTGCCGACGCAGCACGTCACCCAGCAGGCGACGGAGCAGAATCATCGGTGGCTCCCTCCTTGGACCGCGGATCCGGATCCTTCACGCCCCACCGTACCGCCTCGGGCTCCGGCCGTGCGGGGAGCTATGTCGTGTTCACTCAGGGCTGCAAACATCCATTCCCCCCGTTGTGTTCCGTATCCTTTGCGCCCACGTTTTCCGTCAGTTCGTTCAGCAGCAGTTCCAGCACCGCCCGGACGCTTTCCGACCGGATCCGGGACCGGTCGCCGTTCAGCGCCAGCTCCCGCACCCGCGTCCGGCCGCCCGGTCCCGCGGCGGCCACGAAGACCGTCCCCACGGGCTTGCCGTCCTGGGCGTCGGGACCGGCGACGCCGGTCGTCGCGAGCCCCCAGTCGGCGCCCAGCAGCTTCCGCACGCCGCGGGCCATCTGCCGGGCGACGGCGCCGTCGACGGCGCCGCGCTCGCCGAGCAGCTCCTCCTCGACGCCCAGCACGCCGGCCTTGACCTCGGTGGCGTACGCGGTGACCGAGCCGCGCACCGCGCGGGAGGCGCCCGGCGCAGCGGTCAGCCCGGCCGCGACCAGCCCTCCGGTGAGCGACTCGGCGGCGGCCACGGTCTCACCGCGCGCCACCAGGGCGGCCAGGACCGCCGATGCCGTCAGGGCGCACGTGTCGCTCGCCGCACTCATCGGCCCACGGCCCCCGCGGCCCGTCCGGCCCGCCGCAGGACGACGGCCTGCCGCACGTAGTCGAGCCCGGTCGCCACCGTCAGCACCACCGCCACGGCCATCACCCAGAAGCGGGCGGTGGCCAGCAGGCCGGTCAGCGCGAGGATGTACATGCCCACGGCGACCCCCTGGGCGAGGGTCTTCATCTTGCCGCCGCGGCTGGCCGGGATGACGCCGTGCTTGATCACCCAGAACCGCATCAGCGTGATGCCGATCTCGCGGAAGAGGATCACGCCGGTGACCCACCAGGGCAGGTCGTCCAGCGCGGACAGGCAGATCAGCGCCGCACCCATGATCGCCTTGTCCGCGATCGGGTCGGCGATCTTGCCGAAGTCCGTGACCAGGTTGTACGTCCGGGCCAGGTGGCCGTCGAACAGATCGGTGATCATGGCGACGGCGAAGGCGGCCCAGGCGAAGGAGCGCCAGGCCGGGTCGTAGCCGCCGTTGTGCAGCATGAGCAGGACGAACCCCGGCACGAGCAGCAGCCGCACCATGGTGAGGATGTTGGCGATGTTCCACAGCCCGGCCGGCCGTGCGGCTGCCGCCGGGGCATGGCCTCCGGTGGCGGAGGCCGGGACTCCGGTCATCTGCCCGCCTCCTCGGTACACCCTCCGTCGCCGAGCGGTTCGGCGATGAGGTCGACGCCCTCGCTCGCCACCACCTTCGCCACGACCATACGGCCGGGGACGAGCTCCGGGCGGGTGCCGAGCAGGACCTGCCCGTCGGTCTCGGGCGCCTGGTGGGCGGCCCGGCCGACGACGCCGTCCTCCTCGTCCACGCGGTCGACCATCACCTCAATGGTCTCTCCGATCCGCTCCTCGGCGCGCTGCGCGGTCAGCTCCTCGGCGAGCCGGGAGATGTGCGCGAGGCGCTCGGCGACGGTCTCGGGGTCGAGCTTGTTCTCGTACGTGGCCGCTTCGGTGCCGTCCTCGTCGGAGTAGCCGAAGACGCCGATGGCGTCGAGGCGGGCCCCGGTCAGGAAACGTTCCAGCTCAGCGACGTCGTCCTCGGTCTCGCCGGGGAAACCGACGATGAAGTTGGAGCGGGCGCCGGCCTGCGGGGCCTTGGAGCGGATCGTCTCCAGCAGCTCCAGGAAGCGGTCGGTGTCGCCGAAGCGGCGCATGGCGCGCAGCACGCCGGGGGCGGAGTGCTGGAAGGACAGGTCGAAGTAGGGCGCGACCTTCTCGGTGGAGGTCAGCACGTCGATCAGCCCCGGGCGCATCTCCGCGGGCTGCAGGTAGCTGACCCGGATGCGCTCCAGGCCGTCGACGGCCGCCAGCTCGGGCAGCAGCGTCTCCAGCAGGCGGATGTCCCCGAGGTCCTTGCCGTAGGAGGTGTTGTTCTCCGAGACCAGCATGATCTCCTTGACGCCCTGCTCCGCGAGCCAGCGCGTCTCGCCGAGCACGTCGGAGGGGCGGCGGGAGATGAAGGAGCCGCGGAAGGACGGGATGGCGCAGAAGGAGCAGCGCCGGTCGCAGCCGGAGGCGAGCTTCACGGACGCGACGGGGCTGGTCTCCAGCCGGCGGCGCAGCGGCGCGCGCGGCCCGGAGGCCGGCGCCACGCCCTCGGGCAGGTCGGCGGGGGCGCTTTCCTGGGCGTCCTGGGCGTGGCCGGGCAGGGCCACCTCGGCGCTCTGCCGCTCCGCGGGGCTGATCGGCAGCAGCTTGCGGCGGTCGCGCGGGGTGTGGGAGGCGTGGACGCCGCCGGAGAGGATGGTCTGGAGCCGGTCGGAGATGTCGGCGTAGTCGTCGAAGCCGAGCACGCCGTCGGCCTCGGGCAGCGCGTCGGCGAGCTCCTTGCCGTACCGCTCGGCCATGCAGCCGACGGCCACGACGGCCTGCGTACGACCATGATCCTTGAGGTCGTTGGCCTCCAGCAGGGCGTCGACGGAGTCCTTCTTCGCGGCTTCGACGAAGCCGCAGGTGTTGACGACGGCCACGTCGGCGTCGGCGGCGTCCTCCACGAGGTCCCAGCCATCCGCCGCCAAGCGGCCTGCCAGCTCCTCCGAGTCCACCTCGTTACGGGCGCAGCCAAGTGTGACAAGAGCGACGGTACGGCGTTCGGGCATAGGGCTCAGCCTACTTTGTCCCGGGGCCGCATCCGCTGCCGAGTGCCCGGGCGGGGCCGCGGGGGCACGAGAGAACGATCACCCGGAGAGGTGCCCTCCGGTTGTCTGTGACCGCTCTCCGCCGCAGGTCAGCCCGCTACGGGGTCGCCCTTGGTGTAGCTGAGGCGCTGCACCTGGCCGTTGTCTCCGACGTTCTTGACCTCCTTGCCGTTCACGAACAGCCGAACGGCGCCCGCATTGCCGAGGACGAGATCGATCCGGGTGGGGTCGGTGAAGGTCTTGGCCTCGCCCTGCTTGAGGACGCCCTCCTCCAGCAGCCGGCCGTTGTGGTCCTTCGCGGACATCCAGGTCTGGCCGTTCTCGGCGGCGAGCTTGACCGTGACCTTGTTGGCCGGGACGCCGGCGATGGCTCCGCCGCCGGGCTCCCGCTTGGGGTCGGCCGGCTTGCCGGACGGCGGCTTCTTGCTCGGCGAGGCGGGCGGCTTGGCGGAGGGCGATTCCGCGGCGACGGAGCCGCCCGAACCCTGGGAGCCGCCGTTGAAGAGCGTGAAGCCGACGAAGCCGACGACGGCCACGATCGCGGCGACCATCGCCGCCGTCCAGTTGGGCCGGCGGGGCTCGGGGCGGATGCGCTCGGCGTCGAAGAGGGGTGCCGCGGGGGTCGGCGCGGGGCGCCCGCCGCGCTCGGCGTCGTAGCGCGCGATCAGCTCGGCCGGATCGAGGCCGACGGTGACCGCGAGGGTGCGGATGTGCCCACGTGCGTAGACGTCGCCGCCGCAGCGGGAGAAGTCGTCCTGCTCGATCGCGTGCAGGATCGGGATGCGTACGCGGGTGGTGGAACTGACCTCGTCGACGGTCAGTCCGGCGCTGATACGGGCCTGCTGGAGGACCCGGCCGATCGACGGCCGGTCGTCTGCGGGGATGTCCCCGCCGTCTGCGGAGGAGTTGCCGATGGACACGTGGGCGCCTTTCGAGCGTGTAGCCACCTGCTGGGAGTTCAGTCTAGGGGGGATACGAAAGCCGCGGGCAAGCCGGAAGCCGGACTTTGTACGCCATCAGATGATTCTGCGGCGCCGACGGTGGGACATCGCACCGCCCCCCTTTCTCAACTCGACACGCCGCCGAGAGAAACGGTTGGGCAGGAAACTCAGGCCCCGTCAGACCCCGCCGTCCCCACGGATCACCGCGAGCACAGCGTCCAGCTCATCGGGCTTGACGAGGACGTCGCGGGCCTTGGAGCCCTCGCTCGGGCCCACGATGCCCCGCGACTCCATCAGGTCCATGAGTCTGCCCGCCTTCGCGAATCCCACACGCAGTTTGCGCTGCAGCATCGAGGTCGACCCGAACTGGGTGGAGACGACCAGCTCCGCGGCCTGGCACAGCAGGTCCAGGTCGTCGCCGATCTCCTCGTCGATCTCCCGCTTCTTCGCGGTGCCCACGGTGACGTCGTCCCGGAAGACGGGCGCCATCTGGTCCTTGCAGTGCTGCACGACGGCCGCGACCTCGGCCTCCGTGACGAAGGCGCCCTGCATACGGACGGGCTTGCCCGCGCCCATCGGCAGGAAGAGGCCGTCACCCTTGCCGATCAGCTTCTCGGCGCCCGGCTGGTCGAGGATGACGCGGCTGTCGGCGAGCGAGGAGGTGGCGAAGGCGAGCCGGGAGGGCACGTTCGCCTTGATCAGACCGGTGACGACGTCGACGGACGGCCGCTGGGTGGCCAGGACGAGGTGGATGCCGGCGGCGCGCGCGAGCTGGGTGATGCGCACGATCGAGTCCTCGACGTCGCGCGGGGCGACCATCATCAGGTCCGCCAGCTCGTCGACGATGACCAGCAGATAGGGGTACGGGGAGAGCTCGCGTCCGCTGCCCTCCGGAGGAGTGACCTTGCCCGCCCGCACGGCCGCGTTGAAGTCGTCGATGTGCCGGAAGCCGAAGGCCGCCAGGTCGTCGTAGCGCAGGTCCATCTCGCGGACGACCCACTGCAGGGCCTCGGCCGCGCGCTTGGGGTTGGTGATGATCGGGGTGATCAGGTGCGGGATGCCCTCGTAGGCGGTCAGCTCCACGCGCTTGGGGTCGACGAGCACCATGCGGACGTCGTCGGGCGTCGCCCGCACCATCAGGGAGGTGATGAGGCAGTTGATGCACGAGGACTTGCCGGAGCCGGTGGCGCCCGCGACGAGGATGTGCGGCATCTTCGTCAGGTTGGCCATCACGTAGCCGCCCTCGACGTCCTTGCCGAGCGCGACGAGCATCGGGTGGTCGTCGCCCGCGGCGTCGGCCAGGCGGAGCACGTCCCCGAGGTTGACCATCTCCCGGTCGGTGTTCGGGATCTCGATGCCCACGGCGGACTTGCCCGGGATCGGGGAGATGATGCGCACGTCCGGGCTGGCGACGGCGTAGGCGATGTTCTTGGCGAGGGCGGTGATGCGCTCGACCTTGACGGCCGGGCCCAGCTCCACCTCGTAGCGCGTGACTGTCGGGCCGCGGGTGAAGCCGGTGACGGCGGCGTCGACCTTGAACTCCGAGAAGACGTTGGTCAGCGCGGCCACTATGGCGTCGTTCGCGGCGCTGCGCGCCTTGCCCGGCCCGCCCCGCTCCAGCAGGTCGAGCGTGGGCAGCGAGTAGGTGATGTCGCCGGAGAGCTGGAGCTGCTCGGCGCGCGCGGGCAGGCCGGAGCCCGCCTCGGGGGCCGGCGCGGGCTTGGTGAGGTCCGGCACGCCCTTGGTGAGGTCGGGGACGCCCTGCGTGCGGTCGGCGGCGCTCCTGGTGCGGTCCGCCGCCGGGCCGGGCTCCTTGCCGCGGCCCCGCGCGCCCGGGACGGCGCCCGGCTGCCCGGTCTCCTGCCCGATGCCGCTGCTGAGCCCGGCGACGAGCGGGGTGGGCGGCACGCCGTGCAGAACGGCGCCG
>NZ_PXWG01000051.1 GCF_003011965.1 Streptosporangium nondiastaticum
GGGACCGATCCGGATCGGTCCCGCCCCCTCCGCCGGTTCGATTCGGCTCAGAACCGGGTCAGTCCGGCGGCAAGACGACCGCGGCGATCACGCAGGAGCCGGCCGGCGGCTGCACGCCCCGGCTGTTCAGTCGGCGGTGGGCCAGTCCCAGCCGAGCTGGAGGAAGAGGCCGAGTCGGTCCGAGACGCAGCGCATGTCGCGGATGAGGCCGTCGGCGACGGTGAAGACGAAGATCGCCTCGTTCTCGAAGGAGCGGCCGGTGGGCACGGGCATCCGCGGGTGCGTGCCGGAGCTGGTGCCGCTCTGGGTGATCCGGGCGACGACCTTCTCGCCCTCGGCGATGAGCTCCTCGACCGTGGCGCGGTAGGGCTTCAGCGCCTGGAGTTGCGTGGCGATGGCGGCGAAAGCGGCGCCGGGCTCGTCCGGCTCACCGTGAATGACCTTGTTGTGGTCGACGACATCGGCCGCCAGGTAGTCACCGAGGTCCTCGAGCCGGCCCTCGTTGAGTACGGCGAAGAAGCTGTTGACCAGCGCCTTGTTCTGTCGGGTGTCCACCCCGACCCCCCTTCCTTACGGTGTAAGTCTGCGTTGCCCGTTACTATCGCCTTACGGCGTAAGGAAAGTCAAGGGAGCGCATGATGGAGCCGACCGGTAAACGAACAGGACTGACGCGGGAGAAGGTGCTGCGCGCAGCCCTTGACGTCGCCGACCGCGACGGCATCGACAAGCTGTCCATGCGCCGGCTCGGCGCGGAGCTCGGCGTCGAGGCGATGTCGCTCTACCACTACCTGCCGAACAAAGCGGCTCTGCTGGACGGCCTGGTCGAACTGGTCACCTCAGCGGTACGCCCGGACAACGACTCACCGGCCGGCCAATGGCCCGGGCGGCTGCGGGACTTCGCCGTCGCCTTCCGGGCCGAGCTGCTGCGCCACCCCGGGGTGATTCCGCTCATCGCCACACGACCCGCGCGCTCGGCCGCTGCGCTGCAGGCGGTGGAGGACACCGCGGCAGCACTCGGACGCGCCGGAATCCCACCCCTCGACGCACTGCACATCATCAACTCCGTCGCGACGCTGGTGACCGGACACTGCCTCGCCGAGGCCGCAGACACCCCCGGCCACCCCGGACAGAGCACCGAGGACACACCCGGCCTCGCGGCCTTCCCCGTACTGGCCACCGCCGTCGCCGAAGGACTCGGCACCCCCCGGGACCACCAGGCTCGCTTCGACCTCGCCCTCGACGCCCTCCTCGACGGCCTCCAGCGCCGCCGGCCCTCCACTCGTACAAAGAACCGGCCGACAACAGCCCCGGACTGAACCGCAAGGCGTCAGCCTCTCCCGTTGCGAAATGCCGCCTCCGGCGATCGGCCGGACTCCTCCTGTCCCTCCACCCCCCGCTCCAGCATCCTGTGGCGTGCAAGGCACCCACGACGAGCACCCGCTCCGAGCGAAGGGAACAGGAACGATGAAGAAGTCCTCCCAGCTGATGACGGTGCTGGGCATCGGCGGCCTCGTGGCCGGCAGCCTCCTGACGGCCTCGTCCGCGTCGGCGGGCACGAACCGCACCTCCGTCGTCGCCGAACGGCACCTCACGACCTCGCAAGACGTGGTCAGACAGACCTCGTCCGGGGTGCTGCTCAGCACCACGGGCGGGGCGCCCACGACGGTGATCTCGGAGACGGTTCCCGCAGGTTCGTGGGTGCTGTCCTCCAACGCGACGCTGGTCAGCTGGGAACCGAGCGACTACACCCGCTGCACTCTGTATGCGGGCGAGACTCCTGTCGGCGGAGCGACCAGCATGATCGGCAACGCCGCCACGGGCGCGGGCAGCGGGGTGTACGCGGCCACGGTCGCCGCCCAGGGCGCCTTCTCCAGCACGGGCCCGACAACCGTCAGCCTGCGGTGCGGACACGACACCACCCGCACCCGCGCTCCCTACGTCGACCCGGGCGCGACCCTGTGGCTCCACCGGAGCGACGGCCTGGGCCAGGCCAAGCGATAGCCGGTCCCGGCAACCGGGCAGCCGGGCCCCGGGGACGCGATGGACACGTCACCGGGGCCCTGGCCGGCCCTGCCGGCCCGGGAACCGTGCTTGGCCGGCGTTTGCCGCCCGCCTGCGCAGAGCCGTCACCCGCCAGTAGCCTCCCTCAGCTCGCCGGTGCCGAAGGGAAGCCAGGTCAGGGTGTGCGTGCTCGGGGTGGTGCCGGCGCGTGCGACGGTGACTGTGGAGCCTTTGAGGACGACTGCGGTGAGCCGGCTTCCGGGGTCGCCGGGGGCCCGTTCCGCCTGGCGGGACTGGATGCTCGTGACGTGGCCGGTACGCCCGGACGGGGCGACCGTGACCGTCAGTGTGGGAGGCGGGTCCTCGGTGTCGGGCACCTCCTGGTCGGCACGGACGTGCCCGACGAGGAAGCCGTCGGTCTCTGCGGTGTAGGTGAGTGCAGTCGCCTCTCCGAGGTCGAAGGCGGAGGAGATGCGGGTGAGGACGGTGTGCCCGGTGACGGTGAGGTCGTTGACGACGAGGTCGGGGCGGGCGACCGTGACCATGGTGCTCATCGCGTACTCGGCGGCGTCTTCGCCCTCCGTCACCTCCACCACGAGCGTGAACGCGGTGTCGCGGTGCAGGGGCGGGGACTTCCAGTAGCGGACTTCGGTGACGTCGCACGGTGCGCCGTCGTGCAGCATCGTGTAGGTCGCCCCGGGCCGGGAATCGCCCCGCCAGGTCAGCTCCGCCGGGGTGCCGCTGCCGACGAGGATCGTCTCGGGCCGGAAGTCGCCGGTGGTGAAGCCTGCGGGGACCTTGGCCAGGGGCCATTCCCCGGTCCCGGGGTCCGGGGCGTCCTTAATGTGCTCCTCGACGGTCAGCTTGCTCGTGCCGACCGCCGCGTTGATCTCGATGTGGGCCAGCCCCAGGTCCAGTTGCCCTCCGGGCGGCAGGGTCGCGGAACGCTTGGGCGTCAGCACCGCCGATCCCGGGTTGTCCTCGTCCAGTTCGAACCGCCACTTTTTGTTGTCGTCGTCGTCCTGCTGCGGATCCGCACTGCCGGGATTGTTACTGAGGTCGCCGGGCCCGGTGCCCACGGGAAAGGTGAACCGGACCGATTCGACGTGGACGGCGCTCTGCTGGTGGTTGGTGACGGTGATCCACAGGGTCGCCTTGCTCGGCGTCGATCCCTGAGAGACCTGGATGGGACTGGGCCGGCTCACCACGTCGTAGGTGAGCACGCAGGTGCCGGTGCCGTCGAGGCGTCGGGGTGTCATGGCCGTGCTCACCCCCACGCGGGGGCGACGGTGACGTACGCGTACTGGGTCAGCGTCAGTCCCAGCGGGAATTCGACCGGGTCCCCGCCGCCGACCGGCAGTTTCTGCACCGACGTGCCCAGGTAGCCGGTGACGAAGAGGTGCTGTCCGTCCGGTGACACGGCGACCGACGACAGCCGGCGGTCCGGCAGGCCGGCGATGTCGCCCACGTGGGTCGCGCTCGGGATGTCGATGACCTTCACCTTGGAGTCCAGGTCGACGGAGTACAGCTGCTGCGAGTCGGGCGAGGCGGCGACCGCCATCAAGTCCCGCCCGACCCCGACGGGGATGGGCTGCCCGCCGCCGACCGTCCGGGCGATCATCACGAAGCTGCTGCCGGAGGAGGGGTTGGTGATGCCCAGCACGGAGCCGTCGGGGGTCAGGGCGAGCTCCGTCGGCTTCGATCCGCCGTCGAACCGGCGCGTCACCGTCGCCGTCACCGGGTCCACGACCGCCACGTCACCGGCCGACCGGCAGCTGACGTAGAAGCAGCTGCTGTCGGGCGCGGCCACGACGCAGGAGGCCTCCTCGCCGATCTCGACGGAGCGGACGGCGCCGCTGGTTGGGTCAACCACGTGGACGGCCGTGCCGAAGACCGTGGCGACGCAGGCGGCTGACCCGTCGGGCGCGACGGCCACCCGGTACGGCCACTGGTCCTGCAGCGGCACGGATTTCGGGGCGCCGGAGGTGATGTCGACGAGGGTGAGGCTGCCGTTCGTACCGCTGGTGGCCTTGATGGGCGTCAGGGCGAGGAACCCGTCGGGGGAGATCGCGACGCCGCCGGGGTAGGAGCCGACCTGTGTCTGCCGGATCTTCTGGCCCGTGGCGGCGTCGAACACCCACAGGATGCCCGCGGTGTCGTCGACGACGCCGACGAAGGTGCGGTAGGGCCAGCGGTCGCGCAGCGCCTTCGTACCGGACGTGACGCGGTGGGCGTCGGGGTCGGTGTCGCACTCCGCGTAACGCTTGCCGTCCGGGGCGATCAGGTAGCCGTTGCGGGTGGCGGGGTGGTTGAACGCGGCCGCGACGCCGCCGTAGACCCCGGAGTCGGGGTAGTCGGCGTTCGCCCAGCCTTCCTCCAGCGTGCCCTGTTCCAGGACCTCGTCCGTCTGCAGGTCGTAGTTGACGAACCTGCCGCCGCGGAACAGGTACACCGTGCCGTCGGACGCCGCCATGCCCGCGTCCACGCCCTGGGTGAAGTCGGGTGCGTCCTTGCCCAGGCCGGGGAACTTGTCGCCGATCTGCACCGGGGCCGAGCCGCCCACCGGTTCGTTCTTCGCGATGTCGTAGAGCACGCACGTCGAGCCCTTGAAGAAGTAGACGCGCTGCGTGTCGGTGGAGCACGTGGCGTCGACGCCGCCGAGGTAGGCGGACGGGAGCTGGGGCCAGAGCTCGCGGAGCGTGTTCCCGCGCTGCGGCGGAGCCGTCGACGCCGCGTCGTAGTGGACGGCCCAGCCGCCCCGGAGCATGTAGACGGCGGCCGGAGCACCGCCCGAGTCGGGGACGCTGAACGCCGCGTTGATGCCCGCGGGGGTGAGGTCGGTCGTGCCGGGGGTCTCGCTCATCGCTGTGGTTCTCCTGAATGCCGGGCCGGTGAAACGGTCGTGACGGTCGTGGACGGAGCGGTGCTGTTCACTGCTCGATCGGGCGCAGCGGTCCCGTCCCGAAGGGGAACCACGTCAGGGCGGCGGTGAAGGCCCCGCCGTCGGTCTTCTGCACCACGCTCACCGTCGAGCCCCGCGGGACCGGGACCAGCACGCTCGCCTCCTGGTTCTCGGTGCCGCCGCGGACGTCCCAGGACTGGGTGGCGAACTTCTGCCGTTTGAGGTCCGGAGGCGTGACGAAGACGTTCAGGGTGGCGGGCGCGCCGCTCTGGTTGGTCTTGATGTAGCCGGTGATCACACCGTCGGTGTCGGCCGCGTACGTCCACGTCCCGCTCGTGGTGCCGCCGGCGACCTCCTGGGGCCGGCCGAACAGCCGGACGACGCCGTTGGCGTCGAGGCTGCCGACCTCCAGGTCGGGCACGTCGACGGTCACGGCGGTGGTCAGACCGTAGGTGACGGGTGATCCGGCCTCCTCCGTGGAGCCCAGCAGCATGAAGGCGGTGGCCGTGTGCAGGGGCGGCGACGTCCACTCGCCGTTGCCGTCGGTGATGTATCCGTTCACGACTTCGCGCTGATCGCCGTAGAAGAGTTCGTAGTCCGGTCCGTCGACGCACTTCCAGGTCAGGGTGACGGTCTCGCCGTTGGGCACGATGGTGCGGTCGGGCCGGAAGTCCTCCAGCATGGCGCCGGCGGGTGCCTTGACCAGTTTCCTGCCGCCGCCGGCGCGCTCGCGCAGCGCTCCGCCGGCGGAACCGGTCGTCTCGCCGATGCCGAGGGTGGCCGTGCCGGCCGCCTCGTTGACCACGACGTCCGCGAAGGTGATCACGATCCGTTCGCCCGGCTTGAGTTCGGTGCCGGGTTCGGTGGGCCGTACGTGGAACACTCCCCCGCCGCGGTGCTCGGTGTGCCAGCCGGTGGTGCCCGCCACGCGTGCCGTGATCGTCTCGGGGGTGGCCGTCAGGGCGTGGGGCTCCTTGCCCGCCGGGATCGTGATGGTGATCGTGTCGCAGGTGACGGAAGCGGGGCCGGGATTGGTCGCGGTGATCCGCAGCGTGGCGCGGTCGTCGGCCCGGCCGTCGGTACGGCCGTCCGCGCTGACGTGCAGCAGTGCGGGGCTGGTGTGGACGGTGTAGGCGAGTGCGGTGGTCATGACGCGCTCCGGGGGGACTGGGGGGCCGCCGGGCCTTGGACGGGTGACCGTTGTGCGGTGTCACCGGGGCCGTCGGGGTCGTCGGGGTCACCGAGCGCGCCGGACAGCTGGAGGAAGCCGTGCCGGGCAGCGGCGGTGGTGTCCGTGAGGGCCAGCGCGGCATCAGGCGTGGTGAGGGGGTAGGAGGTCCAGCCTGCGGGGGCGGCCGTCGGCTGGGCCCACTGCCAGGTGCCGCGCCGGCCGGACGGGCCGGGCATGACCAGGTGTTCGGCAGGAGTCGCGCCCTGCTCGTCGGCGGTCACACGGCTGCCGGCGAGGAGCGGCCCCATGCGGAACGCCAGCTTCATGCGTCCGAGGGGTCCGCGTACCCAGGTCGGCGGCAGCAGGAGCCGTCCTACGGGGAGGATGTCGGTGACGGCGTGGACGGCGGCCCAGGGGTCGGCGAGGAGCGTGACCCAGGCGGCGGTCTCGTCCGCGGCCCGGCCGGGCGGGACGGGGGGCCGCGCGGGGACGGCGATCTCGTGACCGTCGATGGGGACCGCGTATCCCGGCCCCCGGGTACCGGCGGGCGGTTCGGCGACCGTGTGCAGGCGGGTGTAGTCGGTGCCGAGGAAGAATCCCACGAGCCCGTCGCTGAGCAGGTCCGCCGCGCCCAGCCGGACGTTCCACGGGTAGTCGGTGAACTCCGGGGCCGGCGGGGCGACGACGTCGTCCCAGGACGAGGCGGTCATCGGCGGTCCGTCGAGCTCGAACTTGAGCCGGGCGCGCAGCAGTGCCACGGGACGGCCCACCAGGGCGGCCAGGCTGTCGTCCTCCTCGGCGCTCGCGGTGGCGGACATGCTGTGGTCGACGGCGGTGAGCAGTTCGGCGAAGGCGTCGGGACCGGCGGTCAGGAGCTCGGTGACGAAGCCGTGCAGGTGGGGCAGGTCCGCGGCGAAGGCCTGTCCGGACGGGGTGTCCGGACGGGGGTCGGGGTAGGGCGAGCCGGGCAGCGGGTCCCAGTCGGCGACCTGCTGGTGGGTGGTGTTCAGCACGGTGCGGATCTCGCCGAGGGCCGTGCCGTCCGGGGCGTGCACGAGCAGCGACCGGGAGAGGTGGTTGGCCACGAGCCAGCCGCAGACGGGCGTCTCGCCCCGGGCCTCGCCGGGGCCGGCGTCGACGTCGACGCGGTGGTGGTCGTCCCGGGTGGAGACGAAGTCGAAGCGCAGCCGGGTGGGCTGGAGCAGGCGCGGGGGCAGTTCGGCGAAGCGGTACGGGTTCTCGGGGATCACCGTGATCTCGGGGGTGACGCTGTCGGCCCGCTGGAGGGGGAACTGGAGCACGTTGTCGGGGCTGATGACGGCCAGGGAGCGGCCGAAGCGGTCGACGACGTGCAACTGCTCGAAGGCGAGCTGGGCCGCGCGGACGGGCCGGAACTCCCGGCCGGTTCCGGAGGCCGGTCCGGGGTCAGGGATCTCGCTGAGGGAAACGCGGGAGCTGCTGTTGTCGACGAGGGCCGCGAGGTGGTCGGTGGGGACGATGTTCGTGGAGACGGTGTGCTGGGCGAGCCAGTCGTTGACGCCGTCGATGCGCTGGGAGAGCAGGTCCCAGTCCCCGGCCTTGGCGCGTAGTTCGCGCAGCTTCTCCACGGGCCCGTGGGGGTGGCCGGCGGTGTGCTGGGCGAGGCGGGCGCGGGTGTTGAAGCCGGGGAGGGGGTTGAGCAGGGCCCGTCCGGTGAGGGTGCCCGGGTCCTGGGCGTTGTCGCCCCGCCAGCGGTAGCGGGTGCCGTCGAACCGCCAGTTGTCCTGGTCGCCGGTGCGGTAGGGGGTCGGGTAGCAGTTGAGCTTCCAGATGAGGTGCAGCGGGGACCAGGGCTGGCGCCACTGCCGCGTGAAGCGGGCGAGGGTGCCGGTGACGTGGGTGTCGGCGTGGGCGAGCGCTTCGTTCAGTGCCGTCTTCTCCGGATCGTCGCCCGGGGAGACGGCCGCGAGGTCGAGGAGGAAGAACTCGCCGAGGAGGGCGGCCACGGCCGCGGTCTCGGGCAGGCCGGTGAGGTCGGGGGCGGGCGGTTCCGCGGGCGGCTGCGCCATATCGCCGCCGACGCGCACGGCCGTCACCGTCTCGGCGGCGGTGCGGCAGGCCAGGTCCGCTTCGTCGGTCAGGGGGCGGTCGAGCTTGGCGCCGCGGACGATGACGGAGGGGTCCGGGGTGCTGTGGAAGGCGGGTTCGGCGACGCGCTGGAGCTCGCGGCCCGGCGCGAGCCCCTTGTCCTCGGCGTAGGCGGCGACGTCGTCGGCGAGTTCCTTGGCGGTGTCGCCCCACGGGATGCGCGAGCGCAGGCCGCCGTCGCCGAAGAGGGCGTCGAGTCCGGCCCGGACCTTCCCGGCGGCGGAGTCCTGGTCGGTGACGTCGAACTGGGCGTCGCACGCCCTGTCCCAGCCGTCCGGCCGGGTGGGCCGGCCGCGCAGCCACCACAGGCCGTAGAGGCGGCGCTGGTCGTGGGCGAGGGCGCGGGAGGCGGCGTCGTGCTCGGCCTGCGTGGCGTTGAGCTCGTCCAGCCACGCCTGCTCGTCGGCCGTCTGCCGCGGGGTGAGATCCGGCGCCCGGCTGCCGTCGGGCTGCGGGCGGTCGACGATGCGCCAGGTGTAGCCGCCCTGGTCCGCGCCGAACCAGGTGCGGCGCAGGGCCTGGTCGAGGGCGGTGTCCCCGTCCTCGTCGAGGACCTCGAAGAGGTCGTACGAGAACGCCTCCCACAGCAGCGCCGCCTCGGGGTCGTTCAGGGCGGCCGGGTGCAGGGCGGTCTCGGCGTCGGTGGCGATGTGCCCGACGGCGACGTCGATGCCGGCGGTGCCCTCGGGCTTGTCGGACTTCGGACGATCTCCGTCGGCGTCCCAGGACAGGCCCAGGGCGGAGCCCGCGTACAGGGACCGCGCCGGGCGGAAGGCGCTGTCGGTGGTGGCCCAGCGGAGGGACTCCAGCAGGGCCCGGATGTCGCCGCCGGGCGGCGCGGCCAGGATGTCCCAGGTCCGGTCGGAGTACCAGCCGACGACGAGGTAGCTGAGCAGGGCGGGACCGTCGAGGTCGGCGAGCGGGTCGTGGAGGGAGAAGACGTCCTCGTGGTAGGGCTGGTACGTCGCGAAGGTCGGCAGTCCCGGGCCCGCCGCGGTGAGGAAGGGGGCACGGGCGGACCGTTGTTCGGGCAAGGGGCCGTCGGCGAGGTCGTGGGAGCGGCCGATCCAGGCGGGCGTCAGCTTCGTGGCCCACGGGTCGAGGAACGGGGTCGTGGCGTCCTCGTCGCTGAGGTAGTCGCTCTCGACGACCCAGCCGGCGACGGCGGGAGCCGCCCCGGGCTGCCCGGCGGGGCGGCTGTAGCGGACGACGAGCCAGCGGTTGGGAACGTAGGGGAACGTCACCCGGCCGGCCGGGCCATCCTGCCGGCCGCGCCGCAGCGCGTCGGGCAGCAGCCACTGGAGGTGGATCCCCTGGCCCGGCTTGGCGGAGGCGCTCTGGAACGGGTCGGGCTCGGGCGGCCGCCGGTCCTCCAGCCGCTCGAAGTCGGCGTACCAGCGGCGCCAGGTCTCGTTGTCGCGCACGCGCTTGTTGACCAGGAGCGCGTCCACCTGGACGGGAACGATCAGGGGTGACGGGGAGGTCATGCTGCTGGTCCTTAACTCTGGCCGGCGGGGTCCGGGGTGAAGGCGATGCGTTGCGGGGCGTTGACGAGCTCGACGGCGAGCGCGCCGGGGCCGAGGGGCGCGTCCGGGTCGAGCTGTCCGGCGGCCCGGAGTGCGGCGGTCATGGCCGGGACCAGCGCGTCGGTGCCGGTGCCGACGTCGAGGATCTCGGGTGTGCCGCCCTCCCCGGCCGGGCGCAGGAAGCGGCTCATGCCGGCCTCGCCCTCGGGCGGGAACGCCTGGCGCAGCGAGTCCCCGACGGGGTCGGTGAGGCGGCGCAGGCCGATGCGGTCGCCCTCGTCGATGCCGAAGTGGATGCCTTCGTGCGGCTCGCGGAAGACCACTTGGTCGGGTACCCCGTCGACGAGGCACAGCAGGAGGTCGGGGCCGATGATCACGCGGTGGACGATGTCCAGGAGCTGCGGGTCGGTGCCTGCGGGGCCCGTGCGCTGCGGCTCGATGACGACGTCGGGCCAGCCCTTGACCAGGGCGGAGCGCATCAGGAGGCCCGACAGCCGGCGCGGCGGGTCCAGCGTCTCGCGTGCGATGTCGTTGACGGCCGCGTCGAGGGAGGTGCCGATGCCGGTGCTGAGCACGCCGTCGCGCAGGGCCGCGCACCACTGGGCGTCGACGTGGAAGAAGCGCAGGCTCTCGGGCGGCAGCATGCGGGCGTCGGGCACGAGGTGGCCGAACGGCGTCGCTGCCAGGAGCGCCACTTGGTCGAGTGCGCCCGCCAGCGGGGCCAGCGGCGCGGCGAGGGCGGTGCGCAGCAGTGCGCGTGTCGCGCCGGTGCGCAGGTGGTCGTGCAGGGCCGCGGCGGTACGGGGGCGTGGTACTCCGGTGGCGGCCCGGCGTGGTGCGGGGGTGGCGGCCGTGCTGCCTGTTGCGGTCGGGGTGGTGGCGGCGGTGTGCAGGCGGGCGCTGAGGCCGTCCTCGATCAGTTCGTGGAAACGGTCGCGGGCCGGGTGGGGGCCCGTGCGGCCCCTCGTGAGCGCCCGGTGGGCGAGGCGGCGCGAGCGGGCGCGGAAGGCGGAGACGGTGGCGGCCAGGGTGGCGTCGGACAGGGCGAGGGCCCGGCCGAGGGTGAAGGCGGACGCGTAGCTGACGTCGAAGACCCCGGTGTCGGTGAGGTAGATGAGCGCCTCGTCGGCGTGCTGGTAGTGGCCGCTGCCGGGGACGGGCACGGTTTGGGCGATGCCTGGGGTGAAGGGTCCCCGGTACCAGGCGAAGGAGTGTTCCCCCGAGGGCAGGGCGTGGTCGACCGGGACGTAACCGAGGTCCAGGCGTTCGGTGGCGGGGTTCGCGGCTGCGGTTGCCGTCGCCTGGGGGCGCAGGCGCAGTCCGAGGCCCGCCGGGTCGTCGGCCATGTGCCGGATCAGCGTGGCGAAGTGGGCGTTGGCGTCGGGGGCGGCCTCGAAGGACCAGGCGCGCAGGGACACCATGCGGACCACGGACGGGCCGGGCCGGGTGCCGTCGAGGTGGGCGGCGAAGCCCTCCAGGGAGACGAGGTGGGCGGCGTAGCGTCCGGCGGTGCGGGGGAAGCGGTTGCCGACGACGACGGCGTAGTCGCCGGCTTCCAGTTCCTCCCCGCCGCGGCGGACGCGGGCGGCGTGCCGGTCGGTGACCTTGCGGACGTGACAGAGGTGGGTGAGGTCGGTGCGGCGGGGGACGAGGGCGGCGAAGATGTCGGCGGGCACGTCGATGGTGGCGCAGGAGCTGTCGTGGAGCTCGGGCGGGACCTCGGCGTCGAGGGTGATGTCGGGGGCGAGGACGTCGCCGGTGGTGGTGAGGAGCTCGCGGACGGTGCGGGTGCGGACGTGTCCTTGGGCCTTGGGGTCGTCGGGGAGTTCTTCTTCGGCGAAGAGGAGCAGGGCCAGCCAGGGCAGGCCGGGTTCCGCCGGGTCGAGGGCGCGTTCCCAGGGGAGGATCAGCCGACTGAGGGTGATGTGCGGCAGGACGTACTCGAAGGCGCCGCTCGCCGCGGGGGCGGGGTGGAGGGCGTGGACGAAGGAGTCGTCGAGGGTGAACTGCGGCGAGCGGATCTCGAACTGCTGCCGGGCGGCGGGCAGGTTGTCCGAGCCCACCTTGTCGCCGGAGACGGTGTGATCGAGCGTGATGGTGTAGAGGCCGCCGGGTGCGGCCGGGATGTGGTTGTCGTGGAAGTGGACGCTGAACCGGGGGGTGTCCCCGGCAGCGGCGGGCTGCGTCATGGTGGCTTCCCTCGCGCGGTTCAGATCGTCAGGGGTTCGGCGGTGAAGGCGCCCGCGGCGGCGAGCTCGGCGAAGCCGTCCAGGCTGTCGTGCGAGGGCGGGGCCACGCCGAGGCCGGCGAGCTCGGCGTAGAGGGCGTCCCGGGCGGGCGCGGCCGGACCGGCGATGCCGGTGGCGATCGCGCCGATGCTGGTGGGGTCCTGGCCCTCCTGCCAGGCCCGGGGCTCAGGGCCCGTGGGCGGGTCGGCCGGGGTGATCGGCAGGGCGTGGCTGGGATCGAGGTCTTCGAAGCCGAGCGAGACGTCGGTCATCTCGCCGGGGGTCGGACCGTCCTCGGGGCCGGGCACGGTGACGCTGAGACCGATGATCCGGTCCGGCAGCAGGGCGGACGACCCGGTGTCCGCGACGGTGGGTTCGCCCGTGCCCCACAGGGCCTGCGGCACGTTGGTGGTGACCGGCTCGATCGTCCAGCGGCGCTGGACGGGGTCGAAGCCCGGGTCGTCCCCCAGCTCTACGGTCAGCATATGCTCGGAGGCCAGCCCCGTCGCGTCCATGGGCCGGATGTCGAGGGCCGGCCCGTCGAACTCCTTCGTCGTGACGGTGGCCTTGGAGGCGGGCACCGGTGTGGCGGTGGAGAAGGAGAAGCCGTCGGCGGAGACGACCCAGCGGTCGTCGCCGTTCGCCCGGCGGCGGGACTTGACGGCCTCCTCCTCGGGCAGGATGCCGGTGATCGGGGTGATGCGCAGCATCTCGTCGCGAGCGGGGAGCTGTTCCTGGAACTCGGTCCAGCTCACGTCCTTGATACGAGTGTCCGGGTCCGCCCCGAAGGACACGTCGAAGCTGATGCACCACAGGTGGACGGTGGCGATGCCGCCGACGGGCGGGCCCCACAGGTCGAGGTCGACGCCCACCTCGCCGCGGACGGTGAAGAGCCACAGGTCGACGGCGAAGCCGATGCGGACGCCGATGCCGAACCGGAAGTAGAAGGGCTTCCACTGGATGAGGGCCTCAAGCCGGGCGGTGAGCCAGGCTTCGACGATGCCGGCGTGGAAGGACACCTCCAGCCTGCCGCCGACCATGAAGGCCGAGGGGGTGAGGGCGGTGTACGCCTCGCCGCGGACCGTGACGCAATTGGAGATGCCCCAGGTGTAACCGAGGCGCGGCACGTCCGGGTAGTGGTCGGGCCGGTCGTAGCCGGGTGCGTAGCCGCCGAGGCAGAAGACGAAGTCGCCTTCGTGGGGACCGCCGAACCAGGTCCGGTACGCGAGGCCGCCCGTCAGCCGGCACTCGGGGTCCAGGACGTAGGACTCCGGGGTGAGCTCCGCCGCGAGGGCGAGCATGTGGTCGCGGGAGGTGTACAGGGCCTGCATGGCGAGCTGGATCCGGGCGATGGCTGCGCCGGAGTCGCGGCGTACGGGGAAGGAGGCGGTGGCCAGGCCGAGGACGGCGACGGTGAAGTCGTCCCCGAACTCGACCAGGGCGAGGACCTTGCCGTCGACGAGGCGGAAGACGGTGAAGTCGATGCCGAGCGCGAACCAGATCTGCCCCTGCGCGGGACTCAGCCACGGCAGGCGGTCGCCGGAGCCGTCGAGGAGGTCGTCCAGGACCTCCAGCGGGGGCCGTTCCGTGCCGGCGCCCAGCTCGGCGACGAAGGGGAAGGCGGGCGTCTCGGCCGGGGCCGGCACCCGGACCGAGCTGTTGTAGCCGAAGCCGGCGGCGATGCCGCGCACTTGGAACGGAGGCGGTCCCAGGCCGTTGCGGCCCGCCAGGACCCCGTAGAGGAAGAGCGACGGGTAGCCGCCTTCGGCACGGGCGTAGGCGCCGAGGACCTTGACGCTCACCACTTTGGCCTCGATGACGGCCATGCCGGCGAACAGCATGTCGTAGGGCGACTGGGCTTCCTTGACGAGGAACGCGCCGCCGATCCGGACGGGGGGCCGGTCGTAGGAGAGGCCGAGCCCTTCGAGGGTGGCCCGGAAGTCCCAGGCGCCGTCGGCGAGCCTGATCGCGAATCCCAGCTTGGACGCGCTGAGTTCGATGCCGCCCGCGTCGACGGTGGCGTCGATGGTGACCCGGGCCGTGCCGTCGCTGTAGGACAGCGCGATCTCGGAGAGGCGGAGGGGCCCGAAGGCGGCGTCCAGGGGGATGCTCGCCTGCGCGGGGACGTCGTCCTCGTCCGCCTTGGCGGTGAGCTCCGCGCGCGGGGGCGGGGTGGGGGCGGGCCCGGGCTTGCGCCGCAGCGGGTACACCAGGCCGTAGTTCTTCTCCGAGAAGGCGGTGGCGGCGGTGACGGCCAGCGACGCCCCGGCGGTCAGGGTACGGGTGGGCAGGCCGAGCTGGACGCCCGCGCTGCTCATCAGGTCGTTGAGGGCCTTGACCTTGCGGACCTTCATCGCCGCGGAGAGGTGGAAGGCCTGGAGTCCGGCGAAGACGAGGTCGTCGTCGATCGGGGCGTACTCGCCGACGGACGGCAGGTCGGCCAGGCCCGCCTCGTACTTGCCCTGTAAGAGGACCATGCGTAACCGGGGGCCGGGCGAGCCCGTGCCGGCCTTCTGCGGGAGGGAGGCGAAGGCGAGTTGCACGTACTCGGTGGCGGCCGAGAGGACGAACGCCCGCTTCTTCTTCTCGTAGGCGAACGCGACCTGCTTGAGGACCGGGACGAGGGCGGGCGGCAGGTCGGCGGGGGCGGTGCCCAGGGCGTGGGCGATGTCGTCCCAGGACAGCCCGTCGTCGGAGGACCAGTCGCCGATGAGGGCCCCGCCCTCGTAGGAGGCGGTGAACGTCATCGTCTTGGGATCGCCCCCGGCACCGGTGAAGGCGATCACGAGGGCGGCGGAGAACCCTTGTGCCCCCGCCGAGAGTTGGAGGTGCGGGGCGAACGGGTCCTCCTCCCCCGAGTCCTCCTCGGTCGCCGGGAGCGTGAAGTCCAGCATCAGCCCGGTGACCAGCTGGAGCGCGTCGACGGTGAACGAGACCTCCACGGGGCAGGGTCCCTCGACCACGGTGAAGGACAGCGTGCCCGCGACGGTCACCTCGCCGCGGTTGGGCACCGCCGCGTTCACGGTGAGGTCGGCCGATGACAGCCATGTCTCGAAGAGCGGGCCGACGCCGGGGATGTCCCCGATGAGGTCCTGCGACAGGACGAAGTCCCGGCCTTCGTCGGGGAAGAGGTCGAGCAGGTCTTTGAGCGAGAGCGCCATGAGTTCTCCCCGGCCTTGGTGGAACGACTTCGACACCGTGCGGAATCATGGCATGCACGCAACGTCACCACGTCAGGCATAGGCCACGATTCCCTGCGGTAGCAGATTTTTCCAGCCATGGGAGAATCTGCGCATTCCCCTGCCATATGCCCTGCGCACGCACGCGATGCCCAGGGGTGGCCGCAGTCGGCGGGTGTCCCGACGGTGCCGACGGACGACGCGATAGTGCCGGGCGGGTACGAGCCACCGGCTGAGACCGACCGGCGAGCGCCGCGGGCACGCTTGGACCAGGATGAGGGCTTCGGCCTGGTCCTGGGCCTGCCTGCCGACCGACCAGCTGGCCCGGTGCCGGTTCCGGGCCGGTTCCGGGCCGGTTCCGCTGCCAGGGGCGCGACACGGCGAGCCGTACGGGGCTCGCCTCCCACTGACGTACTCGCTGCTTCTTCAGCTCTTCAGCACAGGGCGGCGTGCACCGCCGCAAGACCTTCAGCGAAACGAAGGCGCAAGCCGCCGTCTGCGGGCCGTCGCAGCCCAGGTCGGCCGGCCGGAGCCCCCGGGAGGTGAAACCCGCGAGGGCTCCGTGGCGCCGCGCGTCCCCTTGTGCCCTGAGGAGGCACCTCCCAGACTCCTTTCATGGCACAGCTTCGCGTGCGGGACTACGAGCACATGCTGGACCTCGTGGTCGCAGTCCTCGGGAACGCCGACCCGGAGTCGGCGTGGCCATTGATCACCAGCCATTTACGAGAAGCCTTCGACTGCACCGCGGTGACGTTCTCCGGCCTGTACACCGCTGAGCGCGTTCTTCGGACGGAAGCCTGGGCACCGGAATCCCACGGCCCCCTTGCCTTGGAATTCACCGAACGCAATCGCACCCCGGACCAGCACCCCATGGCACTCCACGTGGCATCGGGCGTCACAAGCCCGTTTATCCTGAGTCACGTCAGCGAGAGATGGCGGCATTCCGAGTGGTACGACTCAGCCCGCTATCACGGGGGCGGGGAGAAGCTCTGCCTGCCCACCCCCGGTGTCCCGCAGGCGTTGCGCGCCCTCATCCTGGGGCGGGACGTCGAATTCACCGAACGCGACCTCGCTTTGGCAACCCGCATTCAGCCACTGGTCCTCACCGTCGACAGCCACGCCCGCGAGCTCCGCCGCCTCCGCAGCGCCGCGCCGCTTCCTGTTCCCGCCGGGCATGACCTGACACCACGCGAGCTGACGGTGCTGGGGCTGCTGGCGGAAGGCCTGACGGCCGAGGGCATAGCCCGTCGTCTGCTCATCTCCCCGCATACCGTCAACCGTCACCTGGAGAAGATCTACCGGAAACTCGGTACCAACAACCGGGTGTCCACCGTACTGCTGGCGAAACAGTCGGGGCTGGTGCCGTGAGGGCGAGGTGATGCGCGGCACCGGCCGGGGAGAGGGAACAGCAACCGGCCCGACGGCGGTCACTGCCGATTTGCGCGCCGTCATCTCAGGCGACTCGCCGGATCACGGCCTGAGGCACGAATGTCCTGCAGGCGGCTTCTGTCCTACAGGCGGCTTCCCGTACGGCCGGTTCTGGCCTCATATCAAACGCCTGGGCATAGTGACCATGTGCCAAGTTTCAGATATGTCTCCCGGCGAAAGGGCATGTGATGAAGTTCGCGGTCATCGGCGGCACCGGACTGATCGGATCGCAGGTCGTGAAGGATCTGAACGCCGCCGGGCATGAGGCGGTACCGCACTCGCAGTCCACCGGAGTCGACGTCATCAGCGGCCAGGGACTGAACGAGGCGGTGGCGGGGGCCGACGTCCTCGTCAATCTGACGAACTCCCCGACCTTCGACGAAGCCTCCCTGACCTTCTTCCAGACCTCGATGGACAATCTTCTGGCCGCGGGCCGGAAGGGTGGAATCCGGCACTTCGTCATTCTCTCGATCGTCGGCGTGGACCAGGTGCCGGAGCTGGACTACTACCGGGCCAAGGCGCTCCAGGAGGACATCCTCACGGCTGGACCGGTCCCGTACTCGATCGTCCGTGCGACGCAGTTCATGGAGTTCATGGACGCCGTCCTGTCCTGGACGGCCGACGGCGACACCGTCCGGCTGCCCGCGACGCCGATCCAGCCGATCGCCTCCGAAGACGTCGCCAAAGCAGTGGCAGAGGTCGCCGCGGGCGCCCCGCTGAACGGCATTCACAACGTCGCCGGCCCCGAAGTCTTCCCCTTGGACGAGCTGGGCAGGATCACCCTGTCCCACAAGGGCGACAACCGCACCGTCGTCACCGACCCAGCCGCCGGCATGTTCGCCGCCGTCAAGGGAGACGTCCTCACCGATATGGACGCTCACCTCGCCCCCACTCACTACACCGACTGGCTCTCCTGAACCCCTCTCACCCTCCGCCTTCCCGCTCGGCCAGTCATAGATCCAGATAGCCGACGAGTGCCCCTCCCCCACCCTCATGGGGACGGGGACCGGCTCGGCCCAGAGGATCCCGCGAGCCGCGATGAGTCCTGCGACGGCCAGTGGTCGCAGTGTCGAACCCGTTCATGAGGAGGACTTCTGATGCGCGGCGTGACCTGTTCGATGGGTGTCTCCCTTGACGGCTACATCGTCGGGCCAGACGGTGACTTCGACTGACCGCACCCGATGAGCAGGTCTTTCGCTTCGTCACCGACGAGATTCGAGGAGTCGGGGTCCATCTGCTGGGACGACGGCTGTACGAGACGATGCTGTACTGGGAGACCGCCGACCAGGACCCATCGCTCGACGACTCAATGCTCGAGTGGGCCGCGGTCTGGAAGCCCGCTTCTCTGACCCAGGGATTGCCTCGGATCAAGACGGTGCGAGAGGAGAAACGCCGACGGGCATTGGGGGCAGAGCTGTTCCTGCTCTACGTCCGGCTCAACGAGCTGCTGGTGGCGGGGGACGACATCATCTCGCAGCTGGAGCGCTACGTGAGGTACCCGGGGCCAGGCGTGGGTAACGGAGATGATGCCTATTTCCATTCTCCAGGGCCAGGCATCGCCAAGAAGCTCGCGAGGCAGCAGGTCAGCCTCTCCCGGACCGTCGACCTGCTGGCCGATAACGGAGCCGTGCAGAGATCATCGAGACCGACGCCTACAACCAGCTTGAGGCGCTGGCACTGGGCAAGCTGGACGCCGTGCGCATCCTGCAGCGCATTGTGGGTGGCGGAGCTTTGCCTCTTGCCCCCACCCGTGAAGACCTTGTAGCCCTGATGGACATCGTTTCCGCACGCCGGAATCTCCGCGAGCAGCGGGCTGTCGTCGCGGGCCTGGTCCCCCGCTGGCGCGAGGAGGCACTCATGCTGGACACCTCTTGGGGGCCAGAGGAATACGCCAAGGTCACCCGCTACCTCCGTGAACGCAAGCCACGCGAGCAGCTCGACCAGATGCGTACCGCGCTGGCCGCATTGCGGACCGCCTTGGAAGAACACTTCTCCATTGCAGATGTTCTGCTCGATGTGGGGAACAGACGCCTGGGCGGCGAACGCATGGCCTGACGGGCCCTTCGGCCTCTGCCGTGACCCTCGTGCATCGAGACCAGCGTCGCGGACGTTTCCGCGACGCTGTGATACAGGTCAGAAGCCATCCGGACTTACCCCAGACTGGAAAACATGATGTCAGGCGGTGCTACTTCTCCGGCTGTCCGCCGGCCTTCGTCCGGCATGCGGGGACGGGCAGCAGTGGTGTGTTGGCTGAACTAAAACCTGAGTTTCCGCAGGTCAGTAACCTATCGGAGGCATCAAGTTAGCTGATGCATAGATCAAGCACGTGGGCTGATCCGGAATCCGGCGACGCTCGTTGTGCCGCAAGTCGGCTGACTGGAGGAGACCGGGGAGCCGCCCGAGCCGTACCGGCTGCTGGACCCTGCGGGGCGGCTCGTCATTCCGGTGACGGTGTTCTTTGCTGAGTTGCAGGCTGCCTCGAAGCTGCCGTCGACGATCCGCTCGTACGGCATGGACCTGCTGCGGTGCTTCCGGTTCCTGTAGTTGCTGGAAGTCCTCATCCGGTTACTGGCAAGCCCACGCCGGGCCGGAAGTATGCAGCCTCCGCCCGGGCTCACAGTGAGACGGTGCCGCGGGTCTCGTCCGGCTTCCATCTTGAAGAGGGCACCGGGCCACTGATCAACCCCTTCCCGCTTGACCATTCACGCCGCTCGGGCTGGGCCCATGCCGGAGCTCTGTCCATCGAGGGGGAAGCCGGCGTGGTCTCCAGCCCGGCTCGCGCTGGTGCCCCTGCTGCGGTTCGTCGAAAGGGGCTCTCGGACCAACAGGCCGCAGACACTGCGCGAGGCCGCCTCGACTGGAAATACCTGCTCGTGCTACCGCGGTCTGCCCATCCCCCTGGCGCTGTCCGTGCCTGCTCTGTTCGTCCATGCCCGGCAGCCCGACCATTGCTGGCACCTTCCGACGGGGCCTTCCCAAGGTGGGCCGCCGCCACTCTGAAGCGGCTTCAGCAGTTCCAGGACGGCAAGCGCGCCACAGCCGCAGCAGGGGACGAGGCGGCCAAGGCCGCAAAAAGTAAGGGCCGCCCGGCGCGTTCGCCGTGACGGGTAGATCCACTGCGGCCGCCATCAGTCACCGGCCGCCCCCGCACGGCCGCGGCGGGAGAACGAGCGAGGCCCCACAGGCGTCCTGGGGCCCTCGTCGGCGACTGACCGTGTAGTCCGTCAGCATCGGCATACCAACGATACGACATAACAACAGTTCAGGACGCCAGTCGACCGTTCCGCGAGCGGAGGTTTCGCCCTCATCAACCTCCGCAACCACCCTTGCGCACGACGTCCGGGACCACCCCGGGTGGCTCGCCCGGCTGATTGCTGCAGGTGAGCTCACCGCCTTGTACGTCTCCCCCAGCGCTGCCCCGAAAGCCCGGTCGACCGCTATCACTAGGACACCCTGGCCTGCGCCACGGCCGTCACCGCAGCGCTGCGGCTATGAACGGGCACGCGGGCACCTCCGGCCAGCGGGGGGCGCTCAGGCCTGTCCGGAGCCCTCGTAGAGTGGTCCGTCGAACTAACGGAGGATGATCCATAGTGACCAGCGACATCGGGCGGACAGCCGCGCCCCTGACCGAGCAACGCAACGTTCCCGCCCGTATCAGCGCCTGGTCAGCCGCACTGGGCGTCAGCCTGATCGTGGCTGCCTTCGCGACGCCCATGATGTGGATGCTCTATGGGTCGTACTACACGTTCTTCATGGCCCTGCTCGGGATCGTGGCCATTCCGACGGGCCACGTCGGTCGATTCCGAGGCAAGCGTCTGGGCGGTCGGGACCGGGGACTGGCACTCCTAGGCATTATCACCGGCTGGCTGCTCATCCTGTGCGCCCTACTCATCGTGCTGGCGTACATCGGGCTGATCGCCGGACTCGCCCTTCTCACCGACGCCGTGCGCTGAGGACGGCTGAGAAAACACGGATCCGTCAGCGCTTTCATGGCGCCCACGCCGGGGATGGGGCGGAGCTGGCGCAGCAGCAGCCGATCGACCACCATCTTCAAGCTCTCGTACTTCCTTTGCTTCACCGCGTCGTGGAAGCAGGAGATGGAGCCGCGCGCAGAGACCGTGGAGGAAGGGCTGAGCCGTCCCGGCGTACTCATGGTGTCGGAGGGCCGGATTCCCATGCGATGCGCTGGTCTATGTCGTGCTCATCCGGGCAGGACTGGCCATCGACAGGGCAGAATCTTGCCGGGTCCGCCCACCAGCCGGGCCACATGCTCTCAGCTTGTTCTATGCACATCGTGCAGAGTGTTTCGACGGCAAGGTTGATGGTGTCGTCCTCGGCGCCGCAGAACGCGGTGCGCCATGAAAGAGCCCGGCAGCACACCAGGTGCCCGATCTCATCAGGATCGGACGTCAAGCGGAGGTTCGGCTGTGTCTGTGCATCTGAGGCACCGGCATGCTGGTCTGTGGTAAAGGGCGGCACCCGACGGACCCTACGCCAGAGACCTGCACTTTTCGAGCCGATTCTTGGGGCCCGAGTGACTTCCCTGCCCACCAGTCGGGCTCCGACCACCTCACTCGGATCGGAGGCCATTTCGGCCTGGTGGCACGGCGGCTGAGCTCTGTGCGTGCGCACCCCGGTTCGTACGGACACCGCTGTGTGGTTCAGCGACAGTGCCCTTATTGAAGGAACGGCGGGCACGCGAGCGCTGGGGGATCTAACTGACCGTTTCAGGATGAGTTGAGCTGCCGGTCTTGTGCTCGGCGATCTTGCCGCCGCTTGACGCCGTCCCGCCGATCCGGGGCCTACGAGGGCGGCCTCGTCGCAATCCCCGTCGGCTGTGTGCCGACCGGGTTACGACTTCGACAAGTACCGCCGTCTGCTGTGGAAGCGCGGCATCAAGCCCGTGATCGCCCGACGCGGTGCAGCCCACGGTTCGGGACTGGGCAAGGTCCGTTGGGTGGTCGAGCGTGCCTTCGCCTGGCTGCACCAGTTCAAGCGGCTCCGCATCCGCTGCGAGCGACGCGCTGACCTCCATCAGGGCCTGCTCGTTCTGGCCTGCAGCCTCATATGCCTCCGCCGCTTCCGAAGCTCGTCCTGAAGGGATTCATGCCGGCGTTCTCGCAGCTCGGGAGCTTGTCCGCTTCATGGCGAAGCCCCAGGTCGCCGACCTGGGGCTTCGCCGCTCGGCTACTCCGGCTGGTAGGCGCTGATCGCGCCGGCCATGGGCTTGCCGAAGGTCATGTCACCGGACGGGATGGGGCTGCCGTCGAGGGAGAGGACCATCTTGGCCTCGTCGGGGCCGGCGCTGAGGGTACAGGTGACCCCGTGTGCGTCGGCGCGTTCGAAGCCGAACCGCGGGTAGTAGGTGGGGTGTCCGAGGACGATGACGGTGTGTTCACCCAGGGCGCGGGCCGTATCGAGCGCGGGGATCCAGCACGCGTCGGCGCGCAGGGCGTCGACAAGGCCGGCGTCCTCGGGGGATCCGAAGGCGGCGGTGATCACCTCGCGTACGCGGTCGGTGTCGTGCGGGGTCTCGGTCCTGATCTTCACTGTCTGAGGTGTTCCTTTTCGGTAGTGGTGATGTTCGTGAGTGGGATGCCGTGGGCGGGGCGCGGCTGCGGGGTGTGACCCGCCCTCGGCAGGCGCGACCGGGTCACAGGGTGAGCAGGGCGCGGCCGGCGCGCTGGGGGTCGGCGAGGGGTCTGAGGGCGAGGCGGACCAGTGCGAGCGGGCTGTCGTCGCCGGCGATGCGGTTGGCGCTGAGCTCGCCGCAGGAGGCGCACTGGTGGATGATCATCCACTCGCCGTCGGTGCGGACGGACATGCCCAGCGCCTCCATCCGGCCGCGGCAGTCCGCGTCGCGGTCGCCGGGGATCTTCCGGTCGACGTGCAGGCTGGCCAGGCAGTTCGGGCAGTGGTTGCGGTGCGCGGTGCCGGGAGCGTCCAGGGACACGTCGAGCCGGCAGGAGACGCACCGGAAGTCGTTCGCCCGGTGTCCGCCCTGGGTGTGCAGGACGTCCTTGTGTCGCTGCGGACGGCGCCGCCCGCGACCTCTGTGGTTGTTGCGTGACATGGCGGTGCTCCTTTCCTGTCGAGCGGTCAGAGGGTTCCGAACGCTTCGAGCGGGAAGGGAGGTTGGGCCAGCGGGCGGACCGCCATACGCATCAGGATGAGCTGGTTGTCGTCCGTGCACACGGGGTTGGACGTGAGCTCGTCGCAGCGCACGCAGCGGTGGATCACCATCCAGTCACCGGTGCGGAGTACGGCGATGGCGATCGGGGACATCCGGCCCTCGCAGTCGCTCGGACCGCCCTCGACGTGGTCGAGGACGTGCTGGGAGTGCAGGCAGGACGGGCAGTGGTTGCGCGGGGCGCCGTCGGCGGCGTACGCGGACACGGTCAGCCCGCACCACGCGCAGGCGAAGGTGCTGACGCCGAGAGTGTTGATGTTGGTGGAGGTGTGGCTGGACACCCGGGTGCTCCTTGCTGGAAGTCGATCAGGACAGCAAGAGCAGGCCGAGTGGCCTCGTCAGAAGGCAGCCCGACATCGCCGCGGAACGGCGGACAGGCAGGTCAGAGCACCGGAGGACACGTCCGGCAACGGCCCGGAGAAACGGGCGGCGGAAGGCGGCGGACGGTTACGCGGTACAGCGAGGCGCACTCGGCGCGGGCCGGGACATCAAACACCCTTTTCCAGGGCACACAGGCCCAGAACGAATCAGAACGACCTCTTGAGGCTAACAGGACGCCTCCCTGGGGCGTCAACGCATTATTCGCCGCCCGCGGCCGGCGGTGCGGTTCCCGCCGCCCCTGCCCAGCGGGTGCGCGGTCACCGCGACACCCCCCCGGAATGGTGTGCCGCAACGAGCCGGCACGGTCGGACAGCAAAGAGGCCGGAAGATGCGGACCGAACGCGAGCGCCGTCGGCGTCGCCGCAGGTCAGCCAACGACGCGGCAGGCCGCTCGTGCATCTCGTTCTGAAACGATCAGTAACTGATCGTTTCAGAACGAGACTCGCAGGCCCACGGCCAGTACTGCCGCCTCGGACCGAAGTGGGGGCTGGTGGATAGCTGGTCGTACAGGACAGCAAAGGCGTTGCGCGGCGCGGGGACTGCGCGCCCCGGTGTTTTCGGCGGCACCGGTCGGTACAGCGGCCTGCCGCTGGCGGGCCCTGTGCGGGTGTGAGTTCTTCCAGGTGAAGGCCGGCGCCGGCTGCGGCGGCCGGCTTCCTGGTGCGGACCCCGCAAGAGGGCCTCTGTCCCGAGTGCTGAATCTGGCCAAGTTCGCCAAAGTGCAACGCTGTTGTGAAGGGGATGGATAGTTTTCGAGCAATCCAAACGGCGTCGTTTGCCCATGGCTGGGTGCTCCAGTGCCTGGCGGCCGCATCGTCCTCCGCCTTCTTCTCAGACGGGACTGTGATGACCAACCCGAGCAGCACAAATTCTGCCACCGCTTCAGCGACGACCCCGGCGAATCCGTCGTCGGCGAGCGAGGTGGACAAGGCGATGCTCGACGGCGCGACGCCGAAGGACCTGCTGCCGACCACCGGCAACTACCCGACGGAGATCGTCCGGTACCGCTCGGTGGTGCTCACCGACATCCCCGGGGCGAAGCCGGGGCGCAAGCTGACCGGCGCCATCGATCTGGGTGAGGAGAACCTGCCGTTCTACGACCGCCCGGCCGAGGGCATGATCGTCACGACGGAGCAGAGCTGGAAGGCCGAGGGCGTCACGCTCGGCCGGCTGCTGCACAGCCTGGCGCTCGCGCCCGGCGAGAGCACCAGGGTCGCGGTCGTCGACTGGCAGCGCGGCACCAGGGCCACCGGTACCGGGTCGACGACCGAGGCGGACAGGCTGTCCAGCACCACCGACCAGGACCGGTCGATCAGCGAGGTCGCCAACGCGATCGCCCGCGAGGAGCAGCACGGCAGCTCCCGGGGGAGCCAGTCGAGCAGGTCGTCCTCCTCCGGCGGCAGCATGGGCGGCTCGCTCATCTTCTTCAGCGGCGGCGGCTCCTGGAGTGACTCGTCCAACGAGGGCTTTACGACCGCGGTCTCGCGTTCCACGGGCGTGAAGTCGGTGGCGGCCGAGACGGCGCAGCGCATCAGTGCGCGGACCCAGCAGGTGGCGACCGCGGCCCGCAGCCGGAACATGACGGTGGTGCGGGAGACGACGCAGTCGGAGAAGGAGAAGGTCCTCACCCGGGTCGTCACCAACTACAACCACATGCACGCGATGTCGGTGCAGTACTACGAGGTCGTGCAGGTCTACAACGTGACGACCAAGCCGGTGAAGCTGGAACGCTGTCTGTTCATCCCGCTGCAGGAGCTCACCTTCAGCAAGACCACATTGCAGCGGTACAAGGAGGTCCTCGCCTCGGTGGCGCCCGCCGAGTGGGCGAAGAAGATCCGTGAGACGAACCCGTTCGACACCGCCGTGCGCAAGCTGGAGGCGTGCACGGCACCGGAGGCGCCGCAGGTTGCGCACTTCGACGGGGTGGACCTGTCGGACATCGCCGCCTCTCCCATGGGCGTGTACGGGGTGCGCAAGTCCGACGGCAGTCCGCTGCGGTTCGACCCGGTGGCCCGGCAGTGGAACCCGCTGCCCACCACTGGGCTGGACACCGGCCTGATCCGCATCGCACCGGGCAAGGACACCATCTGGGCGCTCAGGGCCGACAAGGCGATCATGCTGTTCGACGGGACCACCTGGCGAAGGGACCCGCAGGGCGGGCAAGGAGTGGCCTTGGCCTGCGGCCCGGACGGCACGGCCTACCACGTCGGAATCGGGCCGGGCCATCTGATCTATCAGCGCGCCCAGAACGGCGAGTGGCAGAGCCTGAACGCCTCGGCCGATGATGTCGCCGTCGTCGGCAAGGACAGGGTGTGGTATTGCCAGCAGGGGAAGACCTACGAGCGCAGCGGCGGCGGCTGGCTGGAGCGAACCCCGGCGCCGAACGTGCAGCGCCTGTCCGCCGGTCCGGACGGCACGCTGTGGGGCATCACCAACGAGGGCAAGGCCCTCGTGGTGGAGCCGGGCGCGACAGCCTGGACCACCCCCAAGCAGCCCTTCGCGACGATCACCGGCATAGGCGAGATCGTCTCGTCCACCAGCGGGGACCACTGGGTCCTGCGGACCGACGGCTCCCTGCTTCGGATCCTGATGGCGCAGCGGGAAGCGCCGGTGACCTTCGACTCCCCCTCGGACGCCGACTCCTCCTACGCCTCCAAGATCGACGTCTGGTACGACGAGGCCGGAGTCCGCAGCATCCAGGTGGTCTTCCCCGGCCGTACCGTCCGCTTCGGCGACACCGGCGGCTCCGGCGTCCTCAAGCGCGCCTCCTACGCCTTCGGCCCCGTCGACAAGCTGCTCTCCTACGACGCCTGGTCCGGCACCGCCGCCCGCGGCAGCCTCTCCGGGCTGCGCCTGACGATGACCTCGGGCGTGGCCAACTTCGGCGTCGCCGAGACCACCACCGCGGCGCCCGACCTGAGCGAGGACGCCGGCGGTGCGGCGATCTGCGGGCTGTTCGGTGCGACCGTGAAATCCGGCACCCGGACCTACGTCTCCTCGCTCGGCTTCCACGTGCGCGGCGGGAGCGTGCCGCAGGCGGTGCTGGACCACCTCAACGACAACCGCCGCCACTACAGCCAGGCCGTGTGGGCCAACGCCGACGAGCTGACCCTCAGCCGCATCCTCGCCAACTACTCCTATACCCCGGCGGGCTCGACCGCCTCGGCGGTTCCGCTGGGCATGCAGCTGGACCCCAAGCCGGTCGCCGTCACCGGCAACTACCTCGGCTTCCGGTGGAACTTCCCCACCGAGCAGGAGCGCGAGGCGTGGGAGAAGGCCCGCCAGCAGAGCGACACCGGGCTCGTGAAGGCGGTGACCACCACGATCGCCATCGCCACCAACGGTGTGTTCGCCGAGGCCGTGCTCGGCCGGGCCAACTCGGCCGAGAAGATCGATCTCACCCGGTTCTGGAACTGGAAGGACTCCCCGGTCCAGATCACGGCCCCCGACATCGCGCCGGTCGCCACCGGATCGCGCGCGAAGGATCTCGACCTGTCGGTGGCCGGCCTGGGCGCCACCCAGGCGAGCTTCACGCCGCTGGTGGCCATGCCCGACCCGACCGGCATGCAGGCCGCACAGGCCATCACCACCGCGAACCTGTTCCGCGACATGAGCGGCCTCAACACCATGGGACAGGTCCTCACCAAGGGCATCGAAGCCGCCGCCGCCGGCGACCAGGCCGCCGGCTCACGCGCCCAGAAAGCCATGGAGACCGCCACCAAACACCTGGAGGCAATGGCCGACAAGGCACTCACGGCCGCCGGCAAGGGAACACCGGACAAGAAGTCCACCACCGACAACGCGACCGTCCGCGGCGGCGAGATCAACCAGGCCGCCGAGGCCGCCGAGGCCGCCAAGTCCTAAGCCGCAGCGAAGGCGCGACCACCCGCGCCAGGCGGGCCCGGACCACAACCCGGGCCCGCCCCACCCGAACAACAACACCCACCGACCGAACAGCCAGGGCCCACGGGCACGCATGTCTTCAGCCGATCGGGCGCTCCCGCACGAGCGCAGCCCGTGGGCCTTGCACGCGCCGGGCCCGGTCGGCAGGGTGTCCACGTGCGTGCTGATCTTGTCGCTGACGACCTGTGGGAGCGGGTGGCTCCGCTGCTGCCACTCGCTCCCCGCCGAGGCCACCGCCATCCCGGCCGACTCCGCGTCCCCGGCAGAGCCGCCCTCGCCGGCATCATGTACGTGCTGCGCACCGGCGTCGCCTGGCGCGACGTCCCCGCCGAGACCGTGGGCCGCTCCGGAGTCACAGCCTCATCGACGGTCGTCGGCGGTGTACTGCTCGCCGCGGTAGAACGGCGTCGGACGCTGCCGCGCCGCCGCCGAGGAGGACCGGGGGACCCCGGAATCCGGTGGATCCCGGGGGTCCACCGCCACCCCGGAACCGGAGGCTGTCCCCATTCCTGGCGGACGGCGGCCGCCCGTACCGTCAACCCATGGCACTTCAGCATGAGTTGAATGAGTTGAGCGGCGGCAGGCGGGGCCGGACCGGGCCGTGCACCTACGTACTCGTCCACGGCACGCACAGCGCGGGAGCGTACTGGCTGCCCGTCGCGCAGGAGCTGAGCCTCCGCGGCCACCGCGTCATCGCCGTAGATCTCCCCCTGCACGGCTCGCAGGCCTTTGTGCCGGAGTCGTACCAGCGGCAGGACCTCGCCGCCATGGCCACCGAGCCCTCGCCGGTCGCGGCGCTGGGCCTGGACGACTACGAGCGGCATGTCACGCGCGTCGTGCGCCGGGCGGCCGCGCACGGACCCGTCGTCCTGGCCGGCCACAGCCTGGGGGGTGCCACGGTCAGCCGCGTGAGCGACGCCGTACCCGAGATGCTCCACCACATCTGCTACATGGCGGCTTTCTGCCCCAGCCCCGCCCTGCCGACCCCCGACGCGTGCACAGCGGCCCCGGAGAACGCGGACGCGCTCATCCCGCTCGGCCAGATCATCGGCGACCCCGACCTGCTCGGCGTCATGCGCCTCAACCCTCGTGCGGGAGACCCGAGTTACCTTGAGGCACTGCGGGAGATGATGTGCGCGGGCTATCCGGACAACGTGTTCCGGCAGCGCCTCGGCAGCATGCAGACGGACGAGTCGACCACGGCCTACGCGGGCCGGGCCGTGGGCCGGACGGAGACCTGGGGGCGCCTGCCGCGCACCTATCTCCGCTTCGGCAAGGATCGGACGATCGCCACGAAGCTCCAGGACAGGATGATCGCTGAGGCGGATGCCCGCACACCCCGCAACCGCTTCCGGGTCCACGACTTCCCGGCCGCGCCCCACATCGGCCCGCTCGACCCCGCGCCGGTGGCGGACGCACTGGCGGCGCTCGCCCCGTAGGCGACGCCGGGGCGGGGTCGCTTGGGGCGCGCCGGCGGGGCCCGGGGCGGGTCCCGCCGGCGCAGGAAGACGGCTAAGAGCCGAACCTGACGCTGTAGAGCTTGGCGCCGAAGTTGTTGCTGTACTGGCCGGGCTGGAGGCTGCCCCACTCATTCGCGCAGTTGCCGTCGTAGTACACCGTGGCAGTGGCGTTGGTCTGGTTCGAGGCGCCGGTCGCGTGGAAGAGGGTCATGCACTGATGCAGAGGCGGGGCCACGATCTGTTGAGACCCGGCCGTGGCCGACTCGTAGTAGAACGTCCCGCTGGCGTCCGCATGGGCGGTGCTCATCGGCAACGCAGTAAAGAGGGCGAGGGCGGCACCCGTGGCCAGCGCCAGGCGGCCGAAGCTGGTCCCTCGAAGGCGCGTATTGGTCATGAACGCAACGGTTCCAGAAGCCACCCGGGGCGCCCAGGGAGCTTCACCCTTGCGCACCGAGAGGCGGAAGCACCCAGAACCCTACGCGCCCCCACCACACCTCGGGCGCGCCCCCGTGCCACACCCCTCGTCGCCCGGTGGCCACGGGGCGCGAGGCGCCCAGAAATGCCGTTCGGGGAACCGTCACTGTGACCGTTCCCCGAACGGCTGGCTCTCGTCTGCTCTCCCCTGTCTCGCCGCTGACCTCGGCGGGCGGGTTCGGAAACAGGCACTTGACTCTGTCGGTGATCTTGGAGTTGCCGAGGTCAGGTGCCCAGGGTTCGTCAGGACTTCGGCCAGGGGATCGCGCGTTGGTCGAGGTAGTGCTGGAAGGCAGTCGGTCGGCGGGTGGTGGGGGTTTCCTCGGCTGGTGGCAGTCCGCTGAGGCGCTCGATGTTGACGGCGATGGCTGTCAGGATGTGCTGGACGTGGGCCTTTCCCTGGCCTCGGTAGCGGCAGCATCGCATGCCGTGTCCGTGGGCGAACTCGTTGCCCGTGCCCTCCGCTCCGGAGCGGACCGCGTATCGGGCCTTCCACTCGGGCGTCTGTTGCTCGGCGCGGACGCGGAGTTGCAGGTCGCGGAGTTCTCGAGAGGGAAAGCCCACGGTGCGGGCGCTGTCGGCGGTGCTGGTGCACTGGGCGCGGGCCGGGCAGGGGCGGCACTGGCTCTTGGTGAACCTGGCCACGATCAGCGGGGCCGCGGTGGGTGAGGACGTCGGGTAGGGGCCGTGCCAGCCCGCGCTGACCTGCCCCTGGGGACAGGTGACCTGCTGACGATCGAAGTCGATATGGAAGTCGTCCCGGGCGAAGCCCTCGCCTCGGCGGTGCTGGTGCGTGGGGTTGGTCTTCAGCGGCCCGGAGACGGTGACCTGGTGTTCACGGGCGGCTTGTTCCAGGTGGGGCAGGGAGGTGTAGCCGGCGTCGACCAGGTGCTCGGCGGGCAGCAGCCCGCGACGCGCCAGGCGGGTGTGGATGCCGGGCAGGACCTGGCTGTCGTGGGTGGTGGCCGCAGTGGTGGCGACATACGTGATCACGTTGAGGCCGTCGGGAGCGCACGAATCGGTCAGATGAGCGGCGAACCCCTTCCAGCTGATGATGTGCCCGTGCCGTGCATAGCGGGCCGAGGTGTCGTAGGGCGAGACGATCACCCTCGACGACGGCGGCAGTCCCGCCCCGCCTTCCTTCTCGGCGGTGCGCCAGCGCAGGTGTCCTGCGGCGTCACGGTGGTAGTTCTGCACCATGATCTACCGCAGGGCCTGGACGCGAGGGCCTGGTATGCGGTCCGCTCCGTGCCGGTGGAGGTGTTCCAGGAGCCGGACGGCGTCGTTTCCGGCGGCGAGGATCCTGGTCATGGGCTTGGTGGGGTTCTTGCCCAGGCGGACGGGCCGGCCGTAGCGGTGCCCCCAGTCCTCATCGACCAGCTCATCCAACAGGTGCGGGGAGGTGCCGGCGACCTCTTCGAGTGCGGCGCGGACCGCCTCGGTGACCAGCTCCAGGCGGGTCAGGTCACGTACTGCGGCCAGGACGTGGGTGGAGTCGGTGCGCTGTGTGGTGCGCTCGCGCACCAGTCCAGCCTCCTTGAGCCGGGCCAGCGCGAGGTCCAGGAGGCGGTCGGCACGGCCGTCCTCAGCGAGACGGTCGCGGAAGTCGGCGAGCACGCTGTGGTGGAGGCCGGGATCGTCCAGCTCCATGGCCATGGCGTACTTGAAGTCGATGCGGCAGCGGACCGCCTCGGCGGCCTGCCGGTCCGACAGGCCGAGCAGGAACTGCAGCACGCAGACGGTGGCCAGCTGAGCGGGCGAAAGACCAGGACGTCCGTCCCTGGGGTACCAGTCGGCGAAGTCCTCGTCACGCCACAGCCCGCCCAGCCGATCCCGTACCCATAACGCCGTCGTGCCGCTCGGTTGCTTGCCCGCGCGACCTGCGCGGTCAGAGGCGGAACATGCTCACCGGAACGGGGGCGCAGGGACAACAGGTACCTCGACGGCTTCGTCGGTCGACAAGAACCACCCGAGCATGCCCGTTGGCCGCGCTGCGGCACCGGGAAACTCCAAGATCACCGACAGAGTCAAGAACCTGTGTCACATCACCTTTCCACAGGTCACGGCGTTTTTGAGAGGTGGTGGAGCGTCTCGTTGCCGTTCGATTCGGGGGGCGCGAAGGTGTGTGAAGGGAGTTTGTCCGTGCTTCGAGGCAGAGCTTGTGCGGTGTTTGGCTGCCGATACACCTGGTATGAGCCCCTGGGTCCGTGCTGTCCTGAGATGAGGACGTTCTCAGGGCGGTGAGGTCCTGTTATGAACAGCGGGGTTCAGTTTGTTCTGCCGCCGTTGGTGCTGCCGTTCTCCCAGCAGCTCCATTCCGAAGCTGCCGAGGCCGCCGCTCATGCGCGGGCGTGGGCTGCCCGTACCGGCCTGTATGCCACACCGCAGGTAGCCGACCGGGCCTACCGTCAACTGTGCGACCGGTTTGCCGCCTGGGTCTATCCCACCGCACCCCGTAGCCGTCTGGACACGCTCGCCTGTCTGGATCTGATGATGTTCCTCGATGATGACCACGCCGACGAGGGCGCTGCCCGGCTCCGCCCGCTCACGGCCTCTCCGCTGCTGGAGGTCATCGAGGAGCCCATGAGCCCGGTCTGGTGCTCACGCTTCCGCGCCCACCTTGCCGAGTGGGAACAGGCCAACGTCCAGGCCGGATTCCGCCGCGCACGCTCCGGCCCGCCGCCCGTGCTGGGTGAGTACGTCCCCTGGCGCCGCGTCTCCTCGACCCTCATCTGGCACTTCGACCTGGTCGAGTACGCTCACGGCTTCGAGCTGCCGGACGACTTCTTGGCCGGCACCCTGCATCATGACGTGGTTGACTGCGCTGCCGACGTCATCGCCTGGACAAACGATCTGTTCTCCGCTCCCAAGGAGCTCTCCCGGGGGGAACCGAACAACCTCCTGGCAGTGCTTGCCCATCATCACCGGATCAGCCTGCAGCACGCCGCCCAGGACACAGCCGACCGGATCACCGGCCGCGCCCGGCAGTTCCTTGAGTTCCGCGCTGCGCTGGTGCCTGCGGCCCACCAGGGGCCCACTGCCGAAGGTCTTCTGCTGGAGTGGGCTGATCACCTGGGCCTGTGGGCGGGCGGCAATCTTGCCTTCTGCCGGGAATCAGGCCGGTACCCGCTCCGGTGTGCCTGATCTGTGCTTCATAGCCACGTGACCTGGGGAAAGAGGATGTGACACAGCTTCTCACACCGGTCACTCGCGGAGAGAGGGGCGTCCGGCTCGCCGGGGTCATGGCTGGGCGATGGGGGCCTGCATGTGCTGGCTGATCCATTCCATGGGGCCCGTGCCCATGCCGCATACGTAGCCGGCGGCGTTGTGGCGGCCTTCCGGGTATTTCGGTCACGGTGGTGTGGACGGGGCCTTGGTTGCCGTAGGTGCGGACGAATTCCTTGACGCCGCCTGTGGTGAGGGGGTGTTCCCTGGTGCCGTACTGGAAGGCGAGGCAGACGTCGGGGCCCTTGGTGTGGATCAGCTGCCGGGCGAGCTGGTTGGGGTTGTTGGCCTGCTTGGCGGCTTCGTGTCCGGCCCAGTGCGGGGAGTCGGGGACGATGTCGGGGCCGGAGGCGTGACGGCCTTGAGCTTGTCCGGGTGCTTCAGGACGGACTTCAGGCCGGCGAAGCCGCCGCTGGAGGAGCCCATGAAGGCCCAGCCGTCGCGGGAGGTGAAGGTGCGGAAGTTGGCGCGGACGAAGTCGGGGACGTCCTCGGTGAGCCAGGTGCCCATCTTCGGCCGGCCGGGGATGTCGCTGCCGTCGTGGTGGTCCTCCTGCTTGTCGGTGCCGGGATTGAGGACGGGCATGACGACGATGAACGGCAGGCTCCTGCCCTCGCGGGACCAGGCGGCGATGGAGGACTGGAGTTTGGGTTGGAGCCGATCCAGTAGTTGCCGTCGGCCCCGGGCCCGCCGGGCAGGGCGATCAGCACCGGGAAGCCGCTCCTGACGTACTTCGCCTCGTCGTACTGTTCGGGCCACCACACCCACACCTTGCCGGTGAAGCCCGACCTCGCCCCGTGCAGCGTGGTCTTGGCGATCTTGGTGCCGTCGCCCAGCGTGCTTTCCAGGCTCAGTTGTGTGGGGCCGGTGGGCATCAGCGTTCCCGGAACCGCGTCGCCCTGGCCGGCTGCAGCCGGGCCTCGGGAGACGGGCCACCGCAGCGGTCCACCGCCGCCTGGCACGCGGGGAACGGCCCCGCGGCTCGGGCGAGCGGTCAGATTGCGGGAAAAGCGGCATGAGGCATCTCCCGAAAGGGAGTTGTTACGGATCGAGCGGCGCGTCCTGCGCATGGCTGGTACCGGTGCGGACCGGGCAGGGCCGAACGCGACGCCCCCCACAGCGGGCAGCACGAGGGAAAGGGGCCGTCCGTATCCGGCAGGGCTCAGTGCGTGGCGAGGTGGCGTTCGAGGGGAGTGCGGTAGCAGGGGGTGACCCGGGTTTCGTCGAGGAACGTGGCCAGGCGGGTGGTCTCCGCCTCGATGGTGGTGCGGATTTCGCGGCCGGGGTCGGTGAGGAGGTGGTGGTTGATGTGGCCGTCGGGGTGCTGGGCCCAGGCGCCGATGATGCGGCCGCCTGACCAGAGGGTGGGGCCGATGTTGCCGTTGCGGTCGAAGAGGGCTTTGGTGTGCTCGGGGTCGAGGTAGAAGCCGCGGTGGCGCCAGCCCATCGCGGTGGGGTCGAGACCGGGAAGCAGGGCGACCGCCGGCTCAGAGTCCTCAACGTCATCGAGGCTGTCGAGGTCTTCGAGGAGGAGGTAGCCGGTGCCTTCGTCGAGTTCGACGGCCTGGGCACCGGTGGCGGCCAGGGCCTTGCGGGTGTCGGTGAGGTTCCAGCCCGTCCACCACTTGAGGTCGTCGACGGTGACCGGGCCGAATGCCTTGATGTAGTGGCGGGCCAGGGTGGTCTTCGCCTCCGCGACGGGTATGCGGGGCAGGGGCCGGGCCGGGGCCCAGCGGAACTGTGCCGAGGTCCACGAGCCGGCGGGGCGGGAGCGGCGTATGCGGCCCTCGGCCGCGAGCACGGCCAGGACGGTCGAGCTGATGCGCTGGCGGGACTCGTACGGTTTCCCGGGGAAGGTGACGATCTGCTCGCGCAGGTCGGGTACGTCGACGGCGAGTTGGGCGGCGGTGGCCTCGCCACGCTCGGTGAGGGCTGCGAGCGTGGCTTGCTCGGCGGCTGCGTAGCGGCGTTCGTCCCAGCCGAGGGTGTCCCGGATTTTGGCCAGGGTGTCGGTGCGGTGTCCGGTGGTGTCGCGGACGGTGGCGGACCAGGCGGTGGGGGCCAGGCGGGCGGGGAGGACGAACATGGTGCGGCGCATGCACCGGATCCGCTCCAGCACCGGGGCACCGTCGGGGGCGTTGTAGAGGGCGTGCTCGACGGCGGCGACGGTGGGGGTGTGCATGCGGGCGGCCGCGGCGAGGAAGACGGTGGCAGGGTCGGTGGCATGCAGGCCGACCAGGGCCTCGGCCACTGCCTCAACCGCCTTCTCCCGCACCGGCGGTGCGAGGAGGTGGCGGCGGACGAGGCGGGCGCGGCGCTGGCCGGCGGTGATGCGGGGCAGGGCGGTCATGTGGCGGGCGGGGGCTTTCAGTGGGTTTGGTGGATGCAGAAGGGCTGGCCGGAGGGGTCCAGGAGAACCGTCCACTGCTCGCCGCCCGGCTGATGGCCGGGCTTGGTGGCGCCCATCTCCAGCAGCCGCTTCTCCGCCGTCGTGACGTCGGGGAAGGCAAGGTCCATGTGGAAGGGCAGTTCGTCCTCGGGCCAGTGGGGGGCCTGGTAGGAGGGGGAGGTGTAGAAGAGGTACATCGCCCCGTTCACGGAGAAGGCGCAGGCGGCCTCGTTGCCGTGCTCGTCGGGGTAGCTCTGGGAGACGGCGGTGCCCAGGGCGGTGGCGTAGAAGTCGGCCAGGGCGCGGCCGTCGCGGGCCCACATGGCGTGGCACATGACCGTGCCGGACAGGGAGTTGGTGTTCTCGTTGCTCATGGCAGTGCCTTCAGGAGCTCGGTGGGGGCTGGGGTGGTCTGGGAGGGGCTGCGCTGCCGGCGATGGCATCGTGACCTGGTTCGGCGGCGTGGCGAGGTGGCGTCGAGCGCCGCCACCGGCGCCCGGAGCTGCGGTCTTCATGGCGGTGGACCGTGTCGGTGCGTGGGCGTCTGACGGCTGCGGCCGGATGGGGGTGCTGGGCAGGGTGCAGGTTGCTACGGCGTGTCGGCGGCGGGGCAGAAGAGGGTGATGTCGTGCGGGCCGAAGATGCCGATGAGGTAGCCGTCCGGGTCACTGAAGAAGAACTCCCGGCCGGTGCGGTCGTAGTTGGTCATGGTGTCGTGGACGACGGTGACATGGGGGCGGATGCGGTCGGCAGTGGTGTCGAAGTCGTCGGCCATGAAGTAGTGGATGCCGGAAGCACCGTTGATGGGCTGATGGTGGGCAGCAGTTCCCGCAGGCTGGTGTCCGTCTGGACCATCAGGGCGGGTTTGCCGTCATGGGTGATGATCAGCAGAGGGTGTTCGGGGTTGAGGGGCTGGGTGTCCGCGTCGCCCTGGATGCCGAAGCCGAGAGTGCGGTAGAGGGCAGCGGTGGCCAGCGGGTCTTCCACTGCCAGGCACATCATGGCGGTTCCTCCTTCGGGGGCGGGTGGGTCCGGGGTGAGCCGGGCTTCTTGCAGAAAGCGAGGCCGGCAGCGATGTCCTGCACGCTGATGCAGGGAACGAAAGCCATGGGTTTCTTCCTCACGGCTGTGGGGGCGTGCGGCCCGGAGGCGGCGGGGATCAGGTGCCGGTCCCGCCCGTCAGCCGCGGACGCGCAGCGGCCGGCCCGGGCGGGACCGGCGGCCCGCCACTCGGCACCGGGTACGGTCGGTCAGCGGACGACCTTGATGCCGAAGTGGGTGCCGAAGCCCAGGGCGAAGCCGATGGCTCCGTGCATGTGCGCGTACATCTCCATGCCGCGGGCGGCGACGATGCCGCCGAGGTCGAGGACATCGCTCCAGCCGTAGGACGTCAGCAGGTCGGTGACCTGCTGCTTGGCGCCGGAGTCCTCGCCCGCGACGAACATGGTGTGATCCCCGCCGCCGATGCTCTTGGGGTCGACGACGGTGGCCTGTTCCTGGGTGACGAACGCCTTGACGACCTTCGTGGCGGGCAGGGCGCGCTGGATCTGCTCGCCGAGGCTGTCGCTGTCGCAGGGGTCGAGAATCGGGTTCACGCCCCACGGGGTGGGCCAGGGGCGCTCGATGTCCGGGTTGTAGATGTACGGGACGGCGTAGTCGGCGAGCGTCTTGCCCGCGAGCCGGCCGGCGATGGCGGACAGGGCGGCCACCGCGTTGTGGCCGTCGATGCCGTTGATGACCAGGCCGTCGGAGGCTGCCGCCGCCTCGCCGAAGGTGTGCAGGGTGATGCCGGGGTGCTCGGCGAGGAAGTCCTTGAAGGGCGGGGTGCCCATCATGTCGGGCTCGGTGCGGGCCAGGGTGGCCTCAGGGTCGCGGGTGCCGACGTGGACCTCGTGGCCGAGTCCGGCGAGCTTGGCGATGTGGCAGCGGGCGCCGCCACCGGTGCCGAGAACAGCGATCTTCATGGGGGATACCTCCCGGTTTACTCTGCGTGGAACGGGTCCACCGTAGGGGGATTTCAGGACAGGGTGTGTCCTTTGACGGAGGCGGTTACCGCGCCTCGCGGACCGGAGCCGGCCCCGGTCACGCGAGGCGCATGGACCGGGGGTGCGGCCTACTTGGGCGGGAGTTCACCGGTGGCGTCCATGGCGATGGCGAGCCAGTGGTCGAGGACGTCGTCGTCGAGGACGTCGCCCGCGACCATGACCCAGCCGTCGGCCGGCTTGCCGCGGTGGACCGCGGGCCGGACGCCCGGCTCGGCCAGGGCGTCATCCATGCCGTCCGGGCCGACGCGCAGCCACAGCCCGTCCTCGTACACGCTGACCACCGTGTTGCCGCCCAGCAGGCAGGTGATCGAACCGAACATCTTCTTCGCGACGACCCCTTCCGGTTCCAGTCGCTCCACGACCCGCTGGGCCAGCACCTCGTCGTAGGCCATGTCCCGCACACCTCCTTCTTCGTCGTTTCTTATGTGTTCCAGGTGCCCGTTGTGCGCACCGGGGGCCGGGGGTGTCGCCCGGGTGGCGGCGGACCTGCCGGTCAGCGGGTCCGCCGCGCTCAGGCCGTGGCCTCGGCCGCGCATGCCTGCTGCTCGCGCACGCGCCGGGCGTCCTCGCTGGTGCGGGCGTCGTAGGTGAGCAGTTTGGGCAGGGCCAGGGCGACGAGGCCGACGGCAGTGACGCAGGCCAGGCCGCCGGAGGCGATCGCGCCGCGGATGCCGACGATGCCCGCCATGCCGCCCGCGCGGACCTGGCCGAGCTGGGGGCCGGCCATGTAGGAGAGCATCTCGATGCCCGCCAGACGGCCGCGCAGCTCGTCGGGGATGGTCTGGTTCCACATGGTGGTGCGGAACAGGCCGCTGAGCATGTCGAACCCACCGGCCACGACCAGGGCGGCCAGCACGAGCCAGATGTTGTGGACCATGCCGGCGGCGGCGATCGCGGCGCCCCAGGCGGCGGACATGCACACGGCCAGCAGGCCGTGCCGGTGCACGCGGGAGGTCCAGCCGGAGGCCAGGCCCATCAGCAGCGAGCCCACCGCACTGGCCGACCACAGCAGGCCGAGGGCCCACGGCGTGTCCAGTTCGGTGACCAGGAACACGAACAGCGCCTCGGGGTGCGCGAAGAACATCGCGGCGACGTCCATCACGTAGGTGCCCAGCAGGTCCTTGCGCTGCCATGCGTAGCGGGCGCCTTCCAGGACACCGCGCAGGGACGCCTTCTCCGCGTCCTCGGCCGGCGGGCAGGGCGCCAGCTTCAGCATCAACACGGCGGAGACCACATACGTGAGCGCGTCCAGACCGTAGGCGATCTGCACCCCGGCGAACGCGGCGACCACGCCGGCCAGCCCCGGGCCCGCGATCGCGGCGACCTGCCAGCGCACCGACTCCAGATTGCCCGCCGCCATCAGCTGGTCATGCGCGCCCACGCGCGGCACCATCGCGTGCAGCGCCGGGCGCTGCAGCGAAGCCAGCGTGCTCACCAGGCCGGCGATGACGTACAGCGGCCACACCATCGGGGACGGCAGCATCGCGTTCACCGCCAGCACGCCCACCAGCACCGAAAGCCCCAGCTCACACCAAAGGATCAGCTTCCGCCGGTCCACCGCATCGGCCAGCGCGCCCCCGTACAGCCCGAACACGATCATCGGCACCAGCTCGACCGCGCCCACCGCGCCGACGGCGAGCGTGGAGCCGGTCAGCTCCTTGAGCTGCATCGGCACCGCGACCAGCGTCAGGTACGTACCGAACGCCGTGATCGAACCGGCCAGCCACAGACGGCGGAAGTCACGCGAGGAACGCAGCGGCGACGCATCGGGCAGCAACGCCCGCAGACGACCGCCCGGCGGAGGAGCGGAAGTATCAGCAGAAGGATCTATCTCAGCCATGAGAACACATGTTCTGTAGGGCTCGCGAAGCGAGGCGAAGGTGGATTTTCGGCATCAGCCCCAAAGCTGTGACCTGCGGAATCAGGTCAACCGGGACCGGCGGCCCGCACGACCGCTCAGCGGCAGCAGGCAAGAAAGGAAGCGCAGCGCACAGCACTGCAGCTCGTTACAGAACGACCGTACCATAGCGCTCGGCCATCGGCACGGGCTCACGAGGCACGGACTGGGGGCACCATGTATGAGGCGGCGGGCTCAGCCCGGTCCGGCTTGCCGCACCGGACTGGCCGTGCGGTACCGTACGAACGTCCGGCAGTGACTTCGAAGAACGCAGAGGGGTGCATCACCATGGCGGCCAGCCCGCCCGCGCGGCGTCGCCGCGACCCGCAGCGGCGCATCGCCGAGATCGTCGAGGCCACGCAGCGCGTGATCGCCGCCCGCGGCATCGAGGGGCTGAGCCACCGCGTCGTGGCCGAGGAGGCGGGCGTGGCGCTGGGCGCGACCACGCACCACTTCGCGAGCAAGGACGAGCTCATCCAGGCCGCGCTCCAGCAGACCTACGACCAGTACGCCGGCGAACTCCAGGAATGGGCCGCCCAGCGCCCCACCCTCACCCCGGAGCAGCTCACCGTCCTGCTGGCCGACGCCCTCGTCAGCAGCTTCGGCCCCGACCGGGGCGCCGACGAGATCGTGGAAGTCGAGCTCTACACCGCCGCCCTGCGCCGCCCCGCCCTGCGGCCGCTGGTCGACAAGTTCACCCAGGCCACCACCGGCCTGCTCGCGCGCTACGTCGACCCCTCCACCGCCCGCGCCGCCACCGCCGCCATGAACGGCCTCTCCCTCACCGGCCTCGCCGGCGCCCAGCCCCCTACCCGCGACGAAGTCGAAGACACCCTCCGCCGCATCCTCACCCCCAACCCCAGCCTCCCGACCACGACACAGCCCCTGAGCACTTGCACGCAAGGTCCAGGTCGACAGTAGGGAAGACGTGAGCTGCCACGGCGCGAAAGCTTCAGCTCCGCGCCCCGGACCCTCAACCTACCTTCTTCATCCAACCCTCAACTAGCCTAAAAGCGTCTGAAGCGGACAGCCGCTTTTTGTTGCTATGCGCGTCCTTCTCGTGCTTCTGAAAAGCCTTTTGCTTGACGATATTTCCGCAGGCTGTATCGGCTTCGGTCATGAGCGCAGGAATCCGGGGCGTGTACTTACCAATGTCGATCTTATCCAGCGCCTCATCCGTAATCCTTTCCGCGGCGTCCTGAAAGTCACTGTCATCGGGCTCGATCTTCGCGTCATTGGATACGCCGCCCACGCTCGGCTCACTCAAGACGTCTTGAACAGCACTCAGGATCTGTTGCGCATCAAGGGGAGCGGTCTCGGTCCCTGGTGTACCCAGGGAGCTTTGGCCGGCAATCAACCGCTGAACGGCCCGCTGTACCTGCGCCGCGAGTTCGGCCGAAGCCCCAGACTCTGTAGCCCGCGCAGCACGAACTTGCTGCCTTACATAGGTATAGATGGCTTCCTTTGTGGCCGTCCGGAGTGCATCGGTGAGCGGCTTGGGGTTCACGGGCAGCTGAGGGGAAGTGAAGTCAACCGGTAGCTTTGGGCAGCGAATATCCGCGCCGCCACAGTGATTGAGCAGCGTGCCGACGGGAACCCCCAGGCCGTTGCCTGTGGCGGTGCCAGGCGCTGTCCGCGTGGTGCTGTGCGCTCCGGTCTGGTGGGCGGTGCACGTGTTATCGGTGGAGGGTGAGTCGAAGACCACGATGCCGCCGGCGGCGGCAGGCGATGCGCCCAGCAGCACGGTCGAAGCGGCCACGACGGCGGAAAGGGCTACGGATCGGGCGAGGGGCAATTCCAGACTCCCAACAGGACAGCACCAGCGACTGCCTCAGAACTCGCTGTCGCTGAGCTAGGTTGCACCCGATCCCCATCATTCATCCGATGGTCTTGTCATGTGTCTGCGGGGTGACGAACACATCCACCCGGCCGGCCCGGGAAGCACCTCCCGGTGTTCCGGCGGCAGAGGGGCCTGTCATCCGGCTTCGGATGCAGGCCCCCTGAGAGTTCGTCACACGGTCATGGCCGGGGAACGCCGTACCACTGGGAGTGTGGTGAGCGGGTGGTCAGCCCTGCGGGGGCATGGGGGGCGGGGTGAAGAGGAGGAAGCGGTTGCCGCGGGGGTCGGTCAGGCGGGCGTGGGTCAGGCCGTAGGCGGTGGTCTCCGGGCCCGACTCCACGGTGGCGCCGAGCTGTGTGGCCCTGGCGACGGCGGCGGGGACGTCGGGGGTGAGGAACTGCGGGGCGGCGTAGTCCCGGGCGCCATCGGAGGTGCCGGTGTCGGCCAGGCCGCCGCTGCCCATCGTGTCGCCGGGGGTGACGGCGGCGAAGTATGTCCGGGAGGCCACGCCCGTGTCGTGGATGTAGGTCCAGCCGAAGGCGTTGGCGTAGAAGGTCTTCGACGTCTCGATGTCGGCGGTGCCGATCTCGAACCAGCCCAGGGAACCGGGCACCGGCGCGCCGGGAGCGGCGTCCGGCTGGGCGTCGGCTGCGGGGGGCTGGGTGGGGGACTGCCAGATGGAGAAGTGGGTGCCGCGCGGGTCGGTCAGGCGTGCGCTGCGGCCACCGTCGGCAGCCGGGCCGGCCGCAGAAACCACGTCGGCACCGTGGTCCTTGAGGCGGGCGATGTCGGCGTCCACATCGGCGGACCGGACGGCCAGGACGAAGCCCTCCCCCACGCCGGGGGCGGGTTCCCAGAAACCGCCCATCGGCAGAGGGGCACCGTCAGCGCTGATGAGGGTGTAGGTGCGGCCGTCGGGGGTGGGGACGGTCTGGAAGGTCCAGCCCAGGAGCGAGCCGTAGAAGTCCTTGACGGCCTGCGGGTCGGTGGTGTCGACCTCGAACCAGACCACACTGCCGGGATCCATCATGCCCATGACGCTTTCCTTCCAACGGGGGCCAGATGAGGAGAGAGGCCGCAGCACCACCGTGTGCGGGTGCTCGGGCCGGAGGGCGCTCGGGGCGCCGGAGCGGTTTGTTCCGCTCTGGTGTCGACCGTAGGGCCCCTTTAGGACATCTCGCGTCACCATGGACTGGCAGCCTGAAGGGCATGACCGAGGACACGCCATGACGCAGGCCCTGCCCGGCCATGCTGCGCCTGCTCTCCCTCCTCCAGACCCGCCGCACCTTGTCCGGCGCCGAACCCGCCGACCGCCTCGGCGTCACCCTGCGCACCATCCGCCGCGACATCGACCGGCTGCGCGAGCTGGGCTACCCCGTCGAGGGCACCACCGGCACCGCCGGCGGCTACCGCCTGGCCCCCGGCACCGACCTCCTCCTCCCCCCCCCGCTCCTGCTCGACGACGAGGAAGCCGTCGCCATCGCCGTCGCCCTGCGCACCGCCGCCGGCGTCGCCGGGATCGAGGAGACCGCCCTGCGCGCCCTGGCCAAACTCGAACAGGTACTTCCCCACCGGCTGCGCCACCAGGTCACGGCGATCCAGGCCACCACCGCCCCGCTTCCGGTGCCCTGGAGCACCGGTCCGAGAGCCGACCCGTCCACCCTCGCCGTCCTGGCCGCCGCCTGCCGCGACCACGAGATCCTCACCTTCACCTACCGCACCGGCAGCGGCGAGACGGGACAGTGCCGCGTAGAACCCCATACCCTGGTCGCCGCCGACCCCCTGTGGTACCTCGTCGCTTACGACACCGAGCCCGGCGCATGGCGGCTCTTCCGCGTCGACCGCCTCACCGGCCCGGCCCCCACCGGCCACCGCACCCCACC
>NZ_PXWG01000052.1 GCF_003011965.1 Streptosporangium nondiastaticum
TAGCGGGGCGGCCGGCACCGCCGGCCCGCGGAGCACGCGGCGCAGGGCGCGCCCACGCCCCCGCCCCGCCCCCGGCGCATCCACGAAGTCCGCGCCGAGCTCGACGAACTCAGTGATCTGCTCCGCAAGGAGCCCAAGGAGGGGCCGCAGGGCGGCCGTAAGGAGCAGGAGTGGTGAACGGCCGCATCATCGCCGGGCGCTACGAGCTCGCCACCGTCATCGGCCAGGGCGGCATGGGGCAGGTCTGGACCGCCTACGACCGGCGCCTCGACCGGCGCGTGGCCGTGAAGCTGCTGCGCCCCGACCGCATGGCCGGCACCGACAGCGCCGCGGACGAGATGCGCCGCCGCTTCGTGCGCGAGTGCCGGGTGACCGCCCAGGTCGACCACCGCGGCCTCGTCACCGTCCACGACGCCGGCAGCGACGGCGACGACCTCTACCTCGTCATGCAGTACGTCGAGGGCGCCGACCTCGCCGACCACCTCGCCGAGCACGAGCCCTACCCCTGGCCCTGGGCCGTCTCCGTCGCCGCGCAGCTGTGCTCGGTGCTCTCCGCCGTGCACGCCGTGCCGATCGTCCACCGCGACCTCAAGCCGCGGAACGTGATGGTCCGCCCCGACGGCTCCGTCATCGTCCTCGACCTCGGCGTCGCCTCCGTCATGGACGCCGACACCACTCGCCTCACCCGCACCGGTTCCCCCATCGGCAGCCCCGCCTACATGGCCCCCGAGCAGGCCATGGGCGGCGCCGTCGGCCCGTACACCGACCTCTACGCCCTTGGCGTGCTCCTGCACGAACTGCTCAGCGGCAACGTCCCCTTCGCCGGGTCCACCGCGCTCGGCGTCCTGCACCGCCATCTCTACGAGCCCCCCGTGCCGCTGCGGCAGCTGCGCCCCGAGCTGCCCCAGCCCCTCGAAGACCTCGTGCTGCGCCTGCTCGCGAAGGACCCGCTGCACCGGCTCGCCGACGCCCAGGAGGCGTACGAGGCCCTCGCGCCCCTCCTGCCCGCACCGGGCTCCGCCACGGCGAGACCCCTCGGGCCCATGAACCCCACGCGCCCCTTCCTGCTGCCGCACGCCCCCTGGCCCGAGCGGTCCGCCACCGTCCCCGGCGCCCGGCAGCAGGCCGAGGCCTTCGTCCCCGCACCGCCCGCGCCCAGCGGGCCCGATGTCGCCGAAGCCGTCGAGGAGGTCAAGCGCCTGCTCGACCAGGGCGGCATCACCCAGGCCGTCGACCTGCTCGGCTCGATCCTGCCCGCCGCCGCGGCCGAGCACGGCGAGCACTCCACCGTCGTCCGGACCCTGCGCAAGCAGTACGCGGCCACCCTCATGGACGACGGCCAGTACCGGCGCGCACTGCCCGAGCTGCGCCGGCTCGCCGACGACTACGCCGCCGAGAGCACTCCGCGCGCGGCCCGCCAGCGGCTGCGCTGCCAGTACGACGCCGCGCAGTGCCTGGAGCAGCTCGGCGAGGCGGTGGCGGCGCTCGACGAATACCGCGCGCTCCTCCCGCACTTCGAGAGCCACCCCGACGACCCGGCCACCCCGCTCGACATCCGCCGCCGCATAGGCCACCTGCTGCTCTCCCTCGGAGACCGGCAGGCGGCCCACGACACGCTCGTCAGCCTCCTGCACGACGCCGAGCGGCTGCACGGCCCGCACCACCCGCTCCCCGCGGAGATCCGTCACACGCTGCAGTGGCTGGGACAGGTCAGGGCCTGAGCTTCCGCGGCCCGGGCCCGGGCTTCCACGGCGTCACCCGCACATCCCGGCGCCCCGCGAATCGTTGGTCGAATCGGTGGCCCGGGCCACCCGGACTCCCTACCATCGATCAACGCAGGTCGATCACCGTCGCACGACCGCCGCCGGGAGGCTTCATGATCCGCCGAAGGACCGCGCTCTCCGTCACCGCCGCCGCGCTGCTCGCCGCGGCCCCGCTCCTCACCGCCTGCGGGCAGACCGCCCATCCGGGGGCCGCGGCCGTCGTGGGCGACGACCGGATCACCGTCTCCCAGCTGCAGCAGCAGGTCGCGGACGTCCGCGACGCGCAGCGCTCCTCCCCGCAGGGGGAGCAGCTCACGGCGAACAGCGCCCGCCTCGGCCAGGACACCCTGGTCCGCCTCATCCAGTACCGGATCGTGGAACAGGCCGGAAAGGACAACGGCGTCAAGGTCACGCGGCGCGAGCTGCAGCGCCAGCGGGCCGACGTCGAGGCGGCCAACGGAGGGGCCGCCGCGGTGCGCGCCCGGTTCCTCGCCCTCGGCATCGCGCCCGACCAGATCGACCGGGCCCTCTCCGTGGACCTCGTCCGCGCCAAGCTGGACGGCAAGTTCGGTACCGCTCGCACCAACGAGATCCTGATGCATACCTCCGACTCCCTCCACGTCGACGTGAACCCGCGCTACGGCGTGTGGGACGGCAAGCGCGGCACCGCCCAGACCGCGCTGGAGCCGTGGCTGCGGTCCGCGGCGACCGCTGCGGCCGATCGCCCGGCATAAACGGTGCGCCCGGCATGAGCAGATGCCTCGGCATGAGCAGTGCCCTCGGTGTAAGAGGTGGCCGGCCGTGAGCCCTGCGCCCGGCGCGGCCCTCCGCGGCCCGGTCGCCTAGGCTCGGCGGTGTGAACGACTCCGCCGACTCCGCACCTGGCCGCATCGTCCTGCTCACCACCAGCCACCGGGTCGCCCCGGGGCTGCTGTCCTGGCCCGCGTGGCAGGCGCTCCGCGCCGCCGACCGCGTGCTGTGCGCCGACGCCGGCCACCCGCAGCTGCCGTATCTGCGGGAGGCCGGCATCGAGGTCGAGCACGGCTCGGCCACGGCCCGCGAGCTCGTCGACTTCTGCGCGAGCGGGCGGCGCAGCGCCGTCGTCATCACCTCCGCCGAGGGCGAGTCCGGCCTCACCGACGGGCTCGCCCGGCTCGCCGGCTCCGGCCGCGAGACGATGCCGGCGCTGGAGCTGCTGCCCGGTTCGTACGACCTGCCCGGTGCCCGGCTGCTGGACCTGGTGCAGGTCATGGACCGGATCCGCGTCGCCTGCCCGTGGAGCGGGATCCGTACGCACGAGGACCTCGCGAAGTACGCGCTGGAGGAGACGTACGAGCTCCTGGAGGCGATCGAGACGGGGGACCGGGAGGCGCTGCGGGAGGAGCTGGGCGACGTCCTGCTGCAGGTCGTCTTCCACGCGCGGATCGCACAGGACGACCCGGACGAGGCGTTCTCCGTCGACGACGTCGCCGGCGCGATCGTCGACAAGCTCATCCACCGGCACCCGCACGTCTTCGGCGAGGAGTCCGCGGAGACCCCGGAGGACGTCCGGGCCCACTGGATGCGGACGAAGGCGGAGGAGAAGGGGCGCGAGTCGGTGACCGAGGGCGTCCCGCTCGGCCAGCCGGCGCTCGCCCTCACGGCGAAGCTGGCCTCCCGGGTGCGGTCGCAGGGCCTCGACGTCCCCGTCCCCGCGGGCGACGGCATCGGCTACGAACTGCTCGCCCTGGCCGTACGGGCCGAGGCGTCGGGCGTGGAGCCGGAGACGGCGCTGCGGGCGGCCGCGCGCACGTACCGCGACGCGATCCGCTCCGCGGAGGGCTTTTAGGGGGTACGTACGGCTACGGCGGTTCGGCACCGCCGGGCGCCCCCGTTGTGGCCGGGCGCCGCCGCGGCGGGGATTCTTGCGGGGCGCCCGGGGGTGTTGCTACGCCGTCTTCGCTGCCGCCGCCGTCAGCTTTTCCGCCGCCTTGGTCAGGGCCTTGGCGAACGCGGCCTTGCCGCGGTCCCCGTGGGCGGGGTAGTTGTTCAGGACCGTCGTGATCGCGCCATGGCTGCGGACCGTGGCGAGGTCGAAGTCCATCTGCATGTCGCCGGTGACGACGGTGACGTCGTACGAGACCGACTCGTCACCGTACTTCTGCTGCTGCCCGGCGGGCTTCTTCACCTTCACCGTGGACTTCTTGCCGCTCGCCTTGGCGTCGAAGGACGCGCACTTCTCGACCGCCGTCCGCAGCCCGGCCATGGCCTTCTCGGCCACCGCGCGCTCGTAGCCGCTGACGTCCTGGGCGACGGTCGTCTGGTCGCCCTTCTTGGTGAAGACCACCTGGGCGTTCGCCTTGTGGTCCTCCTCCAGCCGGCCCGTGTTGAGGACGGCCGTGATCGGGGCGCACTCCGGTCTGGAGCCGTTGAGGATCTCGTCCTCCCCGCCCTGCGACTTGTCCAGGCCCGTGTTCGGCTCCAGCTTCCAGCCGGCCGGCAGGTCCGTCAGGGCGACGAGCGCCTGCTGGGCCTGGTCGGCGGTGATGGTGGCGGGGGCGGAGGGCGCGCCCTTGTCCTTCTTGTTTCCGGAGTCCGCCGCCTTGCCCGGGCCGGAAGCGGAATCAGAGCCGCCGTCGCAGGCGGCGAGCAGCAGCGACGAGGCGGCGATCAGAGCCGCGAGAGCGACCCGGCGGGGGCGAGCGTCCACAGGAGCTTCCTTTGCGTAGAAATATTTGCGTAGAAATAAGGGAGTGATCAAAAAGACCGAATCGAACGCAAGTATGCACAGGCCGGAGTCGCCCTCCCGCTCGGGCACCCGTTCGGCCTACGGACCGTCTTGTCCGGGCGGCGGGCGGGTACCCGGAATGTCATGCGCACCCAGTACGTACACCTCGCCGACCTCGCCGCCCCGCACTGGGCCGGCGGGATCATCCAGTTCGTCGTCGGCCTCTTCGTCGTCGCCCTGCTGATCATGGCCGTGGTCAAGGGCTTCAAGAAGCGCGACGAGGAACCGCCCCCGCCCTCCCAGCCCCAGCGCCGGCAGGGCGCCTGGCAGACCCGGCAGGAGCACGACACCGGGCCCACCTCGCCCGACCACGGGCCGGGGCACAACGACGACGAGGAGAACAAGGTCGGGTACGTCACCGAGCACCGCGAGGCGGACGAGCTGCATCCCGAGGCGAACGGCGAGCGCGTCCTGCCCCACGAGATCCACAACCCCGGGAGCCACCCCGAGGAGCTCTCCGAGGAGAGGAAGAAGTGGAACCCGGGCGGCAGCGGCGGCTTCGGCAGCGGCGGCCCCGGTCACCACTAGTCCCCGTCCCCAGCCCTGCTAGCCCCCGTCCCCAGCCCTCCGCGCCCTGTCCCCGTCGCCACTGAGCCGACCCACCTCACCCCTAGTAGCGTCAAGGGGTGCACGACGCGAACGACACGAACACCCCGCCCGCCCCCGCCCCCTCCCTCTTCACCTGGGAGTTCGCCTCCGACCCCTACCCCGCGTACGCCTGGCTGCGCGAGCACGCCCCCGTGCACCGCACCGCCCTGCCCAGCGGCGTGGAGGCCTGGCTGGTCACCCGGTACGCCGACGCCCGCCAGGCGCTCGCCGACCAGCGCCTGTCGAAGAACCCCGTGCACCACTCCGAGTCGGCCCACGGCAAGGGCAAGGTCGGCATCCCGGGCGAGCGCAGCGCCAACCTGATGACGCACCTGCTCAATATCGACCCGCCGGACCACACCCGGCTGCGCCGCCTCGTCTCCAAGGCGTTCACTCCGCGCCGCGTCGCCGAGTTCGCGCCCCGGGTGCAGGAGCTGACCGACCGGCTCATCGACGGGTTCGCGGACAGAGGGGAAGCGGACCTCATCCACGAGTTCGCGTTCCCGCTCCCCATCTACGCCATCTGCGACATGCTCGGCGTCCCGCCCGAGGACCAGGACGACTTCCGGGACTGGGCCGGGATGATGATCCGCCACGGCGGCGGCCCCCGCGGCGGAGTGGCCCGCTCCGTGAAGAAGATGCGGACGTACCTCGCGGAACTGATCCACCGGAAGCGGGGGGCCCTGCGGGACAGAGGGGACGAAGACCTGATCTCCGGACTCATCAGGGCAAGCGACCACGGCGAGCACCTCACCGAGAACGAGGCCGCGGCGATGGCCTTCATCCTCCTCTTCGCCGGTTTCGAAACAACTGTGAACCTGATCGGTAACGGAACCTACGCGCTCCTGCGCCATCCCGAGCAGCGTGAGCGCCTCCAGCGGGCGCTCGCCGAGGGCGACGAGACCCTGCTCGCCACCGGCGTCGAGGAACTGCTGCGCTACGACGGCCCGGTGGAGCTCGCGACCTGGCGGTTCGCCACGCGGGACCTGACGATCGGCGGGCAGCGCATCGCCGAGGGCGACCCCGTCCTGGTCGTCCTCGCGGCCGCCGACCGCGACCCCGAGCGGTTCGCCGACCCCGACACGCTCGACCTCTCCCGGCGCGACAACCAGCACCTCGGCTACGGCCACGGCATCCACTACTGCCTCGGCGCGCCCCTCGCGCGCCTGGAGGGCCAGGCCGCCCTCGCGACGCTCCTGCGGCGCCTTCCCGACCTGCGGCTGAACGCCGAACCGGAGGACCTGCGGTGGCGTGGCGGGCTCATCATGCGCGGCCTGCGCACCCTCCCCGTGGCCTTCACCCCGGAGAGCCGTCCAGAAGGCCCTGCCGAGAGCCGTTCCGAGAGCTCTCCGGGGGCCCGTTCCGAGGGCCGTTCCGAGAGCTCTCCCGGGAGCCGCCCCGACCCCCGTCCCTAGGCCCCGCCCAGGGCATTCCGGGCACAAGCCCCGGCCCGTACCACCCCGCAAACCACCCGAAATCCGGGTCCGCCTGACCTCTCGTCATCCCGCGTGACCTCGGCGTGACCTCCGCTACACCGGCTTGTGACTGCGGTGGGGCGTCGCTATCTTCAACGACCATTCCGACGCCACACGAGAGGCAACCGCCCATGAGACCCGGAACCGGCCGACATCGCCGCCCCCGTCAGATACCCGCCATCGTGGTCGCCGCGGGGGTGACCGCCTCTGGAATCGCCATGCCGCTGCTCGCGGCGACCGGCGCGACCGCCGCCGACGCCGGCACCTGGGACCGGGTGGCCCAGTGCGAGAGCGGAGGCCTGTGGAGTGCCGACACCGGCAACGGGACCTACGGGGGACTGCAGCTGACCCAGGACCTCTGGGAGCGCTACGGCGGCCGGGAGTACGCCCCCCGGCCCGACCTCGCCAGCCGTGCGCAGCAGATCGCCGTCGCCGATCAGATCCTCGAAAGCCGTGGCCACAGCACCTGGTCGAGCTGCGCCGCGAGCTCGGGCCTCACCTCGGGCGGGGCCAAGGCCGACGTCAACCCGGGCGGCACGCACGCCCCCGCGAGCGACTCGACGCCATCACGCGCCCCGGAGCGCACCACTTCGCACTCCACGCCGTCGGAGCCGGACCGGTCCGCCGGGTCCGAGAAGCCGTCCGCGTCCCCCTCGGGCTCCGGGAAGCCCTCGACGGAGCCTTCCGCTCAGCCGTCGTCCGGCAAGCCCTCGCCGGACCAGTCGTCCGGCACTCCCTCCGGCACTCCCTCGGGCAAGCCGTCCGGCAGCCCGTCCCCCGACGCCTCGTCGCCCAAGCCGGGAGAGACGAAGCCGGGAGACGGCAAGGACGGTGACGGCAAGGACGGCGACGGCAAGCAGGGTGACGGCAAGTCCGGCGACGCCGGAGAGGGCCGCCACCGCAAGCCCTCCTCGTCCCCCACGGAATCCCCCACCGACGACCCGACCTCGATCCCCACGTCCCCCGTGACGCCGTCCCCGGGCGCCTCGGACGGTTCCGGTTCCGCGGCGGGCCAGGCGTCCGACGGCGTCGAAGCCGGTACGGGCAAGCACCGTGCCGACCCGTCACGTTCGGACGACACTCGTTCATCGCGCGGCGGCAGCGGTGGCCGTACCGGCAGTCCCACGGCCACCGACTACACCGTGCGCCCCGGTGACAACCTGTCAGTCATTGCCGAACAGCATGCGGTCAACGGTGGTTGGCAGTCGCTCTACCACCGCAATGAGAAAGTGGTCGGAACCGATCCCGACCTGATCCGTCCTGGTCAGAAGCTCGAGGTCGGTAAATAGACCGGCAGTTCGCGGCGAATGTCCGTTCCAGTCGAAAGTGAGACATGGGTCTCTTTGCCAGTTGGCGGAATGTCACCTTCCCCAACTTGGCAAACCCCCTCCTACCTGCGGAAACGCAATGTTCCCGTGGGTAACCAGGGGTGGCTGTGGCTGGAAAGAGGGGTTTGAACCCGTGCCGCGACTGTGTTTACCGTCGTGACCGCTCGCCACCGCGAGCACCACGGCCGTCACGCCGAATCCTGCCGACGGCCGCTGGAGTCGTCGCGCAAGCGCCGTAGGCAGGAGCGGGGGAACCAAGGTAGGCGCCGGAAACGGCTCCACGGCCGCACGAAGGCCGCGGGACCGGGACCGGCTAGGGGTGAAGCCGAGTGTGCTCGCAGAACTCGCACACGAGGCCGGGCGAACTCACAGCCCGAACCCGACAGCTCACCTCGTAGGCGTCGGTGAGGAAACGACTCATGTCCAAGGGCAAGCACCGTCGTCCGTCCAAGGCCGTCCGTATCGTCACGCTCGCCGGTGTCGCCGGCGCCGCAGTGGCCGCCCCGCTGATGGTCGCCACCTCCGCCAACGCCGCCTCCGTTCAGACGTGGGACAAGGTCGCCGAGTGCGAGTCCACCGGCAACTGGGCGGCCAACACCGGCAACGGCTACTTCGGCGGTCTGCAGTTCTCGCAGTCCTCCTGGAACGCCGCCGGCGGCCAGAAGTACGCCGACCGTGCCGACCACGCCTCCAAGAGCGCGCAGATCGCCGTGGCCGAGAAGCTGCTCGCCATGCAGGGCCCGGGCGCCTGGACCTGCGCGGTGCCGGGTATGACCGTCGGCGGCTCCAAGGCCGGCGCCGACGCCTCCGACTCCGGCACGACCTCCAAGTCCTCCCGTGCCGGCGGCTCCGTCTCGGGCAAGTCCCACGCGGACCGCAGCGAGCGCCAGGCCACGCCGAAGAAGTCCACGCCGAAGCACACCGCTCCGCAGACCGCCGAGCGGGACGAGGCCCCGGCCGCGAAGCACACCGCGCCGAGCCACACCGCTCCGCAGTCCTACAAGGTCGGTGACGGCGAGTACGAGGTCAAGGAGGGCGACACCCTCTCCAAGATCGCTGACGCCAAGAACGTCAAGGGCGGCTGGCAGAAGCTGTACGACCGCAACAAGGACATCGTCCAGGACGCGGACGTGATCTACGTCGGCCAGAAGCTGCACCTCAGCTGAGCGAGCTGACAGGGGCGGCCCACGCGAGTGGGCCGCCCCTCTTTGCTGTTTTACGGGAAATTCCTCAAGTGTGCGGCAAACTCGGCATTTGAGCTGTTGTGCTGATTTTGCGGTTTTTTCGGGTTTCCCGGCCCGGAAACACGGTCCAACGGCGAGGTGAGCCTCCGGCGCCCGTTAGGCTCGTGCTGCAGAACCTCAGACACACACGAAGGAGACCCTCGTGCCGTCCATCGACGTCGTCGTAGCTCGCGAGATCCTCGACTCGCGAGGCAACCCCACGGTCGAGGTCGAGGTCGGCCTCGACGACGGCTCCACGGGCCGTGCCGCCGTGCCGTCCGGCGCCTCCACCGGCGCCTTCGAGGCCATCGAGCTCCGCGACGGTGACAAGAACCGTTACCTCGGCAAGGGTGTCGAGAAGGCCGTCCTGGCCGTCATCGAGCAGATCGGCCCGGAGCTCGTCGGCTACGACGCCACCGAGCAGCGCCTGATCGACCAGGCCATGTTCGACCTGGACGCCACCGACAACAAGGGCTCGCTCGGCGCCAACGCCATCCTGGGCGTCTCCCTCGCCGTCGCGCACGCCGCCTCCGAGGCCTCCGACCTGCCGCTCTTCCGCTACCTGGGCGGCCCGAACGCGCACCTGCTGCCCGTTCCGATGATGAACATCCTGAACGGCGGCTCGCACGCCGACTCCAACGTGGACATCCAGGAGTTCATGATCGCGCCGATCGGCGCGGAGTCCTTCTCCGAGGCCCTGCGCTGGGGCACCGAGGTCTACCACACCCTCAAGTCGGTCCTGAAGGCCAAGGGCCTGTCCACCGGCCTGGGCGACGAGGGCGGCTTCGCCCCGAACCTCGGCTCCAACCGCGAGGCCCTCGACCTCATCCTCGAGGCCATCAAGCAGGCCGGCTACACCCCCGGCCAGGACATCGCGCTCGCGCTCGACGTCGCCGCCTCCGAGTTCTACAAGGACGGCGCCTACACCTTCGAGGGCAAGTCCCGCACCGCCGCCGAGATGACCGAGTACTACGCCGAGCTCGTCGACGCGTACCCGCTGGTCTCCATCGAGGACCCGCTGTTCGAGGACGACTGGGACGGCTGGAAGACCATCACCGAGAAGCTCGGCGACAAGGTCCAGCTCGTCGGTGACGACCTGTTCGTCACCAACCCGGAGCGCCTCGGCCGCGGCATCGAGGAGGGCGCCGCCAACGCCCTGCTGGTCAAGGTCAACCAGATCGGCTCGCTGACCGAGACCCTCGACGCCGTCGAGCTGGCCCAGCGCAACGGCTTCAAGTGCATGATGTCGCACCGCTCCGGCGAGACCGAGGACGTCACCATCGCCGACCTGGCCGTCGCCACAAACTGCGGCCAGATCAAGACCGGTGCCCCGGCCCGCTCCGAGCGCGTCGCCAAGTACAACCAGCTCCTGCGCATCGAGGAGATCCTGGACGACGCCGCGGTCTACGCCGGCCGCAGCGCCTTCCCGCGCTTCAAGGGCTGACACCCGGGGGCCGGGAACCCCGGGGGCCGCGGCTCCCGGGGCTGACACGGCCTCAGAACCGCAGCCTCACCACGTCCCCGGCCACGGTCCCGTACCGTGGCCGGGGACGTACGTTCGTAGCGGGGCTGCGGGCGACCAGGACTTCGGGGAGGCGAAGTGGCGGCGGACCGTTCCACCGCGACCAGGCTCAGGGCGCTCGGCTCGGTGCTCGTCCAGGGCCCCACGGCCCGCGTCTACCGCGCCCGGGGCCCCCGCCGCAGCCGGCTGACCGGCCGCGCGGCGCTGCTGGCGCTCGTCGTGTGCTCGCTGGTCGTCGCCCTCGCCTACCCGATGCGCCAGTGGGTCACCCAGCGCTCCGACATCGCCGACCAGCGCCGCCAGTCCGAGCGCGCCCGCGAGCAGGTGCAGCGGCTGGAGGACGAGAAGGCGCGGCTGGAGGACCCGGCGTACGTCGAGCAGCAGGCGCGCGAGCACCTGCACTACCTGCGCCCCGGGGAGACGGGCTACAGCGTGGTCGACGGCAGCGGCACCGCCCGGCGGCCGCGCGACCAGGGCGCCGCCGACCGTCCCTGGTACAGCAATCTGTGGGACGGTGTGGACGCCGCGGACACCCCGCGCTGAACGCCACGCGCCCCCTTCACGAACTTCCGCCAACACTGGCCGACAACCGAGCGAAGACGACACGAGCGAGCACATGGACACCCCTCCGCCCCAGACCGAGCCCACCGAGCCCACCGCCGCCGACATCGAGGCGTTCAAGGAGCAGCTGGGCCGCCCGCCGCGCGGGCTGCGCGCCATCGCCCACCGCTGCCCCTGCGGCCAGCCCGACGTGGTCGAGACCGCCCCCCGGCTGCCGGACGGCACGCCGTTCCCGACGACGTACTACCTGACCTGCCCGCGCGCCGCCTCCGCGATCGGCACGCTGGAGGGCTCGGGCCTGATGAAGGAGATGCAGGACCGGCTCGCGACCGACCCGGAGCTCGCCGCCGCCTACCGCGCCGCGCACGAGGACTACCTCCGCCGCCGCGACGCGATCGAGGTCCTGGAGGGCTTCCCGAGCGCGGGCGGCATGCCCGACCGCGTCAAGTGCCTGCACGTGCTGGTGGGTCACTCGCTGGTCGCGGGCCCGGGCGTGAACCCGTTCGGCGACGAGGCGCTGGCGCTGCTGCCGGAGTGGTGGGCCAAGGGCCCGTGCGTGACCCCGTGCGCCGCCCCGGACGGGGGTGCCGAGCAGTGACCCGCGTCGCCGCCGTGGACTGCGGCACCAACTCCATCCGCCTGCTCGTCGCCGACCTCGACCCGGCGACCGGTGCGTTCACCGAGCTCGACCGCCGGATGACGATCGTCCGCCTGGGCCAGGGCGTGGACCGCACGGGCCGGCTGGCGGACGAGGCCCTGGAGCGGACGTTCGCGGCCTGCCGGGAGTTCGCGGAGGTCATCCGCGAGCTGAAGGCGGAGCGGGTGCGCTTCGTCGCCACCTCCGCCTCCCGCGACGCCGAGAACCGCGCGGACTTCGTGCGCGGTGTGGTGGAGATCCTGGGCGTGGAGCCCGAGGTCATCAGCGGTGACCAGGAGGCCGAGTTCTCCTTCACCGGCGCCACCAAGGAGCTCTCCGGCCGGGACGACCTGGCCAGGCCGTTCCTCGTCGTGGACATCGGCGGCGGCTCCACCGAGTTCGTCGTCGGTGAGGAGCACGTGCGGGCTGCGCGCAGCGTCGACGTCGGCTGCGTCCGCATGACGGAGCGCCACCTCGTCGCGGACGGCGCCGTCGTGGACCCGCCGACGCCGGAGCGCATCGCCGCGATACGCGAGGACGTCGAGGCCGCGCTGGACCTCGCCGAGGAGACCGTCCCGCTGGAGGAGGCCCGTACGCTCGTCGGCCTCGCCGGCTCGGTGACCACGGTCGCAGCGGTCGCGCTGGGCCTGACCGAGTACGACTGGACGCGCATCCACCACGCGCGGATCTCCCTGGAGCAGGTCCGGGAGATCACCGGGAAGCTGCTCGCCTCGACGCACGAGGAGCGCGCGGCGATCCCCGTGATCCACCCGGGCCGGGTCGACGTCATCTGCGCCGGAGCCCTCGTCCTGCAGGCGGTCATGGAGCGCGTGGGCGCCCATGAGGTCGTCGTGAGCGAACACGACATTCTGGACGGAATCGCCTGGTCCATCGCCTGAGAAGGCGTCCCCCGGCGGCCCCTTCGGGGGCCCCCGGGAGAAAGTTCGTGAAATCCTTCACATGAAAAAAGGGAGCGTTGGCGGCGCGAAGGGGCCCGTTGGGCCCTTCCGGGGGCTCCGGGGGTCCTCACGACGGGATGCCGTCCGGTTTCGGGCGGGTTAAAGGAGCGTTTATGTGAGCGCCGTGGCGGCAGTGGTCTAGTCAACCTGACGCCCACAAGGCCAGTTCAACGGGGGTTCACAACGCATCCGGAGCTGAAGTGGTTCCCTTACGGCCGTATGGCATGGGTCACGGCGGCGGCGGAGTGTAGCAGATACCCTCAGGCCCCTTGTGAAGGGGCTCACGAGCATGCCCGCGGAGAGTGCTGGATACTCGAATCATGAGCACCACGGAGCGTCCACGGATCCTCGTAGTAGGCGGTGGGTACGTCGGCCTGTACGCGGCGCGCCGCATCCTCAAGAAGATGCGGTACGGCGAGGCGACCGTCACGGTCGTCGACCCGCGTTCGTACATGACCTACCAGCCCTTCCTGCCCGAAGCAGCTGCCGGCAGCATCTCCCCCCGCCACGTCGTGGTGCCGCTGCGACGCGTGCTCCCCAAGGCGGAGGTCCTCACCGGCCGCGTCACCACCATCGACCAGGACCGCAAGGTCGCCACCGTCGCGCCGCTCGTCGGCGAGGCGTACGAGCTGCCCTTCGACTACCTGATCGTCACGCTCGGCGCCGTCTCCCGCACCTTCCCGATCCCCGGCCTGGCCGAGAACGGCATCGGCATGAAGGGCGTCGAGGAGGCCATCGGCCTGCGCAACCACGTCCTGGAGCAGCTGGACAAGGCCGACTCCACGACCGACGAGGAGATCCGCCGCAAGGCGCTGACCTTCGTCTTCATCGGCGGTGGCTTCGCGGGCGCGGAGACCATCGGCGAGGTCGAGGACATGGCGCGCGACGCCGCCAAGTACTACCCGAACGTCAAGCGCGAGGACATGCGGTTCGTCCTCGTCGACGCCGCCGACAAGATCCTCCCCGAGGTCGGCCCCAAGCTCGGCGCGTACGGCAAGGCGCACCTGGAGAGCCGCGGCATCGAGATCCACCTCTCGACGTCCATGGACTCCTGCATCGACGGCCACGTCGTGCTGAAGAACGGCCTCGAGGTCGACTCCAACACGATCGTGTGGACCGCGGGCGTCAAGCCCAACCCGGCGCTGGCCCGCTTCGGCCTGCCGCTCGGCCCGCGCGGCCACGTCGACACCCTGCCGACCCTCCAGGTCAACGGCACCGACTACATCTGGGCCGCGGGCGACAACGCCCAGGTTCCGGACCTCGTCGGCCGCGCCGCGGGCAACGAGAACGCCTGGTGCCCGCCGAACGCCCAGCACGCGCTGCGCCAGGCCAAGGTCCTCGGCGACAACGTCATCTCGGCGATGCGCGGCTTCGGTGCCGCCCAGACCGAGTACAAGCACGCCAACAAGGGTGCGGTGGCGGGCCTCGGCCTCCACAAGGGCGTGGCGATGATCGTCATGGGCAAGATGAAGATCAAGCTCAAGGGCCGTCTCGCCTGGTACATGCACCGCGGCTACCACGGTCTGGCCATGCCGACCTGGAACCGGAAGATCCGCGTCTTTGCGGACTGGACCCTCGGCATGTTCCTCAAGCGCGAGGTCGTCTCCCTGCGTGCCATGGAGAACCCCCGCGAGGAGTTCTACGAGGCCGCGAAGCCGGCCCCGCAGCCGAAGTCCGACTCCGTCCCGTCGGAGAAGGCGAAGGCCTCCTAGCAGCGCCCGCGGCCCGGCCGCGGTCAATCAGTCGGCAACGGCGTCCACCAATCCGTGGGGTGGACGCCGTTGTCGTGTGTCCGGCCACCGACAGTTGATCTAATCTGACTGAACGGGACTACCGTGCCGACTCTTGGTGTTTAGGTGTCAGTTGAACGTTTCTCCTGACCTTGCATCATGGAGGTGTGTGCGACATGGCCGACGCCGCTCGACGGCTCACCGCGCTCGCGGAAGAGGTTCTGGGAGCTCCGCTCCCGCTCCGGATCCGCGCCTGGGACCGCAGCGAGTACGGCCCCCCGGGCACGCCCGTCCTGGTGATCCGCCGTCGCCGCGCCCTGCGCCGGCTGCTGTGGAAGCCGGGCGAGCTGGGCCTCGCCCGGGCCTGGGTCGCGGGCGACATCGACGTCGAGGGCGATCTCTACGAGGCGCTCGACCTCCTGGCCGGCTCCCTCTGGGAGCGCGGCGAGGGCACGCCCCGCTCCGGCCTCGCCGCCCTCCTGGCGGCCGTGCGCGACCCGCGCCTGCGCGCCGCCGGCGGTGAGCTGATCAAGCTCGCCGGCCCCGGCCTGCCGCCCCGGCCGCCCCGCGAGGAGGCCCGCAGGGCCGGCGGCCCGCTGCACACCCTGCGCCGCGACAAGCAGTCCATCAGCCACCACTACGACGTCGGCAACACCTTCTACGAGCGGGTCCTCGGCCCCTCGATGGTGTACTCCTGCGCGTACTGGGGGACCGACGAGGACGGCGCGACCACCCTTGAGGAGGCCCAGCGCGCCAAGCTCGACCTCGTCTGCCGCAAGCTCGCCCTCGAACCCGGGCAGCGCCTCCTCGACGTCGGCTGCGGCTGGGGCTCGATGGTGCTGCACGCGGCCCGCGAGTACGGGGTGAGCGCCGTCGGCATCACCCTCTCCGAGGAACAGGCCGCCTACGCCCGCAAGCGCATCGCCGAGGCCGGCCTGACGGAGCGCATCGAGATCCGGGTCCAGGACTACCGCGAGATCTCCGACGGCCCCTTCGACGCCATCTCCTCCATCGGCATGGCCGAGCACGTCGGCTCCGCCCGCTACGCCGAGTACGCCGCCGACGTCCACGCCCTCCTGAAGCCGGGCGGCCGGCTGCTCAACCACCAGATCGCCCGCCGTCCCCTGAAGGACGAGGAGGCGTACGAGGTCGACGAGTTCATCGACCGCTACGTCTTCCCCGACGGCGAGCTCGCCCCCGTCGGCCGCACCGTCGCCCAGCTGGAGGAGGCCGGGTTCGAGGTGCGCGACGTGGAATCGCTGCGCGAGCACTACGCCCTGACGCTCCGCCAGTGGGTCGCCAACCTCCAGCAGCACTGGGCGGAGGCCGTGGACCTCACCTCGCCGGGCCGCGCCCGGGTCTGGCGGCTCTACATGGCCGCCTCGGCGCTGTCCTTCGAGCGGAACCGGATCGGCGTCAACCAGGTGCTGGCCGTCCGTACGCCGGAGTCGGGAGCGGCGGGGATGCCGCTGCGGGCGCGCGACTGGCGCTGAACGCGGCGCAGGGCCCGGTCCGTGCGGACCGGGCCCTGCGCGTCGGCGGGCGGGTGCCCGGCTACTCCGCCTTGATGGCGGACAGCATGTTCAGCTTCGCCGCCCGGCGGGCCGGCCACAGCGCGGCCAGCACGCCGACCACCGCGGCCAGCAGCAGGAACAGGCCCATCCGGCCCCAGGGGAGCACGAGCTCGTAGGTGTTCAGGGCCTTGGCTATGAGGTCGCCCGCGGCCCAGCCGAAGAAGACGCCCAGGCCGATGCCCATCACCCCGCCGAAGAGCGAGATGACCAGCGACTCCAGGCGGACCATCCGCTTGATGCCCTTGCGGTCCAGGCCGATGGCGCGCAGCATGCCGATCTCCTGCTGACGCTCGAAGACGCTCATGGCCAGGGTGTTGATGACGCCGAGGACGGCGACGACGACGGCCATGGCCAGCAGGCCGTAGAGGACGTTCAGCAGCAGGTTGATGCCCTTGGCGATGCCGTTGGAGATGTCCTTCTTGGTCTGGATCTGGACGGCGGGGTTGTCGCCGAGGGTCTTGCGGAGGGACTCCTTGACGGATTCGCCGGCACCGTTCTTGGTCTTGACCATGACCTGGCGGTCGCTGATCTCGCTCTGGTGCGGGGCGATGGTCTTGGTGTCGACCATGATGCCGCGCATCAGGTCGTTGCCCTTGTAGACGCCGGAGACGGTCAGCGTGCCCTTCTTGCCGTCCTCGAAGGTGACGGGGACGGACGAGCCGAGCTTCCAGTGGTACGACCGGGCGGTCGCGTCGTCGATGACGACCTTGTCGCCCGACAGCCCGGCGAACGAGCCGGACGTGAAGTCGAGCTTGGTGAGCTTCCCGATGGTGGCGCCGTTGACGCCCGTGAGGTTCTGGAACTCGCCGTCGATGCGGGACGGGGACATGCGCAGCGGGCTGGTGGCCGTCACGTCCGGGTGCGCGGCCAGCTTCTTCTCCACGTCGGGGGAGAGCGAGGTCATGCTGGCCATGGAGACGACGTAGTCGGCCTTCATGGAGGACGTGGCCATCTTGTCGATGGCCTGCTGGACGCTGCCGGCGATCACGGTCAGGCCGGTGATCAGGGTGAGCCCGATCATCAGCGCGGAGGCGGTCGCGGCGGTGCGGCGCGGGTTGCGGACCGCGTTCTGCCGGGCGAGCTTGCCGGGCATCCCGAACAGGCGCAGCACGGGCGCGGCGGCGGCGATCAGCGGCCGGGACAGCAGCGGGGTCAGCACGAAGACGCCGATCAGGACCACGCCGGCGCCCAGGCCCATCATCTGGCTGCCCGAGGCGGTCAGCACGATGGCCGCACCGATCGCGGTGAGGGTGGCGCCGAGGGAGTTGCGCACGACCAGGGAGCGCGTGGTGGGCACGGCGTGGACGCTGTTCATCGCGGCGACCGGCGGGATCTTCGCGGCGCGGCGGCCGGGCAGCCAGGCGGACAGCATGGTCACGAGGATGCCGACGGCGAGGGAGACCACGATCGTCGAGGGCTCGACGACCAGCGGGCCGTCGGGCAGCGGCGCGCCGTTGCCCTTGAGCAGCGAGCGCAGGCCGACGCCGATGCCGATGCCCGTGACGAGGCCGGCGACGCCGGCGACGGTGCCGATGAGGAACGCCTCGATGAGCACGGAGCGGGTGACCTGGCGGCGGCTCGCGCCGACCGCGCGCATCAGCGCCAGCTCCTTGGTGCGCTGGGCGACCAGCATGGTGAAGGTGTTGGCGATGATGAAGATGCCGACGAAGAGCGCGATGCCGGCGAAGGTCAGCAGGATGGTCCGCTGGGCGTCCTGGTCCTGCGCGATCATGCGGGCCTGCTCGTCGGCGAGCTGCTTGCCGGTGGTGGCCTCGGCGTCGGCGGGCAGGACCTTCTCGACGGCGGACTTCAGGGCGGCCTGGGAGGTGCCGGCCGCGGCCTTCACGTGGATCTCGCTGAACTCGCCGGGCTTGCCGTAGAGCTTCTGCGCGGTGGCGGTGTCGAAGAGGGCGAGGCTGCCGCCCGCGGAGACGTTGCCGTCGTCGGTGGTGAAGACGCCGGCGAGCTTCTGCTGGAGCACCGGGCCGTCGACGGAGACGCGGACGGTGTCGCCCACCTTGTAGCCGCCGCGCTCGGCGGTCTTGGCGTCGAGGGCGATCTCGCCGGGGCCGTGGGGCGCGCGGCCGCTCTTGAGCGGGTAGCGGGCGTCCTTGCCGCCGGTGCCGGCGTAGTAGTTGGCGCCGGTGGAGTTGAAGCCCTCGCCTATGAGCTCGCCGTGCTTGTCGGCGATGGCGGCGAAGCCGCTGACGGTGCCGGTGGCGCCGGCCGCGCCGGGCACCGCGGCGGCCTGGTCCAGCAGGCGCTGGCTGAGCTTGGGGGCGTCGCCGGGGTTGCCCTTGTCGCCGTCCTGCCGGTGCGGCTGGATGGCGACGTCGACGCCGGTGAAGCCCTTCTCGGAGCTCTTCTGCTGGGCGGCGGAGATGGTCGAGGTGAAGACCAGGGTGCCGGAGACGAAGGCCACGCCGAGCATCACGGCGAGGACGGTCATCAGCAGCCGGGCCTTGTGCGCGAGGACGTTGCGCAAGGCGGTACGGAACATGGGTCTGTGTGTCCTGGGGGAGTGGGCCCGTGCCGGGCCGTCGTCGGAAGCGGGGGACGGCGTGGCCGTCCTCAGCTGGTGCGGCCCTTGGCGTCGAAGCGCTTCATGCGGTCGAGGACCGCGTCCGCGGTGGGCTCGCGCAGCTCGTCGACGATGCGGCCGTCGGCGAGGAAGACCACGCGGTCCGCGTAGGACGCGGCCACGGGGTCGTGGGTGACCATGACGACGGTCTGGCCGAGCTCGCGCACCGAGTTCCGCAGGAAGCCCAGGACCTCCGCGCCGGAGCGCGAGTCGAGGTTTCCGGTGGGCTCGTCCGCGAACATGATCTCGGGCTTGCCGGCCAGGGCGCGGGCGACCGCCACGCGCTGCTGCTGACCGCCGGAGAGCTGGTTGGGGCGGTGCTTGAGGCGCCCGGAGAGGCCGACGGTGTCCACGACCATGTCCAGCCACTGCCGGTCGGGCTTCCGGCCGGCGATGTCCATCGGCAGGGTGATGTTCTCCAGGGCGGTCAGCGTCGGGAGGAGGTTGAACGCCTGGAAGATGAAGCCGATCTTGTCGCGCCGCAGCCGCGTGAGCTTCTTGTCGTTCAGCGTGGTCAGCTCGGTGTCGCCGATCGTGGCGGAGCCGCCGGAGACCGTGTCCAGGCCGGCCATGCAGTGCATGAGCGTGGACTTGCCGGAGCCCGAGGGGCCCATGATCGCGGTGAACTCGGCCTGCCGGAACTCGACGGAGACCGCGTCCAGGGCGACCACCTGGGTCTCGCCCTGTCCGTAGACCTTGGTGAGGCCCGTGGCGCGGGCTGCCACTGCCGTGGGGCGGGCGGCGGTCTGGACGCCGTAGGGGGAGGTGGTCACGGTGGGAGGCTCCTGTCGGGACGACGGCTCGGGGGGACCACTCCATCGTCGGCGCCGATCGGACGCGCGGGATCAGACCCAGCTCCCGTTCCGGGGGCAGACCTCGGTCGGACCCCGGCGGCCGCTCCTCATCCTTGGGTATGACACCGTGGGCGCGGCCGGAGGGCGGGGCGCACGGGGGCGGTGGGGGCGGCCGGGCCCGGGCGGAAGGCGGCGAGATTGCGACAATTCCCTGCCCCGCCGGACCCTCTCCGGTGAACGGGGGGTATCGGCCCGTGGCATGTGCCTTTGGCGTCGTTCCTGCGCTGATGCACCCTCAGTTGCCAATAAAATAAGACAACCTCGGGTCATCGTTCCGCTGTTTGGGGGGCGCTCCCCGGCTAGGCTCGTCCTGCTCTCCTCTTACCAGGGAGGCTCGCGCGCCTTTCCTGCCTGTACGCCTGTACGCCCGAGAGCGCTGCCCGGATGGTGGAATGCAGACACGGCGAGCTTAAACCTCGCTGGCCCTTCGGGCCGTGCCGGTTCAAGTCTGGCTCCGGGCACTCACCTGCTCCGTGTCCCGCACTCTCCGTAGGGAACCGAGTGCCACCCGTTTGCGTTCTCCCCGTAGCGGCGGGGGAGTGCGCCGGAAAAGATCCTTCCCAAGCACGAGCGCATTCTTTTGCCTACCTATTACCCTGGGGCGCAAGGCCGCGCAGGGCGGCCATGGATGGAGTGAGGATGAGGAGCAGCAACCCGGTCTTCTCGCGGCGGTTCCGCGGCAACAACGGCTACGCGGGTTTCAACGCGGCGCCGCAGGCCGGGACCGCGGCCCAGGGCAACCCCTACGCGAGCAACCCGTACGCGCAGCCCACGAACCCGTACGCCACCAACCCTTACGCGCAGGGCGGCCCGGATCTCCAGCAGGGGTATCCGCAGGCGCCCGCCGCCACGGGCCGCATGACCATGGACGACGTGGTCATGCGCACCGGCATGTCGCTCGGCCTGGTGATCCTCGGTGCGGCCGTCGGCTGGGGGATGAACCTCCCGGTCGGGCTCGGCTTCGGCGCGGGCCTCGTCGCGGCGGTGCTGGTCTTCGCGCAGTCCATGTTCCTGCGCAAGCCCGTGCCCGCCGTGATCCTGGCGTACGCCGCGCTGGAGGGCCTCTTCCTCGGCGTGGTCAGCAAGGCCTACAACCACTACGCCCAGGGCGCCCCGGTGCAGGCCGTGCTCGGCACGATCCTCGTCTCGGTCGGCGTGCTCATCGCCTACAAGACCCGCCTGATCCGCGTCGACCGCCGCTTCGTCCGCTTCGTGACGGCCGCCCTGATCGGCTTCGTCCTGCTGATGATGGTGAACCTGCTGTTCGCCGTGTTCGGCGGCGGTGACGGCCTCGGCCTGCGCACGGGCTGGCTGGGCGTCCTCGTGGGCGTCGCCGGCGTGCTGATCGGCGCGGCGGTCCTCGCGATCGACTTCAAGCAGGTCGAGGACGGCATCCAGTACGGTGCGCCCCGCGAGGAGTCGTGGCTGGCGGCCTTCGGCCTCACGGTCTCGCTGGTGTGGATCTACGTCCAGATGCTGCAGCTGGTCGGCATCCTCAACGAGGACTGACGCCGCCGGGGCGGCCTGACGACCGCATCCTGACGACCGCATGAGGAAGGGCCCGGGAAGATCTTCCCGGGCCCTTCGCCATACGCGTGCGCAGGGGGTGTGCGGGGGGCGCTGCCCGTTACAGCAGCTTCCGAGCCGCCCGTCGGAGGTCGTACTCGTGGACGATCGCCTTGGCGTGGCCATATGCGAGGTCGTGCTCTCCACGCAGCCAGCTGACCTTCTCCTCGAAGCGGAAGAGGGAAGGTCCTTCTTCGACCGTGCGCAGCCAGTCGGCGACTTCACGGCCGGTGCAGTGGGGGATTCGGGAGAGCAGGTTCCGGTGGGTCTCGTCGGAGAAGACGTGGGACATCGGCGCCTCCGGACGCGTCGAATGATGGTCCTTCATGTCACCGTGCCCGAGTGTGCAGACGTTGGCAACAGTCCGGCAACGGCGCATAGGCTCGCGCTGTGGATGATGTGACGTCTCTTCTGGCCGCCGTGGACGCTTTCGCCGACCGGCTGCGTGCTCTGCCGCAGTCCCGTCTGAGCAGGGGAGCGGCCGCGGAGGCGCTGACCCTGGCCCGGGAACTGGCGGCGCGGGCGCAGCGGATCGAGGAACCCGGGGCCGGGGCGCCCAGGGAAATGCCCGAGGCCGGGATGTTCGCGGTCGCCGACCAAGTGGCGGTGGCCGGTCACGATTTGGCCGAAGCGCTGGTCGCCTCCGGCGGGGAGGGCGCGGGGGAGGCGGTGGCGCTGGTGGAGGCGGCGGCGCGGAGGTGTGGTTTGTAGGGGTCGTACGGGCCGGGGTGGCTTCGGCACCGCCGGGTTCCGCCGTGGTGGCGGAGCGCCGTCGCGGCGGATTCGAAGGGGCAAGCCCCTTCACCGGCGGCGGTCAGGCCAAGGATGCTCCGCATCCTTGAATCCGCCGCCTCGGCGATCAGCCACGACGGCGCTGTCCGGCGGTGCCGGACCGGCGCCGGGCCGTACGCCGCCTCAGGCCGTACCCCGCCTCAGGCCGTACGCCGTCAGCCGCGCCGGCCAGGCGTCATCGCGTCACAGCGACGCGATGACCCGGTCCGCCAGCACGTAGATCTTCTCGTCCCCGCAGCCGAAGGTCAGCGCGTACGCGCCGGAGACGCCGGAGCCGCCCAGCAGGACCGGCTCCTCGCCGGCCCGCAGGGCGTCCGCGAGGCGCTCGGCGGTCTCGCGGTGGCCGGGGGTCATGCAGACGGTGGTGCCGTCGGCGAAGACGTAGACGTCGAGCGTGCCGAGCGGGCCGGGGCGCACGTCGGTCAGCGCGACGCGGGCCTGCGCGAGCTCGGCGAGCCGCTCGACGGTGGACTCGTGGTCGCCGGTGCGCGGCGGCACGGGCGAGAAGTCGGGGTGGGAGGGGTGGCGGCGGCGCGCGGCGGCCAGCTCGGGGGAGTCCGCGGCCTCGGCCTCGGCCGCGGCGGCCTCGGAGTACTCGGCGAGCTCCGCGAGGCCGGCGAGGCCGGCGAGCTCGGTCAGCTCCGTGAGTTCGGTCAGTTCGGCCGTCGGCTCCAGGCCCACGAGGTCGGCCTGGCGCGGCAGGTAGAGGCCGCCGTACGGGCCCTCGGCGAGGTCGTCGCCGAGGCCGGCCAGACCGCCCAGCAGGGAGGGGGAGTCGCCGGCTCCGCCGAGGTCGCGGGCCTCCTGGGCGGCCCAGAACGCACGGGCCTCGGCGAGCTCCCGCTCGCGCTCCTCGGCGAGGGCGTCGGCGACGGCCGCCCGTATCTCCGCGAGCTCCGCACCGGGGGCGGTGCGGGCGGCGGGCACGGCGGCCTGGGCGGTGCGCTCGGCGCCGGCGGCCGTGGCGGCCGCGAGCTGGTCGCTCAGGGCGGAGATCTGGCGGCGCAGGCCGCGAGTGGCGTGCAGGGCGGCGGCGCCCGCGGCCGTCGCGGTGGCCGCGGCCAGCAGCAGGGCAAGGGACATGGCGCTCACTGACGTACTCCCGGTTGCTATGGATCCCCCAGATTCCTACCTCAGCTTGAGGCCCTCTTTCTGGTGACCCCAGTGCAAAACGTCATGAAACGGGCGGGACCTACGTCCCGGACGTTGTCCCTTCAACATCTCTGACCTGCGGAAACGAATCGCCCCCGGGACGTTGGTCACATCCTGGGGGCGATTCGGTCACGGTTGCGCAAGACGCTCGGGAAGCCGTTCGCCGACGGCGCGGTTGCTCGACCGGTTAAGGCTGCTGCGGGCTCAGCTCAGCCGCTCGATGACCATCGCCATGCCCTGGCCGCCGCCCACGCACATCGTCTCCAGGCCGAACTGCTTGTCGTGCCACTGCAGCGAGTTGATGAGCGTGCCGGTGATGCGGGCGCCCGTCATGCCGAAGGGGTGGCCGACGGCGATGGCGCCGCCGTTGACGTTCAGACGGTCGATGTCGATGCCGAGCTCCTGGTAGGCCGGGATGACCTGGGCCGCGAACGCCTCGTTGATCTCGACGAGGTCGATGTCGCCGATGCTCATGCCGGCCCGCGCCAGCGCCTGCCGGCTCGCCTCGACCGGGCCGAAGCCCATGATCTCGGGGGAGAGGGCGGAGACGCCGGTGGAGACGATCCGGGCCAGCGGGGTCAGGCCCAGCTCGCGCGCCTTCGTGTCCGACATGATGACCAGCGCCGCGGCGCCGTCGTTGAGCGGGCAGCAGTTGCCCGGGGTGACCCGGCCGTCCGCGCGGAACGAGGGCTTCAGGCCCGCCACGCCCTCCATGGTCACGCCCGCGCGCGGGCCGTCGTCCTTGCTGACGACCGTGCCGTCCGGGGTGGTGACCGGGGTGATCTCGCGCTCCCAGAAGCCGGCCTTGATGGCCTCCTCGGCGAGGTTCTGCGAGCGGACGCCGAACTCGTCCATCTCCTCGCGCGAGATGCCCTTCAGGCGGGCCAGGTTCTCGGCGGTCTGGCCCATCGCGATGTACGCGTCCGGGACCAGGCCGTCCTCGCGCGGGTCGTGCCACTCGTCGCTGCCCTGCTCGGCGCGGGCGGCGGTACGGGCCTCGGCGTCGGCGAAGAACGGGTTGCGGCTGCCGGGCATGCCGTCCGAGGAGCCGTTGACGGTGCGGGAGACCGTCTCCACGCCCGCGGAGATGAAGATGTCGCCCTCGCCGGCCTTGATGGCGTGCATCGCCATCCGGGACGTCTGCAGGGACGAGGAGCAGTAGCGGGTGATCGTGCAGCCCGGCAGGTGGTCCATGCCCATCTGCACGGCCACGATCCGGCCGAGGTTGTGGCCCTGCTCGCCGCCGGGCAGGCCGCAGCCGAGCATCAGGTCGTCGATCTCGCGCGGGTCGAGCCCGGGGACCTTGTCGAGCGCGGCCTTGATGATCGTCGCGGTCAGGTCGTCGGCGCGCATCCCCTTCAGCGAGCCCTTGAAGGCGCGACCGATGGGGGAACGGGCGGTTGAGACGATCACGGCTTCGGGCATCACGGCTCCAGGGCGTGTGAAAGCAGGACTGGGTGGAAGTTACCCGCCCGTAGGGTGTTGGGTCACCGCTTGGTCACTGTGAGAGCGCTCACGGGCCGCGGGCTGTTCCCGGACGGCCCGGAGCGCGTCCCTACGGCGCGCCGCGCCCCATGCGCGACCACACGTGGTGCGGCGTCGGGTCCGTGTGGGCCGGGAGGCGGCGGCGCTTGCGGTGCTTGAGGAGCGCCCAGCGGCCGCGCGCCGCCGTGACCTCCGTGCCCGCCTCGGCCGCGGCCTCCGCCGCCGCCCGGGCCACCGGCAGGATGCCCTCGCGCCGGGCCGCGTCCGGCCGCTCCTCATCCTCCGGCCAGAGGCCCAGTGCCGCGCACAGCGTCGGCAGGACGGCCATCGCGGCCGTCGCGTAGCCCTCCGCGGAGGGGTGGAAGTTGTCCGGACCGAACAGCTCCCGCGGGTTCGCCGCGAACTCCGGGCCGAGCAGGTCGCCCAGCGACACCGTGCGCCCGCCCGCCTCGATCACCGCTATCGTCTGCGCCGCGGCGAGCTGCCGGCTCAGCCGCCGGGCCACCCACCGCAGCGGCTGGTAGACGGGCTCGATCGTGCCGAGGTCGGGGCACGTGCCCACCACGACCTCGCTGCCCGCCTCCCGCAGCCGCCGCACCGCGTCCGACAGCAGCCGTACGGAGCGCGCCGCCGGCATCCCGTGCGTGACGTCGTTCGCACCGATCATGATCACGCAGACGTCGGGCACCCGCTCCGCCTCGTCGAGCAGGAGCGTGACCTGCCGGTCCAGGTCGTGCGAGCGCGCCCCGGACAGGGCGACGTTCCGCAGCTCCACGGGCCGCTCGGCGACCGCCGCGAGCCCGGAGGCGAGCAGCGCCCCCGGCGTCTGGCGGGGCCGGTGCACGCCCTGGCCGGCGGCCGTGGAGTCGCCGAGCAGGCCGAGCAGCAGCGGCTCGCGGCCGAGGCGGTGCACGAACGCCGAGCCGTAGCGGCCGTCCGCGTGGGGCGGGGCGCCGTTGAAGCCGCCGACCACGCGGCGGGCCAGCCGCACCTCGGTGAGCAGGACGCCCGCCGCCGTGGCCCCGATCAGGCCGATCCCGCCGCCTCCGTAGGCCGCGGCCGCGGCGATCCGCCGTGCGACCCTCGCCCTCGACGTGGTGATGGGTGACATGGGCCGGACCTCCTCCGCAGCGACGGTCACCGGGCTTCGCAGCACGGCCGCCGGGCCGTGTACGCGGTTTTACAAACACTTCATAAAAACACCGCACCCTTGGCAGGGCACGCTATGAGCAGGTTGCCCCGAGCGCCCGCTTCTGCAACGCGCCGTTGGAGCGGCCGGATGCGTTCTAGGCTGGCCGTATGGGTACGCGAGACCGCTAGTGCCCCCGACCGCGGAGATCACCGTGCAGTATCACGATTCGATGATTGAGCTCGTTGGCAACACCCCGCTCGTGAAGCTCAACAGCGTGACCGAAGGCATCAAGGCCACCGTTCTTGCCAAGGTCGAGTACTTCAACCCGGGCGGTTCCGTGAAGGACCGGATCGCCCTGCGCATGATCGAGGCCGCGGAGAAGTCCGGCGAGCTCAAGCCGGGCGGCACCATCGTGGAGCCGACCTCCGGCAACACGGGTGTCGGCCTTGCGATCGTGGCCCAGCAGAAGGGTTACAAGTGCATCTTCGTCTGCCCGGACAAGGTCTCCACTGACAAGATCAACGTGCTGAGGGCGTACGGCGCCGAGGTCGTGGTCTGCCCGACCGCGGTCGACCCGGAGCACCCGGACTCGTACTACAACGTCTCCGACCGCCTCGTGCGCGAGACGCCCAACGCCTGGAAGCCCGACCAGTACAGCAACCCCAACAACCCCCTGTCGCACTACTACTCCACCGGCCCGGAGCTCTGGGAGCAGACGGAGGGGAAGATCACCCACTTCGTGGCGGGCGTCGGCACCGGCGGCACCATCAGCGGCACCGGGCGCTACCTGAAGGAGGTCAGCGACGGCCGCGTCAAGGTCATCGGCTCCGACCCCGAGGGCTCGGTCTACAGCGGCGGCTCGGGCCGTCCGTACCTGATCGAGGGCGTCGGCGAGGACTTCTGGCCCAGCGCCTACGACGGCACCGTCACGGACGAGATCATCGCGGTCTCCGACAAGGACGCCTTCCAGATGACGCGCCGCCTCGCCAAGGAGGAGGGCCTGCTGGTCGGCGGCTCCTGCGGCATGGCGGTCGTCAGCGCCCTGCGCGCCGCCGAGAACCTCGGCCCGGACGACGTCGTGGTCGTCCTGCTGCCGGACAGCGGCCGCGGCTACCTGAGCAAGATCTTCAACGACGAGTGGATGGCGGACTACGGCTTCCTGGAGGAGGCCGGCGACGCCGCCCGCGTGGGCGACGTGCTGCGCCGCAAGGACGGCGGCCTGCCCTCCCTGGTGCACATGCACCCGGAGGAGACGGTCGGCGAGGCCATCGAGGTGCTCCGCGAGTACGGCGTCTCGCAGATGCCCATCGTCAAGCCGGGCGCGGGGCACCCCGATGTGATGGCCGCCGAGGTCATCGGCTCGGTCGTGGAGCGCGAGCTGCTGGACGCCCTGTTCACCCAGCGCGCCTCCCTCTCCGACCCGCTGGAGAAGCACATGTCCGCGCCGCTGCCGCAGGTCGGCTCCGGCGAGCCCGTCGCCGACCTGATGGCCGTCCTGGGCGAGGCGGACGCGGCGATCGTGATCGTCGAGGGCAAGCCCAGCGGCGTGGTGAGCCGTCAGGACCTGCTGGCCTTCCTCGCGGAGGGCTCCGGCAAGGCGGCCAACGGCGCCAAGTAGCGCCGCCGGGGCGCGCCTTGCGCGCCCCGCACGTACCGCCGTGTGAACGGGGCGCGGACGGACGGGCCGTCAAAGGCGCGTAAGCGTCACGCGCCCGCAGCACCGGCTTAACAAGGGTCCTGCATAGTGGAGGTGCCGGCAGGGGGCAGCCCCGGAGCCGGCACCGAAGCGGCGGCAGGACTTCCGGAGCGGCTCCCGGACTCCGCGGCCGCCCGGACGCGGCTCACCGGCCCTGACCCGGCCCGTGTCCTCGTGGGGGACCGCCGTCGTCCCGACCCCGGCCTCGGCCGGGGTGCGGCGGCCCCCACGTGCTTCACTCCCAGCCGGAGGCGCCGTCCTCCCGCTTCTGCCGTCCGCGCTGCCAGGGGAACACCCCGGCCGCGTTCACGGCGTTGACGCCCACGATCCCCGCCCAGCTCACGAGCAGCCCGGGCAGGTGGGCGTTCACCACGGCGATCGCGGACAGCGGGACGGCCAGCACCAGGGACGCCACGGCGAAGCCGAAGCGCTCCCCGAAGCTTCCCGCGCCCGGTCCGCCGGTGCGCGGCCGGTCCCCGCGGGCGACGGCCATCTGCGTCTCCGCCGCCTGCCGGCGCACCCGCCGGTCGATCGCGGCCTCCAGTTTCCGGTCGACCTTCTCCAGGAAGGCGTCGACCAGTTCGGCCTCGTACTCCGGGCCCAGTTCCTTCCGGGTCTCCAGAGTCGCGGCGAGATCCTTCTTCAGCTCATGGTCGCGGGCCATCATGCTCAGGACGATACGGTCGGCAGGGCCCCGCGTCGCTGGGGCCAGCACCCGTATCCGCCGTAGGGGCAGCCCCGTCGCCGTGCCGGGGCGCCGCTGGAAGGAGCAGTCCGTGCCCGGACCGACCGAAGCTCTGCTCACCCACCTCGTTCCCGGAACGGGCGGGGACCGGCCGGACGCCCTGCGCGTCGCGGGGCGGGACTGCTCCCGCGAGCAACTGCTGGGCGCCGCCGCCGCCGTGGCGCACCGCATCGCGGGCGCCCCGGCCGTCGCCGTCCACGCCGACGCCTCCCTGGAGACCGTGGCGGCCGTCGTGGGCGGGCTGCTCGCCGGGGTGCCGGTGGTGCCGCTGCCGCCGGACGCGGGGCCCGCCGAGCGCGGCCACATCCTGCGCGACTCCGGCGCCGCCCTGGTGCTCGGCGGCGCCGACGGGCTGCCCGTGGACGTGACCGAGCGGGGCGACTGGTCCGGCGCCGAGCCCGCGGCGGACAGCACCGCCCTGATCCTCTACACGTCCGGCACGACCGGCGCCCCCAAGGGCGCGCTGATCCCGCGCGGCGCGGTCGCCGCGGGCCTCGACGGGCTCGCCGAGGCGTGGCAGTGGACCGCCGAGGACACCCTCGTGCACGGCCTGCCGCTGTTCCACGTCCACGGCCTCGTCCTGGGCGTCCTGGGGGCGCTGCGCACGGGCTGCCGGCTCGTGCACACCGGGCGGCCGGCGCCGGAGGCGTACGCGGCGGCCGGCGGCAGCCTGTACTTCGGGGTGCCGACGGTGTGGTCCCGGGTGGTGCGCGAGCCGTCCGCGGCCCGGGAGCTGGCCAAGGCCCGGCTGCTGGTGTCGGGCAGCGCGGCCCTGCCCGCGCCCGTCTTCCGCGACCTGGAGGCCCTCACCGGGCAGCGGCCCGTCGAGCGCTACGGCATGACCGAGACGCTGATCACCGTCTCCGCGCGGGCCGGCGGCGAGCGCCGCCCGGGTGCCGTGGGCACCCCGCTGCCGGGCGTCCGCACGCGCCTCGTGGCGGCCGAGAGCGGCATCGGCGAGCTGGAGGTCTCCGGGCCGACGCTCTTCAGCGGCTACCTCGGCCGCCCGGAGGCCACGGCGGCCGCGCACACGGCCGACGGCTGGTTCCGCACGGGCGACATCGCCGCGATCGAGGAGGACGGCACGCACCGCATCGTGGGCCGCGCCTCCACCGACCTGATCAAGTCCGGCGGCTACCGCGTCGGGGCGGGGGAGGTGGAGAACGCCCTCCTCGACCATCCGGCCGTCCGGGAGGCCGCCGTCGTCGGTGTCCCGGACGACGACCTCGGGCAGCAGATCGTGGCCTACGTGGTGGCCGACGGCGCGACGGAGCAGCAGCTGATCGACTTCGTGGCGGGGCACCTGTCCGTCCACAAGCGGCCTCGACGGGTCCGCTTCCTTGACGCCCTGCCGCGCAACGCCATGGGCAAGCCGCAGAAGAAACTGCTGCCCCCGCTGTAACGGCTGCCTCCGCTCTCACGGCGAATTGGCTTCAGCGGGCGCCGCCGCCCTGCATAATTCCATGCAGGGCGGCGCTGAGTGAATGACACTGCCGCAGCGACCGTCGACGACCATGGAGGGTCCGATGAGCGACACCGGCGGCGAACCGGAAGCCACGGCACGGCTGCAGAAGCTCTTCGAAGGGCACCGGCTGACGCCCACCCAGCGCCGCATCGCCCACTGCATGGTGCGCCGCGCCGCCGACGCGCCCTTCCTCTCCAGCGTCGAGCTCGCCGAGCTCGCGGGCGTCAGCCAGCCCTCCGTCACCCGCTTCGCGGTCGCCCTCGGCTTCGACGGCTACCCGGCGCTCCGCCGGCACCTGCGCGACGTCGTCCCCGCGGCGGACGCCCCGGCCGAGGGCGAGAGCGCGTACAACGAGTACCAGCAGGCCGTCCAGGTCGAGATCGACAACCTCCGCCACCTCTCCTCGGTCCTCGCCGACCCCGCCCCCGTCACCCGCGCCGGCCGGCTCCTCGCCGCCTCCCGGCCGCTGCTCGTGCTCGGCCTGCGCGCCGCCACCGCCCAGGCCGCCGGCTTCGCCTACTTCGCCCGCAAGGTCCACCCCGACGTCCGCCTCCTGGACGAGGGCGGCACGCTCCTCGCCGACCGCATAGACGCGGCCGTACGGGCCGGAGCGAGCACCCTCCTGTGCTTCGCCCTGCCCCGCCACCCGCGCGAGGTCGTGGAGGCCCTGGAGTACGCGCAGGGGCAGGGCCTGACCGTCGTCACGGTCGCCGACTCCACCTTCGCCCCGGTGGCCCGCCACAGTGACCTCCTGCTCCCCGCCGCCGTCGGCACGGGCCTGGCCTTCGACACGGCCTGCGCGCCGATGCTGCTGGGGCGGATGCTGCTGGAGGCCATGTGCGACGCCCTGCCGGACGCGCAGGCGCGCCTGGAGGAGTTCGACGCGAAGGCGGCCGCGCGGGGCCTGTTCGTGGACTGAATCCCCCCGCGGCGGCTTAAGAGCCGGCTTTGAGGTGGCGGTCGAAGAACGCCACCACGTACGCGCGCGTGGCGGCCACCGCCCGCTCCGGGCGGAGCGTGCCGACGTCCTGCCGCAGCGCGTCCTCCGTCAGGACGCCCTGCCGGACGAGCGCGGGCAGCAGGGACGGCGCGTCGGTGAACGTGCCGTGCCGGGCCCCGGCCAGGGTCGTCCGGCGCTGATCGCCGCGGGAGTGCTCCAGGAAGGACGTCCACGAGGCGGTGTTGTCGTCCGCGCCCGGCCCGTCGGACCCGAGCAGCAGGAACGGCCGGTCCACGCCCTCGCGCGCCACGGTGCTCAGCTTGCTGCCCGTGCTGTCGGGGAGCGGGAAGTCCATCTGCCCGTCCATGTTGATCCCCGCCTTGAGGCGGCGGTCGTCGTGCAGCGCCTGCGCCGCCGTGAAGCCGCCCGCGGACTGCCCGGCCATGCCCACGCGCCGCAGGTCCAGGGCGTCCCCCAGGCCGCGCGGCAGGCCCCGCCGCCACTGCGCCGAGCCGAGGGTGTCGAGGACGAACCGGGTGTCGTCCACCCGGGCCTTCATCGCCCTGCGCAGTGCGGCGTCGACGTCGGCCACGGGCGCGCCCGCGAGCTCCGGCAGCGCCGACTCCGCCAGGCGGCCGCCGGGCAGCAGCACCTCCGAGGAGTCGTACGTGTGGTCGAGGGTGACGACCACGTAGCCGCGCGAGGCCAGCTCCTCCACCAGGGTCGTGTTCCACGTCCGCGGGTCGCCCAGACCGGACGAGTACAGCACCACCGGCAGGGCGCGGGCGGCGCGTGCCACGGGGACGTCCACGCGCGCGTGCGTGCGTGTGGACGTCCAGTCGGCGGCGTCCGGGCGGACGCCGTAGTTGAAGCTGCCCGCCCCGCGGGCCGAGCCGAAGTGGGCTGCTGAGGCGGCGTCCATGTGGGGCGCGACGGGCGGGGCGGTGCCGCGGTCCGCGGGGTAGAACAGGCTGACCATGACCTCGCGGCTGCCCCGCTCCGGCTTCCACGGGTCCGTCCGGGAGGTGTCCACCAGGTGGCGGGTGACCGTGCCGACGGCGTACGGGCCGGTGGGCGCGGGCAGTACGGGCCGGGTGTTCTTGGCGTCCGTGGCCGTGGGTGCGGCTGCGGAGGCTTGGGCAGCCGCGTCTGTGGCTGCGGAGGCCTGCGTAGCCGCGTCTGCGGCGCCCCGGGCCTCCGTGGCCGCTGCGGTGGCCGGGGCGGCCGCCGCACGGGCCTCAGGCGCCGGCACGAGCGCGCTCAGCACCCCCGTCAGGACCAGCGCCCCCGCGGCCGCGACGGCCCGCCGCCCGAGCCTGCCGTCCCCTCGCTCCTGAACCCGCATCTCCGGCCTCCCCCGCTCGTCTCTCACCGACGGGACGACCATAGGGACCACACAAGTGCGCACACGTCATACGGCGGAGCCAAGTCCCGGCTGATACCGGGGTATGACCCCTGTGGGGTACACCCCGCGGGATTCTCAGCTCGCACTCAGATTCGTTGGCTAGCCTGCCGCGTGAGAGTCGGGAACGAGGGGATTTCGACAGGGAAAGGCGGGATTCGACGTGGGGCGCGGTTCGTATGCGCTGGCGCGGGTGGCGGTGATCGTCAGGGCGCCGGCGGGCTGGCTGGCGTGGGCGGGCCTGCTGAGCGCGGGCACCGGCGTCCTGGTGCCCGGGCTCACCGGGCGGAGGATCGGCGTGCTCGCCGGGGCGGCGCTGTTCCTGATCGTCGCCGGCGCGGTCTTCGCGGTCCGCCGCGGGCGCTACGCGGCGCTGGCGCGCGGTGCGTCGCGGGCGGGCCGGTCGGTCTTCCTCCAGGACCGCGCCGTGACCCTGCGGAACTGGCGGCGCGCCCGCCGCTGGTGGCTGCTCATCGCCTTCCTCGCCGCCCTGGGCTCGTCCTTCGCGGTGCCGGCCGCGGCCGGCATGGCCCTCGCCGGCGCGGCCGCCGGCCTGTGGGCGAAGGCTCTGTGGCTGGGCGGCCTGGAGCGCCGCGCCGGGTCGCTGCTGTGGGTCCGTACGGAGTGGGCGCAGGCGTCCCCCGCCGCCAAGCCCGTGCGCGGCTATCTGTCCACCGGGCTCGCCGCGGGCGACGCCGCGCCGGGCGGCGGCCGGCGCCGCTCGGGCCGGGTGCCGGCCGGTGCGGCGGTCAGCGAAGCGCGCTGAAGCCCGGTGTCAGGGCAGCGCATGAGGCGCCGGCAGAGCGGCGCATGAGGCGCGGCCGGCCATGGGTGTGAGGCGCGGTCAGCGCAGGGCGGTGAGCTCCGCCGCGTAGGCGCCGCCGCTCTCGGCGACGAGCTCGCTGAGGCTCTGCGGGGCCCGCACGGTCGCGAACCGCACGCCGTCACTCTCCTCTTCTGCGTGCGCGTACCCGTAAACCCCCGGGCGGGGCAGAGTGTTGTACGCGAAGTGGTTCGAGAAGTAGTACGCGCCGGTGTCGAGGAGCGCCACGTGGTCGCCCGCCTCCAGCAGCGGCAGCGGCCTGCCCGCCGCGACGACGTCACCGGCGAAGCAGCACGGGCCCGCGATGTCCTGCTCCACCGGCGGCCCGGTCTTCGGCCGCCCCCGCGCGTCGAAGACCGCGACCCGCAGCGGCCAGGACGCGGGCGCGAACACCGTGCGGGTGGCCACCTGGGCGCCCGCGTGCGTCACGGCGATCCGCCGCCCGCCCGCGGTCTTCGTGTACTCCACGCGCGCCAGCACCAGGCCGCTCTTCGCCAGCAGGGACCGGCCGAACTCCGTGACCAGCCCGTAGCGCCCGTCGAACAGGCCGGGGGCGGCGTCCGCGAGCAGGCGGGCGTAGGCGCGGAAGGTCGGGGTCACGTCGTCCGACGCGAAGTTCACGGGCAGCCCGCCGCCGATGTCCAGCGTGGTCACCTGCCGGCGCCCCACCGTCCGGTTGATCTCCTCCGCGAGCTCGTACGCGGCCCGTACGCCCGCCGCCATCAGCTCCAGGGGGCAGCCCTGGGAGCCCACGTGGGCGTGCAGCCGGGTGAGCCACGGGCGCTCGGCGAAGGCGCGCACGAGCCAGGCGCGCGCCCCGCCGTCCCGGAGCGCCACCCCGAACTTCGACGTGTCCGTGGCGGTGCTCAGCGCGTCGATGCTGCCGCCGCCCACCTGGGGGTTGACGCGGATGCCGAGCGGGGAGCGGGGCGGCCCCCCGGCGTCCCTCAGCAGCTCGTCCAGGCGGGCGAGCTCCTCGCGGCTGTCGGCGTTGACCGCGACGCCCAGGGCGAGGGCCTCGCGCAGCTCCATGACGGTCTTCACGGGGGAGTCCAGCACGATCCGCCCGGGCGCCAGCCCCGCCGCCCGCGCCAGGGCGAGCTCCCCGGGGCTCGCCACTTCGGCGCCCAGCCCTTCCGCGGCGAGCAGGCGCAGCACGGGCACCAGGGAGGCGGCTTTCACGGCGAACGCGTGCAGCGTCGTGTCGCGCGGCGCCCCGGCCTCCTCGAAGGCCTCCCGCAGCGCCGCCGCGGCCGTACGGATCCCCCGCACGTCGAGCAGCCCGGCCACGGGCGCCCACGCGGGCAGCAGCCCTTGCCGGACCGCGGCCCGCACCACGGTGCCGAGGGACACGGCACTGGACGACATGGAGCTACTCCACCACACGGGGCCGCGAAAATCGCATGCGCTGCGGGCGGTTTCCGCACACGATGGGCCTGAGGGGCGGTGCGGGGTGCGAACCGGACCGGCCCGGATGCGGGACGAGCCGGCGCGCGGGGCGCCCTCCGGGGCGGCCACCGTTCGCGGAGGCGGCCGGCGCGCCCGCGCCGCACGACGCCTTCGACCGGCTCATCGGTGCCGGTCGATGGGCGTGCGGACTCACGCGGCGGGTGCGGGCACGGCCGCGGCGCCTTCCGTCGCGGTGAGCAGCCCGGCCAGCGCCGCCCGCGTCTCCTGCAGCTCCCCGATGCGCGCGTCGAGCCCCTGCAGCTGCTCGCGCAGGTGCAGGGCGACGCACGGGTCGAAGCCGGCCTCGCCCGCGCCCCGCACGCACGGCAGCACGTCCCGGATGACGCGCGTGGGCAGGCCCGCCGCCAGCAGGACGCGGATGCGGCGGACCGTCTCCGGGGCGTCCTGCCCGTAGCGCCGGTGGCCGCTGGGCAGGCGGTGGGAGTCCAGCAGGCCCTGCTCCTCGTAGTAGCGCAGCAGCCGCACGCTCACTCCGGTCTCGCGCGCCAGATCACCGATCTTCATATGAGCTGCCTCACACGGGGTTGAACCTCACACGGATGTGAGAATTTAGCGTTGCGGTCATGACGAACACCGCGGCAGCCCCCGCTTCTTCCCCCGTTTCCTCCCCGGCCTTCCCGCCCGTCCACAGCATCGGCGGCGACCTGCCCGTCACCCGCATCGCCTACGGCGCGATGCGGCTGGCCGAGACCCCGGCCGGGCTCACCGACCCGATGCAGGCGCCCATCTGGCGCGCCCCCGAGGACCGCGGCAGCGCCGTCGCCCTGCTGCGGCGCGCGGTCGAGCTCGGCGTCGACCTCATCGACACCGCCGACGCCTACTCGCTCGGCGAGAGCGAGGAGCTCATCGCGGAGGCCCTCCACCCGTACGACGGCGTCACGGTCGCCACCAAGGTCGGCGTCGTACGGCCCGCCCCCGGCGAGTGGGTGACGCACGGTCACCCCGCCTACCTGCGCCAGCAGGCCGAACTGGCGCTGCGGCGGCTGCGCGTGGAGCGCCTGGACCTGCTCCAGCTGCACCGCATCGACCCCGCCTACCCGCTCGCCGACCAGCTCGGCGCGCTCCGGCAGCTGCAGGACGAGGGCAAGGTGCGGCACATCGGCCTGTCCGAGGTGACCGTCGGCGAACTGCGGGCGGCGCAGGAGATCGTCCCCGTCGCCTCCGTGCAGAACGTGTACAACCTCTCCGAGCGCGGCCACGACGATGTCGTCGACCACGCCGCCGCGCACGGCATCACCTTCTTCGCCTACTTCCCGGTCGCCGTGGGCGCCCACGCCGCCCCGGGCGGGCCGGTCGCGGAAGTGGCGCGCGAGGTCGGCGCGACGCCCGCGCAGACGGCGCTCGCCTGGCTGCTGCACCGCTCGCCCACGCTCGTCCCCCTCCCCGGCACGCGGTCGCTCGCGCACCTGGAGGAGAACACCGGCGCGCTGGGCGTCCGGCTGACGGACGCCCAGTACGAGCGGCTGGACGCGATCGGCCGGCGGGCCTGAGCGCGCCGGCCGGCCGCGGGAGCCCGCCTCAGGCCTCCCGCACGCCCGCGCGCCAGACCGCCGAGACCAGCGGCACGCCCGGGCGGTACGCGAGGTGGACGTGCGACGGGGCGTCCAGGAGCGCGAGGTCGGCGCGGGCGCCCGGGACGATGCGGCCCACGTCCGTACGGCGCAGGGCCGCCGCGCCGCCCGCCGTCGCGGACCAGACGGCCTCGTCCGGCGTCATCCCCATGTCCCGCACGGCCAGGGCGATGCAGAACGGCATGGAGCTGGTGAACGACGAGCCCGGGTTGCAGTCGGTGGACAGCGCGACCGTCGCGCCCGCGTCCAGGAGGCGGCGCGCGTCGGGCCACTGGGCGCGCGTGGAGAACTCCGCGCCGGGCAGGAGCGTCGCGACGGTCGTGCCGCTCGCCAGGGCGTCCACGTCCGCGTCGGTCAGGTGGGTGCAGTGGTCGGCCGAGGCCGCGCCGAGCTCGACGGCCAGCTGGACGCCGGGCCCGTAGGACAGCTGGTTGGCGTGCACGCGCGGGGTCAGGCCCCGGGCGGCGCCGGCCTTGAGGATCGTGCGGGCCTGGTCGCCGTCGAAGGCGCCCCGCTCGCAGAACACGTCGACCCAGCGGGCGTGCGGCGCGCAGGCGTCGAGCATCGGCCCGGTGACCAGGTCCACGTACGCGGCCGGGTCGTCCGCGTAGTCGGGGGAGACGATGTGGGCGCCGAGGTAGGTGACCTCGTCGGTGTGGGCCGCGGCGATGCGCAGCGCGCGGGCCTCGTCCTCGACGGTGAGGCCGTAGCCGGACTTGGTCTCCAGGACCGTGGTGCCCTGACGCAGGGCCTCGCGCACGTAGCGGCGCACGTTGGCGTCCAGCGCCTCGTCGCTCGCGGCGCGCGTGGCGGCGACGGTGGTGCGGATGCCGCCGGCGCTGTAGCCGCGGCCGGACATGCGGGCGTTGAACTCGGCGGTCCGGTCGCCCGCGAAGACCAGGTGGGAGTGGGAGTCGACGAAGCCGGGCAGGGCCGCCCGGCCCTCGGCGTCGACGCGGTTGTCAGTGGCGGGTGCTTTGCTGGACGTGCCGACCCAGACGACGCGGTCGCCGTCGATCACGACCGCCGCGTCCTGGACCGTGCCGAGGGGGCCTTCGCCGAGGGAGGGGTCGTTCGTGACGAGACTGCTGATGTTGGTGATGACCGTCGTCGCCATGGGCGTGCGGCACTCCTGTCGTGGTTGCTGTGGTGTCGGGCCCCGGTCGCCGGTGCCGGGCCCTAGTCGCGCACGGCGGCGATCGCTCGCGCCAGTTCCACCGCCACGTCCGCGACGAGCTGGTGGTTCCCGTCGCGCACGATGTGCCGGCCGCCGACGACGGTGTCCCGCACGTCCGCATTGGTCGCCGCGAACACGGCCGTCTCGGCCGCGAGGGCGGGCGGCGGGCCCGCGGTGCGCACGGAGTCCAGGGCCACGGTCGTGAAGTCGGCGAGCGCGCCGGGGGAGATGCTGCCGGCCCCGTCCCAGCCGAGGGCGGCGTGGCCGTCGGCGCTCGCGGCGCGCAGCAGGGCGGCCGAGCTCCAGTGGCCGCGGGTGCGGCTGCGCAGCCGCTCGTTCAGCTCCATGGCCCGCGCTTCCTCGAACAGGTCGATCACGGCGTGGCTGTCGCTGCCGAGGGAGAGCGGGGAGCCCGCCTCCTGGAGGGCCGGCGCGGGGCCGATGCCGTCGGCCAGGTCGCGCTCGGTGGTCGGGCACATGCACACGCCCGTGCCCGAGTGGCCGAGGAGACGGATGTCGCCCGGGGTGAGGTGCGTGGCGTGCACGGCGGTCGTGCGGGGGCCGAGCACGCCGTGGTGGGCGAGCAGGGCGGTGGGCGTGAAGCCGTGCGCCTCCACACACGCGTCGTTCTCGGCGGTCTGTTCGGACAGGTGCACGTGCAGCGGCGCGTCGCGCTCCTGAGCCCACGCGGCCACGGTCCCGAGCTGCTCCGCGGGCACCGCCCGTACGGAGTGGACGGCCGCGCCGATGCGCGTGTTGTCGTCGCCCTTGAGGGCGGAGACGCGCTCGGCCCAGCGCTCGGCGGTGCCGTCGCTGAAGCGGCGCTGGTGCTTGTCGGGCTCGGCGCCGAAGCCGGAGGAGAGGTAGCAGGTGTCCAGGAGGGTGATGCGGATGCCGGCCTCGGCGGCCGCCGCGATCAGGGCCTCGCCCATGGCGTTGGGGTTGTCGTAGCGGGCGCCGCCGGCGAGGTGGTGCACGTAGTGGAACTCACCGACGGAGGTGATGCCGGCGAGCGCCATCTCGGCGTAGGCCGCACGGGCGAGCGCGAAGTAGTTGTCCGGGGTGAGCCGGTCCGCGACGCGGTACATGACCTCGCGCCAGGTCCAGAAGGTGCCCTCGCCCGCCTGGGTGGCCCCGCGCAGGGCCCGGTGGAAGGCGTGGCTGTGGGCGTTGGCGAGGCCCGGCAGGGTGATGCCCCGCAGGGACACCGCCCCCGGCGGCGGGGCCGGGGTCCCGCGGCGGACGGCCGTGATCCGGCCGTCCGCCGCGGTCTCGATGACCACGCCCGGCTCGACGCCGGTATCGAGAAGGGCGTGCTCCGCCCAGTAGGTCTGTGCCGTCAGCGACACGCCAGGCCCTCCAGTACGTCGGCGAGTGCGGTCACCCCGGCCAGGCAGTCGTCCTCGGAGGCCGTTTCGGCGGGCGAGTGGGAGACGCCTGTCGGGTTGCGTACGAACAGCATGGCGGTGGGGACGGCTCCGGAGAGGATTCCGGCGTCGTGTCCCGCGCCCGTACCGAGGACGGGGACGCTGCCGCCGCCCTCGCCCAGGATGCGGGCGAGCTCGTCGCGCAGGGCGTGCTCGAACTCGATGACGGGCGTGAACGACTCCCGCGTGATCCGCACGTCGATGCCGTCGCGCTCGCCGCGCTCCACGGCCGCCTTCTCGATCTCGGCGACCACGAGGTCGAGGGTCTCCTGGTCGGCGGCCCGGGAGTCCAGCCAGCCGCGCACGAGGGAGGGGATCGCGTTGACGCCGTTCGGCTCGACGCTGACCTTCCCGAAGGTGGCCAGGGCGCCGGCCAGCCGCGCCTTCTTGCGGGCGGCGAGGACGGTGTTGGCGTAGGTCAGCATCGGGTCCCGGCGGTCCTCGATGCGGGTCGTGCCGGCGTGGTTGGCCTCGCCGTGGAAGTCGAACCGCCAGCGGCCGTGCGGCCAGATGGCGGAGGCGATGCCGACGGCGTGGTCCGTGCCGGCCAGGGCCCGGCCCTGCTCGACGTGCAGCTCGACGAAGGCGCCGATGCGGGCGAGGCGCGCGGGGTCCGGGCCGATGGCCTCCGGGTCGTAGCCCGCGCGCTCCATGGCCTGCGCGAGGGAGGTTCCCTCGGCGTCCCGGAGGGCGTGGGCCTTGTCGAGGTCCAGCTGACCGGCGGTCAGGCGCGAGCCCACGCAGGCCAGGCCGAAGCGGGCTCCCTCCTCGTCGCCGAAGTTGACGATCGCGAGGGGGCGGGACGGCCGCGCGCCGCGGCCGCGGAGCTCGTCGAGCGCCGCGAACGACGAGACGACGCCGAGCGGGCCGTCGAAGGCGCCGCCGTCCGGGACGGAGTCCAGGTGCGATCCGGTGACGACGGCGTCCCCGGCGGCGGGGTCACCGAGCCACGCCCACTGGTTGCCGTTGCGGTCGACCTCGTAGGCGAGCCCCCTGGCTTCCGCCTGGGTGCGGAACCAGGCGCGGCAGTCGGCGTCGGCGCCGGTCCAGGCGAGGCGGCGGTAGCCGCCGCTGTCCTTGTCGCGGCCGATGGACGCGAGGTCGCGCCACATCTCGTGGAAGCTCGCCCCACTGGTCGTGGGCGGTCGCCCTGCCGGACGGTTGCCCGCAGCCGCGGTCACTCGCCCTCCCGCATCGGGACGCGCACGCCGCGCTCGGACGCGACCGACTCCGCGATGTCGTACCCCGCGTCGACGTGCCGGATGACGCCCATCCCCGGGTCGTTCGTCAGGACGCGGCGGATCTTCTCGCCGGCCAGCGCCGTGCCGTCGGCCACCGTCACCTGGCCCGCGTGGATGGAGCGGCCCATGCCGACGCCGCCGCCGTGGTGGATGGAGACCCAGGACGCGCCCGAGGCCACGTTGACCATGGCGTTGAGCAGCGGCCAGTCGGCGATCGCGTCGGAGCCGTCCAGCATGGCCTCCGTCTCGCGGTACGGCGAGGCCACGGACCCGCAGTCGAGGTGGTCGCGCCCGATGACGACCGGCGCGGACAGCTCGCCGCTCGCCACCATGTCGTTGAAGCGCTCGCCCGCGCGGTCCCGCTCGCCGTAGCCGAGCCAGCAGATGCGCGCCGGGAGGCCCTGGAAGTGGACGCGCTCGCCGGCCATCTTGATCCAGCGGGCCAGGGACTCGTTCTCGGGGAAGAGGTCGAGGATCGCGCGGTCGGTGGCCGCGATGTCCTTCGGGTCGCCGGAGAGGGCCGCCCAGCGGAAGGGGCCCTTGCCCTCGCAGAAGAGGGGCCGGATGTAGGCGGGCACGAAGCCGGGGAAGTCGAAGGCGCGGGTGTAGCCCGCGAGCTGCGCCTCGCCGCGGATGGAGTTGCCGTAGTCGAAGACCTCGGCGCCGGCGTCCTGGAAGCCGACCATGGCCTCGACGTGCTTGGCCATCGACTCGCGGGCGCGCGTCGTGAAGTCCGCGGGCTTCTCGGCCGCGTACGTGGCCATCTCGTCGAAGGAGACGCCGACGGGCAGGTAGGCGAGCGGGTCGTGGGCGGAGGTCTGGTCCGTCACGATGTCGATGGGCGCGTTCATCGCGAGCAGCTGCGGGACGAGCTCGGCGGCGTTGCCGAGGACGCCGATGGACAGCGGGCGGCGGGCGTCGCGCGCCTCGACGGCCAGCTGGAGGGCGTGGTCGAGGGAGTCGGCCTTGACGTCCAGGTAGCGGTGCTCGATGCGGCGCTCGATGGCGCGCGGGTCGCAGTCGATGCAGATCGCGACGCCGTCGTTCATGGTGACGGCGAGCGGCTGGGCGCCGCCCATGCCGCCGAGGCCGGCGGTCAGGGTGATCGTCCCGGCGAGGGTGCCGTTGAACTTCTTGGCGGCGACGGCGGCGAAGGTCTCGTACGTGCCCTGCAGGATGCCCTGCGTGCCGATGTAGATCCACGAGCCGGCGGTCATCTGGCCGTACATGGTGAGGCCGAGGTGCTCCAGGCGGCGGAACTCCTCCCAGTTGGCCCAGTCGCCGACGAGGTTGGAGTTGGCGAGGAGGACGCGCGGCGCCCACTCGTGGGTCTGCATGACGCCGACCGGCCGGCCGGACTGGACGAGCATCGTCTCGTCCTGCTTGAGCGTCTGCAGCGTGCGGACCATGGCGTCGAACGAGCGCCAGTCGCGGGCGGCCTTGCCCGTGCCGCCGTAGACGACGAGCTTGTCGGGGTGCTCGGCCACCTCGGGGTCGAGGTTGTTCTGCAGCATGCGCAGGGCGGCTTCCTGCTGCCACCCCTGCGTGCTCAGCTGCGTGCCTCGCGGCGCTCGTACGGGTCGCGGTCCGGACATGGGGCCCTGCCTCCCTGGCGGCTGCTCTCGCTGCTCTGCCCTGCTCTGAATAGAACACTGCACATCTTGGGTGGCTGAATAGCTCTAGTCAACGGGTGTCGGGCGAAACCGGTGGGTCGGCCGTCACATCCCCGGCCCCGTCCGGCGGCCCCGCGAGATCCCCGAGCCGCACCGGATGGGCCAGCGGCCGCCGGTCCATCGCGTGCGGATCGGCGACGGGGGAGCCCAGGAACGCGGCGGCGAGCTCGGCCGTGTTCCGCCCGCACACCCGCCCCTGGCAGGCGCCCAGCCCGGCGCGGCACGCGAGCTTCAGCGCCCGCATCCCGTCCGCGCCGCGCGCCATGACGGCGTCCCGCAGCTCCCCGTACGACACCTCCTCGCACCGGCACACCAGCGTGTCCTCGCGCAGCCAGCCGCGCCAGCCGCCCGGCACGGGGTGCGCCCGCGCGAGCGCCTGCCCGAACCGCTGCCCGGAGCGGACCC
>NZ_PXWG01000053.1 GCF_003011965.1 Streptosporangium nondiastaticum
GGTTCCCCGCCACCTGTCCTGGCGGGGAACCGGCCCCCCTTCGGGTTCCGTGGCGCTGTCAGGTGACAGGGAACGCCGCCGTCATGATCGTGAGGTCAAACGGCTCCGGAAGATCGACATCCTCGCCGAACTTCCCTGCGTGCAGCACACGGTAGACATCGTCCTTCGGCTCACCGTAGAGGGTGATCGTCGGGCCTCCCGGAGCCCATCGGTCGACCAGCAGATAGAGCGGCACCATCGCCCGGGCGTAACCAGCAGCCTTCTTGATCCGGTCATGGTTTGCGTTGGTCTTCGAGGTGATCTCGACGATCAGCTCGGCACCTGCCGCCGGAACGAAATTGTCGGACTCCACACGCAGAACAGCCTTGGGTACTACCGCGATATCCGGGATGAAGAGGCCGCTGCGCGAGGGAACGGACGTCCCCAGCGTCTGGTAGATGCCCCAGTCCTCGGGGATCACCTGGTACAGGCGGCGTTGGATGATGTCGGCGATGTCGTTGTGATCGATGGCGGGTGCGGGCGACACGGTGATGATCCCCTCGATGATCTCCACCTTGCAGCCCTCGGGCGCGTCCGTCTCCTGCCAGATACGGACGAGCTCCTCCCACTCGGGGTCGGAACCCGGCGAGTAGTCGAGAGGGAGTGCACTCATGGCGGTCTCCTTTTGTCGGAACATCACCGAGCCCAGCATGCCGAACGGGACCGGCGGAGGTCCACCGGTCCCGTTCACCCGTACGAGTAAGACAGCTGGCGCTTACGCGATCCGGTCCAGCACGATCGGGTTCGCCGTGAAGTCCGTGCCCTCGGGGGCGATCTCCACGCCGCCCTCCAGGGCCTTCAGCGCGTAGTCGAACTTCTCGGGGGTGTCCGTGTGGAGGGTCATGAGGGGCTGGCCCTCGGTGACCTTCTCGCCCGGCTTGGCGTGCATCTCGATGCCCGCGCCGAACTGCACCGGGTCCTCCTTGCGCGCGCGGCCCGCGCCGAGGCGCCAGGCGGAGACGCCGACGGCGTAGGCGTCGAGCTTGGTGAGGACGCCGGACGCGGACGCGGTCACCACGTGCTGCTCGCGGGCGACCGGGAGCGCCGCGTCGGGGTCGCCGCCCTGGGCCTGGATCATGCGGCGCCAGTGGTCCATGGCGGTGCCGTCGCGCAGGGCCTTGGCCGGGTCGGCGTCCTTGATGCCGGCCGCGTCGAGCATCTCGCGGGCCAGGGCGATGGTGAGCTCGACGACGTCGGCCGGGCCGCCGCCGGCGAGGACCTCGACGGACTCGCGGACCTCGAGGGCGTTGCCGGCGGTGAGGCCGAGCGGGGTGGACATGTCCGTCAGGAGGGCCACGGTCTTGACGCCGTGGTCGGTGCCCAGGCCCACCATCGTGGACGCCAGCTCGCGCGCGTCCTCGATGTTCTTCATGAAGGCGCCGGAGCCGACCTTCACGTCGAGGACGAGCGAGCCCGTACCCTCGGCGATCTTCTTCGACATGATGGAGGACGCGATCAGCGGGATCGCCTCGACCGTGCCGGTGACGTCGCGCAGGGCGTAGAGCTTCTTGTCGGCCGGGGCGAGGCCGTCGCCCGCGGCGCAGATGACGGAGCCGACGTTGCGCAGGACGTCCATCATCTCGTCGTTCGAGAGCAGCGCGCGCCAGCCGGGGATGGACTCCAGCTTGTCCAGCGTGCCGCCGGTGTGGCCGAGGCCGCGGCCGGACAGCTGCGGGACGGCCGCGCCGCACGCCGCGACGAGGGGCGCCAGCGGCAGCGTGATCTTGTCGCCGACGCCGCCCGTGGAGTGCTTGTCCGAGGTCGGGACGGGCAGCGAGGAGAAGTCCATGCGCTCGCCGGACTTGATCATCGCGGCGGTCCAGCGGGCGATCTCCGCACGGTCCATGCCGTTGAGGAGGATGGCCATCGCGAGCGCGGACATCTGCTCGTCGGCGACCTCACCGCGCGTGTACGCGTCGATGATCCAGTCGATCTGCTCGTCGGTCAGACGACCGCGGTCGCGCTTGGCGCGGATCACGGAAATGGCGTCCATCAGCACATTTTCCTTAAGTTCGTAGTCCTCAGGTCTTTCCGGGGCCGGAAAGTGACCCGGAGGGGCTGCTGCAAGAGCAACCCCTCCGGCGCTTAGGGACATCTTTAACGATTCAGGTCAGCGGGCCCAAACGCATCGGGCAGGAGCTCCGCCAACGGGCGGATGCCGGTCGCCGTGTCGACGGCCAGCTCCGGGCCGCCGTGCTCCCACAGCAGCTGCCGGCAGCGCCCGCAGGGCATGAGCACGTTGCCGTGCCGGTCGCAGCAGGTGAAGGCCACGAGCCGGCCGCCGCCGGAGGCGACGAGCTCCGAGACGAGGCCGCACTCGGCGCACAGGGCGACGCCGTAGGCGGCGTTCTCCACGTTGCAGCCGCTGACGATGCGGCCGTCGTCGACGAGGGCCGCCGAGCCGACGGGGAAGCCGGAGTACGGGGCGTAGGCCCGGGACATCGCGTCCCGGGCCTTCCCGCGCAGCTCCTCCCAGTTGGGGGAAGAGGTCACTTTCCTTGGCCCTTCCGGTAGGGCTTGCCGTTCGCCTTGGGCATCCGCAGGCGCTGCGAGGACACCGACAGGACGAGCAGCGTCGCCACGTACGGGGTCGCCACGACGAGCTCCAGCGGCACGGTGTCGGTCGTGACGTACCAGACGACCAGCAGGGCGCCGATCACACCGGCGATGGCCGCGGCCCGCATCTTGCCGGCCTTCAGGCGCCACGCGGCGAAGCCGACCAGCAGCACGGCCAGGAGCAGCAGCAGCGCGTGGACGGTCGGGCCGCCGGAGCGCAGCTGGAGGCTGTCCATGAAGCCGAACAGGCCGGCGCTCATGGCCACGCCGCCCGGCCGCCAGTTGCCGGAGATCATGGTCGCGAGACCGATGTAGCCGCGGCCGGCGGTCTGGCCGTCGGAGTACATGTGCGTGCCGATGGCGAGGAACGCGCCGCCGAGGCCCGCGAGGGCGCCGGAGACGACCACGGCCGCGTACTTGTACGTGTAGACGTTGACGCCGAGGGACTCGGCGGCCACCGGGCTCTCGCCGCAGGAGCGCAGGCGCAGGCCGAAGGCGGAGCGCCACAGCACGTAGAAGGTGCCGGCGAAGAGCAGCACGGCGACGATCGTCAGCCAGGAGACGTCGGTGACCAGGCCGCGGACGATGCCGGCGAGGTCGGAGACGAGGAACCAGTGGTGCTTCTCCACGGTGCCGAGCCAGTCGGACAGGCCCGGGATGGAGAAGTTCGGCATGTCGGCCATGACGGGCGACTGCTTGTCGTTGCCGCCCGCCTGCTGGGCCGCGCTGCCCTCCGCGCCGAACAGCAGCTTGGCGAAGTACTGCGTGACGCCGAGGGCCAGGATGTTCATGGCCACACCGGAGATGATCTGGTCGACGCCGAAGGTGACGGTGGCGACCGCGTGCACGAGGCCGCCGACCGCGCCGCCGATGACGCCGGCGAGCGCCGCGGCCCACGGGCCGTGCTGCCAGCCGATCCAGCCGGCGCAGAAGGTGCCGAGCATCATCATGCCTTCGAGGCCGATGTTGACGACGCCCGCGCGCTCGGCCCACAGCCCGCCGAGACCGGCCAGGCCGATCGGCACGGCGGCGGCGAGAGCGGAGCTGTACTGACCGGAGGAGGTCAGGTCATTGGCGTCCGTGATCATCCGCAGGACGGAGAGCAGGAGCAGGGCCCCCGCGATGATCAGCAGGACGACGGGGTAGGAGAGCTTGCGCCCGCCCTTGCTGTCCTTGTTCTTGCCGCTCAGCCGGTCGGCGAGGGCGGCGGTGAAGGTCGTACTCACGCGGAAACCTCCGCCTTCTCGCTCTTACGGGCCTGGGCGGCGAGCTCCTCGCCGACCTTGCGCTGCTGCATCTTGAGGCCGTACCGGCGCACGAGCTCATAGGCGATGACGACGCACAGGACGATGACGCCCTGGATGACTCCGACGATCTCCTGGGCGTAGCCCTCGAACTCCAGCTGGGTGCCGGTGCGGTCCAGGAAGCCCCAGAGCAGGGCGCCGGCCACCATGCCGATGGGGTGGTTGCGGCCCAGGAGCGCGATGGCGATGCCGGTGAAGCCGATGCCGGCGGGGAAGTCGGTGCCGTAGTTGTACGAGACGCCGAGCAGGGTCGGCATGCCGACGAGGCCGGCCATGGCGCCGGAGAGCAGCATGGCGGTGATCACCATGCGCTTGACGCTCACGCCGGAGGCGTGGGCGGCGGACTCGGACTGGCCCACGGTGCGCAGGTCGAAGCCGAAGCGGGTGCGGCCGAGCACGAACCAGTAGGCGAAGCCGGCGAGCACGGCGATGATCACGAAGCCGTAGATCGGCTTGGGCGTGGTCGGGATCTCGAAGAAGTGCGCCGAGTCGGGCAGGTAGGGCGTGTGAACGAGGTTGCCCTCCTTCACCGCGAGCCGGCCGTCCTTCAGGAAGTAGGCGATGACCGAGGCGCCGATGGCGTTCAGCATGATCGTGCTGATCACCTCGCTGACGCCGCGGGTGGTCTTCAGCAGACCGGCGATGCCCGACCAGAGGGCGCCCACCAGCATCGCGACGATGATGATGACCGGGATCTGGATGATGCCCGGCAGCGTGAGCGCGCCGCCGACGGCGGCGGCGAAGAAGGCCGCGATGCGGTACTGGCCGTCGACGCCGATGTTGAACAGGTTCATCCGGAAGCCGATGGCGACGGCCAGCGCGGACAGGTAGTACGGGGTGGCCTTGTTGATGATCCAGACCTGGCTGTCGGCCTTCGAGCCGAAGTCGATCATCACCTCGTAGGCGTGGAACGGGTCCTTGCCGGTGGCGGCGATGATGATCGAGGTGATCGCCATGGCGGCCACGATGGCCAGGAGCGGGGCGGCGATGCCCAGGATCACCTTGTTCTTGTCGAACTTCTTCACTTCTCGTCACCCTCCCCCGCGGTGTCGTCGCCCTTGGCGCTCTCTTCACCGGAGGCGTTCTTCTTGCCCTTGGCGGTGTCTTCGCCGGAGGCGGTCTCCTCGCCGGAGGCGGCTCCGCCTTCGGCGGACTCCTCGCCCTTGGCGGTCTCCCCGCCGGAGGCGGTCTCCGCAGTCTCTTCGGTCTCCTCGGTGTGTTCGAGGTGGCCGGTTGCGGCGCCGGTCATGGCCGAGCCCAACTCCTCCGGGGTGATCGTGGCGGGGTCGGCGTCGGCGACCAGGCGGCCGCGGAACATCACCCGCAGGGTGTCGGAGAGCCCGATCAGCTCGTCCAGGTCGGCGGAGATCAGCAGCACCGCCAGGCCCTCGCGGCGCGCCTCGCGGATCTGGTCCCAGATCTGCGCCTGCGCGCCGACGTCCACGCCCCGGGTGGGGTGCGCGGCGATGAGGAGCTTGGGCGCGTGGCTCATCTCGCGGCCGACGATCAGCTTCTGCTGGTTGCCGCCGGACAGGGAGGCCGCGGTGACCTCGATGCCGGGCGTGCGCACGTCGTACTCGCGCACGATGCGCTCGGTGTCGGTGCGGGCGGCCTTGTTGTCGAGGAGGCCGCGCTTGTTGTTGGGCTTCTCGGTGACGTGGCCGAGGATGCGGTTCTCCCACAGCGGGGCTTCCAGCAGCAGGCCGTGCCGGTGGCGGTCCTCGGGGACGTAGCCGATGCCGTCCTCGCGCCGCTTGCGGGTCGGCGCGTGGCTGATGTCGGTGCCGTCGAGGACGATCGTGCCGCCGTCGGGGTCGCGCATGCCCATGATGGCCTCGACGAGCTCCGCCTGGCCGTTGCCCTCCACACCGGCGATGCCGAGGACCTCGCCCTTGTGGATGGTCAGGGAGATGCCGTCGAGGACCGCGCGGACGACGCCGTCGGGGTCGGTCGCCGACAGGTGCAGCCCGTCCACCTTCAGCATCTCGACGTCGGTGACCGTCGACTCGCGGGTCTCCGGCGAGGGCAGCTCGCTGCCGACCATCAGCTCGGCGAGCTGCTTGGGGGTGGTCTCGCTGGGGACCGCGGTGCCGACGGTGGTGCCGCGCCGGATGACGGTGATGTCGTCGGCGACGGACAGCACCTCGCCGAGCTTGTGCGAGATGAAGATGACCGTGAGGCCCTCGGACTTGAGCTCGCGCAGGTTGCCGAAGAGCGCGTCGACCTCCTGCGGGACCAGGACGGCGGTCGGCTCGTCGAGGATCAGCGTGCGGGCGCCGCGGTAGAGGACCTTGAGGATCTCCACGCGCTGGCGGTCGGCGACGCCGAGGTCCTCGACGAGGGCGTCGGGGCGGACGGCCAGGCCGTACGCGTCGGAGATCTCCTTGATCTTCGCGCGGGCCTTGCCGCCGATGCCGTGCAGCTTCTCGGCGCCCAGGACGACGTTCTCCAGGACGGTGAGGTTGTCGGCGAGCATGAAGTGCTGGTGCACCATGCCGATGCCGCGCGCGATGGCGTCGCCCGGGCTGTGCAGGGTGACCTGCTCGCCGTCGAGCGTGATCGTGCCCTCGTCCGGCTTCTGCATGCCGTAGAGGATCTTCATCAGGGTCGACTTGCCGGCCCCGTTCTCGCCGCAGAGGGCGTGGACGGTGCCGCGGCGGACCGTGAGGCGGATGTCGTGGTTGGCCACGACACCGGGGAACCGCTTGGTGATGCCCTCGAGTTCTACTGCGGGGGCCTGCGTACCTTCGGCTTCGGTACTGGTGGACGCTTTGATGGCGCACTCTCCTCGGGGAAGGGAGCGGGAGGAAGAAGCGGAACCGCCCGGGCGGGGACCGGGTCGAGCTCCGTTGGGGCGGGGGCGACGCTACACGCGTCAATGGCACGCTACGCGCGTAGCGTTGGCCGCAGTGCCCCCGGCCGGGGGCCGGGGGCGTGTGTACGGGCCCGGCGGAGAGGTCCTCTCTCGCGCCGGGCCCGAGGGGCCTTGCGGGTCCGGCCGGTCACGCGGACCGGCCGGAAGGCGCCGGTCAGGCGACCGGCAGGGGCTTACTTGACCGTGGAATTGACCTTGACCTTGCCGTCCACGATGTTCTTCTTCGCTTCCTCGATCTTCGCCTTGATGTCGTCGATGAAGCCGCCCGAGGTGGCCAGCGAGACGCCGTTGTCCTTGAGCAGGTAGGGGTGCGTGCCGGTGAGCGGCTTGCCGTCCTTGACGCTCTTGATCATGTCGAAGACCGCCACGTCCACGTTCTTCACGACCGAGGTGAGGATGTGGTCCTTGTACTTCTCCAGACCCGGCTGCTGGTACTGGTCGGAGTCGACACCGATGGCCCAGGCGTCCTTCTGGCCCGCGACGGCCTCGATGGAGCCGTTGCCGGAGAGGCCGGCCGCCGTGTAGATCACGTCGATGCCGCGGTCGAGCATGCCCTTGGCCTTGTCCTTGGCGGCCGCCGGGTCGTTGAAGCCCTTGTCGGTGCTGCCGAGGTACTCGGAGGTGACCTCGACCTTCGAGTTGGTCTCCTTGGCGCCCTGCTCGAAGCCCGCCTGGAACTTCTTGATCAGCTCGTTGTCCATACCGCCGATGAAGCCGACCTTGCCGGTCTTGGACTTCAGCGCGGCGGCGACACCCGCGAGGTAGGAGCCCTCGTGCTCACCGAAGGTGATGCTGTCGACGTTGGCGCCCGGGACGACCGAGTCGACAATCGCGAAGTTCGTCTTCGGGAACTCCTTGGCGACCTTCTCGATCGACTTCGCGTAGTTGAAGCCGACGCCGATGACCGGGTTGTAGCCCTTGTCGGCGAGGGAGCTCAGGCGCTGCTCGCGCTCGGCCTCGGTCTCGCCGTTCTTGGCGGTCATCATCTTGCTCTTGATGCCCAGTTCCTTCTCGGCCTTGTCCAGGCCGCGAGCGGCGGACTCGTTGAAGGAGTGGTCGTCACGGCCGCCGACGTCGAAGGCGAGACCGACGCCCTGGCCGCTGCCGCCACCGGACTCGGTGGACGACTCGCCGCAGGCGGTGAGGGTGAATGCGAGAGCCGCGGTGCTGATGCCCGCGACAGCAATGGTGGATACCCGGCGCACGAGGGGCCCCTTCACTCGAAGCGCCTCCTTTGGCGCTGGTCGCCGGAATCGTAACGCGCGTAGATGGAGGGAAAAGGGGTAGAACAAAGCCGTTATCGGATCGAGGCGAACCACTATTGACCCGTTTGCGTCCTGGATAGACACATCCGGCCCAGTCCCGCCTGGGATCTGCCATCCGGACCCCGGATAGGTTTTACGTACAACGTGATCTGGCCCCAATCGGCCAGGTTTTACGTACAACGTGACCTGCGACGCTTGATCCACGCCCGGCCCGGCATCAGCGAAGCCAATATGCACGGCATTGTGCAAGCAATACGCTCCTCGCCGCCTCTCCCGCTTCCGCTCTCACCGCTCCCCTCACCACTCCTCTCACTGCCCCTCAAATCCGGTGCTTGCTACAGCTGAACCCGGTGGCCGTCCAGCAATGCGGCGGCGGTGAAGAGTTCGACTCCGGCGGTGATGGAACCCTCATCGACGTCGAAATCGCCGCAATGCAGGTCGCGGCGGGTCGTATCGCCCACGGGGCGGACGCCCAGCCGGGCCATCGCCCCCGGCACGCGCTCCAGGTACCAGGAGAAGTCCTCGCCGCCCAGGCTCTGCTCGGTGTCCTCCACGGAGTCGGGGCCGCGGCGGGAGGTCATCGCGCGGCGCAGCAGGTCCGCGATGTCGGCGTCGTTGACCACGGGGGGCACCCCGCGGACGTAATTGATCTCTGACTTGGCCCGGTGGAGGGCCGCGACCTCGTCGATCGCGGCATGCACCAGGTCGGGGGCGTCCCGCCAGGCGTGCAGGTCGAGGCAGCGGACGGTGCCGGAGAGCTCGGCGTGCTGCGGGATCACGTTGGGCGCGTGGCCCGTCTCCATCCGGCCCCAGGTGAGGGAGAGGCCCGAGCGGGCGTCGACCCGGCGGGCCAGCACCGCGGGCACGTCGATGGCGATCCGGGCGGCGGCGGTCACCAGGTCGGTGGTGAAGTGCGGGCGGGCGGTGTGGCCGCCGGGGCCGGCCAGGGTGACCTCCAGCCGGTCGCACGCGGAGGTGATGGGGCCGACCCGCAGGCCGATGCGGCCGACCTCGACCTTCGGGTCGCAGTGCACCGCGATGATCTTGCCGACGCCCTCCAGGGCCCCGCACTCGATGGCGTCGAGGGCACCGCCCGGCAGCACCTCCTCGGCGGGCTGGAAGATCAGCCGGACGGGGTTGGGCAGCCGGCCCTGCTCGGCGAGGTCGGCCAGGACCAGACCGGCGCCGAGGGCCGCGGTCGTGTGCACGTCGTGCCCGCAGGCGTGGGCCATCCTGGGGACGGTCGAGCGGTACGGGACCGTCTTGGTGTCCGGGATGGGCAGCGCGTCGAGATCGGCGCGGATCGCCAGCATCGGCCGGGCGGGCACGCCCGGCTCCCGGCCGATGTCGCAGAACAGCCCGGTGCCCGTGGACAGCGTCCGCGGGGAGAGCCCGGCCCGCTGCAGTCTCGCCTTGACCGCCGCCGTGGTCCGGAACTCCCGGTTGCCCAGCTCGGGGTGCATGTGCAAATCCCGCCGGAACGCGATGAGTTCGTCGCGCAGCCCCGGGGGGAGCGCACCGGCGAGCACCCCCTCGCCCGTCCCCTGAGAAGTGGCAGTCCCGGCGTCGCAAGGCATCAGATGGTTCACGCAGGGAAGAGTAGAGCCCCCGCCCGGGCAACTGCCCCCCGATCAAGAAAAGTTCAGCCGCATGGATGGCGCATCTGAGGGGTATGACCAGTCTTTACGGCTCAGGGAGCGCTCAGGGGGCTGGCCGGAAGTCGCCGCACATCCCGGGCCGTGTCCGTCACCTCGGACAGGAAGCCCTCGGCCCGCGGCGAGGCGCGCTCCGTGAGCCATACGGGGTCGATGTCGCAGACCGCGACGGTGATCCCGGTGCCCGCGAGGGCCAGCGGCAGCGTGTGCACGACGGTCGAGGGGAAGCTGAGGACGGTGCGGCCGACGGGCCCCCGGCGGGCCACGATCTCCAGGGGCAGTTCGGGGCGCACGACTTCCAGCCCCGTCCGGTCCGCTATGCGGCGCAGCTTCTCCGCGCTCTCGCGGCGGTGGGCGAAGTAGCGCGTGGCGCCGTGCGCGCGGGCCAGCGCCGCGACGGCCCCGAGGTAGTGCCCTGGGTCCACGACCCCGGTCTCGACCAGGGACGTTCCCACGAGGTCCGTGCCCTGGGAGATCCGGGGCGGGCCGAAGGCGGCGCGCGTCCAGGCGAAGTCGTTGGCCCTGACCTGTACGCCGGGTGGCGGTTCCACCGGGAGGGAAGTGAACGAGGTGAACACCTCCACGCTCCGGCGATCGTTGGGCGTCAGCATCCGGCGCGCTGAAGCAGAGACCGGCGCGAAGAGCAGATCGCGCGCCCCCAGGCTGCCGCGCCGGTGCCACCGTACGAGGCTTTCACCCCGCGCGAGTTGGGCGACGAACTCCATGGTGGCCGTTCCGTCGTCGACCACGACCAGCTCACGGGCCCGGGTGATCGTCAGCAGCAGCTGGACATAGCGTGAGAACGGGTCCCCGATCACGATCCGCCGCGCCCGGCGGAGCGGGCCCGCGAGGCCGCCGACCGTGGCCACCGGCGCCGTGGGCCCGCCCCGCGCCTCCTCCCAGCGCACCTCGTGCCCCTGGTCCCGCGCCAGCTCGGCCATCCGGCGCAGCTGGCCCCGCGACATCGGGTCGTGCGGCGCGAGCACGACCACCAGGAGCCCGCTGGGTTCGGGCCGTACGGCCGAGCCCCCCGGCCCGGGTCCGGCGTCCTGGTCGCGCGGCCCGGGCTGCCGGGGCACGGCGCACGCCAGGGGCGGTCCGGGCGCACCGGGGCGGCGGCCGTGGGAGGTCGTCCGGGCCTGCTGCCCGTCCGCACCCGTCGCGTACGCCCATTCGAGGACGTTGAGGAGCTGGACGGGGCTCTCGACGAAGGCGAGGGTGCGGGCGGGGCCCGGGGGTGGGGCCGGGGGTGGGGCCGGTGGCGGGCCTGGGGCCGGTTCCGGCGGCGGGCAGCCGCCCCCGGCGGCGCTCGGGGTCACGTGTCCGCCCGTCAGGCCGTGACCGGTTCGCGGTCGCCGGCCTCGGCGACGACGCCCGCGACCCGGCGCAGCTTGCGCATCGGGCCGAGCTCGCTGTCGTAGACGCGCTTCACGCCGTCGCCGAGGGACTCCTCGACGACGCGGATGTCGCGCACGAGCCGCTGCAGGCCGCCCGGCTCGACGGAGGCGGCCTGGTCGGAGCCCCACATGGCGCGGTCGAGGGTGATGTGGCGCTCGACGAAGGCGGCGCCGAGGGCGACGGCGGCGAGGGTGGTCTGCAGGCCGGTCTCGTGGCCGGAGTAGCCGATGGGCACGTTGGGGTACTCGGCGCGGAGGGTGTGGATCACGCGGAGGTTGAGCTCGGCGGCCTTGGCCGGGTACGTGGAGGTGGCGTGGCAGAGCAGGATGTTCTCGCTGCCGAGCACCTCGACGGCGTGCCGGATCTGCTTCGGGGTGGACATGCCGGTGGAGAGGATCACCGTGCGGCCGGTGGCGCGCAGGGCGCGCAGCAGCTCGTCGTCGGTGAGGGAGGCGGAGGCGACCTTGTGGGCGGGGACGTCGAACTTCTCCAGGAAGGCGACGGCCTCGGTGTCCCAGGGCGAGGCGAACCAGTCGATGCCGCGCTCGCGGCAGTGGGCGTCGATGGCGCGGTACTCGTCCTCGCCGAACTCCACCCGGTGGCGGTAGTCGATGTAGCGCATCCGGCCCCAGGGCGTGTCGCGCTCGATGTCCCACTGATCGCGGGGCGTGCAGATCTCGGGGGTGCGCTTCTGGAACTTGACGGCGTCGCACCCGGCGTCGGCGGCGGCGTCGATGAGGGCGAAGGCGTTGGCGAGGTCGCCGTTGTGGTTGATGCCGATCTCGCCGGTGACGTAGACGGGGTGTCCGGGGCCGGCGAGCTTGCGGCCGAGGGCCCGGACCGGGGCGTACGGGGCGGCGTGCACGGAATTCATACGGGGCGGTTTCCTTCGCGGTACGGGGACGGTGGTGGGGCTCGGGGCTCGGGGCGGGGGCCGGGGGCTCGGGTGGGGGCCGGGGCTCGGGCCTGGGGCCGGGCGGCTTCGGCCCCGTCGGCTCAAGGGGTGGTCAGGGCCGGCCCCAGGAGCCAGGAGGCGATCTCGCGGAGGGCGCCGCTGCCGCCGGGCGCGGAGGTCACGGCCCGGGCGGCGCCGCGGACGGCGTCGTGGGCGTCGGCGACCGCCACGGGCCAGCCGACGAGCCCGAGGCAGCCCAGGTCGTTGACGTCGTTGCCGACGTAGAGCACGCGGTCGGGGGCGATGCCCTGCTCTTCGCACCACTGCTTGAGCGCGCGGTCCTTGCGGTCGACGCCGTGCAGGACGGGCACGCGCAGCTTGCGGCCGCGCGCGGCGACGACGGCGTTCTCCTCGGTGGAGAGGATCAGCAGGGCGAGCCCGGCGCGGCGCAGGGCGGCGACGCCGAGGCCGTCGCCGCGGTGGACGGCGACGAGTTCGCGGCCGTCGGCGTCGATGAGGACCCGGTCGTCGGTCTGGGTGCCGTCGAAGTCCATGACGACGGCGTCGACGTCGGCGCGGGCGGGGAGCGCGGCGGTGCCGGGTCCGTCGAGGAGGGGCGCGAGGGCGCGGGCGCGGGCCAGGTCGTGGGGGTCGTCGACCTCCAGGACGCGGGCGGCGTCGGTGCGGACGAGTTCGGTGCGGCCGAAGAAGCGGTGCCGGGCGGCGCGGAAGCCGTCGGCGCGCATGGCGTAGGCGGCGCCGGTCTCCAGGAGGTCCTGGGGGCGGTCCTGGCGACGGGGGCGGCGGCTCTTGTCGTGGTTGACGCCGTGGGCCGCGGAGTCCTCCGCGGCGCCCTCCCGCCAGACGAAGCCGTGGAAGGGGGCGACGGTCAGGGCGCTGTCGGCGCCGCCCTCGACGACGGCCTCGGCGACGCCGTCGACGTCACCGCTGGTGAGGAAGGGGCTCGTGCACTGCACCAGCAGGACCGTGCCCACTGCGGTGCCGTGCATCGCCTCGTACGCGTCCATCGCGTGCAGCACGGCCGCCTCGCTGGTGGCGGTGTCCCCCGCGATGGCGGCGGGGCGCTGGACGACGACGGCTCCGGCGCCGCGCGCGGTGGCGGCGATGCCGGGGTCGTCGGTGGAGACGACGACGTCGGTGACGAGGCGGGCGGCGCGGCACTCGCGGACGGCGCGGGCCACGAGGGGCACGCCGCCGATGGGGGCGAGGTTCTTCGCGGGCACGCCCTTGGACCCGCCGCGGGCGGGGATGACGGCCAGGACGGCCGGGGAGACCTGGTCAACCGGTTCGGCCGGGGTGGCCTGGGCGGCCTGGGCGGCTCGCATGGCGGGCTCCTTGGGTTCGCGGGGGTTCGGGGGCGGCATCCCGGCGGCGCCGGGCACTTCTCTCCGCCGCGACGGCGAGCGGCCGGCGCGGCGGATTCCGGCGGTGCCGGACCGGGCTCCGGCGGCGCTCTTCCGGGGACCGGACGCCGTAGGGACGGTCACAGCTCCCCCACGCGGCGGATCAGCGGCGCGACCCGCTGGACGCCGTGGCGGTAGGCGCCGCGGGCCGCGTCGCGCAGGGCGGCGCGGCCCGCGCGCCGGAGGGCGCTCTCCTCGCGGGGAGTCCCCGCCCGGCCGGGAAGGGGACGGCCCCGGTGGTCGAGGCCGTGGCGGGCGAGGACGGCGGGGAGGTAGCCGGGTGCGGTGGCGGGCGTGTAGTAGGGGGCGAGCGGGGGGAGGCAGGGCCGGGCGGCGAGGGCGGCGACGCGCTGCCGGGCGGCGGCGAAGACGGCCTCGCCGGAGCCGTCGGCGGGCACGCCGTGGCGGGCGGCCCACTCCGGGTCGGCCTCGGGCACGTGGCCGGCGTCGAGCTGGTCCCAGGAGGCGAGGCAGCCCGAGCCGAGGAAGTGGTGGTTGCCGAGGGCCTCGCGGATGCCGAGGTCGGTGAGCACGGCCGTGGGGATGGCGCGGTGGAGGGACTCCAGGGCCGCGGTGGAACTGACGGTGACGAGGAGGTCCGTGCGGTCGAGGACCTCGCCCATGTGCCCGTAGACGAGGCGGCAGTTGGGCGGCAGCCCGCCGGGCAGGCGTGCGGCCAGCTTCTGGTACGGGAGTTCCTCGATGTGCGTGGTGTGCTCTCCGGGCTTGCTGCGCAGTTTGATGAGCACGTCGCGGTCCGGGTGCGCGCGGGCGTGCGCGGCGGCACGGCGGAGCAGGTAACCGCGGTCGGCACGGCTCTCGGGAACGGAGGGCTGAGCGGCGAACACGACGGTGTACGGGTGGACTTGCCCGTCCGGCGGACCGGTGCGGCGCTCGCCGAGGAACGGCAGCGCCCACTCGGTCACGCAGTCCGCACCGGCGCCCGCTCCCTCGTAGACGGCGCGGAAACGGGCCGCGTCGTCAGGAGAGTTGGCGAGGACGACGTCCGCGCCGTGGCGCAGCAGCAGCCCGTCGGCGAGCTTCTCGTAGACGACGCCCACGTAGCCGGTCACCACGACCGGCCTGGAGGGCGCGCCTTCCCAGGCGGCGGCGAGCCCGTGCAGCACGGCCTGGACGGCGCCGCCGACGCAGGCGAGGACCACGACGTCGTACCGGTCGCGGCCGGCGGTGCGCACGAACTCGGTCCCGGTGACCTCGGTGATCTCCGCCGCGGGCACGCCCACCTCGCCGAGCTGGCGGGCGGTGGGGGTCGCGCGGCCCCGCAGGAGGCGGCCGTCGAGCCGGGCGCCCGGGGCGAGCCGGTGCGCGGTGAGCGCGCCCCATTTCCACCGGGTGTCGGAGTCGGCGAGGACGGCGATCCGCAGCGGGGGTCCGGTACGTGATGGCGTACGTGATGGCACGTCGCCGACGATAGAAATCCATTCCGTTTCGTTGCCCAACGCGAGGGCAACAGCCGGTAAACAGCACACCGACGATCGGCGAATCGGCCCGGCGGCGGGGCGGGTTCATCATTCCGCCGCGCTTCGTTCACCTCCGCGCCCGCCCGCGGACAAGACGAATGCCGGGGGGCCGCCTAATGTCGCCGGGGTGGTCAAGCTCTCCGTCATCGTCCCGTTCTTCAATGTTCAGACCTTTGCGCCCGACGTACTGAGAAGCTTGCGGGCGAACGCCCGTGAGGATTTCGAATTCATTCTCGTGGACGACTGTTCGACCGATGGCACGCCTGCGCTGCTGGAGCGCGCCGGGCGCGAGCTGCCGGGGGCCGTCGTCGTCCGCCACGAGCACAACGGCGGCCTCGCCACCGCCCGCAACACCGGGCTCGGCGCGGCGCGCGGCGAGTACCTGACCTTCCTGGACGGCGACGACTGGCTGGCGCCCGGCTACTACGACCGGCTCGTCGCGTACATCGAGGAGCTGGCCGTGGACTTCGTCCGCACGGACCACGTGCAGTGCACGGGCCGCACCCGCACCGTGCAGCGCGTGCCGCACGGCCGCCGCGGGGTGGTCCTGGACCCGCGCGGCGCGATCCTGCCGGCGGACCGCTCGACGTCCGTCGACTACCCGTACGCGTGGGCGGGGATCTATCACCGGCGGCTGCTGGACGAGGGCCTGCTGCACTTCCGGGACGGCCTGCGGACGGCGGAGGACCGGCCGTGGATCTGGCGGCTGCACCGCGAGGCGCGCACTTTCGCGGTGGCCGGGCTGCTGGGCGTCTTCTACCGGCGCGGGATCGCGACTTCGCTCACCCAGATCGGGGACGTACGGCAGCTCGATTTCCTGCGCGCATTCGATCAGGTCATCGAGGAGACGGCCCTCGACCGCAATGCCGCGGAATTCCTCCCGAAAGCCGTTCGAACGTATTGCGCAATCATTGCCCACCACCTCTCGAATATCGAACGCTTTGAGCCGCAGGTGGCCCGCGCATTGCGGGCGAAGAGCGCGGGCGCACTGCGCCGGCTGCCACCGGAACTCGTCAAGGACGCCGTGAATTCCATGGACTACGACCGCGCGGTCCTCCTGCGCAGGCTGAGGCGGCGGCCGGCCGGGGCCGCGGGCGCTGCCGGGGTGGCCGCCTGATGCCCGTCCCGCCGCCTCCCGCTCGCCGCCGCACGCAGATCTTCCTCGCGTCCACGCTGTACGGCGCCGCGACGCTCACCGCCGCCCTGGACGCCGGCTGCTTCGCCCCCGCCGACCGCAGGCTGCTGCTCGTCGCCAACACCGCCGCCGTCCCGGAGACCACCCCGGCCCTCGACGAGGCGCCCGGCTTCACGCGGCTGCGCACCCGCTTCGACGGCGTCCTGTCCTGGAACGACGCGATCCGCCCCTTCCACCCGTCCGGCTGGTCGCCCCGCCCCGACGACGCGCCCTTGTGGGAGCGGCACCTGAGGCTGCTCTGGGGCCTGGGCGACGACGACGTGTCGCTCGTCGTCGAATCCATCCAGGTCAGCCCGGCGGGCGCGATCGCCCAGTGCTTCGCCGACGCCCCGCTCGACGTCTACGCCGACGGTCTCATGAGCTACGGCCCCACCCGCAACAAGCTCGACCCGCTGATCGGCACGCGCGCCGGCCGGCTGCTCCACCTGGACCTCGTGCCCGGGCTCCGGCCGCTGCTGCTCACGGAGTTCGGCGTCGCGCAGGAGATCGTCCCCACGGAGGCCTTCACCAAGGTGCTGGCCGAACTCGCCGAGGACGCTCCGGCCCTGGACGCTCCCGCGGGCGCGGCGCTCCTCCTCGGCCAGTACTTGTCGGCGCTCGACATCCTCACCCCCGAGGAGGAGGAGCAGCTGCACGTACGGATGCTGCGCGGGGCGGCCGGGCGCGGCCACCGCGCACTCGTCTTCAAACCGCACCCCGCCGCACCGGCCCGCTGGTCGCGGATGCTGGAGGAGGAGGCGGAGCGGCTCGGCGTCACCCTGACGGTCCTCGACACGCCGGTCCTGGCGGAGGTGGCCTACCAGCGGCTGCGCCCGTCACTGGTGGCCGGCTGCTTCTCGACGGCGCTGGTGACGGCGAGGACGTTCTACGGCTTGCAGGCGGCTCGCACAGGCACGGACCTGCTGCTGGAACGGCTGAGCCCGTACCAGAACAGCAACAGGGTGCCGGTGACCTTGGTGGATGCGTGGCTGCCGGAGCTGAGCGCAAGCGCTCAGGACCCCGAGCCCGAAGCGGACCTCACCGGCCTCCTGGCCGCGGTCGGCTTCGCGATGCAGCCCCAGATCTACCCGCACCTGCGCGAGGCCGCAGAAGACTACCTCCGCACCCACCTCACCCCCCGCACCCGCCGCTACTTCAAGCGCCGCCGTCTCACCGCCCTCGCCCTCCCCGGCGGAATCCCGTCGCAGCTGTCGTTCCTGCCGCGCAACGCGGCCGTCCGCAGGGTCGCCCGGCGGGCACGGGCGCTGCAGCGGCGCCTAACCAAGGCGAAGGCGCCGGCCAAGGCAATGGTGAACTCATGACCGCCCCGACCCTCCCCCGGCCGCGCCGCAAAGCGCTCCCCGAGCAACCCGCACCCTTACAGAGCCCCCACGGCGGCAGCCGCCTCCGCGCGCTGGACGCCCTGCGCCTGGTCGCCGCCCTGATGGTGGCGTTCTACCACTACGGCGGCCGGGACGGCGACGTGAGCCGCGCGTGGGGCGTCTCGCCGCGGCACGAATTCCCCACCCTGTCGGGCGCGTTCGCGTACGGCTGCCTGGGCGTCGAGATCTTCTTCGTCATCAGCGGCTTCGTGATCTGCATGAGCGGCTGGGGCCGCCCCCTGCGCTCGTTCTTCGCCTCGCGCGCGGCCCGCCTCTACCCCGCCTACTGGGCGGCGATCGCGCTGGTCACCGTGGCGTTCGCGCTGCCGTGGGTGGGCTACAAGACGGTGTCGTTCAGCGACACGCTCGTGAACCTGACCATGCTGCAGCAGCCGGTGGGCGCCCAGCGCGTGCTCGGCGTGTGCTGGACGCTCTGGGCCGAGCTGCGCTTCTACGCCCTCTTCGCGCTGTTCGTCGTGCTGCCGGGCGCGACCCGGCGCCGCGTGCTGATGTTCTGCGCGGTGTGGACGCTGGCGACGGTCGTGACGACCGCCTCGCACGTGGAGTTCCTGCGGGTCGTCGTGATGCCGGAGTACTCGTCGTACTTCATCGGCGGCATCGGCCTGTATCTGGTGCACCGCTTCGGGAACGACCTCCTGCACTGGGGCGTCGTGGCCGTGAGCTTCCTCGTGGGGCAGCACTACGCGGTGGCGGGCCTGTGGCACGTGCCGAACCCGCACTTCTTCTCGTACCGCTCCCCGTACGTGATCGTGGCCGTCGTGGCGCTCGGGTACGCGGCGGTGGCGGCCGTCGCCCTGGGCAGGGCGAGCTGGATGAACTGGCGTTGGCTGACGCTCGCGGGCGCGCTCACGTACCCGTTCTACCTGGTGCACGAGCACCTGGGGTGGGTCGTGATCGGCGCCCTGCACCGTGGCCTGGGCATCCCCTCGTACGCGACGCTCGGCCTGACCATCGCCCTGATGCTGGGCCTGGCCTGGCTCCTGCACCGCTTCGTGGAGCGGCGGCTGACGCCGCTCCTGCGCAGGTCACTCGACCCCGGCGGCGCCCGGCGTTAGCAGCGTGGCCTCGATGCCGGCGACGACGGCGTGCAGGCCGGTCTCGAAGCCGGCCTCCATCTCGCCGAAGAACTCCGCGCCGGCCGCTATGACGAGGGGGTAGCCCTTCAGGCGGTCGGCGCGGTCCTCCAGGTCGTAGGCGGGGTCGCGCTCGCCGCCCGGCACCGGGTGCACGGACTGCTCCTCCATCACGTACCCCATCGTGTACGTGTTGACGGTGAACCAGGCGCGGGCGGCGGTGCTCGGCGTGAAGCCCGCCGCCACGATCCTCTCCATCATCTCCTCGACCGGCCCGGCGTAGCTGCGGCCGGTCAGACGCGTGCCCCCGAAGACCTTGGCGCCGTCGCGGTAGCCGAGCAGGAAGCGGCGCATCACGCGGGCCGATCCGGCCAGGCACGACTGCCAGGTGCTGCTGTCGACGGCCGACAGCGGCTCGGCCATGCGGCGGAACATCTCCGTCGCGACCTCGTCGAGCAGCTCCTGCTTGTTCTTGAAGTGCCAGTAGAGCGCCGGGGCCTGGACGCCCAGCTCCTTGGCGATCCTGCGCAGGGTCAGGCCTTCGAGGCCCACCTCGTTGAGCAGGTCGAGTGCGGTTTCGGCCACTTGGGCGCGGTCGATGCGAGTTGCCACCTTGACAGCTTAACGGTGTTCAGTTCAGTCTGGGGGCAGCGCGAACTTAACAACGTTAAGGGGGATCTCGTGAACACTGCAGCAGCACCGACCACTACTGCCGCACTGGACATCACCGCACCGAACTCCGCCGCCTTGCCCGCCTCGGGCCCGGCTTCGGCGCCGGACGTCGAAGTGCTCATCGCCGGCGCCGGCCCCACCGGCCTCGTCCTCGCCATCGACCTCACCCGGCGCGGCATCCGCCACCGCCTCGTCGAGCAGGAAGCGCGCGGCTTCCCCGGCTCGCGCGGCACGGGCGTTCAGCCCCGCAGCCTGGAAGTGATGGACGACCTCGGGGCCATAGCGGCCCTGCTCGCCTCGGCCGGGCCCATCCCGCCCATGCAGTCCTGGGAAGGCACCGAGCGCGGGGCCGTGTGGCCCCTCGTCGAGCCCGGCGAACGCTCGCCCGGCACGCCCTACCCGGATGCGCTGATGTGCCCCCAGTGGCGCACGGTGGAGGTGCTGTACGAGCGCCTCGAAGAGCTGGGCGGCCGGGTGGACTTCAACACCGGCCTCACGGGCTTCACGCAGGACGAGGACGGCGTCACGGCCGAGCTGCGGCACGCCGACGGCACGGTGGAGACGGTCCGGGCCGGCTATCTCGTCGCGTCGGACGGCGGGCGCAGCGCCGTGCGGAAGGCGCTCGGCGTGCCCTTCGAGGTCGACGTCGTCGACCAGCGCCACGCGCTGATCGCCGACGTGCGGATGAGCGGCTTCGAGCGCGCGGGCGTCGACCGCGACCACTGGCACATGTGGACCACCGCCCCCGGCGGTCTCTTCGGCCTGCGCCCGCTGGAGCTCAGGACGGACACCATCCAGATCATGGCCTTCTGGTCGGACACGGCGTACGTGCCGGACCCGGCGCGCGACGCCACGCCGGAGGCCCTGGCCCGGCTCATCACCGAGCGCACGGGGCTCACCGGCCTGGTGCCCGAGGAGGTCATCTGGGCGTCGGCGTTCCAGCCGAAGGCCGGCATGGCCGCGCGCTTCCGCACCGGCCGGGTCCTCCTCGCCGGGGACGCCGCGCACATCCACTCCCCCGCCGGCGGGCAGGGCCTCAACACCAGCCTGCAGGACGCCTACAACCTCGGCTGGAAGCTCGGCGCCGTCCTGCGGCACGGCGCGCCGGACGCCCTGCTCGACACGTACGACGCCGAGCGCACGCAGGTGGCCGCCGACGTGCTGGAGCTGAGCACCCGCGTCCACGGGCAGGACCGCAGCGTCGGCTTCGAGCGGGGCATGTCGCGGCGCGGCAAGGAGACCCACCAGCTCACCCTCAACTACCGCACGGGCCCGCTGGCCCGCGAGCTGCGCCGGGATCTGCCGGAGGACGGGCTGCGGGCGGGTGACCGGGCGCCCGACGCGCCCTGCACCGACGCCTCGGGCGCACCCTTCAGCCTCTTCGACGCCTTCCGGGGCCCTCACTTCACCCTGCTGGACCTCACCGGGTCGGAGGCCGTGGGCGGGCCGGCCGCGGCGGCGGTGGCGGACGTGGAGTGGGTGCGCGTGTACCGGGTGGGCGGGCCCGCGCCCGATCTGGTCGACGTCAGCGGGCACGCCAAGGCCGCGTACGGCACGGGGCTGTTCCTGGTCCGGCCTGACGGCTATGTGGGGCTGGCCACGGATGAAGCGGCGGACGTACGGGCCTACCTGGCGCAGGTGTCGGCTCTGGAGCCGGTGCCGGCTCCGGCACAGGCTCCGGCGATACGGGGCTGAGCCGCCGCGGGCGGGCCTGGCGGTCGCGGACGGCGTCAGACCGCGTCATGGTTCGTCGCCGCCCCGGCCGCCGGGACCTTGAGGGTGTAGTCGACGGAGACGGCGAAGCGGCCGGAGGAGCCGCGGATCTCCAGGGTGTGGTTGCCGGGCTTCAGCGGCTCCGTCTGCACCCACAGCCCGCAGGCGTGGGTGCGGAAGGTCCCGCCGCCGTCGGTGAGCGGGTTGCCCTCCTCGGCGGTGACCCGTACGGGCGTGGCGTCGTAGCGCTCGGTCCGCAGGGGCTTGCCGTCGAGGGTGGCGGTGCCCTTGGCGGGGGCCATGAACTCGGAGCAGCCGGCCTGGTCGCTCATCAGGTTCACGAGCGGGAAGGCGAGGCGCCGGTTCGCGGGGACGGCGCAGGTGCGCTTGGCGCGCTCCCCGAAGGTCCCGGCCAGGAACCAGACGCCGCCGTCCTTCTGGCCCTGGGCGCACATGCTGCCGTCCCGGTCCTCGACGGGGTTGGAGCCGCTGGGGCTGGAGGACGCCCAGGTCCACCAGCGTCCCTGCAGGTCGGAGGGGGTGAGCGGGCCCGCCGCCGCATCGGGGGCCGCGGTGGCGGTGGCTCCGCCGTTCGGGGTGCTCTTCGCGTCCGCGTGTTTCGGGGCGGGCGTGCCCGCGCAGCCGGCGGCCAGCAGGGCGGCGCCGAGCAGCAGCGCTGCGGGGGCGACAGGTCTTCCAATACGCATAGGCGAACCCTAAGGTCCGATATGCCCATTAAGGCGTGAGCAACGCAGGGCGGCCAGGGCCGAGAGGAGCAACGGAGGGGGCGTACGGAGGAGCGGGGGGCGGCCGACAGTCGGCGGACCGGGCGGCTCGGCGAACCGACGCGCCGGCGCGCCGACGGCCGACGGCTCGGAGATCGGTGGCCGCCGGCCGTCGGCGCGGTCCGGAGAACTGCTGGCGTCAGGGGTGACGTCAGGTCAGAGAACCAGTGACAGCAGCAGGACCAGAACAAGAGAGACGACGGAGATCACGGTCTCCATCAGCGACCAGGTCTTGATCGTCTGGCCGACGTCCATGCCGAAGTATTCCTTCACCATCCAGAAGCCGGCGTCGTTGACGTGGCTGAAGAACAGCGAGCCGGCGCCGACGGCGAGGACGAGCAGCGCGGTGTGGGTCGTGCTCATGCCCTCGGCGAGCGGGGCGACGAGTCCGGCGGCGGAGATGGTGGCGACCGTCGCCGAGCCCGTGGCGAGCCGGATGCCGACGGCGATCAGCCAGGCCAGCAGCAGGGCCGAGACGGACCAGTCCTTGGAGAAGTCGAGGATCATCCGGCCGACGCCCACGTCGATCAGCGTCTGCTTGAAGCCGCCGCCCGCGCCGACGATCAGCAGGATGCCGGCGATGGGGGCGAGGGACTTCTCGACGGTCCCGGCGAGCCGGTCGCGGCCGAAGCCGGCGGCCCGGCCCAGCGTGAACAGTCCGACGAGGACGGCGGCGAGGAGAGCGATCAGCGGGGAGCCGATGACGTCGGTGACGCGCTGGACGTGGTTCTTGGGGTCATCCACGACGATGTCGACGAGCGCCTTGGCCAGCATCAGGACGACCGGCAGCATGACCGTGGCGACGGTGACGCCGAAGCCCGGGCGGCGCTCCAGCTCGGCCGAGGGCCGCTGGGGTATCAGCTTCTCGGGCGGGGCGATGTCCACCCAGCGGGCGGCCACCCGCGAGAACAGCGGCCCGGCGACCACGGCGGTCGGCACGGCGATCAGCACGCCGAGGGCGAGGGTCACACCGAGGTTGGCGCCGATGGCGTCGATGGCGGCCAGCGGGCCGGGGTGCGGGGGCACGAGGCCGTGCATGACGGACAGCCCGGCGAGCGCGGGGATGCCGATCCGCATCAGGGAGTGGTTGCCCCGCTTGGCCACGAGCAGCACCACCGGGATCAGCAGCACGATGCCGACCTCGAAGAACAGCGGCAGGCCGATGACGCCCGCGATCAGCACCATCGCCCACGGCATCGAGCGCGGCCCGGCCTTCGCGAGGATCGTGTCGACGATCTGGTCGGCGCCGCCGGAGTCGGCGAGGAGCTTGCCCAGGATCGCGCCGAGCGCGATGAGGACGCCGACGCCCGAGACCGTCGACCCGAGCCCTGCGGTGAAGCTCGCGATGGCCTTGTCCATCGGCGCGCCCGCCGCGGCCCCGAGCACCAGCGAGCCGATGGTCAGGGAGAGGAAGGCGTGCAGCTTGAGGCGGGTGATGAGGAGGACGATGACGGCGATGCCGACGAGGACGGCGATCCCCAGCTGTGCGTGACCCGCCGAGGTGATCGGTCCGGCGGGGGCCGCGGCCAGCATCTCGACGCTGAGAGTGCTCACGGGGCTTCCTTGGTGGAGGAGGTGGAGGGAGGGAAGGGGCTAGAGCTGCCTCAGGGCCCGGGCGGCCCGCTCGGCGATGACCTCCGGCCCGGGCGTGACGTCGACGTCGACGCCCGCCTCGTCCGCGCCCAGGGGTTCGAGGGTCGCGAACTGGGAATCCAGCAGCCTGGTGGTCATGAAATGGCCCTTGCGGGCCGCCATGCGCCCGGCGATCAGGTCGTGGTCGCCGGTGAGGTGGAGGAAGACGAGCCCGGGCGCGGCGGCGCGCAGCCGGTCCCGGTAGGCCCGCTTGAGCGCGGAACAGCTGACGACCCCGCCACGGCCCGCACGGCCCGCGGCCCACGCGCCGATGGCGTCGAGCCAGGGGGCCCGGTCGGCATCGTCGAGCGGGGTCCCGGCGGACATCTTGGCGATGTTGGCGGCCGGGTGGAAGTCGTCGCCCTCGGCGTAGGGGACTCCGAGGGCCTCGGCGACGAGCGGTCCGACGGTGGTCTTGCCCGTGCCGGCGACGCCCATCACGACGACGACGCGGGGATGTGCCGGACGGCTGCTCATCGGGGCCTCACTGTCTTCATTGACGGGGGTGTGGCCACACTGAAACGCATTACGTACGACATATTCAAGCCCCTGTGACTCAAACGTCATACTTAATTTGCCGCGGGCGGGGATCGTAGGCTTGCCCCATGGAAAACCAGGGGCAGGGGCTGCACGCGCGCGTGCTGGAGTCCCTCGGGCCCGCGATCACCTCGGGCACGTACCCGCCGGGCAGCGTCCTGCGCACGGACGAGCTCGAACAGCGCTTCGACGTCTCCCGCACGGTCATCCGGGAGGCGATACGCGTCCTGGAATCCATGCACCTGGTCACCTCCCGGCGCCGCGTCGGCGTCACGGTCCGCCCCACCGAGGAGTGGAACGTCTACGACCCCCAGGTCATCCGCTGGCGCCTCGCCGGCGCCGACCGCCCACGCCAGCTGCGCTCGCTCACCGTGCTCCGCTCGGCCGTCGAACCGGTGGCCGCCGGGCTCGCCGCCCGCCTCGCCACGCCCGAACAGTGCGAGGAGCTCACCCGGCACGCCCTCGGCATGGTCGCCACCTCACGCGGCCAGCAGCTCGGCGCCTATCTGGTCCACGACGTGGCCTTCCACCGGGTGATCCTGCGCGCCTCCGGCAACGAGATGTTCGCCCGCCTGGGCGACGTCGTCGCCGAGGTCCTCACCGGCCGCACCGAACACCAGATCATGTTCACCGACCCGGACCCCGCCGCCGTCACCCTCCACGTCCGCGTCGCCGAAGCCGTACGCGCACGCGACGCCGCCCGCGCCGAGGCCCTGACCCGCGAGATCACCGCGGGCGCGATGGCTGAACTGGACATCCTCGCGCCGTAACGGGCCCATGGCGGGGCCGTGACGGGAGTGTCGCGGGCGCGCCACAAAACCACAGAGGTGCGACAAAATGATCGCCATCTCGAACGACCGTCCGTAGCCTGATCCCATGCGCCACGAGAACGACCACGCCCGGGATCGCGACCACGAAGGCGAAGACCAGCCCGTCTTCATCCGCCAGCGCTACGGCACCCGCTGGGTCTACAACCACCGCAACCCGGTGGGCCTCGCCCTCATCATGATCGTCCCCATCGTGGCCATCGGAGCGCTGCTCCTGATGACGCGGGGGGCGGGGCGGTAGAGGCCGGCCCCTGATCCACGCAGCGCGCGAACGCCTCACCGGTCATCAGCCTTGCCTCGCGACAGATGAGACTGTCGCGTCAAGGCGCAACTGAGATGCCATTGGCCCACACAAATTAACCTTCGCCACGTGCGGCGCATCAAGGATATCGGTACGGAAATCATACCGCTCGATCCATTCCAGATTCAAAGCTGATCGCGCCCCCGCTTCGGCGCCACCAGACATCGAGAAGACCATACCCGGATGCGCCGTCCCGGAAAGACAGCGGACAACACAGACCACCCCTTCCGCATTCACGGCAACGATCTCCAGGATTTGCAGCCGAACTTCGCCGACACCTTCACCCATGACGGTAGGCCTCCAATATGAACCGGTCAATTTGATCAGGAGACAGCTTTGGTATGTCTCGCAGAAGTTGACTCAAGTCGCCTATTCTGATTCTCCTGGGTACGTCGACCCCCATGGCACTGAGGATCTCACGAGCCTTGGCAGCAGGTATGGCGAAGCCGGCCCGCCGAGCGAGCTCCGTCGCGGGAAGCTCGACAGCGACCTCCGCTTCCGCGGGGATATAGCCCCTGTGGGTGGGAATTCCCTCAAGGGAACTCCTAGGGATACCCAGGACGACACTTTCACCAAACTCTTCCGAATGCGTCGCGAACACTGTGGCGACCCCAGGGTCCGATGACGTGGGAGTAATACCCATCTCCTGCGTTCCCGGACTCCCCTCGAAATTCGGAGTGGTACCCCGGAACAGATGGTCGCCATGCTCATACTCCGGCGCAAGTCCCAGCGGGTCCGTCCACGTGTGGGGATTGTGGACGTAAGCCGCAGGATTGGGAGCCGGGGCCAGGCCCAGGGGATCCGGAGAGGCATAACGGGCCGATTCCGGGTCGTAGTGGCGGTGGTAGTTGTAGTGGAGGCCGGTTTCCGGGTCGAAGTACTGGCCCGGGAAGCGGAGGGGGGTGTACGTCGTGCTGTCGCGTGACCATGCCGTCGTGCCCCACAGGGTGGAGCGGGTGCGCCACGCCGTGCGGCCCGTCTCGTCGATCAGTTCCGTCGGCGTGCCGACCAGGTCCGTCACGATCGCGAAGAACCGGCGGTCCACCTCGTGTTGGGGCGCGTCCGCCGCCGAGATGCGTTCCGTCTGGGATATCGGGTGGAGGCCCTGGTAGTCCCAGGTCAAGGTGATGGGGTTGGGCAACCCCACTGCCGTGCTGGTTTGTTCAGCAAGTTTCGCGCCGTCCCACGTGAAGTCCACGCGTTCCGCCACCTCGCCCGTCGCCGACAGGCGTTCCTTGGATATTCGGCGGCCCAGTGGGTCGTACGCGTAGCGCCAGCGCGTGCCGTCCGGAGTCACCACCGACCTGAGGCGGTCCTCCGCGTCCCATTCGTAGCGCCATGTGTCGGGTTTACGAGACAGGCGCGTCTTCTGGCGGACCACCACCCGGCCCTGCGCGTCGTGCACGTAGCGGATTCCGCCCGCGCGCGTGATGCGCGTGCCCGTGTACGTGCGCGCGCCCTGCGCCTCCGCGCCCGGGTGTCTCGCCGGCCACTCCGCCTCCGTCTGGTTGCCGGCCTCGTCGTAGGCGTACCGTTCCTGCCAGTTCGCCGCGCTGACCGTCGTGACGCGGCCCGCCGCGTCCAGCTCGAAGGTGCGGGAGCCGTTCATCACGTCCGTGATGCCGGTGAGGTGGCCGTCGCGGCGGTAGGTGTAGGCGCGGTGCTGGAGGAGCTCCTCCCCGGCGCCCTCCAGGCCCTGGGAGACCAGGCGGCCGACCGCGTCCCACGCCGACGACAAGGTCAGGCCCTGCCCGAAGCGGCGCGCCACCTCCCGGCCCGTCGCGTCGTGTTCGAGGCCGAAGACCTGCCCCGAGGCGGTCAGGGAGGCTCGCCGCCCCGCCGCGTCGTACGTCCACGTGCTCACCGCCCCGCCCGGCGTCACCCGGCGCGTGCGCCGCCCGAGCGCGTCGTACGCGTAGGTGAGCGTCCGGCCGTTCGTCGTCTCGGACTTGACGCGGCCGAGCCGGTCCCGGCTGTAGACCACCGTGGCGTCGGGGCCGCACGCCTCCGTCAGACGGCCCGCCGCGTCATGCACGTACGTCGTCTCCGCGCCTGCCGCGTCCTTCCGTACGACACGCCCCAGCACGTCGTGCTCGTACGTGATCGTTTCGCCCAGCCCGTTCGTACGGGATACGAGCCGCCCCGCCGCGTCATGCGTGTACGTCAGCGTCCGGCCGTCGAAGTCGGTCTCGGCGGCCGGACGCCCGGCCGGGTCGTAGACGTAGTCCCAGGTCAGGCCCTGCGGGTTGGTGACACGGGTGAGCTGGAGGAGGGTGTCGTGCGTGAACTCGTGGCGCACGCCGTCAGGGCCGGTCCGCGCCGTCAGGACGTCGAAGGGCCCGTACTCGTAGCGCGTGACGCCGCCGAGGGCGTCCGTGTGCGTCGTGCAGTTGCCCTCGCCGTCGTACGTCCAGCGCTCCTCGGCCCCGTCGGCGGCGATGCGGCGGGCGAGCCGCCCTTCCACCGTCCACGTCAGGCGGGTCGTGGAGCCGAGCGGGTCGATGACGGTCGTCACGCGGCCGAAGGAGTCCCGGCGGTAGCTGGTGACGGCGCCCAGCGGGTCGGTGATCTCGACGGGCAGGCCCGCCCTGTTGCAGGTGATGCGGGTGGTGTTGCCGAGGGGGTCCGTCACGGACGCGAGGTTGCCGAAGGCGTCGTACGCGTAGCGCGTCTCCGCGCCCGAAGGGTCGGTCGTCGATGTGCGGTTGCCGGCATCGTCGTAAGCGTGGCGCCACACCGTTCCGTCCGCGCCGGTCGTCGTCCCGGGCAGGCCGAGGGCGTCGTACGTGGCCGCGATCCGCTTCCCGTCCGGACGGAACACCTCGGCCAGGCGACCCTCCTCGTCGTAGCGGAACTCCGTCCTGTGGCCCAGGGGATCCGTGCGCGAAAGGAGACGGTTGTGGCGATCCCAGGTGGACTGCGTCGTGGCGCCCGAGGGGTCGGTGACGGCAATGATCTGCGAACGCCGGTTGATCGTGTAGGCAGTCGTGTGGCCGAGCGCGTCGGTCACCTTGGTGACGCGCAGACCGCTGTCCGGGTCAGGGGCTCCGTACGCGAGGGTGCACCGCATGTGCCCCTCTGTCCCCGACTCGAAGACGCAGCGGTCCTGATCGTCGTACGCGTACGTGTAGTGCGTACCGTTCCGGTCGGTCCACGACGCCATCCGGCCGCGCTCGTCGTAGCCGAAACGCAGCGGCTGCCCCGAGGAGTTGACGACCTCCGTGAGGCTCCCCGCCTCGTCGTAGCCGTAGCGGATCAGCTGCGTGTCATCCGCCAGGTGCAGGGCGGTGATGCGGCCCGCCTCCGCGTCCGTGGTGATGCGGATGCGGTAGCCGCCGGAGTGGGCGAGCGCGGTGGGCGTGCCGCCGGCGTCGTACTCGTACGTGATCCAGTGGCCGTTGCGGTCGGTCAGCTGGTGCAGGAGGGCACGCCCGCTCTTCCCTTCGGAGCCGAAGGGGGAGAAGTGCCTGGTGTGGCCGCGTTCCGGGTCGGTCACGCTGTACGTGCCGTCCTGCTCGATCGCCAGCGACCACCGCGGGCCCCTCGCCGGCAGCGTCGGCACACCGGCCACCGGATGCGGGTACTCCAGCAGCCGCCCGTGCTCGTCGACGAAGATCACGCCCTCGTCGTCGATCTCCAGGCGCTGGTCCATGGTGCTCGCCCACGACGGGCCGAACCACCGGCCGGAGACGTAGCCGGACTTCACGTGCCGGGAGAAGACGACAGGGAGCGCGCCGGGGAGCGTGACGTCCGTCTGGGGGAGGAACATGCGGCCCGTCGCGATGTCCACCGGGTCGGTCTTGCCGGTCTCCACGTTCTGCGGGTCGCCATTCGGCTCCTGCCGGCTCTCCCGCGCCGCCCGACGCGCCGCGCTCTCCGCCCCCTCCTCACCCGCTCGCGCCCCGGCCCGAGCCCCCGCCCGCGCCCCGATCTCCGCCCCTTCCCGCGCCGCCCCCGCCCCGAAGCGGGTGCCCGCCCCCGCGACCCCGCCACTGGGCAGGGAGAGGAGGAAGTTGCCGAGGAGGCGTCCCCCGGCCTCGGACGGGTCCGATCCCCAGCCGGGGCCGAGCAGGGCGCCCGGAATGCGCTCCGGGTGGGACGCGAGGGAGACGAGACCAGCAGCCGTGTTGCTGACGCCGTTGAGGTACTCCGCGGGGTGGGTGACGTTGTACGGGTCCAGCGGGTTCATGCTGCGGCCGAACTTCACCAGGTCCGTACCGGCCCGGAAGACACCGCCGCCGAAGTGGAGCAGCTCGACCTGCGCGCCCTGCGCGAAGTCCTCGGCGTCGCCCTTCATGCGGGTGTGGAAGGCCGGCTCCCGCGGGGCCGCCCCGACCGCCTTGTCGATCTTCGCCTTGGCCTCGCCCGCCGCCGTGTCGCGCTGCTTGCGCGCCTCGTCCAGGACGCGGTGAGCCTCCTTGATGTCGGAGGCGCCGGGGTCGTGGAAGTCTCCCGGCCGCTCGCCCGGGTCCTTGCCCTCCTTCAGCTTCGCGTTGTACGCGTCGACCTTGTCGTTGTAGGCCTTCGTGGCCGTCTCCGTCGCCTTCTTGCCCTGCTTGTAGAGGCGGATCGCCTCCATCGCCTGCTTCTGCGCCCAGCGGACGGTGTGCGCGTACGAGGCGAGCGCGTTCGCGGCGTCCTCGCAGGCGTCGGCTGCCTGCGCCCACTTCTTCGGCTCCGGCGCGAAGTGGGTGTCGAAGCCCTTCGCGCCCTCGCCCTTCCACTCCCCGGAATGGACGCGCTGAAGCCCGGAACGAGCCGTGTCGAAGGCCTTCTGGAAGGCGTGGAGGTGCTTGGCGGCGGCTTCGATGTTCCCCGGCTCGCCGTGGATGAGGCCGAGCGGGTTCTCGGTCTGCCCGAGCTGCTGTTCCTTGACCTCGGCGCCGAGTTCCGAAGCCGCGCGGTCGCCCAGGTACCGGACGGCGAGCGCCTCGTCGTGCGCGCCGACCTTGTCGAGGACCTTGGCGGCCTTGCCCGCGCCCCACTCGACGGCTTCGCCGGCCTTCTTCTCGACCTTGTGCATGCCCTTTTCGGCGAGTTCGCCGACGGCGTCGAGCGGGTCCCAGATGCCCATCAGCCGCCCACCTCGGGCTCGCCGGACTGCGGGTGCCGGCCGCCGTCCAGCTCGTCGGCGAGCTTGTTCGCCGCGTCCGTGCCCTGACGGCCGAGCGGGCCCTTGCCGAAGCCGTTGCCCGCGCCGGTGGAGGCGTCGCGGAGGGTGTTCGCCCAGACCTGGCGGCTGTTCTCGCCGGCCTTGCGGAAGGATTCGGCGCTGTAGTCCGGGTTGCGGAGGTCGTTGACGGGGTTGTCGGCGAGGATCTCGCTCATAGACCTCTTCTCGACGTCCTCCTCCATGAGGTGCGGGTTGCCCATCGCGGCGTTCACGCCCACCTTGAACGAGTCCCGGATGTACACGTCCTGCTCGTGGTAGTAGCCCGCGGCGAGGCCGACCCGCTCGGCGAACTGGCTGCCGTCGTGGACCAGGGCGCGCACCCCCCAGTCCCACCGGTTGCAGAAGGTCTTGAAGGCGGCCGCCAGCCCCTCGTGCCCCAGTTCCACTCCGCTGAGGGCCAGTTCGTCGAAGCCGCGGCCCACGGCCGCCTCACCGGGCGTGCCGAGGGACTTCAGCTCGCCTATGGCCTCGTTGATGCCCTTGGCGATGTTGGCGAGCGCGGCGGAGTCCGCGGCGAGGTTCGGGTCGTTCACACCGCACTCTCCGTGTCCGCATCCGTGTCCGCGTCCGTGTCCGCGTCGACGTCCGCGTCCACGGCGTACGCGTCCGGCACGATCCCGGCCACCGGCGGGAACAGCACGGGCTGCGGCCCGCCGACATCGAGCGCGACGCCCGCCGGTACGCCGACCGCCGGCACGACCACGTCCAGGAGCCGTGCGCCCAGCACGGTGCGGTACGTCCAGTCGGTCGTCCCGTCCGTCGTCCCGTCCGCGCCCTGGGCGAGCGCGAACCGGCCGAGCGCCGCCTCGTCCGTGAAGGCGTGAATCCACCGGATCCCGCCGTACTCGGCGGACCACAAACCGTCCTGACTGTCCGACGGCACCAGCACCGCCGTGCGCCGGAACCAGCCGACCAGCGCGGCCGGCCGCCCCTCCTCCGCGTACAGTGCGCGGATTTCGTCCGTCAACGCCGACGATGACGTCACTCTCGCCTCCCCAAGCCAGAGGAAGGGTACAAAATGAGGCCAGAGGTGCACTCACGGTATTCGGAGCGAAGAGCTTCGAACCACGGGGGAGGGACCGGATGGCAGACACGCCAGAGACGCCAGAGGCGCCAGACAGGGCAGACACCACGGGCTTAACGGACCTGACGGACCTGACGGACAGTGGGCTGGTCGCCCAGGCACAGGCACTGGCCGCGGGCGACGTCTCCTCGCGCGAGCTCGTCGAGCGCGCGCTCGCCCGCATCGCGGAGACACAGCCCCTGCTCAACGCTTTCCGCCGCGTACGGGCCGGGGCCGCACTCGTCGAAGCGGACGCGGCGGACCGGCGACTGTCGGACGGCGAACGAGCCCCGCTGCTGGGCGTCCCCATCGCCGTGAAGGACGACGTCGACGTCGCCGGGGAGCCCACCGCCTTCGGCTGTGCAGGCGAATTCCCGCCGAAATCCGCCGACAGCGAGGCCGTACGGCGGCTCCGCGCCGCGGGCGCGGTCATCGTCGGTAAGACGAACACGCCCGAGCTCGGGCAATGGCCCGTCACGGAAGGCCCGGCGTTCGGCGCGACCCGCAACCCCTGGAGCACGGAGCACACACCCGGCGGCTCCTCGGGCGGCGCCGCGGCAGCCGTCGCCGCGGGCCTCGTCCCGGCCGCCCTCGGCTCGGACGGCGCCGGCTCGCTCCGGATCCCCGCCGCCTGGACACACCTGGTCGGCATCAAACCGCAGCGCGGACGCATCTCCACCTGGCCCGAGCCGGAGTCCTTCCGCGGCATCACCTGCCACGGCCCCCTGGCCCGTACGGTCGCCGACGCCGCGCTCCTGCTCCACGCGGCGAGCGGCAGCCACGCCGGGGACCTCCACCGGCCGCGCCCCGTCGACGTCCTCAGCGCCACCGACCGCGACCCCGGCCGGCTGCGGATCGCGCTCTCCCTGCGTCCCGCCTTCGCCGCCGCCCGCCAGCGGCTCGACCCCGAGGCCCGTTCCGCGACCCTCCGCATCGCGGAACGGCTCGCCGCCCTCGGCCACGAAGTGGTCGAGGAAGAGCCGCGCTACGGGCTGATCGGGCTCACCTTCGTGCCGCGCTCGATGTCCGGTGTACGGGAATGGGCCGGGCGCGTCCCCGACCCCGCCCTGCTGGACGCCCGCACGAAGGTCAACGCCCGCGGCGGGCTGCTGCTGGGCGGCGGCATCCTGCGCGTGGCGAGGGCGGCGGAGGAGCCGCTGCGGCGGCGCGTGGGAGAGATCTTCGACCGCTTCGACGTGGTCCTGACCCCGACCACCGCGGTCCCGCCGCTGCGCATCGGGGACCTGACCGGCCTGTCCAGCAGCCGTACGGACGCGGCGATGATCTCAGCCTGCCCGTACTCCTGGCCCTGGAACGTCCTCGGCTGGCCCGGCATGAGCGTCCCGGCCGGCTTCACGGCCGCCGGCCTGCCGCTGGGCGCCCAACTCCTCGGCCCGGCTCACAGCGAACCGCGGCTCGTCTCACTCGCCGCGCAACTGGAGGCGGCGGAGCGGTGGTTCGAGCGCCGGCCCGGGCCCGTCGGTGACGTGGCTGCGGGTGATCGAACACCAGACAGCCTTGGACGCCCCGCAGGTGAAGCCGTGGGGTGAGGAATAGACCCCCCACCTGTCGGCGAGCGAACGGACGAGGGCCAGACCGCGGCCGTCGACGTCGTAGGGGTGGGGGTTCGACCGCGGTGTCGGTGGCAGATCCTCGGTGTCCCACGCCGTCAGCGTGAGCACGTCCCACTGGGACCAGGAGATACGGAGTTCCGCTTCGTCGACGGTGTGCACGATCGCGTTCGTGAGCAGCTCACTTGCCAACAGTTCTGCCCGCGCGGCGAGTTCGCCGAGCTTGTGGGCTGTGAGCGCGGCCCGGACGGTGCTGCGCGCGAGGGGGATCGCGCGGGCATCGTTCGGCACGCGCAGCCGGTATTCGAACGGCTCGATCTCAGGAGCGGCGGGAGCGGGCTTCGGGGCAGGCAGGAGCATGTCGCCTCCGGCGGGGTGGGGTGAAGTGATCGCCTGCCCGGTGTCATTGCCGGGGCCCGCGCCTGCGTGGGGGCAGGGCGGGGCGGTGCGCTTCCGGGTGGCGGTGAGCTCACGGTGTGAGCTGCGCGACACTCAACGTAGGGTGCTAAGTAGCACCCCTGCAACAGGTTCGGAGGAGTTCGCCCGTAGGGGTGTGCCGTGGCATCGTGACGACCGTTGACGCCTCAAAGCAGGGAGAGTTGGCGCATGCCGCCCAGGAACAACCCGACCGCCCGGCAGGTCCGGCTGGGCACAGAGCTGCGCAGGATGCGCGAACGGGCAGGTATGAAGGCCGGTGAGGCGGCGCGCCTGCTGGGGGGGTGAGCCCCATGCAGATGAGCCACATGGAGACGGCTCGCCTCGGCGTCGGCAGAGAGCGCCTACGCGCCCTGGCCGCGCAATACGGGTGTGCCGACGTCGCGTACGTGGATGCACTGGCCGCCATGACGGGGCGCCGGGGCCCGGAGTGGTGGGAAGAGTTCCGGGATTCAGTGGCGCCTGCGGCCTTGGACCTTGCCGCGCTGGAGTGGTACGCGAAGGGTGTGCAGGGGTTGCAAACCGTGCACATTCCCGGGCTGCTGCAGACCAGCGCCTACACGCGCGCTCTGTTCAGCTACTTGAGCCCTGACGCCATGCTGACCGAGCTCGACGCCGAGGTGGAATTCCGCCGACGCCGTCGTGTGATCCTGGAACGCGATGCTCCTGCGCCGTACTCGGCGATAGTTCACGAGGCGGCACTGCGCGTGCTGGTCGGTGGCCGGGACGTCGCCCGGGAGCAGCTCGATGCCCTCTTGGAGCAGTCCGAGCGACCGGGCGTGACCATCCGCGTCATTCCGTTTTCCGCCGAGGGCTTCGCGGGAATGGGCTACTCGATGCTGTACGCAACGGGCCCCGTTCCGCAGCTGGACACCGTACAGATCGACCACGTGCACGGCAGCGTCTTCCTGGACGCCGAGGAGCAGCTTGCCCACTACCGGGATCGCTGGAGAACGGTCGAGCGCTCGGCCCTGGGGCCCGAGGAGACGCGAGATCTCATTCGTCGCGTCGCGCGCGAGCTCTGAGGGGTCAGCGATGAGCCAAGTAACGTGGCAAAAGTCTTCCTTCTCCGGCAACGGCCCCGGTAACGACTGTGTCGAAGTGGCTGAGGTGCACGGTGCGGTGGCAGTCCGTGAGAGTGACGACCCCAGTAGATCAATAACAGCCTCGTCGGAGTCATTCGCCGCGCTGATACGCACGCTCAAGGCGGGCGCCTTCGGGTGACGCCCGCGTGGCGGGGTGCGGGTTCGCGGGGCGGCTTCCCCCTTCGGCGCGGAAATCCACCGGCCGGTCAGGGTTGCGCGGCATACAAGCGGGCCCACAATCTCACACGCACCCCCTCCCGAGACGACCCGAGGGATGAAAGGCGCATGAAGAGCTCAGGATGCCGTCAGCAACGGGGAAGGTTTCGGCGCGATCCCCGCCTTCACCACGGAAGTAAGGTAACAATGGAGCGAATCCGCGTCACCGATTTCCACGGCAAGCCCCAGAATTACATTGCCGAGCTCGACGTCACGACAGATTATCTCGAATCCCACTGGGGCGCCCACGATGTCTCCATGGATGACCTCGGGCCATGGTTCACCTTCGCGTTCACGCTCCCCAGCGGGACCTTGGCCGCCTTGGTACGCGAAGTCGAGAACGCACCGAACCCCGGATACATTCTGACGGCCATCGGCAAGAACGGACTCCCGGGCACCCTCGAAGAGTTCCTCGCCGAGTCAGGCATCTCCGCGGACCGGGTGACCCGTCGAGGATTCGAATAGCCGAAAGGACCGCCGGGTTCGATTCCCCCATGAAGAGCTCCCATTTCTACAGAAGGTTCTCCCGCGTCACCGAATCTCCCCTCGGCTTTCCCGTTCCCGCCGATGCGAGGTACGCATCGGCAGCCCGGATGCGGGAGCTGACGGAAGCAGCGCGCCGGAAGGGGTTCAGCAGGAAGGGGCCCGGCGATGACGAGTCGTGCGCGCCCGGGTTCATCGTGGTTCCGTACCACCCCGAGTCCTCCCCGGAGGCCTGCTGGATGTGCTTCGTCTTCGCACTCCCGCCGGAAGGCGCAGATCCCGGCATCCCCGGCCGCGCGCTCGGCGGTCCGTACCGGCTGGACATCGCGGTGCGGGACTTCTACTCACTCGCGAAAGCCGGAAGGAAGACTCGCGACCTCTTCCTTGCGCGCCTCGTCTGGAAGGCGGCATCCCGGGCGGAAGACTGACCGCGTCCTCGGCGACGCCGCGACCACGGTCACCCCGGCGACCGGCTACGCATGGTGCATCACGCGACGCAGCGCCCACGGGCATGGTGCCCCTCAGCCCCGCACTCCACAGTCGATAAAGTTTTCGACCATGGACATGGTGAGCACCGGGGAGGGGTCCGTCAGCGTGTCGCCACCGGCCATGGCACCCCCGTGGACCGCGCCGAGCGAGATCGAGCGCCGGCTGTACGAGGCGAAGATGCGCGGCGACTGGCCCGCCTTCTTCGATGTGCTGGCCGGCACCGATCTGTTCCTCGCCGTCTCGCGGCGGCAGGCAGACTCGGCTCCCGACTCCGTGTTCTTCACCCCGTACTGGAATCCGCAGACGAACACGCAATGTCTGGCGGTATTCACCGAGGGGATGCTTCCGGTGCCGGTCCCCGACCCGGTGTTCGTCTCGCGTTCCTTGGAGTGGTACGGCCGCGCCTGGCAGGACGCTGATCCGCCGTTCCTGGCCGTCAATCCCGGCAGTCCCTGCGAGGCGTTCCTGCCGACGACGCCCGCTCACCGGGCCGTCTGGCGGCAGCATCACGAGCGCGCCCGAAGCGCCCTCGGTGCCTGCGGGCACGGGCACGCGCACTGCGGCCGACTGCGTGCTCTCCACGTCGGCGGTCCTCTGCACGGGCCGGTCGCCCACGGGCTGGCCTGTGCGGCGCTGCTGTTCGTGAAGAACGGCGAGTTGTGGAACGCCATGGCCTATCACGGCTCGGGCTATCACCACGAGCGGTACCGGCTGGAGAAGTTCTGGGACGTCACCAGCCGCGAGAGCTGGTACCGCGCCCAAGAGCAGCTGCTCAACGCGGACATGGTCAGTGATGTATGGCAGTTCGTCCTGGGCGTCCGGCACGCGCTCGCCCGGGATTTCGCGGGCGCCGTCACCGTCGAGCACTGGCGCGAGAGCGCCGAGCGCGTGCTGCGGCGCAGGATCGAGGAGGCCGGGGAGGCTCGGATCACGCCCGAAGGGGTCACCCGGGGCCGGGTCGTCTCGGCCGCCGAGGCGGAGTCCCAGGTCGCGGGCGTACGGCGGATGATTGGGCGCATCGCCCGCTACGAGGCCCGCTTCCGCGCGGACGGACTGCTGCCGGAGGGCGCCTACATCCGTACGACGGAGGCCTGGGACTACGGGCGGGCTTCCGGCATGGCCCGCTGGGGGCTCGGGGCGCGTTTCTGTACCTTGGAGGAGGCCGAGCGGGCGGTGATCCGTGCCGGTCGTGCCGCGCAGTCCGCCTACCGTTCATGGGAGGACTTCTCCGCCGGCTTCATCCTTGGGCGGTGCCTCCACTTCGACGAGGAGGAGTTCGGCAGCTGGTACCAGGAAATGGTCGACGCTCACCGCGTCCTCACCACTGACCCTGCCAGCCCCTGGCTCAACATCCCCTGGAAATAAGCAGGAAGCCCCGACGTCACCCTGACATCCAGCCCCTACGGGTATGGCTATCCCCACCTCTCGGAAGGGAGTTGGCCTCATGGGCGAGCCGACGCACCGTCAGCCAGCCTTGTCCCCATGAGATCCCGTACCCGCACCGCCGTGATCGTCGCCCTGTCCGCCGCCGCCTGTGCCACCGCGCTCGCCGTTCCCGCGCAGGCCGCCTCCTCGCCCGCCGGCTCTCCCGCCCTCAAGTGGCACGCCTGTACCGCCGAGGGCAGCGCCCCCGGCAGCGAGTGCGCCACGCTTCCCGTTCCCCTCGACTACAGCAAGCCCTCCGGCCCCACCGTCGACATCGCCGTCTCCCGGCTCCGGTCCGACCGGCCTCACGCCCGGCGTGGTGCGTTGCTGTTGATTTCCGGTGGGCCCGGGGGGTCGGGGGTGCGTGATCTCGCCCGTGACGGGGAGAAGGTGCGGAAGGCCACCAAGGGGGCGTATGACATCGTGAGTCTCGATCCGCGCGGGGTCGGCGGCAGTACCGCCATCGACTGCGGGATCGACGAGGACGACCGGCAGATGCTCAACTTCCGGGCCTGGCCGCGCCCCGACGGCGACATATCCGACGGTGTCGCCCGCTCCCGCCGCGTCGCCGAGGCCTGCGCCCGTAACGGCGGGGACGTCCTGCGCAGTCTCACGACGCGCAACCAGGCGCGGGACACGGACCGGTTCCGCGAGGCCCTCGGCGAGAAGAAGCTGTCCGCCGTCGGCGTCTCGTACGGCACGTACGTCGGTGCCGTCTACGCGCAGATGTTCCCCGAGCGCACCGACCGCTGGGTGCTGGACAGCAGTGCGGACCCCGATCCCGCCCGCGTGGCGCACGGCTGGCTGAACAACATGTCGGGCGGCGCCGACGACGCCTTCCCCGACTTCGCCCGGTGGGCCGCCGACCCGGCCCGCGGGAAGGACCGGCTGGCCGAGCGGGCCGAGGACGTCCGGCCGATGTTCCTGGCGCTCGCCGCCGAGCTGGACCGCAAGCCCCGTACGTTCAAGGACACGGGCCACGCCTTCACCGGCAACGTGCTGCGGCAGGTGCTGCAGATGAGCCTGTACGGGAAGGAGCGCTACCCGACCGTCGCCGGGCTGATCCAGGCCGCCCGCAGCGGAGGCGACGGGCCGGTCACCGCGCCCGACCCCTTCCCCGAGCCGCTCTCGCAGCGCGACGCGGCCGTGTTCGCCGGCATCGTCTGCAACGACGTGGCCTGGCCCCGCGACCCGGCCGCGTACCGGCGTGACGTCGCCGTGGACCGCGTACGCCATCCGCTCACCGGGGGCATGCCGGCGTCCATCACCCCGTGCGCGTTCTGGAAGGACGCGCACGCGGAGAAGGCCACCCGCATCACGGACCGGGGCCCGTCCAACATCCTCATGGTGCAGAACCTGCGCGACCCGTCCACGCCCCACCGCGGAGCTCTGAAGATGCGCGAGGCCCTCGGCGACCGTGCCCGCCTCGTCTCCGTGGACGCCGGCGGCCACGGCGTGTGGCTCGACAGCGGCAACGCGTGCAGCGACCGTGTCGTCAGCGAGTTCCTGGTCACCGGCGAGCGGCCGGCCCGGGACACGGTCTGCCGCGCCGGGCACTAGTCAGAACAGCACTAGTCAGAACAGCTGCTGCTGGCCGTCCATCGGCGGCTCCTCCGGGTCGAACAGCCGCGGTTCCGTCGCCAGCAGCGGCGCCGAGCGGCGCGAGCCCGGGCAGGACACCAGCTCGTACGAGAAGGCGGGGCGGCGGCCCGGCGGGTCGTGGCGGGCGTAGCGGCCGCCGACGACGGCGATCTCGCGAGTGCATACGGGGCAGGCGCGGCGGGGAGCGGACATACCCTCCAGTGTCTCTTACGGAAGACAGTGGTCAGAAGACGTCCGCCGGGACGTGCGTCCCCCACACCTCCCTCAGCGCGTCGCACACCTCCCCCACCGTCGCCCGCGCCCGCAGCGCGTCCTTCAGCGGGTACAGGACGTTGTCCGTCCCCGCGGCGGCCCCGCGCAGGGCGGCCAGCGCCGCCTCCACCGCCCGGCCGTCCCGCTCCGACCTCAGCCGCGCGAGCCGCTCCCGCTGCCGGGCCTCGATGGCGGGGTCGACGCGCAGCGGTTCGTACGGCTCCTCCTCGTCGAGCCGGAAGCGGTTGACGCCGACGACGACGCGCTCGCCGCTGTCGGTCTCCTGGGCGATGCGGTACGCGTTGCGTTCGATCTCGGCCTTCTGGAAGCCCTGTTCGATGGCGGCGACCGCCCCGCCGCGGTCCTCCACGCGGGTCATGAGGTCCACCGCGGCCGCCTCGACCGCGTCGGTCAGGGACTCCACCGCGTACGAGCCGGCGAAGGGGTCCACCGTCGCCGTCACGTCCGTCTCGTACGCGAGGACCTGCTGCGTGCGCAGCGCCAGCCGGGCGGCCTTGTCCGTCGGCAGGGCGATGGCCTCGTCGAAGGAGTTGGTGTGCAGGGACTGGGTGCCGCCGAGGACGGCCGCGAGGCCCTGGACGGCGACGCGCACGAGGTTCACCTCGGGCTGCTGGGCGGTGAGCTGGACGCCGGCCGTCTGGGTGTGGAAGCGCAGCATCTGCGACTTGGGGTCGCGGGCGCCGAACTCCTCCTTCATCACCCGCGCCCAGATCCGCCGGGCCGCCCGGAACTTGGCGACCTCCTCCAGCAGCGTCGTGCGCGAGACGAAGAAGAAGGACAGGCGCGGGGCGAACGCGTCGACGTCCATGCCGGCGGCCACCGCCGTGCGGACGTACTCGATGCCGTTGGCCAGGGTGAAGGCGATCTCCTGCGCGGGCGAGGCGCCGGCCTCGGCCATGTGGTAGCCCGAGATCGAGATCATGTTCCACTTGGGGAGCTCGGTGCCGCAGTACGCGAAGGTGTCGGCGACCAGCCGCAGCGACGGCTTCGGCGGGAAGATGTACGTGCCGCGGGCGATGTACTCCTTGAGGACGTCGTTCTGGACGGTGCCGGTGAGGCGGTCCGCGGGGACGCCCTGCTCCTCGCCCACGAGCTGGTACATCAGCAGCAGGAGCGCGGCGGGGGCGTTGATGGTCATCGACGTGGAGACCTCGCCGAGCGGGATGCCGCCGAAGAGGACCCGCATGTCCTCGACGGAGTCGACGGCGACGCCCACCTTGCCGACCTCGCCGCTCGCGACGTCCGCGTCGGAGTCGTGGCCCATCTGCGTGGGCAGGTCGAAGGCGACGGAGAGGCCGGTGGTGCCGTGCGCGATGAGCTGCCGGTAGCGGGCGTTGGACTCCGCGGCGGTGCCGAAGCCCGCGTACTGGCGCATCGTCCAGGGCCGGCCCGTGTACATCGTCGGGTACACGCCCCGCGTGTAGGGGTACGCGCCGGGCTCGCCGAGCCGCTCGGCGGGATCCCAGCCGGCGAGGGCCTCGGGGCCGTAGACGGGCTGGAAGGGCAGGCCTGATTCGGTCGACCGGGTCATGGGATGCGACGCCTCCCGCTCTCCGCTGCGGAGCGGCCTCGGTTGCGGACGCTTACGGACGTTTGCGTACGTTCCTCAACTACGGACGTTTGCATACGTTCCTCAACCGGACTCTAGCGGCGGGGCGGCGAGAAGAAAGGGGGGCGCGGGCAGAGCCGGGGGAAGAGCCCCGCCCGCGCCGATGCGCAGGAGCCGACGGTATGGGGGGAACTCCGGCTCGTGCGCAGCCGATGACCAGTCGGCTTCACTTCCTACAGCGCCGCGGGGTCGGAAAACGTCACACCCGGGGCCTGAGCGCCGAAACCCGTACTGCTCCGGACGGGCGGCACAAGGCGGAATACTCCGTTCGGACCGCCGTTCCCGCCGTCGTCGCTGCCGTCGCCGCCCTTGCCGGAACCGGTCCGTCCGCCGGTGAGCCCGCCGGATCCGGTGACCGTGCCGGAGCGGGCCGCGTCGTCCGCCTTGACCAGGCGCTCGCAGAAGGCGCGCAGGTCGACGGCGCTGCCGATGCCGGCGGCGCGCTCCAGCGTGCGGACGTCGTCCTCGTCGACGGCGTTGCCGCGGTTCTTCTGGGCGTCCAGGTAGTCGCGGCACATGCGGACGGCCCAGGCGCCGCCGGGCTTCGCGGCGTCGCCGCGGCCGTTGTCGTCCTTGTCGCCCTTGCCCTTGCCGGGGCGCGGCGACGCGGACGGGGAGTCCGCGGGCTCGTTCCTGTCGCCGGGCGTACGGCTCCTGCCCGCGCCGGGCGCGGAGCTGCCGGACCCGTCCGGGGTGCCGCTGCCGCTCGGGCCGCCGCCCCGGCCGCGGGACGGCGAGGCGCCGGGCGCGCGGCGGCCGTCC
>NZ_PXWG01000054.1 GCF_003011965.1 Streptosporangium nondiastaticum
CCCCGGCCCCTCCCGTACCAGCCGGCCGACCGCCGCACACCACCCACGTCAATACGTGCTCCCTCAACGGGCGGGCGGGTGGGAGGAATCCCGTGCCGAAGGCACGGGATATCTTCGCGTGGACGCGGGCGTCACCGCGGGAGACGCGATCACCCCGTACTACGACCCCCTCCTCGCGAAGGTCATCGCCTGGGCCCCCACCCGGCCGGAGGCCGTCCGCCTGCTGGCCCGCGCACTGGAGCGCGCCCGCATCCACGGCCCGGTGACCAACCGCGATCTCCTCGTACGCTCCCTTCGGCACGAGGAATTCGCCGGTGCGCGGATGGACACCGGCTTCTACGAACGGCACTTGGACGCCCTCACCGCGCCACGCGCCGACGGCGCCGCAACCGCCGCCCTCGCCGCGGCCGTTGCCGACGCGCAAGGCCGCTCCCGCTTCGGCGGCTGGCGCAACCTCCCCTCCCAGCCGCAGGAGAAGCGCTACCGCTCCGAACCGGACGGCGAGGAGCGCACCGTGCGGTACCGCCTCACCCGGCACGGCCTGGAGGCCGAAGGCGGAGTCCGCCTCCTGGAGGCGACCCGCACCCACGTGGTCCTGGAGGCGCACGGCCTCCGCGCCCGCTACGACGTGGCCGCGTACGGCGACGACGTCTACGTGGACACGCCCTGGGGCGCCCACGCCTTCACGCTCCTGCCCCGCTTCCCCGACCCCGCCGCCGCGCTGCCGGAGCCGGGATCCCTCCTGGCCCCCATGCCCGGCACGGTGGTCCGTATCGCGGAGGGAATCACCGAAGGCGCCGAAGTCCGGGCCGGGCAGCCGTTGTTGTGGCTTGAGGCCATGAAAATGGAGCACCGCGTCGTCTCGCCGGCCACCGGCACGCTCACCGCCCTGCACGCCGCCCCCGGCCGTCAGGTCGAGGTCGGGTCCCTGCTCGCCGTCGTCACCGAGGAGCCGACGCCATGAGCTTCACCGAATCCCAGGAACACCGCGACCTGCGCGCCGCCGTCGCCGCGCTCGGCAAGCGCTACGGCCGCGACTACGTCACCGAGGTCGTCCGCGAAGGCCGCTACCCCGACGAGCTGTGGGCCGAGGCCGGGGCGCTCGGATACCTCGGTGTGAACCTTCCCGAGGAGTACGGGGGCGGCGGGCGCGGCATAACCGAGCTCGCCGTCGTCCTGGAGGAGCTCGGCGCCGCGGGCTGCCCCCTGCTGATGATGGTCGTCTCGCCCGCCATCTGCGGCAGCGTGATCGCCCGCTTCGGCACCGAGGCGCAGAAGCGGAAGTGGCTGCCCGGCATCGCCGCCGGCACGTACCGGATGGCCTTCGGCATCACCGAGCCGGAGGCGGGGTCGAATTCCCACCGCATCACGACCACCGCGCGGCGGGAAGGGGACGGGTGGGTGCTCAACGGCCGCAAGGTCTTCATCTCGGGCGTGGACATCGCGGACGCGACGCTGATCGTGGGGCGAACGGAGGACGAGCGTACGGGGAAGCTCAAACCCTGTTTGTTCGTGGTGGAGAGGGACGCACCGGGTTTCCTGAAGGCCGCCATTCCGATGGAACTGGCGGCGCCTGAGAAGCAGTTCGAGCTCACCTTCGATCAAGTGCGGCTGCCTGCGGACGCTCTTGTCGGCGATGAGGACGCAGGGCTCCTCCAGCTGTTCGCCGGCCTCAACCCCGAGCGCGTCATGACCGCCGCCTTCGCCCTCGGCATGGCCCGTCACGCCCTGGCCCGCGCCGTCGACTACGCCCGCACGCGCACCGTCTGGCGCGAGCCCATCGGCGCCCACCAGGCCGTCGCGCACCCCCTGGCCGAGTCCCACGTCGAGATCGAGCTCGCCCGGCTGATGATGCTCAAGGCGGCCCATCTCTACGACGCCGGCGACGACATGGGCGCGGGCGAGGCGGCCAACATGGCCAAGTTCGCCGCCGCCGACGCCGCCGTCCGCGCCGTCGACCGGGCCGTCCACACCCTCGGCGGCAACGGGCTGGCGAGCGAGTACGGGCTGGCCTCCCTGCTCACCGCGGTGCGCGTGGCGCGGATCGCCCCGGTCAGCCGGGAGATGATCCTGAACTACGTGTCGCACACGACGCTGGGACTCCCCAAGTCGTACTGAGAAAGGTGGCTTTCTGTGACGCTGGTCCGCCGCTCCGCCGAGCACGGCATCACCACCCTGACCCTGGACTCCCCCCACAACCGCAACGCCCTGTCGTCCCGCCTCGTCGCCGAACTGCTGGCAGGGCTTGCGGAGGCGGGGGAGGACGCCGGGACGCGTGCCGTCCTGCTGACCCACACCGGCAACACCTTCTGTTCCGGGGCCGATCTGACGGAGGCGGGCCCGGACGGGCCGCAGGCCCTCGTACGGCTCATGCGCGCTGTGATCGGGCTGCGCAAGCCGGTCGTGGCGCGGGTGGACGGACACGCGCGGGCCGGGGGCCTGGGGCTGCTGGGGGCCTGTGACATCTCCGTGGCGGGGGAGGGCGCCACGTTCGCGTTCACCGAGGCCCGGCTCGGGCTCGCGCCCGCGGTGATATCGCTGCCGCTGCTGCCGCGCCTCGACCCGCGCGCCGCGGCCCGCTACTACCTGACCGGCGAGCGGTTCGGGGCCGCCGAGGCCGTACGGATCGGGCTCGTCACCGCCGGGGAGCAGGAGCTGGACGCGATCCTGGACGGACTGCGGCGCGGCTCTCCGCAGGGCCTCGCCGAGTCGAAGGCCCTGGCCACGGCCGAGGTGCGGAGGGCCTTCGAGCGGGACGCGGAGTCTCTCACCGCCCTGTCCGCCCGGCTCTTCGCCTCCGCGGAGGCCCGCGAGGGCATGACCGCCTTTCTTGAGCGCAGGGAGCCGGTATGGGCCCGCTGAGCCTCCCCAAGCAGGACCGCAGCCGCGCCACGCGGCAGCGGCTCCTGGAGGCGGCGGTCGCCTGCCTCGCCGAGCGCGGGTGGGCCGGGTCGACGGTCTCCGTCGTCGCCGAGCGGGCCGGCGTCTCGCGCGGGGCCGCACAGCACCACTTCCGCACGCGCGAGGAGCTCTTCACGGCGGCCGTCGAGTACGTCGCCGAAGAGCGGTCGGCAGCCGTGCGCGGCCTGCTGCCGCAGGTGCAGCTGATCACCGGCCCGGCCCGTACGCACGTGGCCGTCGGCCAGCTCGTCGGCCTCTGCACGGGGCCGCTGTTCCGCGCCGCCCTGCACCTGTGGGTGGCCGCCGCGAACGACGCGGCGCTGCGGGGTCCGGTCACCGAACTGGAGGCGCGCGTCGGCCGCGAGGTGCACCGCATGGCGGTGGAGCTCCTCGGCGCCGACGAGCGCCGCCCCGGCGTCCGCGAAACCGTCCAGGGCTTCCTCGACATGTGCCGCGGCCTGGGCCTCGCGACCCTCCTGACCGACGACAGCGCCCGGCGCGAACGCCTGGTGAAGCACTGGACGGCGGTCCTCAGCGACCTGCTGTGACGGTGTGTACGGGCGGTCGCACGACCGCCCGCACACAGCTGGTCAGCCCCCGACCGCCGCCTTGCCCGTGATGTCGGCGAAGCCCTCGATCTCGCGCGGGTCGCGCGAGCCCGGGCCCACGTAGCGGGCCGACGGGCGGACCAGGCGGCCCGTGCGCTTCTGCTCCAGGATGTGCGCGCTCCAGCCGGCCGTGCGGGCGCAGGTGAACATCGACGTGAACATGTGCGCCGGGACCTCGGCGAAGTCCAGGACGATGGCCGCCCAGAACTCGACGTTCGTGGCGAGGACACGGTCCGGGCGGCGGTTGTGGAGCTCCTCCAGGGCCGCCTTCTCCAGGGCCTCGGCGACCTCGTAGCGCGGCGCGGCCAGCTCGCGGGCCGTGCGGCGCAGGACGCGGGCGCGCGGGTCCTCGGCGCGGTAGACGCGGTGGCCGAAGCCCATGAGGCGCTCGCCGTTGTCCAGGGCGCGCTTGACGTACGCCGTGGCGTCGCCCGTGCGCTCGATCTCCTCGATCATGCCGAGGACGCGGGACGGCGCGCCGCCGTGCAGCGGGCCCGACATGGCGCCGACCGCGCCGGACAGCGCCGCGGCCACGTCCGCGCCGGTGGAGGCGATGACGCGGGCCGTGAACGTGGAGGCGTTCATGCCGTGCTCGGCGGCGGACGTCCAGTACGCGTCGACGGCCTTGACGTGCCGGGGGTCGGGCTCGCCGCGCCAGCGCTTCATGAAGCGCTCGACGACGGTCTCCGCCTTGTCGATCTCGCGCTGCGGCACCATCGGCAGGCCCTGCCCGCGCGCCGACTGCGCGACGTAGGAGAGGGCCATGACGGCGGCGCGGGCGAGGTTGTCGCGGGCGGTGGCCTCGTCGATGTCGAGGAGCGGCTTGAGGCCCCACACGGGGGCGAGCATCGCGAGCGCGGACTGGACGTCGACGCGGATGTCACCCGAGTGGACGGGGATCGGGAAGGGCTCGGCGGGCGGCAGGCCGGGGTTGAACGAGCCGTCGACCAGCAGGCCCCAGACGTTGCCGAAGGACACCTGGCCGACCAGGTCCTCGATGTCGACGCCTCGGTAGCGGAGGGAGCCGCCTTCCTTGTCGGGTTCGGCGATCTCCGTCTCGAACGCGACGACTCCTTCGAGTCCGGGTACGAAGTCGGACATCAGGCGGCTCCTCATGACGTGTGCGACAGCTGGGGCGCGAGGCCCGGTCGGGCGCGGCTGCTTGCCTGTCCCTGGTGCGGTCCGCGGTCCGTGCGTCGCTGCGTACGGCCTTGCGGTCCGTCATCGGTCAACCGGGTCATGCCCCGTGCGGCGGGTCTTCACCCGGTTCCGCGCCCGGACCCCTGACGGGCGGGCTCGTTCCGGATTCCGGCCGGAAACGATAGCCGGTGATGTGCGGGTACCACAGCTTCCCGCCCTGCGATTTTGGGGGGTTCGCCACATGCGGCGAAAGGTGATGTCCGGCACAGTGGGGGTTTTGCCCGCGAGAGGGTTACGGAGTGCCGCCAGGGGGCAAGTACATCTGCTGATCAGGGCGTGCCTGCTGACAGGATGGGCCCGTGACCCACGCCGACGAGTTCCCCGCCCCCGAGTTCCACGGCGGCGCGCTGGACGCCGCAGCCATGCGCGAGCAGTACCGCTCCGAAGGCCTGTCGGAGAAGGACCTCGCCCCCGATCCCTACGAGCAGTTCGCGCTCTGGTTCGCCGAGGCGTTCGCGGCCGGGCTGCGGGAGCCCAACGCCATGGTCGTCTCCACGGCCGGCCCCGACGGCCGGCCGAGCTCCCGGACCGTGCTCCTCAAGGGCTACGACCACCACGGCTTCGTCTTCTACACCAACTACGGCTCCCGCAAGGCCGCCGACCTCGCGCGCAACCCGTACGTCTCGCTGCTGTTCCCCTGGCACCCGATCGGCCGTCAGGTCATCGTCGCCGGCACGGCCGAGCGCGTGGACCCGGCGGAGACGGCCGTCTACTTCCACTCGCGCCCGCGCGGCTCGCAGCTGGGCGCGTGGGCGAGCGCGCAGTCGGCCGTCGTGCCGTCGCGCGAGGAGATCGACGCCGCGTACGCGCGGCTGCTCGCCCGCTATCCGGAGGGGGAGCCCGTGCCCGTGCCGACGGGCTGGGGCGGCTATCGCGTGACCGCGGAGAGCGTGGAGTTCTGGCAGGGGCGCGAGAACAGGCTGCACGACCGGCTGCGGTACGTGCGGGAGGGCGGCGAAGGCGAGGCGTGGCGAGTGGAGCGCCTCAGCCCGTAAGGCTCGTAAGGCCTGTGCCGTAAGGCTCGCGAGGCCCGTAAGGCGATAAAGCGATAAAGCAGACGATCCGTGGGCCGGTTACCGCCGCGCCCTGCGGCGCGGCGGTGCCGAGCGGACGACTCGGCGGCCCACGGATCGGGTGACTGCTTGGGATTGGCCGGCGCGTCCCCCAGCTGCAGTCTGGGAGGCCCCGGCGTTGCGCTTGGCGCGACGACGGGCGCTAGCCCGCAGTCACCTCACGCGTCCGGAATGAAACCATGTCCCGAACCACCTCCCTTCTCGTGTGCGCACCACCCTAGGAAGCGCGCGGATGAGCGACAACCGAATTTCCGGTGGGCAACGATTTCCCCGAAGACGGTGTGGTGCCCATCACGGTCGAGTTGAATGACCCGTCGTGCAGGACATGCAGACGCGTCCAGCTGGGGGTACCTCGTGACCGCACCACACAAGTCAGGCCCTGCCCGCCCGGCGATCCCGGCGCCCGGTGCCGGGGAAGCCGCGGGCGATGCCGGGCGCGGCTCCGAACGCGCCCCCGACAGCGACGACTCCGGCCTCCTCGCGGCGCTCCTCGACGGCATGGACACCGCGCTGTGCGCCTTCGACGCCGACGGCACGGTCACCCACTGGAACCGCGAGGCCGAACGGATACTGGGCTGGACCGCGGCCGAGGCCGTCGGCCGGCAGGGCCTGGCCGGCTGGGCGGTGCGGCCCGCGGACGCCGCCGAGGTCGCGGCCCGGCTGGACGGGGCGATGGCGGCCCCCGGACGGCACGTTCACGAGTTCGCGCTGCTGACCAAGGACGGCGGGCGCGTGCTGGTCCGCACCCAGCTGTCGGCCGTGCCGGGCACGGGCGACCGGCCCGCCGGGGTGTACTGCGCGTTCAGCGAGGTCCACACCCAGATCGACTTGGAGCGCTCCATCGCGCTCAGCGAGGCCCTCTTCGGAGACGCGTCGTGGGGCGTCGTGCTCGTCGACGCCGACCTGCGGCCCGCCCTCGCCAACGCCCACGCCGCACGGGCCCTCCGCACGGGCCGCACCGCGCTGCTCGGCCGCCCGCTCGGCGAACTGCTGGAGCAGGGCGTGGAAGAGGTCGAGGGCGCCCTCCAGCACGTCCTCGCGGCGGGCGCCCCGCCCGCCCCCACCGACCTGTGGGTGACCCTCCGCGACCAGGGCGGCGCCCCGCCCGAGCGGCGCTGCTGGCGCAGCGGCTTCGTACGGCTGGCCTCGCCGCTCGCCGAGGAACCGGTGCCGCTCGGCGTGGCCTGGCTGTTCCTGGACGTCACCGCCGCCCGCCTCACCGAGCAGGACAGCGCCCGGCTGCGCTTCCGCGCCAGCCAGCTGCACCGGGCCGGGCGGGCCGTCGCCGAGTGCGAGGACCCCATGGAAGCGGCCTCCCTCTACCTCGACTTCGCCCTCGCCGGCTTCGCCGACCACGCCCTGATCGACCTGCTTCCCGAGGCGCAGGCGACCCCCGACTCCCCGGTCCGGCTGATCAGAGCCACCGCCACGCCCGCGGGCACGCCGGGCCCCTGCCCGGCGACGGGCCGCGGCGGCCTTCCGGTGCCGTACCCGGACGGCCACCCCGCTCTCCAGGCCGTCGAGCGCTGCGGCTCGGTCCGCGCCGCCTCCGACTGCACCGAGACCTGGGCCACCGCCCGCAAGTGGCCCGAAGGCACGGTGCACGCCCTGGCCACGGCCCTCCGCAGCCGCGGCCGGACCCTGGGCGCGGTCACCTTCCTCCGCGGCCCGTCCCGCCGCCCGTTCGACCGCTCGGACGCGACGTACGCGGAGGACATCGCGTGCCGGGTGGCGGCGTCGATCGACCTGGCGGGCCCGACACCGTAGGCCCGTGCGGCGGCGTGCCCCGTCAGGGGCGCGGGACAGTGTTCGATCCGCGGCTCCGCCGCGCGGTCGCGATCAGCCACGACGGACCTGCAGCTGGGTAACCGGCCCGCATACCCGTAACCCCGGCGGGGCGTCACCGCCGCCTGAAGAAGATCCGGTCCCCGTACTCGTCCAGCACCCGCCCGTTCCACTCGTGCCCGCCGTCCACGTTGCCCGACCGCAGCATCGGCGGGTCGATGCCGCGGGCGGCCAGCTCGCCCGCGGCGGCGGCGACGACGGCCTGCATCAGGGCGCTGGTGACGACCGTGGACGCGGGGCCGAAGGGGGCCGCGATGCCGTCCGCCGTGAGCTCCGCGTCGCCGATGCCGATCTTGCTGTCGATGACGATGTCGCAGTGGTCCTTGAGGAAGGTGCCGGAGGAGTGGCGGGACTTGGTGTGCTCGGCGTAGGCGAGGGAGGTGACGCCGATGACGCGGACGCCGAGCGCGCGGGCGTTCATGGCCATCTCGACGGGCAGGGAGTTGCGGCCGGAGAGGGAGATGACGATGAGGACGTCGCCGGCCTGGACGGGGCTGGTGTCGAGGACCGCGCCCGCCAGGCCGTCGACGCGCTCCAGGGCGCTGCCGAGCGTGGCGGGCATGACGTCGAGGCCGACGACGCCGGGGACGGCGAGGAGGTTGATCAGGGCGAGGCCGCCTGCGCGGTAGACGACGTCCTGGGCGGGGAGCGAGGAGTGGCCGGCGCCGAAGACGAAGAGCCGGCCGCCGTCCGCCACGGTGTCGGCGAGGAGGGAGGCCGCGTCCGCGATGTGCCCGGCCTCCTCGTCGCGCACCCGCCGCAGCAGCCCGATCGCGGCGTCGAAGAACTGCCCGGCCGGCTTCTTCTCGCTCATCGCTGCGGGGCTCCTTAGATCGGGATCCGGTGGCGCGTACGGTCTGGGCGTACGCTCGTGGCGCGGATCACGTTGCGGTCTGGACCAGGGCCCTGTCAATACGGCGGGCGGGCCGGGGCCGTACCCGCCACCGTTGTCGGTGGCATGCGTCAGAATTGGGTCCAGGGGCCACGCGCACGACTTATCGAGGGGCACGCATGTCCGGACTGATCGACACCACGGAGATGTATCTCCGCACCATTCTCGAGCTGGAGGAGGAGGGTGTGGTCCCCATGCGTGCCCGAATCGCCGAGCGGCTCGACCAGAGCGGCCCGACGGTCAGCCAGACCGTGGCACGCATGGAGCGCGACGGCCTGGTGTCCGTCGCGGGCGACCGGCACCTGGAGCTCACCGAGGAGGGCCGCCGGCTGGCCACGCGCGTCATGCGCAAGCACCGCCTCGCCGAGTGCCTGCTGGTCGACGTGATCGGCCTGGAGTGGGAGCAGGTCCACGCCGAGGCCTGCCGCTGGGAGCACGTGATGAGCGAGGCGGTGGAGCGCCGCGTGCTGGAGCTCCTGCGCCACCCCACCGAGTCGCCGTACGGCAACCCCATCCCGGGCCTGGAGGAGCTGGGCGAGAAGGCCGAGGCGGACCCGCTGCTCAATGAGGACATGGTCAGCCTGATGGATCTGGACGCCGGGTCCGACGGCAAGACCGTGGTCGTACGCCGGATCGGTGAGCCGATCCAGACGGACGCCCAGCTGATGTACTCGCTGCGGCGCGCGGGCGTGCAGCCCGGTGCGGTGGTCAGCGTGACGGACTCGGCCGGCGGCGTGATCGTCGGCAGCAGCGGTGAGGCCACGGAGCTGGAGCCGGACATCGCGGCGCACGTCTTCGTCGCCAAGCGCTGAGCCGTTTCGCAGCCGAGCGCTGAGCCGCTTCGTCGCCGAGCGCCGGCCTCTTCGTGGCCGAGCGCTGAGTCCTTCGTGGCCGAGCGCTGAGCCGCCGTCCCCCGTCTCACTCACGCCCCGCAGGCCCGGGCCGCCCCGTGCGGCCCGCCGCGGGGCGTCTTGCTGCGCCAACTCCCCTGAATCTGGCTGGAGTCGGTGGAATGGGCGCGGAGCCGCCCCGGCCGTGCCACGCTGGCGCTGGCGCGCATATGCGCGGCACGCCGCTGTCTCGGGGAGGGGGGGCTGCGATGAGGCCGGCGGGGCGTGACAAGGGCCCCGGCGCCCTTCCGGGCAGCCGGGGCCCTGCCTCCCCATATACCCCCGTGGCGACCCGGAGCCCCGAGCTCCCAGGGTCCGCCCCGCGGACCTTCTTCCCCGAGCAGTCCGCGCCCAGGTCGATTAATCCCCTGGGTGCCGCCGGTCAACCCTTCCCCGAGGTCACTCGAACGAGGGGTGTTGTGCGCGTTGAGCATCCAATCGAACGTGGGTTCTATATCGTGATCGTGGAACTGCTCGGGGAAGAGTAGGAGGTGCCAGGTCTCATGGTTCGGCGCATCGACGTGAGTGGGAGCGGCGGGGTACGGCTCGCGGCCTGGGAGTTCGCCGATCCGCCCAAGCGCCCCTGCGGGGCCGGGGAGGGCGGCCCCGGGGCGGTGCTGCTGCTCCACGGCCTGATGGGCCGCGCCGCGCACTGGGCGGAGACCGCCCGCTGGCTGTCCGGCCGGCACCGCGCGGTCGCCCTCGACCAGCGGGGCCACGGCCGCAGCGAGCGCCCGGCCGAGGGCCCGTACACCCGCGACGCCTACGTCGCCGATGCCGTGGCCGCGATCGAGCGCCTGGAGCTCGCCCCCGCCGTCCTGATCGGCCACGCCATGGGCGCGCTCACCGCCTGGCAGCTCGCCGCCCGCCGCCCCGACCTGGTCCGCGCCGTGGTCATCTGCGACATGCGGGCGTCCGCGCTGGGCGCCGCCACCCAGCGCGAGTGGGGCGAGTGGTTCCGCTCCTGGCCGGTCCCCTTCGCCACGCTCGCGGACGTCCGCAAGTGGTTCGCCGAGGGCGACCCCACCCTGGAGCGCCCCAGGCCCGCCCGCGGGGACTACTACGCCGAGGTCATGGCCGAGCGCGCCGACGGCTGGCGCCCGGCCTTCTCCCGCCGCCAGATGCTGCAGGCCCGCGAGACCTACGCCCACGACGCCCACTGGGAGGAGCTCGCCCTCGTCGAGTGCCCGGCCCTCGTCGTCCGCGGCCCCGACGGCGAGCTGGGCCGCGCCGAGGCCCAGGAGATGGTCCGCGTCCTGCCCCGCGGCACGTACGCCGAGATCCCCGACGCGGGCCACCTCGTCCACTACGAACAGCCCGAGGGCTGGCGCCGGGCCGTGGAGTCGTTCCTGGAGTCGGCGCTGCCCGCGTAGGAGTGCCCCCGCAGGCCGCCCCGGCGCGCCGGGATAGCCTCGACGCGCCGGCAAAAACGTGTTCGGGCCGGCGTACGGGGACGAGGGGGAGGGCCCAGTCGTGCGAGTCCTGGTGACGGCTGTGCGGGAGGGCGCCGAGCCGCAGGACGTGATGGTGGACGTGGATGACGCGGCCACCGTCGCGGACGTGGCGGAGGCGCTGGCCGCGACGCGGGGCCCGGGGCCCGGGAGCGGTGCCGGCGTCGTCGTCCCCCTCCCCGGCCCCTTCGGCAAGCCCGCCCCCGCCCGGAGCGCGCCCGCCCTCTGGGCCGACGGCGTGCGGTGCGACCCGCAGGCGCCGGCCGCCGGGCTCCTGCGGGACGGCATGCGGATCACCGTCGACGACGCCGTCGGCCCGTTCCTGCGCACCGGCGAGCCCGTGGGCAGCCTCGAACTGCGCGTCGCGGGCGGGCCGGGAGCCGGCCGGGTGATCCGGCTCGGAGCCGGCGCGCTGACGGTCGGCGCGGCCCCCACGTGCGGGCTCGCCGTCCCCGACCCGCAGCTGCCGCCCCTCGCCTTCCGCGTCGCCGTGGACGTCGCGGGCAACGCCACCGTCGTCCCGCCGGACGGCATGTTGACCGTGCTCGGCGACAAGGCCGTGGCCGGCGGACAGCCCTGGCCGCCGGGCGCGGTGCTGAAGGTCGGCGACTCCCTCTTCGTGCTCGACCGGACCGGCGAGCCCGACGCCCACCTCGCCCCCACCGGCGAAGGCGGGCTCGCCTACAACCGGCCGCCCCGCCTCAGCCCGCTGCGCCCCCGCCCGCGGATCGCCGTGCCGAGCGAACCGAGCCGCGCCGAGCGGGCCCGCCTCCACCTCATCGCCTCGCTCGTCCCCCTGCTCTTCGGCCTGGTGATGTACTTCGTCACCAAGCAGGTCTACACCCTGCTGTTCTGCCTGATGAGCCCGCTGATGATGCTCGGCCAGTGGCTCAGCGACCTGCGCGAGGGCCGCAAGAAGCACCGCAAGTCGATGAAGCAGTACAAGAAGGAGAAGGCCGCCTACGAGGCGGAGCTGGCCGCGCTCTGCACCGAGGACCAGCACCACCGCAGGAACGCCTGCCCCGACCCGGCGGAGATCCTCCTCTTCGCCACCGGCCCGCGCCGCAGGCTCTGGGAGCGCAGGAACACCGATCCCGACGCGATGCAGCTGCGCCTGGGCGTCGCCGACCTCCCCGCCGACATCGAGATCCTCCCCGCCCAGGGCGGCCTGTACGCGGAGGAGCCCCCCGCCCCGCCCGTCCTGCCCGACGTCCCCGCCACGCTCCCGTACGCGGAACTCGGCGTCGTCGGCATCGCCGGCGACCGCGCCCGCACCGCCGCCACCGCGCGCTGGCTCGCCGTCCAGGCCGCCGCCCTGCACAGCCCCCGCGACCTCTCCCTCGTCCTGCTCTCGGCCACGCCCGAGGCGGCCGCCGCCTGGTCCTGGGCCCACTGGCTCCCGCACACCGCCCCCCAGCAGGGGCAGGACTGCGTCGCCCTCCTCGGCACCGACGCCGAGACCATCGCCCGCCGCGTCAACGAACTCCTCGGCGAACTGGAGCGGCGCAAGGCCACGGCCGAGAGCGCCCGCATGGGCACCGCCCTGCGCCCCGACCCCTTCGTCCTCGTCGTCCTGGACGGAGCCCGCCTGCTGCGCCGTGTCCCCGGCGTGCCCCAGCTGCTCCAGGAAGGCCCGCAGCACGGCATGTTCGCGCTCTGCCTCGACGAGGACGAGCGCCTGCTGCCCGAGGAGTGCCGGGCCGCGGTCTGCTGGCCGCCCGGGCCCGGCGCGCGGGCCGCCGTGCGCGGCTCGGGGCTCGAAGCCCTCGGCGAGGTCCTCGCCGACCAGGTCGGCGCCGACTGGTGCGAGCTCGTCGCCCGCTCCCTCGCGCCCGTCCGCGACGTCAGCCGCGACGACGCCGACAGCGCCCTGCCCACGGCCGCCCGCCTGCTCGGCCTCCTCGGCATGCCGGACCCCACCGGAGCCGACATCGAACGCCTCTGGCGCGCCGGAGGAGCTACGACCGCGGCCCCGATCGGCATCGCGGCCGACGGCCCCTTCGTCCTCGACATCCGCCGCGACGGGCCCCACGCACTCGTCGCCGGCACGACCGGCGCGGGCAAGTCCGAGCTCCTCCAGACCCTGATCGCCTCCCTGGCCGTCGCCAACCGCCCGGACGCCCTCAACTTCGTCCTCATCGACTACAAGGGCGGCAGCGCCTTCATGGACTGCGCCCGCCTCCCGCACACCGTCGGCATGGTCAGCGACCTCGACGCCCACCTCACCGAACGCGCCCTCGCCTCCCTCGCCGCCGAACTCAAGCGCCGCGAGGAGATCCTCTTCGACACCGGCACCAAGGACATCGAGGACTACAACGACACCCGCGCGCTCCGCCCCGAGCTGGAGCCCATGCCCCGCCTCGTCCTCGTCATCGACGAGTTCGCCTCCCTGGTCGCCGAACTCCCCGACTTCATCGCCGGCCTCGTCGACATCGCCCGCCGAGGCCGCTCGCTCGGCGTCCACCTGGTCCTCGCCACCCAGCGCCCGGCGGGCGTCGTCAGCGCCGACATCCGCGCCAACACCAACCTGCGCATCGCCCTCCGCGTCACCGACGCCTCCGAGTCCCTCGACGTCATCGACGCCCCCGACGCCGGCGCCATCTCCAAGTCCACCCCCGGCCGGGCCTACGTCCGCTCGGGAGCGCAGTCACTGGTGGGCGTGCAGTCGGCACGGATCGGGGGGAGGCGGCCGGGGGACGGGCGCTCCGGGCCGAAGGCGGCACTGTCCCTGCTGACCGGCAGCGCGTACGGCCGCCCCCCGGTCCGGTCGGCCGGCCCGGACGACGACGGCACGATGGTCACCGACCTCGCGGTGCTGGTCGACGCCGTCCGCGCCGGCTCCGCCGCGATGGGCTTCGGCGCCCCCCGCAGCCCCTGGCTGCCGCCCCTGCCGCAGCAGGTGTCCCTCGGTGAACTGCCGGCACCCGCCCGCACGCACCAGGACGTCACCCCCGCCGCCTACGGCCTCACCGACCTGCCGGCCCAGCAGAGCCGGGCGCCCCTCGCCCTCGACCTCGTCCACGGCGAGCACACGCTGATCATTGGCGGGCCCCGGTCCGGCCGCTCGACGACCCTGCGCACCCTGGCGGGCTCGCTGGCGTGCACCGCCGCACCGACGGACGTGCACCTCTACGCCGTCGACTGCGGATCCAACGCCCTGCTGCCGCTGGTCGGCCTGCCCCACGTCGGCGCGGTCGTCACGCGCGACCAGCCCGACCGCGTGCGCAGGCTCATCGACCGGCTGCTGGCCGAGATTTCCCGCCGGCAGCAACTCCTCGCCACGGACGGCATCTCCAGCGTCGCCGAGCAGCGGGCCTCGGCGGCTCCGGAGGACCGGCTGCCCTGGATGGTCCTGCTCGTGGACGGCTGGGAGGGCTTCACCTCGTCCTTCGAGAACTACGACTACGGCCGGCTCGTCGAAGCCATGCTGCGCATCTTCCGCGAAGGCTCCGCCGTGGGGCTCAAGGTGGTCATGACCGCGGACCGCTCCGGCTTCGGCGGACACGTCTCGTCGGCCTTCGGGGACAAGCTCATCCTGCGGCTCGCGGACCCCGGCGACTACGCCTCGGCGGGCTTCCGCAGCCGGGACGTGCCCAAGGAGATGCCCGCCGGCCGGGCGCTGCGCCTGACCGACGACGGCGTGGAGGAGACCCAGCTCGCGCTCCTGGCCGCCGACCCCTCCGGCCAGGCGCAGGTCAGTGCGCTGCGGAGCATCGGTGAGGACGCGGCCCGGGGGCTGCAGCGGCCTCCCGCGGCGCTGCGTCCCCTGCGCGTCGACGCCCTCCCGGCCCGCATCACCGCCTCCCAGGCGTTCGCCCTGGCACCGGACTTCACGCCGTCCCCGCTGTGGACGCTGGTCGGCGTCGGCGGCGACGAGCTGCAGCCGGTCGGCGTGGACCTCCAGGAGCTGGGCCCCGGATTCGTCATCGCGGGCCCGCCGAAGTCGGGCCGCTCCACCATGCTGCTCGGCGCGGCCCGCCTCCTGCTCCGGCTCGGCACGCCCCTCGTCCTGATCACCCCGCGCCGCTCCCCGCTGCGCGACCTGGCGGACGAGCCCGGCGTTCTGGGCCTCCTGGGCTCGGACGACTCCACCAGTGACCTGGAGGAGCTGACGGAGAAGGCCGAGGGCCGGCCGTACGTCGTGGTGGTCGACGACGCCGAACTGCTCTACGACACCTCGCTGGATGAAGCCCTGGAAGAAGTCATACGCAGCGGCATGGACGGCGACCATGGCCTCATCGCCGCGGGCACGACCGACTCCCTGGCCGCCCAGTACCGCGGCTTCGTCGTCGAGGCCCGCAAGTCCCGCAACGGCGTGCTGCTGATGCCCCAGGGAGCCTCCGAGGGCGAGCTGTTCGGCGTCCGCCTCGCCGCGAACAGCGGAGGCGGCGGTACGCCCGGGAACGGCCTGCTCGTGCGGGCCGGTCAGGCGATGCCGGTGCAGGGAGTGCTGGAGGGCTGAAAAGGCCGGTCGGCGGACCGGCCGTGACGGAACGACGGAGTGCCCCGCCCCTGGTTCGGGGGCGGGGCACTCCTGTTCGTTCCGTCACGGCCGTCGTTCGCGACGTGTGCCGTCGCCGTGTTCGCCGTGTTCGCTGCGAACGACGCGTCAGCGGGCCGTGGCGCGCTGGATGTTGTCGTGGCTCGTCTTCGCCGACTTGCTCGCCGCGTTGAGCGTCTCCACGAACTTGTCGAAGGTGGGCTTGATGTTGGCCCACTCCTCGCGGAAGTGGTCCGCCCCGGGACCCTTCCAGAAGTCGCGGCTGCCGGTGGTGCGGGTCTGCAGGAACTTGATCAGCGAGGCCAGGTCGCCGGCCTTCTTGCCGAAGTCCTTGGACAGCTGCTCCAGCGCCTTGAGATCTGCACCGTGGTCCACGCTCATGGGCGTTCCTCCCCGTAGTCATGGGCAAACGATCTGCCCGGGTGTTCGAAGGGACGCTACCGCACATGCGTTCCTGTGCCCGGCCCGGACGTCCGCGCGTCGATCCGGAATGGGAGATTCCGTACACTGCTCGAACGCGGCTGCGAGGGGGTCCCCGAACGGCTGTGACGTTGGGGTTATGCTGACGTCTCGTAGGTCAGGGGGGTATAGAGAGATGGCTGAGCCGGACGCCAAAGAGCTGAACGAGCGTGCAGGAAAGCTGAATTCTCTGGCCGACCACATCGAATCCCTGGTCGACAAGCCGCGCACGTACGCCACGACGTCCATGAAGACGTGGTCCGGTCCCAACGCCGACGACACCCGGGGCAAGCTCGGCACGTGGAAGACCACCTGCCAGACGGTGGCCCGGGCCCTGCGTGAAGAGGCCGGAAAGGCCACGCAGGAAGCCAAGGACCTCCAGCAGCCGAAGAAGTGAGCCGGCATCCGTAGAGGCCGACCGGCCCCCGATCCGTCTTCCGACCGCCGATCAGAACGAGACCCCATGCCTTCCTACGACAGCTCGCGCGAACGACTCCGGCTCGCCGATCGCCACATCGCGGTATTCGCCCACCTGCTGGACGGCGAGACGCCGCCCGAGGAGCTCTTCCCTTCTCTGGGCGAACTCCAGCAGATCGGCCTCGTGGGCCCCGAAGGCGAACTCGCCCCGCTGATGCGCGACCTGCTCACCACACTGGCCGATCCCCTGGTCATCATCCAGGTGGAGGTCACCGGCCAGCACGGCCCGGTGAACCACGGAATCCTCGTCGGCCGGGACACCGTCTTCACCCACGAGGGCTGGCCCGGTGAGGAGGAGTCGGAGTACGTTCCGATCGAGCCGGCCACGCTGGTGTGGGCTCTCGCCCGGATGGTCAACCTGCGCAGCCGCGAGACGGACAAGCCGGCGGCCGAGCGCATCGAGACGACCATGGGCGTGCTGGACGCCGCCTTCGTCGCGCTGGACGAGGCGGCGGGCGACGAGGAGAAGGCCGTACGGCTGACGCGCGCCGCCCTCACCGGGCAGTCGGGGCTCGAGGAGCCGGAGCTCACCGAGTTCGGCGACCTGGTCCTGGCGCTCAACGCCCACTGGCGCATCACCGTGGCCTGGAACGGCAAGCACGAGGGCGAGCGGGCGGGCATGGTCCGCGCCCTCGCCGTGTGGGACGGCGGCCCCCGCGGCTACTGGATCCGCGAACAGCCCGCGGAGCCGATCATGCCGGGCCAAGTGGGCCCCGACAGCGCGCTGCACCTGGTTCCCTCGACGGCCGGCGAGATCTGGGACAAGATCGCCGACCTGCTGCCGGACGAAGAAGACCTGATCGACGAGGCTTGACCCGAGCCGTCGTCCGAGGGGGCCCCGAGCGGCGAGCGCCCACGCCCGCCGCCCGCACCGGCCCCTCCGACGGCGGCTTCGGCGTACGCCCGAAACGTACGGCAGCGAGCGTGGAGCGGCCGTGCACGAGACGCGCGACGCGTCAGGGGGATGCACATGAGGAACGTCAACCCGGATCATCTGGACCAGCTCGCCAGGCTCTTCGACGAACGGGGCGGCCTGCGGGACAAACTCGACGAGGCCTTCACCAGAGCCCAGGGCCTGGGCGTGAGCGACAAGCTGCCGTCCCTCACACCCATGCGGAGCTGGACCACGGACACGCCTCCGGACCTCCGGAGACGCGCGGCGGTGGCCCGGCTCGAGAGCGGGGACCCCACGGCGGGCCTCAAGTGGGCCGGGTTCAGCGCCGAGGACATCGCCAAGGCCGGAGTCGCCTACCTCGCCCCGGACATCCTCCTGATCGCCAACGCGATGGCGACCAGCGACAGCGTGCGGGGGCACGCCTTCCGCCGGGAGAAGAACGAATCCCTCGACGACTGGATCGACCGCATGCGCGCGCACGAGATCGCGCGGATCCCCGGCCTCGAACCGTACGAGGCCGAGATCACGGAAGCGCTCGGCACCTGGGGGGACATCAAGAACTCCATCGGCCACGGCGGCCGCGCCGCCTTCTACGGCGTGTACGTGCCGAAGACACTGCTGCTCAACTCCCTGGCACAGGGCTACCTGCAGACCAAGAAGCTTCAGGTGGCCGGCCTCATGCAGACCCTGCCCAACGGGCGCTGGTGGGTGCCGGGCCAGGTCGGCGTCTGGGGAGAGCGGTGGGCCCAGACGGCCCCTGTCGTCCGGAATCTCTCGGCCCCGGGAACCTGGCTTCCCGGACAACTCGGTTCGCTGGCCTCGGGGAGCCAGCTCTTCCAGCGTGCCAGGCAATGGCCGGTCGTCGGCATGTTCATCAGCGATCAGCTCGGCGCCCGGTGGAACGCCGCACTCAGCGCCGGGATCATGGACCGCCCGCTGTTCCGGGGGTATTCCGGAAAACAGATCGTCCGTGGACTGGTGGGCAATGACGAACTGGCCGCACTGCACGGTGCCAGGACGCACGCCGGCCAGATCCCCACCCGCGCGGCACACGCGAGCCTGTGGAAAGTCGGCAGGAACGTCTCCATGGACGCCCGGATGCTGGAGGGCAAGGGACGGTTCGCCGCCTGGGGCGAAGGCCTCAAGGTCGCCGGAAAGACCGGTGGCGCCCTTCGCGGACTCGGTGTCGTGGGCGGCGTCTATTCGACGGGCTACAGCGCCGCCAACCTGGTGGCGCAGGGCAATCCGGCCAAGCATTTCACCGACCGGGAGCACGGGGCCAAGTACGTGGCGGACGTGGCCGAGGTCGGCTTCAACGCCTCGCTGACCGCGGCGACGGTCGCGCCCAACCCGGTCACGCTCGGAGCCGTGGCGGTGACGGGTGCCGTTTATGTCGGTGCCAAGACCGTGGAGCACTGGGACGACATCAAGGACAAGGGCGGCAAGGCCCTCAAATGGACCGGCGACAAAGCGAAGAGCTTTGCGAAGAAGGCGAATCCCATGAATTGGTTCTAGACGGGGCCGGACGTGGTGAGGGGGGAGCCCGGACCTGCGGCGGGCTGCCGGCAGCGAGGGAAGCACGCATTCTCTGCGGCGGGTCACGGCGCGGGCGGGTCCGAGCGCTGCAGCCGCGCTGAGGTCCGCAGTCGTGCCGAGGCCGGCAGTTGCGCTGAGGTCTGCAGTTGTGCCGGGGCCTGCGGCCGTGCTGAGGTCTGCGGCTGTGCCTGAGGTCTGCAGCCGCTCAGCGGTCGCCGATGACCGCGACGGCGAAGGCCAGCCTGCGGTCCAGCCAGGGCGCCATGATGGTGAAGGTGTAGTCGTCCGACTCCATCACCTTCTCGCGGCCCGCGGACCACCGCAGCGTCCGGTCCCGCTGGTCGCCGCCGTCGGGCTCGGACATGAACACGGCCATCGCCAGCCCGCCGAGCACCTTGCCGGCGGCGTGCGCCGCCACGCCCAGAGGATTGAGCGTGGCCCACTTGTTGAGCCCCGTGATCTCGGGGTGACCCGGTTGCTCGATGCGCCACGTGGGCCGCGCGAGTTCGTTCACCGGCGGAATCCGCCGGATGACGCCGATGTCCCGCCCCTGGCCGTCCTGCACCAGGTAATGGCGCTCTTCACCGGCGGACTGCGGCTCGCCGATGGAGCAGAGGAGCCGCTGCGCGTGCTCGTCCTCGTACAGAAAGCGGGCGCCGGTGAGGGCACGAGCCGCACCGGAGCCGAAGAACGCGCACGGCGCGTTGATGCGTTCCTGGCCCTCGATCCGGGGGACGCGTACGGCGTTCTGCCCGATGACGGGACGCTTGCGGCCCGCACCGACGTCCCGTTCCACGGTGCCTATTTTGAATCGCGCGACATCGCGCCAATCGACGGCAGGGACCGGCGGCTCGCTGTTCCTGGTTCTTCCGAAAGCCATGCGGCCAACCCTACTGACGAGCCGTACGGGCCCCGGGGAGCGGACAGGGCAGGCGGCGCGCGACACGCCCATGTTTGTCAAGGCCACGACAGGCCGCGTCACCCTCTAGCATGCGCCTACAGCCCGGGCGCCGTTCGGCGCGCGAGGTTCATGGAGCACAAGGGGGAACCGTGCCGCCTGGTGAGGCGACAGGTGAAACACCTGCACAGATGAAGAAACGGGCCGACGACTTGCGGGCGTGCGCGCGCCAGGCACGGCTGCTGGCGCAGCGGCTGGGGCCGTACCTCGATTCCCCGGCCAAGCAGGCCCAGCAGTCCGAACCGGCCATCTGGAAGGGGCCCTACGCGACCAGTGCGACGGCGCAGATATCCGATCGCCAGGGAAAGCTCAGCCGGATGGCCAGTGCCCTCATGAGCGACGCCGGACGGTGGGAAGCCGAGGCGCGGCGTCTGGACGAGCAGGCCGCGGACGAGGACAAGAAGAAGAACAAGGACGGCGGCTGATGGGCTTCGACGGCTTCGACATAGGGAAGATCCGCGCCCTGGCCAAGGACCTGGGGCGCCAGGGCGAAGGAGCCCGAGGCCTGCACACCTCCGTCGCCGTGGTTCTGACGCAGGCCAACGCCTTGATGGGCAGCAAGCCCGCCACGACCGATCCACTCCTCTCGCCGCTGGTCGGCGACCTCCTCGGCCCCCTGCCGTTCTTCGGCGGAGGCAACCTGCCCGGGAGCCTGGACAGCGAACTCGGCGACATGTCCAAGTCGATCGAGCGGCGCTGCACACAGCTGGAGGCGTGCAACAAGCTGACGGAGCAGGGCTACCGGATCGACCCCGTCGTCGCGTTCTCCGACGAGAAGCCCCCGGACGCCCAGAAGATCGAGGACGCCCTGCGTGCCGTGAGCGGGCTGAAGGGCAAGGACTTCGGCAGCAACGGCAACCGGGACGACCTGGAGAAGGTCCAGAAGCAGCTGGACGGCATGACGAGCGCCGAGCTCGACGCGTTCTTCGCCAAGGTCCCGGACGCCGACTTCCGCCTGTACGGGAAGCTGGCCTCGAACGAGAACGACGGCAGCTGGCTGAAGTGGTGGGACCACAACGGCATTCCGGAGTCGGCCAGGCGGGACCACCTGAGCCGCCTTCTGGCGCGCATCGGACCCTCGAACTGGGAGAAGCTGAAAGGTGCCTTTCCCGAGGTCCAGCCCGGATTCGACACCACCGACGCCTGGCTCGACGGCCAGAACGCCCAGAGTGGTCAGCAGGCCAAGGGGATGCACTGGGGCACGCCCACGGACCCGTTGTTCGCTCCGGGGCGGGAACTGACCGCGGGCGAGATATCCCAGGGCCGGTTCGGCGACTGCTGGTACATCTCGCAGCTCACCGCCACCGCCCAGCGGAACCCCCAGTTCATCCGTGAGGGCATCAAGGAGAACCCCAACGGGACCATTGACGTCCGCATCTGGGACAAGGACGGCAACAATCACTGGGTGACCGTCACGCCGGACCTGCCGATGGACGAGAACGGCGAGCCGATGACGGCCTACAACCGCGTCAGTCACGAGAGGTGGCCGGCGTACTACGAGAAGGCCTTCGCCTTGATGTACGGGGAGGACGACGGCGGTGCCCCCGACGGGCACGAGGGCGACAAACGCTACGACCGCGCCGAGCGCGGGAACTACGGTGCCACGGAGTGGGACTTCCCCAAGAACGGCGCCCCGTACGTCACCGGCAACGGTTCAGAGTCGATCGACGACGACTTCGAATCGGCGAAGAAGGCGTTCCAGACGGAACAGCGGCCCGTCGTGGTGAGCACTCCGAGCGGCGAGCAGTTGCAGAAGGAAGGCAACGCGCTGTGGGGCAACACGTTCTCGACCCGGCACGTCTATTACGTCAAGGGTTTCGAGGACGGCAAGATCGTGCTGGGTAACCCATGGGGGCCGTCGTTCTCGGACATCAAGGCCACGCCGGAGCAGTACGAGAAGTTCTTCAACGACCCGCAAGCACTGAAGGTGCCGCGATGAGGGCCGTACGCATCGCTGCGGCCGTGAGCCTGGTGCTGCTCGCGGCCGGATGCGGCACGTCCGGCAGCGGTCCGTCCGAGATGCCCCGGGCCACGCCCACGAAGCCGGACGCGGCACCACCGCCGCCCGACAAGGGCCCGCTCTGCGACGGGGACAAGGACGGCGGACCGGGCGTCGGGGGCACCCGCATCCTCAGGGGCGGCTTCACCCGGCTCCCGGGTGGCGCGCCGATCGCCTACGCGGAGGCCACGGCGGACGGCACGCACCGCAAGGCGGTGCTCGCCGAAGGCGAGACGCCCGCCGATCGCCGCGACGGGCAGCACTGGACCGTCGCGCCGGGGGACGACCTCACCGTCAAGGGGCACGCCTACACCGTCCGGCAGATCTGCACGTACCGGGTCGTGCTCACCCCCAAGAACCCGGATGACACCACACCCGCCCCGTCCCCCAGCGAACAGGGAAACACGATGAAGAACTGGCCCACGACCGTCGACGGCCGCTGGCGGCTGCGCTGGCACGTGCCGGACACCCAGTACGGGGGAGCGGGGTACAGCGCCGTCCTGTCGAACGTCTCGGACGACCCGAAGCGGGCCGACATCGGCGTCGGCGCCGTCCAGGGCGACAGGGCGAATTACACCGACGCGCGCGTCGGCGACACGCTGGAGATCGCCGGCCGCCTCTGGAAGGTCGAGGACATCAACATCGGGAACATGGACGTACCGGCGAATTCGCACGACTTCAAGGCCGGCTACGTGGACCTTCGCGCCATCGGCTGAGGCGGCGACCTGTGGGCCTCCGTTCGGAGGCCCACAGGCGGCCTGACGGGTGGAGACCACTGCCGTCGCGCCTCAGACGCCGTCACCGCCGGGCTGCAGCAGGGACCCTACGGCCTTCAAAGAACCGACGAACGTGCTCATTCCGGCCGTGAAGGAATAGGTGTCGACCTCGGTGAACAGAAGGGCGATCGCAAGGTCGGTAGCGTCTGCCGGTCCTTCGACCGTCCCTAGCGTGGACTTGCGCTGAGCCCTGTAGCAATCCACGACGTCGTCGGCTTGCCGAAAGTAAACCTGTACATCCTCGCGCTGTACGGCCACGTTGCCGTATGCGCCCGCGGATTTGAGCACGTAATTTCTGTCGGCGATGGAAAAGTGAACGGCGCGGGCCGACTTGGTGAGCCCCAGGTTCCGCACCTTGAGTTTGGTGGACTTGATTCCCAGCCGCAAAGTGGAGTCCGGCAGTGTCGGCTGGCCGGAGAAGTCTCTGCCCATGAGCGCAGTGTGTGGAAGCGCCTGGCCTTCGACGTTGACCGTTCTCCAGCCCGCCTCGCGACGAGGACTCGAGCTGTCCCAGTGCATGAACTCCACTGTCACGTCGCCGAATCCGGCCAGGTTCCGCTCCGCCCCACCCTCCTCGGGTCCTGTGAAGGGTCGACGAGCTTGTTCTCCGGGGCCGGTACGACGTACGGCGACAGCTCGAAGGTGAACGTCGTCATCCTCGCTCGCTTCCGTGATGAAATGGATCCTGGCGCGCCACGGATCACCAGTTGAACGGGTTGAGTTTCTTGGCGACTTTCTTTGCGCCGCCGGCGAGACTCTTCCCCGCGTTCACCGCCGCATGCCCCAGCTTTTTCGCGCCGCTCTTGATTTCGGGCCAGTGCTGGGCGACCTTGAGGCCCCCGTAGACGGCGCCGGTCACGACCGCCGCCCCGATGGTCACCGGATTGGGTGCGACGAGGGCTGCGGTCATGGAGCCGTCGAAGAGCGTCTGAGCTACGTCGGCCGAATACCCTACCTTGTTTTTCTTGAAGGCGTTCCAGGGCCGGCCCTGAGAGGCCACGTTGGTGACGTCATACACCGTCGAGGCGGCTGATGTGCCTATGTTGAGGGACCGGAAAGCGCCGGCGGTCTTGGCGGCCGCGGCGATCCCTCCGAGCCTCGGGTGAGCCATTCCGGCTTCCCGCTGGAGGGCGGTGACACCCCTGCTGACCCGTCTCAGATCCACCTGTCCGGCGCGTTGCACGAGCTGGCCGGAGTGAGTACGCCCGCCGAAAACCTTCGCCGCTTCGTCTGATCCGACGAACAAGTCGATCATCCGGTTGGGCGTGATCCCACGCAGCATCGCCGACCTGGGTGCCCAGTTCATGAATGCTTGCCGGCGGAACCAGTCCCAGCCCCAAGCCCATCGGTCGCCGAGAAATCCACCCGTACCCGGGATCCCGGCCAGCTGCTGATATCGCTGGCTCCCCGAGAGCAGACCTGCCACCTTCCCCGGAAGTCAGGCGCCGGGTGCTGAGAGCGACCGGATGGGAAAGCGGAAATCGGCAACTTTCTGAGTTCCCCAGCCCAGACCTCGGACAAAGATATTGCTATGTGCCAGCCATTGTGTGGCCTTGGCGCCCAGGGCATTCCGGATCCGGGTCACCCTGACCGACTCGTCGAACGCCTTCTTCAGGTAGTTTCCGCCGAGGGTGAGGGTGAGCGCACCGCCCTGGACGAACGCGACGGATCCGGCGTCGAGGATGCTGCGTGCGTCGCTCACGTCGGCAAGGAGGGTGGTCCAGTTCTTCGGGTCTCCCCCGACGACCTTGGACACGGACTTGCCTTCCAGGCGCTTCACCCAATCGTCCAGCGATTCATTCGGTTTGCGGTGGAAGTAATAGCTCTCGGCCACCCATTTCGAAGAAGCCACCGCGTTGGAGAGCAGGAGAACGATGGGATGCTGAGCGAGGCCGGGTTGGGCCTGCAGCTCCTCGGGAGTGAAACCTGCCCACTTCAGCCCTGCCTGAGGGTCGCCGTTCTCCAGCCTGAGGACCGTCGCCCGGCGGCGGAGGTCCGGGGCGGTGTCGGACGTCCAGGTCCGCATCGGCTTCAGCGGAGCCAGCCTCTCGCTGACACCGAGCGCCGACGCCCTGCGGAAGGCTTCGTCCAGGCCGTTGGACAGGCTCCCGCCGCGCTTCCCCGCCAGCAGGTCGGCCAACTGGTCGAGATGTTCTGGATTGGCGTTTTGCATTCACTTCCCCAGGGCACTTCGGCGCTGTTTCGGTCAGCGGTTGACGGCCTGGATTTCCTGGACGGTGACCGCGGTGGTCTTGCCGTAGGTGCCGGTGGGCAGGTTGCCGCCTTCGCCGGTCGAGCTCTTCCAGGAGATCTTCCAGGTGACGGTGGCCTTCAGCGGGTACGTGCCGGACTTCGTGCTCGCGCGGAGGTAGGTGAGGCCGCAGGGCGGGCTGTCGTTCTTCTTCGCGTCCGAGTACGGCGAGCCGATGCTGCCGTCGGGGTTGATGGGGCACTCGCCCGAGGCGGGGTGGAGGTTCGCTTCGCCGGTGCCGGGCTCGAGTTTCAGGGAGACCGGGGTTGCCGTGGTGGTCGCCGACAGGTTGGTGTGGGGCAGGGAGGCGGTCACGGAGACCGGCTTGAAACGGGCCTTGTCGGCCCAGATCCAGGTGGAGAGGTTGACGGTCTGCTTGCCGTCCGGGCTCATGGAGAAGTCCGTGGACGGGATGGGCAGCTCGTCGTAGGCGTATTCGGCGAGGATCTTCGGCGAGACGGCGAGCGGTATGTCGGGAGTCGTGTTGTCGTCCACCCAGAAGGGGAGCTTGTCGCAGGACATCGCTTCCGGGTCGTCCTTGCGGGCAGGATTGACGACGGGGCCCCAGAACATGCCTTTGCCCTGCTTGGCCATGTTGTAGTCGTCGTACTTGTCCGTCTGGTAGATCACCTTGTAGAGGCCGGCGAATATCTGCCCGAAGCCCCCCATGCCGAGGATGGGCTTGTCCTTCTCCAGCGTCTCGATTCTCTCCTTGAGGTCCTTGGGAGAGATGACGGGCTCGTACCAGCAGGCAGGCGGCGTCCAGTTGGAGTTCTGGGGTGTGAGCGCCTTGGTCTTCGATCCTTCGGAACCGCCGTTGACCGTGGTCTGCACCCCCGAGACCTGGGCGCCGGCGGAAATCTTCCCGTCTCCGGCACCACCGCTCGCAGAGCCGCGTGACCCGCCCGGGCCGGTCTTGGCTGAGGCCATGGGCGTGAGCGCACAGGAGAGTGCAGCGGTGACGACCGCCGTCGTGATGATTCGTCCGGTTCGTTTTACGGCTGGCATGAATCCGACCCCCGCCAGGAAAGCATTTCTGTGGTCTGCCACACGCCCTTGTCGCTCTTGACGAGCCGCGTGTTGTAGAGGACGTAGCTGTCCTTGGACGGCTCGTCCCGGTCCACCTTGCCCGTCTTGCGGTTCTTGTTGAACGCTTTGCTCTCGTCGCCGCAGTAAGTGAGTGTGGCCTTTTTGTCGCCGTCGAGCTTCACATGCCGGTTGTAGTAGCGGGTCGTGCCGGTGAGGGTGAGGTCGGCATCCAGGAACTTCTTCACCCAGTCCACGGCCCCGGCCAATGCGCTTCCGGTGTTGTAGAAGGACAGCGCGGTGGAACGAGGGTCGCCACGGAGAATGGCGTCGTCCTCGGAGATGATGTTTCGTTCGTTGTCCGCGAGCACGGCATCCTGGCGTGCGTCGCCGGTGGAACGCGGCTCGAAGACGTGCTTCACGTCATCCGGCAAAGTGATCTTGGGTCGTTCCACCCCGTCCCCGCCCGGACCACCGCTCGGTGAGGGCGAAGCCGGGTCGGCGGAGGCGGATGCCGAGCCTTCCGCGCCGTCGATCTTGCCGTCGTCCGCCCGCTTCGCTCCGCCGCCGCACGCCGTCAGGGCGAGTGCGGCCGTCGCTGTGACAAAGGCAATACCGGCCCGGCTTCGTACGTGGATAGTCAACTTCCCCATCTCCCAGGGCGTTCCGGTCCATTCGGCGTGCTTACGTGATGATGGCATGGATGTACATGGCGCAAGACGACAGCTGCGTGCCTGCAGTTCCCGGTGGGAGTTGCCGGGGTGGTGCGGCGGACGGGGCTGGTGCGCGTTGAGGTGGATATGGGTGGCTGATAACGTGCCGTGTCAACTGACGCCCCGTCGACCATGAGGAAGCGCCTGTCCGGGGTGCGCCGGTCCGGGCGGGGTGAGGGTGGATCAAGAGCATTAATCCGGACAAACGTTGCGGGGGCGATGGGCGTGAAGGTCCAGGAGCGTGCGGCTGCGGGTCTCAAGGGAGCCGGTGCCGCGGCGGGGGAGAGGCTTCCCTCCGCGCCGCGTGAGCGCAAACCCGCTCTGGCCGCGCTCGCCGTGCTGCTGATTCTCGTGGGCGCGCTCGGCGCCACCGTGCTGGTCATGCGCGCCGGTGAACGCATTGAGGTCGTGAAGGTCAAGCAGCGGGTGACCGCGGGTAAGAAGATCTCCGATTCCCGGGACGTCATCGAGCCCGTCATGGTGGCCGAGGATCCGTCCATCAAGTACGTGCGCTGGAGCGACCGGGGGCTGCTCGCCAAGTACCACGCCGTCTCGGACATCGTCCCGGGCAGCCTTCTCGTGGGCTCGATGCTGACCGGTAAGGAAGGCCTTGCCGAAGGGAAGGTCGTCGTCGGGCTTTCCCTCAAGGAAGGGCAGTATCCGCAGGGGCTCGCGGAGGGCGATACGGTCTCCGTTTACCACGTCGGTTCCGACGCCCAGAAGGGTTCGGGCGACAAGTCTTCCGGATCCGGGAATTCCGGCGACAGGAACAACGGAACCCCCAATACCGCGACCGGCAGCGGAAATCTGCTGGCCCGTTCCGCCAAGGTCCAGTCCGTTCCCTCCGGGAACAAGGACGGTTTCGGCGGTGGCGGTCTGCCCGTGACCGTCGTGGTCACCGAGGCGGAGAGCGCCGCGCTGACGCAGGCCGCGGCAGCCGGACAGGTCGCCGTCGTCAAGGTGCCTGCGAGCGCGGGCTGATGGCCCGGCAGGAATTGATGTCATCGATGGCCGCGGACACGGCGGAGACGTAGAAAACACATGGCCCTCATCGCCATAGCTGCCGACAAGGGGTCCCCCGGCGTCACCACGACGGCCGTCGCCCTGGCCGCGGTCTGGCCCCGGCGCGCCCTGCTCGCGGAGGCCGACCCCGCCGGCGGCGACCTGGTCTACCGGTGCGCGGCCGCGCACGGCGGCCCGCTCGACCCCAATACCGGAATGCTGTCCCTCGCCGCTGCCGCGCGGCGGGGTCTCGTCGCCGAACAGCTCTGGGACCACGCCCAGCCGGTCTCCGGCGGGCTGGAGGTGCTCGTCGGGCTGGGCAACTCGGAGCAGTCGGTCGGCCTCAGCGGAGTGTGGCCCGTCCTGGGCAACGCCTTCGCCGGGCTCGCCCGCTCGCAGCAGGGTGCCGCCGACGTGATCGCCGACTGCGGGCGCATCGGCGTGGACCCGGCGGTCGCCGGCCTCTTCGCCCCGGCCTCCCTCGTCCTGCTGGTGTCCCGCACGGAGCCCGAGCAGCTCGCCCGCGTGCGCGACCGCGCGGCTGCGCTCTCCAACCGGCTGCACGGCACCCAGCGCGGCACCGCGCACGTCGTCACGCCCCTCATCGGCGTGGTGCTCGTCACGGGCGCGCGGGACAGCGCGAAGATCGCCGGGCAGGTGAACGACATGCTCGTCGCCTCCCAGTCGGTGGCGCGGGTCGTCGGCGTGGTCGCGCACGACCCCGCGGGTGCCGAGCAGCTCGCCGGCCGCCGCCGCGGCAGCGCGGGGAAGTCGCTGCTGGTGCGGTCGGTCCGCAAGCTGGCCGTCGACCTCCACCGGCAGTTCGGACCGGCGTGGGCAGCCGAATTCGCCCCCGGAGCCGTACCCGGAGTCACTGGCGCCGCGCCCAGGACCGCCCCCGGAGCCGTACCAGGAGTCGCCCCCGGCTTCGCCACCCCCGACAGGCCGGGTGATCCGCGATGAGCGTCGTCAACCACCACCTCGTCAAGCAGTTCCGGCAGGAAGCCGGCGACCGCATAGCCGAGCAGCGCCGCCTCGACCAGGCCTCGGGCCTGTCCCCGATGTCGGGCGAGGACGAGCGGCAGTACGCGCGGGCGGTCATCGCCCAGATCCTGGAGGAGCACGCGCGCGCCGAGATCGGCGCCGGCCGCACCCCGCTGGACGCGGTGACCGAGGAGCAGTACGCCAACGCCGTGCACGCCGCCCTCTTCGGCGTCGGCCGCCTGCAGCCCCTCCTGGACGACCCGGACGTCGAGAACATCGACATCAACGGCTGCGACCAGGTCTTCATCGGCTACGCCGACGGAAGGGAGCTGCGCGGGGAGCCCGTCGCCGAGAGCGACGAGGAGCTGATCGAGCTCATCCAGATCCTGGGCGCCTACTCGGGCCTGTCGTCGCGCCCCTTCGACTCGGCGAACCCCCAGCTCGACCTGAGGCTGCCGGACGGCTCCCGCCTCTCGGCCGTCATGGACGTCACCCGCAGGCCGGCGCTGTCGATCCGCCGCGCCCGCCTGGGCAAGGTGTTCCTGGCCGACCTCGTGGGCAACGGCACCCTCACGCCGGAGCTCGGCGACTTCCTGACCTGCGCGGTCCGGGCCCGCAAGAACATCATGATCGCCGGGGCGACGAACGCGGGCAAGACGACCCTGCTGCGCGCCCTCGCCAACGAGATCCCCGCCCACGAGCGGCTGATCACCGTGGAGCGGGCGCTCGAACTCGGCCTGGACCAGTTCCCCGAACTGCACCCCAACGTGGTGGCGTTCGAGGAGCGGCTGCCCAACTCGGAGGGCCTCGGCTCCATCGCCATGGCGGAGCTCGTACGCCGGTCCCTGCGCATGAACCCCTCGCGCGTCATCGTCGGCGAGGTCCTCGGCGACGAGATCGTGACCATGCTCAACGCGATGTCGCAGGGCAACGACGGCTCGCTGTCCACCATCCACGCCAACAGCTCCGCCGAGGTCTTCAACCGCATCTCGACGTACGCGCTCCAGGCCGCCGAACGGCTGCCCATCGAGGCGAGCCAGATGCTGATCGCGGGCGCCGTCAACTTCGTCGTCTTCGTCGAGCGCCGCAACCAGTACCAGAACGGGGGCCGGCTCAGCCGCATGGTCACCTCCGTGCGGGAGGTCAACGGCGTCGACGGCCGGGTGCTGTCGAGCGAGGTGTTCGCCGAGGGCCCGGACGGCAGGGTGCTGCCGCACGCGCCCATCGCGTGTCTCGACGATCTGGTCGCCCAGGGGTACCGGCCGACCGGGCACTGGAGGTAGTGGCATGGGCTTCTTCCCGAGCGGCCTCTCCGCGACCGGCGCGGGCGGCTTCTTCTCCCTCCCCGTGCTGTACGCGCTGCTCTGCGGCGTCGTGGCGGGCGGCGGCCTCGCGCTGCTGATCGTCGCGGTGCGCGGGCTGCCCGCGAAGCCCGCCCACGAGAAGGCGAAGGGCAGGGACCGGCTCGCCGAGCTGGCCCGGTTCGCCGGCCGGCGCGGCACGCTGGCGGCCGGCGTCGGCCTGGCCGTGCTGCTCCTGACCCGGTGGCTGGTGGCGGGCATCGCCGCCGGCCTGCTCGTCTTCGTCTGGGACCGGCTCTTCGGCGGCGCCGCCGAAGAGCGGGCGGGCATGCGGCGGATCGAGGCGCTCGCGGCCTGGACCGAGTCGCTGCGCGACACCATCGCGGGCGCGGTCGGCCTGGAACAGGCCATTCCCGCGTCCGCCCGCGGCGCGGCCCCGGCGCTCCGCCCCCACCTGGACGCCCTGGTGGACAGGCTGCGCGCCCGTACGCCGCTGCCCGACGCGCTCCAGACGCTCGCCGACGAGATCGACGACGCGTCGGCCGACATCGTCGTCGCCGCGCTCATCCTCAACGCGCGGCTGCGCGGCCCCGGCCTGCGCGAAGTGCTCGGCGCCCTCGCCAAGTCCGCCCGCGAGGAGGTGGACATGCGCCGGCGCGTCATGGCCCAGCGGGCGTCGACCCGGCGCAGCGTGCAGATCGTCGTCGGGGTCTCGGTGGCCTTCGTGCTCGGCCTGTCCGTCTTCAACCGGGAGTTCGTCTCCCCGTACGGTTCGCCGCTCGGCCAGCTCGTACTGGCCTGCGTGTGCGGCCTGTTCGGCCTCGGCTTCTGGTGGCTGCGGAAGCTGTCGCGGATCGAGACGCCCGACCGCTTCCTCGTCCGCGACGAGCCGGCGGTGCAGTTCGTGAGGCCGCGCACGGCCCAGGAGGAGGTGGGACCGCGTGGGTGACGCGCTTTCCATGCCCGTGCTCGTCGGGGCGGTCTTCGGCCTCGGCCTCTTCCTCCTGATCCGGGCCCTGGTGCCCGGCAAGCGCAGCGCCCTGTCGCAGGTGGCGCGGATCGACGCGCTGCGGGCCCGGGGCGCGGCGGCCCTCGCCGCCGATCAGCCGCCGTCCGACGAGGAGGCCCGCCGGCTCGGGTCGCTGCGGGCGCGGGTGGGTCTCAGGGCGGCCGAGTTCTACCGGCAGCAGGGCTGGGAACAGCGCTCGCTCCGCGCCGATCTCGCCGTCCTCGACCGCAGCTGGGAGACGTTCCTGGCGACGAAGGTCCTGCTGGCGGCAGCCGGCCTGGTCTTCGGACCGTTCGTCTTCGTGGTGGTGTGGACGCTCGGCTTCGGCAGCGGGCCGGTGATCCCCGTCTGGCTGGCCCTGGTGTTCGCGGCGGTCTTCTTCATGCTGCCCGACCTGGAGGTCCGGCGGGACGCGGCCGGCAAGCGCCGCGACCTGCGCAGGGTGGTGGGCGCCTACCTGGACCTCGTCGCCATGAACCTCGCCGGGGGCCGCGGCCTGCCCGAGGCGCTGATGGCGGCCGCCGAGGTGAGCGACGGCTGGGCGATCCGGCGGGTGCGCAACGCCCTGGCCGACGCCCGCATCACCGGCATGAGCCAGTGGCAGGCCCTCGGGAACCTCGGCGAGGAGCTCGGGATCGACGAGCTCAAGGACCTCTCCGCTTCGCTCGCCCTGGTGGCCGACGACGGCGCGAAGGTCCGGGAGTCGCTCGGTTCCCGCGCAGAAACGATGCGGCACCGGGAGATGGCGGAGATCGAGGGAAGCGCGGGCGAGAAGTCGCAGTCGATGCTCGTCGCCCAGCTGCTCCTCTGCGCCGGCTTCCTGGTCTTCCTGATCTTCCCGGCGGCGATGCGGGTCTTCCAGCAGGGATGACCCGCCGCAGCCCTTCTTCTTCTCCGAAAGGACACCCAGTGACATCCCGATTCCGTATCAGCCACCCGGCCGTGGACTTCCTCGTCGTCTTCCTGCAGGGCCGCGTGGCCAAGGCGCGCTCCGCCGAGACGGACCGCGGCGCGTCGGCGGTGGAGTGGGTGATCATCTCCGCGGTGGTCGTCGCCATCGTCGGTGTGGTCGCCGCGATCATCAGCAAGGCCCTCAAGGGCGGCGCGGACAAGGTCAGCCACTGCATCGAGGGCGCCGACGCCGACAAGACCTGCACGAGCAAGTGACGCATGGGACGACCGGGGGCCGTGCGGCGGACAGTGCGGCGGGCAGTGCGCCGCCGGGTGGAAGCCGTACGAGGTGACGCCGGCTGCGGCGTCCGTACGGGCTGTGGTGTCCGTACGGGCGGGGGCTCGCGTACAAGCAGGGTTGCGGGTACGGGCACGGTCACGCGTACGGGCAAGGTCTGTACGGGCAAGGTCCGTACGGGCGGCGGCAGTCGCGGCCGTACGAGCGACCGTGGCATGACCGCCATCGAGTTCGTCCTGCTCACCCCCGTGCTGTTCTTCATGATCTTCGCGACGGTGCAGTTCGCCCTCTACTTCTGGGCCGACCACGTCGCCCAGGCAGCCGCCCAGGCCGGGGCGCGCAAGGCGCGCGCCGAGGCGGACGAGAACCCCGGCGGCTGGCGGGGCAAGGCCGGCGCGCAGGCCCGTTCGTACATCCGCCAGCTCGGCCCCAGCCTGCTCGTCCACCCGGAGGTCAAGACGGTCCAGCCCGGCCCGGGCACCGTGGGCGTCGAGATCGAAGCGGGGGTCCCGACCATCTTCCCGGGCATGCGGCTCACCGTGCACGCGCAGTCGCAGGGCCCTGTGGAGCGATTCGTGGAGGACCGCGGGTGAGCGTGACGCAGGGACCCCGGGTGAGCGTGGCGCAGGGGTGGAAGCGGCGGTGCGAGCGGCGGTGGGAGCGGGCCGGTGACGCGGGGCTGTCGACCATCGAAGTCGTCATCCTCGCCCCGGTGATGATCCTCTTCATCCTCGTCCTCGTCGCCTTCGGGCAGATGGTCGACGGGCGCGGCGCCGTGGACGGCGCGGCCCGGGACGCCGCCCGTGCCGGGTCGATCCAGCACGCCTACCCGGTGGCCATGAGCGAGGCGCGCAAGGCGGCCGAGGCCGACCTGGAGGACGTGTGCACCGGGCCGGTGACGGTCCGCATGACGTCGGAGTTCCGGCCCGGCGGCTTCTTCACCGTCGAGGTGAGCTGCGAGGTCCGGGGGCTGGCCATGCTCGGCCTGGACATCGGCAAGACGATGACCGGGCACTCCAGTTCACCCATCGACCCGTACCGGAGGGCGGCATGACGGCCCGGGAACGCGCCGCCGGCCTCCTCCGGCGGTCCGGAGGGCGGCTCGGAGGACGGCTCGGCCGGCTCGGGGGGCGGTTCGGCGACCGGGGGTCCGGAGCGGCGGCCGTGCTGGTCTTCGCGCTGCTCTTCCTGGCCCTCGCCGCCTTCGTCGTCGACGGCGGGATGTCCATCTCCCAGCGGGAGCGCGCGGCCGACATCGCCGAGCAGGCCGCCCGGTACGCCGCGCAGGACATCGACGAGTCGGCCCTGCGCGCCGGCCGGGGCTCCGCGCCCATCAACTACGAGAACTGCACGGCCAGGGCCCGCGCGTACATGGCCGAGGCGGGGATGTCCGGCGCCGACGTCGCGGCCTCGCACTGCACGGACGCCAGCGGGCCCCGGCAGGTCGAGGTCGAGGTCCGGCTGACGTACCGGCCGGTGCTGACCGGCCTGTTCTACAAGGGTGACCTCACCGTGCACGGAACCTCGAAGGCGGAGTCCCGCACCGGTTGAGCCGGGCCCCGCCGTCCCACCGATCAGTCCTCACCGTCTTCACAGTCACGACCGTCACCACCGTCTTCACAGTCATCACAGCAGTTGTCACCGTCGTCCACGGGAGCAGAGAGCCATGGCGCGCAACACCACCAGGACCCCCGGGCCGGGGCTGCCCCGGCACCGCCGCACCGCGGGCGACTTCGTCAAGGCGTTCCTCGCGTTCGTGGCGCTCGCGGCGCTCCTCGTCGGGGTGCCCGGCGCGCTCGCGCACTTCGTCGGCTGGCCGCTGCCGCACTCCATGCCCTCCGCCGACGTCTTCCAGCGGGAGATCACGGCCGATGTCTTCATCAAGGCCCTGACGGCCCTCGTCTGGCTGGCCTGGGCCCAGTTCGCGGCGTGCGTGCTGGTCGAGGTGAAGGCGGAGGTCTCCGGCGTCGGACTGCCCCCGCGGGTGCCCGGCGCCGGCGCGAGCCAGCTCCTCGCCCGTCAGCTCGTGGCGGCCGTCCTGCTGGTCGGCGCCACGGCGGCGAGCCTCACCCCCGGCCTGTCGCAGCTGGGGCACACGCTGGACGGGGGCAACCACCACCCGGCCGTGGCCGCGGCCGAGCGGACTCCGGGCGGCGGACAGGAGCAGCAGGCCGGTGACCGGGCGGACGGTGCGCCCGGCGCGGCCGCGGACCGGGCCCGTCCGGCGCCGGCCGACTCCACGGCCGAGGAGCTGCGCAGGGGAACGAAGTTCTACCGCGTCCACCCGCCCGAGGGCCGGCACCACGACTCCCTGTGGGAGATCGCCGAGCGGCACCTGGACGACGGCCGTCGCTACAAGGAGATCTACGAGCTCAACAAGGACCGGGTGCAGCCCGACGGCGAGAAGCTCACCGAGGCCAGCCTGATCCGCCCCGGCTGGATCATGGAGATGCCGGCGGACGCGCACGGCGGCGAACTCGTGGAGATGCCGGACGAGGCGCCCCGCGTCCCCGAGCAGGTCCGCCAGGAGATCCGGGACTACGACCGGACGGGCCCCCACGCGGAGGACCGGCAGACCGGCGACCAGCAGCCGGGGCGGCAGGACCAGCAGCCCGGATCCGAGCATCAGCAGCCCGGACACGAGCACCACCAGCCTGGACACCAGCAGCCCGCGCAGGACATCAACGCCGACCGGCCCGCGGATCGGCCCGCCGACCGGCCCGTGGACCGACCCGACCAGCCTCTGGAAGCCCCGATCCACCCCGCCGAGCCCGCCCAGGACGCCTCCCCGGGCGCCTCCGCGGCCGCCCCCGCCGCCGGCTCCGAGTCGTTCGGCGTCGGCGAGGCCCTCGTCGCGGCGCCCCTGCTCGCCGCGGGCCTGCTCGCCGCCCTGGGGCGCAGGCGCCGCACGTCGCTGTGGCAGGCGGCGGCCACCGTGGCCGGTCACCGCCGCGCCGGGACCGTACCGGCCGGGGACCCGGCGAACGCCCGGGACGCGCTGCTCGTCGGCGCGGATCCGGAGGCGGTGCGGGACCTGGACCGCGGGCTGCGCTCGTTGTCCGCCGCGCTGTCCGCCGACTCCCGCGAGCTGCCCGCGGTCTACGCGGCCTGGCTCACCGGCACCGAACTCCAGCTCCAGCTCGCCCAGCCGTCGGGCGAGCCGCCCGCGCCCTGGCGGCAGGGCTCCGGCCCGCTGCTGTGGAGCGTGCCGCGCTCCGCGATCCGCCTGCCCGCGGGCACTGCGGACACTGCGAACACTGGGAGCACCGCGGACACCGCCGCCCCGTACCCCGGTCTCGTCAGCCTGGGAACCGACGGCGCTTCACGGCTGCTGCTGAACCTGGAGGCCGTTCCGGGCCTCGTCGCCCTGACCGGTTCCGCCGCCGACCGCGCCGCCGTGCTCGCCTCCGTGGCCGCCGAGCTCGCCACCAACGGCTGGTCCGACCGGCTCACGCTCACCCTCGTCGGCTTCGGCCAGGACTTCCGGGCCCTGGCCCCCGCCCGCATCCGCCGGCTCGACGACATCGACGCCCTGGTCGACACCATGCGCGTCGAGACCCGGCAGCGGCGGGCCGCCCTCAGCACGGCCGGCCACGACTCGGTGCTGACCGGCCGGGCGGGACGGGCTCAGCACGCGCAGTGGGCACCCCACCTGGTGATCGTGGCCGCCGAGCCGGACGAGGCCGGGGCCGCCGCCCTGGCCGAGCTCGCGGCCGGCTCCGACCGGCTCGGCATCGGCTACCTCGTCGGCACCGGAGGGGCGGGCCTGCCGGGCGCGGCGTGGGAGCTGGAGATCACCCCGGCCGGACGGCTGCTCGCGCCGCTCCTCGGCCTGGAGCTCGACGCCCAGAGGCTGCCGCAGTCGCAGGTCGAGGCGGTCGTGGAGCTCTTCTCCGCGGCCGACGCCGACCGCGGGCCCGAGCACGACCCGGACCCCGCGGACAGCCCCTTCCTGGTCGACATCACCGAGGCCGGCAGGCCCGCGGTCTACGCCCGCCTGGTCGGCTCGTACGAGGTCATGGGGCCGGCGGCACCCGAGGACGAGCGCAGCCCCCTCCTGCACGAGGCCCTGGCCATGCTCCTGCTCCACCGCGAGGGCGTGCACCCGCGGGTCCTCGCCTCCGGTCTGTGGCCGCGCGGCGTCACCACCGAGGTGCGCGACGCGCTCGTGGCCAGGCTGCGGGACTGGCTCGGTACGGAGCCGGACGGCACGCACCGGCTCCGCACCGACGCCGCGGGCAGGCTGACCCTGGCCCCCTCGGTGGTCTCGGACCTGGACGTGCTGCGCACGCTCCACCACGAGGCGATGGAGGGCAAGGGAGCCGGGCGGCCCGCCGTCCGGGAGCGCCTGCTCGCCGACGCCCTCGGCCTCGCGCGGGGGCCGCTGCTCGCCGACCGCCCCGCGGGCCGCTACGGCTGGCTGGAGCACGAGATCATCGACGCCCAGCTGCCCCTGCTGGTGGCCGACGTCGCGCTCGCGCTGTCCGGCCACCGCATGGAGGCCGGGCGGCCGGAGGCCGCCGCCGAGGCCGTGAACGCGGCGCTGGTGACGGCGCCCGCCGACGAGCGGCTGTGGAATCAGCTGCTCCGGGCTGTGCACGCGACGGGCGACGTGGCGCTGCTCGCGGAGACGGCGAGCTCCCTCGTCGCCCGGAACGCCGCGCTCGGCGGTGCGGCCCGCGGCCTGCCGCCGCGGACGGAGGCGCTGCTGGACGAACTGCTGCCCGCGTGGCGCGGGGCGCAGGCCAACTGACAAGGGAAGGGGCGGCGGCCGGCGCGCTGCACATTAATTCAACAAGCGTTGACATATCTCGGGCGCGGGTGTGCACTGGCAGTAAGGCCAGATGCCCGCACGAGCCATCCGAGGTGCCGTCATGTCCTCCTCGCTCTCCTCCCAGGCCGCCTCCGCCCCCATCCCCGGCCCTGTCCCCGCCCCCGCCCCCGCCTCCACCGACGTCCTCGTCGTCGGCGCCGGCCCCACCGGGCTGCTGCTCGCCGGGGATCTCGCCGCCGCCGGCGTGCGGGTGACCCTGGTGGAGAAGCGGGCTCAGGAGTCGAACCTGACGCGGGCCTTCGCCGTGCACGCGCGCACGCTGGAGACCTTCGACGCCCGCGGCATCGCCGAGCCCCTGATCGCCACCGGGACCTTCACCTCGGGCCTGCGGCTCTTCGGCGGTGCCGGGGTCGACCTGTCCCGGCTGCCCAGCCGCTTCCCCGGCGTCCTGTTCACGCCGCAGTACGAGACCGAGCGGGTGCTGGAGGAGCGTGCCCTGCAGGCCGGGGCCGTGCTGCGGCGCGGGGAGGAGGTCACCGGGCTGCGCCAGGACGCGGACGGCGTCGACGCCGACCTCCGCGCCGCGGACGGCACCACCGAGACCCTGCGCGCCGCCTACGCCGTAGGCGCCGACGGCGTGCGCAGCGCCGTCCGCAAGGAGCTCGGTCTCCCCTTCCCGGGGAAGTCCGTGCTCCGGTCCGTCATGCTCGCCGACGTGCGCCTCACGAGCGAGCCGCCGGGGCTGCCGGCCTTCCGGAGCTCCGGCGAAGGCGTCGCCTTCCTGGTGCCCTTCGGCGACGGCTACTACCGCGCCATCGCCTGGGTGCACGGTTCGGACCTGCCGTCCACCGCGCCCGTCGACTTCGAGGAGCTCAAGGCCGTCACCCGGTCCGCCTTCGGCACCGACTTCGGCATGCACGACCCCCGCTGGACCTCGCGCTTCCACAGCGACGAGCGGCAGGTGCCGCACTACCGCGCGGGCCGCGTCTTCCTCGCCGGCGACGCCGCCCACGTCCACTCGCCCGCCGGCGGGCTCGGCATGAACACGGGCCTGCAGGACGCCGCCAACCTCTCCTGGAAGCTCGCAGCCGTCCTCAAGGGAACGGCACCGGAATCCCTGCTCGACAGCTACCACGACGAGCGCCACCCCGTCGGCAAGCAGGTGCTCCGCATCAGCGGCACCATCGTGCGGGGCGTCCTGCTCACCTCGCCCGTCACCCGCCGCCTGCGCGACGCCGCCGCCGTGGCCGCCGTGTCCCTCCCGTTCGCCGCGGACCGCGGCGCGCTCCTGGTCTCCGGGATCGGCATCCACTACCCCGCCCCGCCCGGAGCGCACCCGATGACCGGGCGCCGCGCCCCCGACCTGCCGCTCGCGGAGCGCGCCGGCGGACCCACCCGCCTGTACGAGGCGCTGCGCGCCGGGACGCACGTGCGCGTGCTGCCGCGCGGGGCGGGCGCACCGCAACAGAAGGAGACGGGCGTCACCGCGGTCACCCGCGCCGACGCCCGTGGCACGGCCCTCCTCGTACGGCCCGACGGGTACGTGGCCGAGGCGCGCGAGCTCGGCTGACCCGGACTCGGGCCCGGGGCCGCCGCCGGGGCCCGTCCGGCGCCCGCCGCGGTCACCTGCGGCGGGCGTCCGCCGCATCGCGCCCGCACGCGTAGGCGAGCGCGCTCACCAGCTCGTCCGCGTCCGGCAGCCAGCGGTTGGCGACCGTGGGCTGGCGCGCCCACTGCACCGAACCGCGCGTCCCCACGCGGGTGGGCGGCGCGACCACGTAGTCGCCCTCGCCGCGCGCGATCAGATCCAGCGACGTCGGGTGCCAGCCCAGCTTCCGGGCGGCGTCCCCCACCTTCAGCGCCCCGCCCGGCAGCACGAAGAACAGCATCCGGCGGAACGGGGTGCACGTGATCGGCCCCAGCTGGATGTTCATCCGCTCCATCCGGGCCAGCGCCAGGCAGCCCGCCGTCTCCGGGACGTCCAGCGCGTCGAACGTGCGGCCCGTCGGAAGCAGGACCGAAGCGGCGGGCTGCTTCTGCCACATGCGGCGGATGGCGACCGCGCTGCCGGTGGCCTGCGTGGCCCAGTCCGGGCGGTCCGGGTGCGCACCGGGGGAGGGGCAGCCGAGATCACCGCACGAGCAGTACTCCCGCCCCTCCTCCACCTTCAGCCACGTGCCGCCGAATACGTCCCAGTGCCGCTCCTCCGCGTACCTGACAGCGGCGTCCAGCAGCTGGTCGCTGCGCTGTTGGGGGAGGTGCGGGGCTCCTACTGCGATGGTCTCTTCCACGCCCATCACAACTCCCCCTGTCACGAGGGGTTACGGCTCAGGCTCACGCTTGTGGGCGGTGCCAGGACATGCACGTGGGGCGCACGGATGCATGTACGGGGGCGCAGACGCGGGTTGGCCGCCGAGGCTGGGTAGCCACCTGTGCGGCGACGGGGCGAGACAGTCAATGTCTGGCCATTGCCGCCTTTGCTGTCATTACCGTTAAGTCCGCATTCTCCGGACATTCAGGGGGCAAAGATCACAGGGGAAGACGCAGTCAGCTGTCTCAGCTTCTCCGCATTCCGCGGCGGACCGCGCCGCGAACGCTTAGCAGTCCCAGGGGGTACAGCATGGCCGCACGGCCACTCGTGGCGCGGCAGCCGAACGAACGGCTGCAGGCGCTCATCCAGGAAGCCGCCTGTTCCAACGCCGGCCTCGCCCGGCGCGTCAATATGTGCGGTGCCGAGCACGGGCTCGACCTGCGCTACGACAAAACGTCCGTAGCCCGCTGGCTGCGCGGACAGCAGCCGCGCGGGCGGGCCCCCGCCATCATCGCCGAGGCGCTCGGCCGCAAGCTCGGGCGCACCGTCACCATCGACGAGATCGGCATGGCGAACGGCAAGAACCTCGCCTCCGGGGTCGGCCTGCAGTTCTCGCCCACCGTGCTCGGCGCGATCGAGCAGGTGTGTGAGCTGTGGCGGAGCGACGTAGGGCGCCGGGACTTCCTCAGCGGGACGTCCGTCGCCTCGTCCGCCCTCGTCGAACCGAGCCGCGACTGGCTCATCACCGGGGCCGATCCACAAGTCGCGCGCAACGCCGGGGCGCGGGTCGGGGCTTCGGACGTCGACGCGGTGCGCGCCACGACCGAGGCGCTGGTCGAACTTGACCACCGGTACGGCAGCGGGCATGTCCGGCCCGTCGTCGTGCACTACCTGAACAGCGTCGTCTCCGGGCTGCTCGCCGGTTCGTACCGGGAGTCCGTGGGCCGCGAACTGTTCGCCGCCGTCGCACGGTTGACCGAACTCGCCGGCTATATGGCCGTCGACACCGGCCAGCCCGGCCTCGCCCAGCGGTACTACATCCAGGCACTGCGTCTCGCCCAGGCTGCGGGGGACCGTGGGTACGGGGGGTATGTGCTGGCCGCCAGCATGAGTCACCTGGCGGCTTCACTGGGCAACCCGAGGGAGATCGCCCAACTGGCCAAGGCCGCGCAGGAAGGCGCGCGGGGGCACGTCACACCGCGGGCCGAAGCCATGTTCTACGCCGCCGAGGCGCGGGGGCACGCGCTGCTCGGCGACGCCCGCTCCTGCCAGACGGTCGCGGCCAAGGCCATGGCCAAACTCGAGGAGGCCGGTGAGCCCTCCGCGTCCGCGTCCGCGGGTTCCGGCGACGACCCCTCGTGGATCCGGCACTTCGACCACGCCTACCTGGCGGACGAGCTCGCGCACTGCCACCGCGACCTCGGCCAGGCCGAGCAGGCCCGCCGGCACGCGGAGGACGCCATCGCCGGGCACGCGGAAGGACGGGTGCGCAGGCGCGCCATCGGCATGCTGCTGCTGGCCACGGCGCAGGTCCAGCAGCGGGACGTCGACGAGGCGTGCGCCACAGGGGTCCGGGCGCTGGACCTGCTGGGCACGCTGAGGTCCAACCGGGGCGCGGAGTACCTGGAGGACTTCCAGCAGCGGCTGGCTCCGTACCGGGAGGAGCCGGTCGTACGGGAGTTCGGGGCACGGCTGGAGGTGCAGGCGGCGTAGGGGGCGCCGCGGTTGGGGCGCGGGGGGTGCGGCCGGATCCGGCCGCATGGCCCTGTCGTGCGGTGACCCGGTAGCGTGGCCGCGCTATCGATAAGTTGCCGTACAGCTTGAGGAGTCCCGGTGACGCAGAGCGGACAGGGCAACGCGCCTCAGCCGGCCGCCGGCCGGCCCTGGAGCGAGCCGTGGGGGCCCGACGCGCAGCGCGCCCCCCTGCCGCCCGAGATGCCGCCGGGCGGCCCCGCGGGCCCCGGCGACTCCGAAGCGACGCAGTACATGCCACCCGTCCTGGGCACCGCCCCCGCACCGGCCGCGCCCGACGCCTCCTCCGAGGCCACCCAGTACTTGCCGCCGGTCGCTTCCGGCCCGCTTCCGGGCGCCCCGCGGCCGCCGGCTCCCTACGCCCAGGGCGGCGCGGGAC
>NZ_PXWG01000055.1 GCF_003011965.1 Streptosporangium nondiastaticum
GCGCGAGCCGCCCCCGCACCGCCCGCCGGGCCGCGGCCGGCGCCGCCGTCCTGGCCGTCCTCGCCGGCGGCGGCCTCTACCTCTTCTCCGACTCCTCGGACGGCAGGAGCGTCTCGGCCAAGGACGGGCAGACGGCGCAGAACCGGGTCCAGGCCCTCGACGCCAGCACGGCCGCGCTGCCGCCCAGCGCCTCGCCGTCCCCGTCGGCGAGCGCGTCCGCCTCCGCCTCCGCGTCGGCCAAGCCGTCCGCGTCCGCGTCGTCCTCCGCCCCGCCCTCGTCCTCCGCGCCCGAGCCGAGCCGGTCCGCCGCGAAGCCCTCGCCCGAGGAGAAGACCGCGGCCCCGGCCAAGAGCGCCCCCAAGGCCGCGGGCCCCGGCGGCGGCTCCCTCGGCCAGCAGGTCACGGCCCTCGTGAACGCCGAGCGCGCCAAGGCCGGCTGCTCGCCCCTGACCGAGAACAGCACGCTGGACCGGGCCGCCCAGGGCCACTCCGACGACATGGCCGCCCGCGGCTTCTTCGACCACACCAACCCCGACGGCAAGGGCCCCGGCGACCGCATCACCGCCGCCGGCTACAGCTGGAGCACCTACGGCGAGAACATCGCCTACGGGCAGCAGACGCCGGCGTCCGTCATGGACTCGTGGATGCACAGCGACGGCCACCGCAAGAACATCCTCAACTGCTCCTTCAAGGAGATCGGCGTGGGCGTCAACCAGGCCCCGGGCGGTCCCCGCTGGACCCAGGTCTTCGGCGCCCGCTGACCCGTCCGCCGGTCCCGCCGCCGGCCGGAGTCCGCCGCCCGTCCGCAACGAGGCGCCCCGTCCGTCGTTGGACAGGCGTGTCCGCACCGCACGCACCCCCGCACGCCCTGCGCGTCAGCGGCGTGCACAAGTCGTACGGTGCCCGCCGGGTGCTGCGCGGCGTCTCGCTCGCACTCGGCCCCGGCACCCTCGCCGGCGTCGTCGGCGAGAACGGCGCCGGGAAGACGACGCTGCTGCGCATCCTGTGCGGGCAGACCGCCGCCGACTCCGGTGCCGTCGAGCACCGGGGCCGGCTCGGCTACTGCCCGCAGGAGACGGTCCTCAACGACTTCCTCACCGTCGAGCAGCACCTGCGCTACTTCCAGGTCGCCTACGGGCTGAGCAGCATGCGGCGTGCCGAGGAGCTCATGGAGGAGCTCCACTTCTCCGGGTACCGGCAGTCCCGCGTCGCCGTGCTGAGCGGCGGGACCCGGCAGAAGCTCAACCTGACCCTCGCCCTCATGCACGACCCGCAGGTGCTGCTCCTCGACGAGCCGTACCAGGGCTTCGACTGGGAGACCTACCTGCGGTTCTGGAGCGTCGCCGGCCGCCTGCGCGACCGCGGCTGCTGCGTCCTGGTCGTCTCCCACCTCGCCTGGGACGCCGACCGGCTCGACGCCCTCTACCGCCTGCACGACGGCGTCGCCGCGCCGTGGCGGCCCGGCCGGGGCGGGTGAGCGGATGGACAACCCGGGACGCCGCTTCGCCACGGCCGCCGCCTTCGCCCTGCTGGAGCACACCCGCAACCGCTTCGCGCTCGTGCTCGTCGTCTTCTACATCCCGTTCTGGCTGACGATGGAGCACTGGTTCGTCGCCGGCGCGCCCACCGGCTTCCTGCTGCGGGCCACCGGGCGGCACCTGACCGTCGACGGCAACCGGCTGACGATGGTCTCCGGCGCGATCAACGCCGTCACGCTGATCGTCGGCTTCATGATGTTCATGACGACGTTCAAGTCGCTGGCCTTCGACCGCCGCCTGGTCCTGGCCGGCTACCCGCGCGTCTGCCTGCTCGTCGCCAAGGTGGGCGCGATGCTGCTCGCCGCGGCCCTGATCTCCGCCTACGCGACGGCCGTCATCTGCTGGTACTGGGACCCGGTCCGGCCCTGGCTGCTCATGGCCGGCGTGTTCACGGCCGGCGTCGGCTACGGCGGGATCGGCATCCTGCTCGGGGCCTTCCTGCGCAACGAGCTGGCCGGCCTGTTCGTCATCATCATGACCAGCCTGCTCGACACCATGCTGCAGAACCCGATCAGCAACCCCGGCGCCACCAAGGGCGGCGTGCAGGCCCTGCCCGAGTACGGGCCCACGCAGGTGAGCGTGGCCGCGGGCTTCTCGGGCGACACCCCGTACGGCCATCTGATGCTGGGCCCCGCCTGGTTCGCGGCGATGTGGCTGCTGGGCACCGCCGCCTTCCGCCTGCGCACCCGCGACCACCGCCCGGCCGCGGGGCGGCGGCCGCTCAGCGCCGCCGCCCGCCCTTGAGGGAGGCCCGCAGGTACTCGCGGTTCATCGTGGCGATGGACTGCAGCGGGATCCCCTTCGGGCAGGCGGTGGCGCACTCGCCGGTGTTCGTGCAGCCTCCGAAGCCCTGGTCGTCCATGGCGTCCACCATGCCCAGGACCCGTGACTCCCGCTCGGGCGCGCCCTGGGGCAGGACGTTGAGGTGGACGACCTTCGCGGAGGTGAAGAGCATCGCCGACCCGTTCGGGCAGGCGGCCACGCACGCGCCGCAGCCGATGCACTCCGCGTGCTCGAAGGCGAGGTCCGCCACCGGCTTGGGGACGGGCGTCGCGTGGGCCTCCGGCGCGGAGCCCGTCGGGACGGAGACGTAGCCGCCGGAGCCGATGATGCGGTCGAACGCGGACCGGTCCACGACCAGGTCCTTCACGACCGGGAAGGCCGCCGCGCGCCACGGTTCGACGTCGATGGTGTCGCCGTCGCTGAAGTGGCGCATGTGCAGCTGGCAGGTCGTGGTCCGCTCGGGGCCGTGCGCCTGCCCGTTGATGACCATGCCGCACGCCCCGCAGATGCCCTCGCGGCAGTCGTGGTCGAAGGCGACGGGCTCGTCCCCGGCGAGGATCAGCTCCTCGTTGAGGTGGTCGAGCATCTCCAGGAAGGACATGTCCTCGCTGATGCCCGTGACCCGGTACGTGGTCATGGCGCCCGCCTCGCCGGCGTTGCGCTGGCGCCATATGCGCAGGGTGAGGTCCATCAGCATCCTTTCGAGGGGACCGCCGGCTGCAGCCGGCGGGGGAATCGAATCCGCAAACTGCGCTGCGTAGCGGCGCAGCGTCTGGTCCTGAGTGTGGGCCGGTCCCAAAGTGGTAGCATTTTGGTTGTGGCTAGGGGAGATGTCCGGGAGTCGCTGAATCTGCGTGTCCCCCCGGAACTGAAGCGGAAGGTCGAGGAGTACGCCCGGCTCAAGGGCCTCTCGATCAACGGCGCCGCGTGTGTCCTTCTGGCCGAAGGGCTCCGCTCCGAGAGCCGGCGTGAGAAGTGATCCGCGCCTACAAGTTCCTCCTGCGCCCCACCGCCCGGCAGGAACAGGGTCTCGGCGAGATGCTGGCCGACCACTGCTCCCTCTACAACGGCGCCTTGCAGGAGAGGCGTGGCGCCTACCGGCACGCCTCGAAGACGAGCATCAAGTACGGTGACCAGTCCGCCCAGCTCAAGGAGATCCGGGCGTTCGACCCCGAGAGGCAAGGACGCTGGTCCTTCTCCAGTCAGCAGGCCACTCTGCGGCGCCTCGACAAGGCGTTCCAGGCGTTCTTTCGCCGCGTGAAGGCCGGTCAGGTCCCGGGGTACCCCAGATTCAAGGGTGTCGGGCACTTCGACACCGTGACCTTCCCGAAAGATGGGGACGGCTGCCGGTGGGACTCCACACCGCACGACGCTCAGGTCCGCGTCCGCCTCCAGGGCGTCGGGCACGTCCGTGTGCACCAGCACCGGCCCGTCAAAGGCAGGGTCAAGACGATCTCGGTGAAGCGGGAAGGCCGGCGCTGGTACGTCGTACTCTCCTGTGATGAGGTATCCGCCGAGCCTTTGCCCGTGACCGGCAGTATCGTCGGTATCGACATGGGCACGGTGCACTTCTTCACCGACTCCAACGGCGTGCACAAGGAGAACCCGCGCTTCCTTGTCTCGATGGGTGAGGAGCTGGCTGCTGCTCAGCGGCACCTGGACACCTTCCCCAAGCGCACCAAGCGCCGGACGAAGAAGCACCGGTCTGCCGCGCGGAAGGTCGCGAAGATCCATGTGAAGATCCGGCGTCGACGGCTCGACCACCACCACAAGACCGCTCTCGCTCTGGTCCGCGAGCACGACGTGATCGGGCACGAGAAACTGAACACCGTGGGCATGACCAAGAGACCGCAGCCCAAGCCTGACCCCGAGCACGACGGTGCGTTCCTGCCTAACGGGGCTGCTGTCAAAAAAAGCTTGAGCCGAAGCATCCTCGACGCGGGTTGGGGGCTGTTCCTGGGAATTCTGGCGCAGAAGGCTGAGAGTGCCGCTCGCCGCGTGATTCCGGTGAACGCCCGCAACACCTCCCGCGAGTGTCCCGAATGTGGATACACAAGCGCGGAGAACCGCATCACCCAAGCAAAGTTCGAGTGCGTCACATGCGGCCACGTCGCCAACGCCGATCACGTCGGCGCGCTCAACGTGCTCAAGAGGGCCGGGCTGGTCCTCTGTGCGGAGGCATAGCCAGCGACACAGGAAGCCCGCGCGTCTATGCGTGGGCGGAGTCACTACGCGTAGCTCCGCTGGGTGGGGTGGACGTGTTCGAAGGTCAGGGCTTCCTTGTGGAGGACGGGCGGACTGCCCGTCCCCGTGAACTCCCAGGCCGCCGCGTACGAGAACTCCTCGTCCTTGCGGGCCGCCTCGCCGTCCGGGGTGGCGCTCTCCTCCCGGAAGTGGCCGCCGCAGGACTCCGTGCGGTGGAGGGCGTCCAGGCACATGAGCTCGGCGAGCTCCAGGTAGTCGACGATGCGGTTGGCCTTCTCCAGGGACTGGTTGAGCTCCTCGCCCGTGCCCGGCACCCTGATGCGCCGCCAGAACTCCTCGCGCAGGGCGGGGATGCGGCCGAGGGCCTTGCGCAGGCCCGCGTCCGTGCGGGCCATGCCGCACTCGTCCCACAGCAGCTCGCCGAGCTCGCGGTGGAAGGAGTCCGGGGTGCGGTCGCCGCGGGCGGCCAGCAGGCGCCGCAGCCGGTCCGTCACCTCCGCGACGGCCTCCGTCACGGCGGGGTGGTCCCCGGGCACGGCGTCGTGCGGGTGCCGGGCCAGGAAGTCGTTGATCGTGGACGGCAGGACGAAGTAGCCGTCGGCGAGGCCCTGCATCAGGGCGGACGCGCCGAGCCGGTTCGCGCCGTGGTCGGAGAAGTTGGCCTCGCCGATCGCGAAGAGGCCGGGGACCGTGGTCTGCAGGTCGTAGTCCACCCACAGGCCGCCCATCGTGTAGTGGATGGCCGGGTAGATCCGCATGGGGACCTCGTACGGGTCCTCCGCCGTGATCCGCTCGTACATCTCGAAGAGGTTGCCGTACTTGGCCTCGACCGCGTCGCGGCCCATGCGGGCGATCGCGTCGGCGAAGTCCAGGTAGACGCCCTGCCCGCCGGGGCCGACGCCGCGCCCCTCGTCGCAGACGTTCTTCGCGGCGCGCGAGGCGATGTCGCGCGGGACGAGGTTGCCGAAGGAGGGGTAGATCCGCTCCAGGTAGTAGTCGCGCTCGGCCTCCGGGATCTCGCCCGGCGGGCGGGTGTCGCCCTGTGCCTTCGGCACCCAGATGCGGCCGTCGTTGCGCAGCGACTCGCTCATCAGCGTCAGCTTCGACTGGTGGTCGCCGGAGCGCGGGATGCAGGTGGGGTGGATCTGGGTGAAGCAGGGGTTCGCGAAGTAGGCGCCGCGGCGGTGGGCCCGCCAGATCGCGGTGGCGTTGGAGTTCTTGGCGTTGGTGGAGAGGTAGAAGACGTTGCCGTAGCCGCCGCTCGCGAGGACCACGGCGTCCGCGAGGTGGGTGCTGACGGCGCCCGTGATCAGGTCCCGGGCGACGATGCCGCGCGCCCGCCCGTCGACGACGATCAGGTCGAGCATCTCCGTACGGGCGTGCATCTCGACGTTGCCCGCGTCGATCTGCCGGCTGAGCGCCTGGTACGCGCCGAGGAGCAGCTGCTGGCCGGTCTGCCCGCGGGCGTAGAACGTCCGCGACACCTGCACGCCGCCGAAGGAGCGCGTGTCGAGCAGCCCGCCGTACTCGCGGGCGAAGGGCACGCCCTGCGCGACGCACTGGTCGATGATCTCGACGGAGACCTGGGCGAGGCGGTGGACGTTGGACTCGCGGGCGCGGAAGTCGCCGCCCTTGACCGTGTCGTAGAAGAGGCGGTGCACGGAGTCGCCGTCGTTGCGGTAGTTCTTGGCGGCGTTGATGCCGCCCTGGGCGGCGATGGAGTGGGCGCGGCGCGGCGAGTCCTGATAGCAGAACTGCACGACGTGGTAGCCCTGTTCGGCGAGGGTGGCCCCGGCGGCGCCGCCCGCGAGGCCGGTGCCGACGACGATGACGGTGTGCTTGCGCCGGTTCGCGGGGTTGACCAGCTTCGCCTCGAAGCGGCGGCGGTCCCAGCGCTCCGCGATGGGCCCGGCGGGGGCGGCGGTGTCGGTGACCGGCTCGCCGGTCGTGTAGCGCGTGTAGTCGGAAACACCGGGTGTGTCAGGCATGGTCAGCTCACGACTCCAGTCAGGACGCCCACGGGCACGGCGATGAAGCCGCAGGTCAGCACCAGCGCCAGCGCATCGGCGAGGAATTTCAGCGCCCGGTCGCGGCGCGGCGAGTTGGCGCCCAGCGTCTGCGCGGCGCTCCAGAAGCCGTGCCGGATGTGCAGGCCGAGGGCGAGCATCGCGACGATGTAGAAGGCGCTGACGGCCGGGCGGTCGAAGGAGGCGACGAGGTTCTCGTACGGCCGCCCCTCCTGCGCGTTGGGGTTCACGTCCAGCGTGGTGAAGTCGAGGATGTGCCAGACGATGAACAGGGCCAGGATCACCCCGCCCCAGCGCATCGTGCGGGTCGCGTAGCTCGCGCGCGGGCGGCCCCGCTCGTACTTCCGGGGGCGGGCGGCGCGATCGCGGCGGCTGAGCTGGTACGCGGCCACGCCGTGCAGCACGACCGCCGTTCCCAGGCCGGCGCGGGCGATCCACAGGAACCACTCGTAGTGCAGGAAGGGCTCGCCGATGGTGCGGATCCAGTGCCCGTAGTGGTTGAACTCGCCGGCGCCGAAGAACACCTTCAGGTTGCCCACCACGTGGGCGACCAGATACGCCAGCATGATCACGCCGGTGACCGCCATGACCGCCTTCTTGCCGACGGTCGACCGCCACACGGAGCCGATGAGGGACGGAGGACGTGGAGGACGGTCCGTCCGGGTCGCCAGTGCCATGGCACCAGACGCTAGGCAGCACCCTGTCGATCCGTCCAAGACATGATGAAGCTGGTTTCCATAGGCTCTGCCTATCTATGCTGCTGACCGTGCAACTCCAGCAGCTCCGCTACTTCGCGACCCTGGCCGAAGTCCGTCACTTCACCCGGGCCGCCGAGGTCCTGCACGTGGCCCAGCCCTCCCTCTCCCAGCAGATCCGGGCCCTCGAACGGGAGCTGGGCGCCGAGCTCTTCCAGCGCGCCCGCGGCAACATCACCCTCACCGACGCCGGCGAGGCCCTGCTGCCGTCGGCCCGGCAGATCCTCGCCGACACCGAGACCGCGCGCCGCGAGGTCCAGGAGGTCGCCCAGCTGCGGCGCGGCCGGGTCCGCCTCGGCGCCCCGCCCAGCCTGTGCGCGAGCCTCGTCCCCGACGTGCTGCGCGCCTACCACGCCCGCTACCCCGGCATCGAGCTCGTTGTCGACGAGGGCGGCTCCCAGGACCTCGTGCGCACCCTCGCCGGCGGCGGCCTCGACCTCGCCCTGATCATCACGCCGCTGGCCGTCGGCGCGCCGGCCCTCGCCACGACCGAGCTCCTGCGCGAGGACCTCGTCGTCGTCACCGCCCCCGGCGAGCCCCCGCCCACCCGCCGCCGCGCCCTGCGCGTGGCGGACCTGGAGGGCCTGCCCATGGTGATGTTCCGCCGCGGCTACGACCTCCGCGAGATCACCACCGCGGCCTGCCGCGCCGCCGGCTTCGAACCGTCCTTCACCGTCGAGGGCGGGGAGATGGACGCCGTCCTCGGCTTCGTCCGCGCGGGCCTGGGCCTGGCCGTGGTGCCCGGCATGGTGGCCGCCCGCTCGGGCCTGCGCGTCACGCCCTTCGAGGGCACCCGCATGCGCCGCACGGTCGCGCTCGCCCACCGCAAGGACGTGGCCCCGCCGCGCGCGGCACGGGAGCTGCGGGCGGTGCTGCTGGAGCACCTGGGGCTGGGAGAAGAGGCGGAGTGAGCGGGGCTCAGCCCCACAAGGCCCGCCCCAGCGCCACCCCCGCGAACGCCGCGCCCAGCCCGCACACCACGCTCAGCGCCGCGTTCGCCACGGCGTAGCCGCGCGCGCCCTCGCGGGCCAGCGTCAGCGTCTCGTACGAGAACGTGGAGTACGTCGTGAGCGCGCCGCACAGACCCGTGCCCAGGAGCAGCCGCAGCGGGGACGGGGCGGCGGCGGTGAGGATCCCCAGGATCAGGCTGCCCACGACGTTCACGGTGAACGTGCCCCACGGGAAGACCGAGTCGTGGCGGGCCTGCACCGCACGGTCCGTGAGGTAGCGCAGGGGCGCGCCGGCCATCGCGCCGGCGAGGACGAGGAGCCAGTTCACGCGCCGTCCTCCGGGGCGGCCGGCCCGGACTGCCCGAGGCGCGGCACCTCGACCGGTTCCAGCGTGACGAGCCGCTCCCCGGCGACCTCCCCCAGCGCGGGCAGGAACGCCCGTACGCGCTCCTCCGCGTCCACGATCACCACCGTCACCGGCAGGTCCTCGCTCAGCGAGAGCAGCCGCGCCGTGTGGACGACGGACGAGGCGCCGTAGCCCTCGGTCCCGCGGAAGACCGTCGCGCCCGCGAGCCCGGCGGCGTGCGCGCGGTGCACGATCTCGGTGGACAGCGGCCGGTGGTGCCACCGGTCGGACTCGCCGAGGAAGACCGTCAGGCGCAGCGCCCTGCCGGCGGGCCTCACCGGGCGCTCCCGCGGAGCAGGACCGCCCGCGTCGCCGTCGCGGCCGCCCACACGGCCGCCATCGCGGCGAGCAGCGTGCCCGCCAGATACGCGAGCGCCGTCGCGACGTGCCCGTCCTCGGTCAGCCGCTGGACGTCCACCGCGTACGTCGAGAAGGTGGTGAAGCCGCCGAGCACGCCCGTGCCGAGGAACGGCCGCAGCAGCCGGTGCGGCGCGGCGAGCTCGCCGATCACCGCCAGCAGCACCCCGATCAGGGCGCAGCCGGCGACGTTGATCAGGAAAGTGGTCCAGGGGAAGGCGCCCGCCGGGGTGGTCCACAGCAGCCCGGCGCCGTAGCGGGCCGCGGCCCCGGCGCCGCCGCCGAGCGAGACCGCGCAGACGACCGGGCCCTGCCCGCGCGCCACGGGCCGCCGCCCGGGGTGGCGCGTCTGCGGGGGCGGGCCGTCCGTGACCGTCCCGGGCCGGGTGGTGCTCATGCGGTCCTTCCGCCTCTTCGTCGTCGTGCGCCCAGGCTATCCACCGTCCGCCGGAACCGCCGCGCCGGCCGCTCCCACGGCCGTCAGGTACGTGTCGGCCCGGTACGCGCCCGTGAACCCGCTCCGTGCACCACTCCGGGAAGTCGGCCGGTCCGCCGGCCCGACCGTGCCGTACTGGACGCGTCCGCCCTGCGCCTCGAACCGCTCCAGCCGGCCCGTCGTCTTCGCCCGCAGGTCGACGGACTGCGGAGGCGGGGGCGGTGAGGCTCCCGACGGGGGAGCGGGGCGGGTCCGGACCCCACCCGTTGCCGCGGCGTGCGCCGCGCGCTGTACAGACGGCGCCATCATCGTCCCCGCGGGCCCGACCCCGTACGGTGTTGGCCTGAAGTTGACGGCCTGCGGGGGACGGCTTCACTGCAGGTCACACGGGTGAATCGGCGGATGATACGACCGGTCGCCGGGGAGGCCGGGGCGAATCGGCCCAGGCCGGCCGGGCGGTGACAGCCGATTATGAGCCACACGCGCACCACGCTCGTACGCGCGCACGGGCCGCAAGCCGCCTCCTGGGGCCGTTCCGGCGGCTCGGAGAGGGCGGCGAGAGCGCCATGAAGCAGGAGGGATGACGCATTCCGGTATGGCAGGAAACCGTCGCTTCCCGAGCGCTCCCGTGGGCAGTCTTCTGGCCGGTCAGGCTCCGCCGCCCCGGGCGGGCGCCCGCCCGGCAGGGTCGGTCGCAGGACCGAAACCGATCCAGGGAGGCACACGATGACGACGCAACCCCAGCTGCCCCGCGCGGTGGCGCCCCAGGAACCGGTCCCCCAGCTCCAGCGCGCCGGGATGCTCGACCAGGTCGAGAAACGGCTGCGCGGCCTCCTCAATGACGAGCACCGCCGCTGGCGCACCGCCGACGCGCGGGGCGCCGGCGTCGTCGAATCCCTCGCCGAACTCGTCGCCGTGGGGGCCGACCGGGTCCGCCCGGTCATCCTCCTCACCGGCTATCTGGCGGCGGGCGGCGACGCGGACGCCCCGGCCGCCGTCGAGGCCGCCGCCGCCCTCGAACTCCTCGACACCTGCACCCTCATCCGCAGCGACGTGCGCGACAACGCCGCCCTGCGCCGCGGCATCCCCACCCTGCACGTCAGCCGCGCCGCCGAGCACGAGCGCAACGGCTGGGCCGGCGACGCCCGCCGCTTCGGCGAGTCCACCGCCACCCTGGCCGGCGACCTCGCCCTCTCCCTCGCCGACCGGCTCGCCGCGCGGCTGCCCGCCGCCGCGTGGCAGATCTGGGACGAGATGCGCGTCGAGCGGGTGATCGGCACGTACGCCCACGAGGCGATGGCCGCCGAGTACCTGGACGACCCGTGGCCCGGGCGGTGCATATCGGGATGCGACCGGGGCTGTACCGCGGGCTGGTACGCCCTGCGGCACCCGCTCCGGCTGGGCGCCGCGCTCGCCGACCGGCCCGACCTCGACACCGCCTACGACGCCTACGCCCGCTCGCTGCACGCCGCCTGGCGCCTGCGCGGCTTCCTCGACGGCGGCCCGGAGTACGACTGGGACGCCGAACTGCTGCGGGAGATCCTCCTGGAGCGCGAGGAGCGCGGCATTGCCGAGCGCCTCATCCGCGAGCTGGTGGACCGGGCGTCCCGGACCGCGGCCGCCGCGCGGCTCGCGGCGGGGTGGTGCGAGGAGCTGACGGCCTTCGCGGTGCGGATGGCGGCGGAGCGGGCGTAGGGGCGCGGGACCGGGGGTCCGGCCAGGTGCAGGGGCGCGGGACCGGCGGTCCGGTCAGGCGTAGGGGCGGCAGGACCGGCCGCCCGGTGCGGATTCCCGGGGTCCGCCGCATCGGGCCGCATTGGGCCGTACGGGTAATTCTGCGGAACCGCATTTGTAGGGCTATTCCTATCCGCGACACCGGCCCCTCCGCGGCTGCCGCACAGCGCATTAGACCGACGACCTGCCGAAATGACTGCAGGAGGGCGGGGGATCGCCGCGGATTTCTCCGTGGCCCCGGCACGGACCGGCACACGGACACGGCCGCCCGGAGGGGATAAACCGGTCACCCATCCGCACCACGGACGAAACCTTTGCGAGTACGGGGCGTTGAAAAGCACACCCCGGCCGTCACGGCCGGGTGCCTCCCAGTACGACCGAGCAAGATCAAGCAGCAAAGGTGTCTCCGCATGTCACGAATCGTCAAAACGGCTGCCCTGACCGCCACCGTGGGCGCGGCGCTCGCGGGTATCACCGGTACCGCGCTCGCCGACTCCGTCGCCAAGGGAGCGGCCGTCGGTTCCCCGGGCGTCATCTCGGGCAACGTCATCCAGGTCCCGATCCAGATCCCGATCAACCTGTGCGGCAACACGATCGACATCGTCGGACTGCTGAACCCCGCGTCCGGCAACGTCTGCGTCATCGACTGACGCAGGAGGAAAACCGGCGGATTCGGGGTGCCCCCGCCCCGGGCCGCTTCCGTGTGGCGCCCCCGATTTCCGTCGCGGGCGCCACGCCGTTTTCGCGGGGCGTTTCGCTGTCCCTGCACGGTTTCCCCGCTCCGGTACGGAATCGCGCTCCTCAGCAACTGCTGTCCCAGGCAACTGCCCTCGCCCGCGACTGCTCTCCCCAGCAACTGCTCCCCTCAGCAAGCTCTCCCCAGCAACTGATCTTCCCGCTAGCGTGGTCGGGTCCGTGGGGGCGGGGAGAGCTGGGGGAGGCGTGCGGTGGATCCGTTCACGATGACGGCGGTGCTGGCGGCCGTGGACACGGCGGCGTCGGGGGCGCTGTCGGGCGCGGCAGGGGAGCTGGGGCGGCGGACCGCGGAGGGGCTGGCCGGCCTGGCCCGCCGGGCCCGGCGCAGGGACGGGGGCGGCGAGCCGCTGGCGGCGCCCACCGACGACGGCGAACGCAGGGCCCTCGCCGCCCTGCTGATCGAACGGGCCCGCGCCGAGCCCGGCTTCGCCCGCGACCTGGCCTCCTGGCTCCGCGAGAGCGAGTGGCTGGCGGCTGCCGTCGCCGTCCCCGCGACGGCTGCCGGCGCGGCCCGTCCGCGGATGCTGCCGCCGCTGACGTCGGCCTTCACCGACCGCGAGGACGTCCTGGCAGCGGTCACGGCGCTGCTGGACGAGGGGGACGGCGGCAGCGAGGGGGCCGCCTCCCCGCGCATGGCCGCGTCCATGGCCCTGCTCACCGGCCCCGCCGGCGTCGGCAAGACCGCGGCGGCCGTGCACTGCGCCCGTGCCCTGGCCGCCCGCTTCCCGGACGGCGAGCTGTACGCCGACCTGCGCGGAGCCGCCGCGGCCACGGCCGTCACCCCGTCCGAGGTGCTCGTGCGCTTCCTGCACCGCCTGGGCGTGCCGGCGGACCGGGTGCCCGCCGGCGAGCAGGGCCAGGCCGACCTCTACCGCGAGCGCACCGAGGGCCGGCGCATGGTCGTCCTGCTCGACAACGCCCACAGCGCCGCCCAGCTGGCCCCGCTGCTGACGGCGTCGCCCGGCTCGCTCGTGCTGGTCACCAGCCGCCACCGACTGCCCGAGCTCGTCCGCGACCACGGGGCGCGGATCGTACGGGTCGGCCCGCTGTCCGACGCCGACTCGTTCCTGCTGCTGACCCGCATCGCCGGCCCGGAGCGCGTCGCCGCGCAGCGCACCCACGCGGAGGCGGTGGCCGCGCGGTGCGGTGGCATTCCGCTCGCGCTGTGCGAGACGGGCGCCCGGGTGCAGACGCGGGAGCGGCTGAGCTGGGAGAGCCTGGAGCGCGAATTCGCGGCGGCGGTCGCGGGCTTGAGAGGGAGCGGGCACGGACAGGCTCCCGGAATGCCTGATGATGCTGATGGTCTTGATGACACTGCAACCCCTGATACGCCTGGTGTTACGTCAGGTGGTAGTGATTCACCGGTTGGTGGTGGCGAGTCACCGGTGGAACCGGCCCTCCTCGCCACCGACCTCTCCTACCGCGACCTGGCCCCCGACGCCGCCCGCCTCTACCGGCTGCTGGCCCTGCGCCCCTGGCCGGACATCCCCGTAGGCGCCGCCGCGGCCGCGGCGGACACCGGCGAGGCCGAGGCGCGCCGCCTGCTCGAAACCCTCGCCGCGGCCCACCTCCTGGAGGAGACCGGCGAGGAGCGCTACCGCTTCCACGACCTCGTCCGCCTCCACGCCGAGCGCCGCGCCCACGAGGAGGACGGCCGCGGGGCGACGGCCCTCGCCGTCCGCCGCACCGTCACCTGGTACCTGCGGCTGGCGGCCCGCGCCGACGCCCTCGTCGTCCCCGGCCGGTGGCACCTGGGCCCCGCGTACGCCCGTACGCGGGGCGGCGACGGTCCAGTCGGCCGTACCGCGGGGGCGAGCCGTACCGCGGAGGAGGCCCGCGCGGCCCTGGACGGGCTGCGGCGCGAACGCGCGAACCTCGCCGAGGCCGTACGGGCCGCGGAGGAGTACGGCTTCGACGAGGAGGCCTGGCAACTGTGCGAGGCCATGTGGGGCCTGCACCTGCGCCTCGGCTTCCACGACCAGTGGGTGGCCACGCACCTCCGGGGCGTCGAGGCCGCCCGCCGCTGCGCCGCCGGCATCGGCGACCCGCGGGCGGAGGGCCGGATGCGGACCCAGCTCGCCTTCGGCTACATGGGCCTCGGCCGGTACGCGGAGGCCGAGGCCCAGCTGACCGCCGCCGCGGCGGCCGACGAGCGCGCCGGCCACCACCGCGGCCGCGCCACGGCCACCGAGTCGCTCGGCCTGCTCTGCCTGCGGCAATGGCGGTACGAGGCCGCCGAGGAACACTTCCGGCAGGCCCGGAGCACCCTGGACGGCATCGCCCCGGGCGGCGACGGCGCGGCCGACGTGCCGCGCGCCGACGCGCTCCTCGCCCACCACCTCGGGCGGGCCCTGCGCGGCCAGGGCCGGCACGCCGAGGCCCTGGCGCAACTGGCCGACGCCCTCGCCCGCTTCCGGGCGCTGCCCGACCGCGACCTCTACAACGAGGCCCGCGTCCGGATGAGCCTCGGCGAGACCCACCTCGCCGCCGGCGACCCCGCCGCGGCCCGTACGCCCCTCGACGAGGCACTCGCCGTCATGGCGTCCGAGGGCGCCGTCCTGCAACAGGCCGACGCCGCCGAACTCCGCGCCCGCTGCGCCGAGGACCCGGCCGACGCGGTCCGCCACCTGCGCCTGGCCCGCTCGCTGTACGAGGAGGTGGGCGAGACGGCGGGGGTGTCCCGCACGGGCGCGCTGCTGAGGGAGCGGGGGGCGGACTGACTGATCGGCCCGGGCGGCCTGACTAACCGAGCCGTTCGACGTCCACCCCGTGCCGCACCCTCCCTGTCACCACCGTGATGCCGCTCGCCACCGCCTCCTCCACGGACTTGCCGCCCGCGAGCCAGGCGTGGAGCGCGGAGGCGTGGGCCGCCGGGTCGCACAGGTCGGCCCGGCCGTCCGCGCCGGGGCGGGCGGTGAGCCGGAGCAGGTCGCCGCCGCGGGTGCGGACCGTGCAGCGCCCGGGCCCCGTCACATACGCGGCGAGCGCGCAGCCCGGGTGCTGGCCGAGGACCTCCGCGGTCCAGGCGGCCGGCGGCCCGACGCGCGGGTCGTCGGCCGCCGCGTACCGCACGATCACGTCCGCGATCCGCAGCCGGCCCGGGTCGGGGGTGTCCTCGTGGACGGAGGTGTGGGCGTCCCACCCGATGTCGTCGCCGGAGTCCGGCCCGTATCCGTACCCGGACCCGTATCCGGGCCCCGGCCCGTCGTCGTCCGCCGCGCAGCGCACCACGGCGATCTCCGGAGGCCCGGAGGCGTCGGTCAGCCTGCTGAGGACACGGACGGGTGCCGTGCGCTCGGCCGGCGCGTACGACGGGAGCCGCAGCGGGTCGAGGAGCGCGGGGCGGCCGGCGGGCTCCGGAATGCCGATCAGGCCGTAGAACGCGCGGCGCAGGAGCGCGGCGGAGCGGCCCGGCGCGGAGCTGACGTGCTCGGCCTGGGCGCGGAAGCTGCCGGGGTCGTGGCGGTCGACGGCGCGGTCGACCTGCGCGCGCAGGTCGTCGTACGGGCGCAGCCGCGGCGCGGCCCGGCCGAGGGCGGCGACGGGCGAGTCCGGGTCGAGGGCGCCGCCGGGGAACGCGCCGAGGAGGACGGGCCTGCCGATGGCGGCCGCGTAGTACGTGACGGAGCCGTGGTCGCCGATCACGCAGTCCGCGGCGATCAGCGCCTGCCGCCAGTCCTCCAGCGGGTCCACGAGCGCGAGCCCGGCGTGGCGGGCCCGGTCGAGCCAGGCCCGTATCTGGCCGGGGCCGTGGCCGTGCCAGATGTTGGGGTGGAGGACCGCGGCCGTGCGGTACTCGTCGGCGGGGAGCTCGGCGGCCAGCCGCGGGAGGAGGGACGGCAGCAGATCGCCCTCGGAGTCGTCGTCGCCGAAGAGGGAGCCGGGCGACCAGGTGGAGTTGACGACGACGAGCCGCTGGCCCGCGGCCACGCCGAGGGCCCGGCGGAAGCGGTCCCGGTGGGGGAGGGCGGCGAGGATGCGGTCGTAGCAGGGGTCACCGGCGAGGACGGCGGTGCCGGCCGCCTCCGGGCAGGCGGCGCGCAGGCGGCCGAGCTGCTCGGGGTGCGAGAGGACGGTCGCGGCGGCGAGGGGCCGGCCGTCGTGCAGCAGCCAGTCGGGGGAGAGCCCGAAGACGGGGGCGGGGGCGGAAGGAGGGGCAGCGGCAGCGGGTGTCCGGTGTCCGGTGTCCGGTGTCCGGTGTCCGGTGTCCGGTGTCCGGTGTCCGGTGTGGCCAATCTCTTATTGTAGCCAACGCCGTGCGAGAGGATGGCCAAATCCCCGCGTATCAGCTCCAGTTCACCGCCGTAGCTGGCGGACACGGCCAGGTCGACGGGCGTCTCCTTGGCCTGCTCCCAGGGCAGTACGGGCAGTCCCACGGACGCCAGCAGCTCCGGCACGCCGGCGAGGAACGGCGACGACCCCGTGCAGGTCACGAGCAGCTGCACGCGGAGGTCGTCCCGGAAGAGCGGCAGCACGTCCAGCAGCCGGGTGGCGGAGGTGACGTTGTGCACGACGAACAGGACGCGGCGGCACGAGGCCCGGGTCACCCACCGGTGGGCGTCGTCCCCGACGGGAACCCGCAAGCGTGTCTCTTCACCGGCCCCATGCATCGCTGCAGCCCCCCAAAGATCACCGACAACACTGACAACACCAACAACACTGACAACAACGGAAACGCTGGAAGCACCGGGAACGCCGGCCCCACTGAAGCACAGCACACCTCCGACGTGGATGTCGGATTTCCGCCGGATCGGAGCTGTGACCTCCGCCAATACTGGCGGCATGCGCAACGACGTCATGCACACGGACACGGACCGCTGCGTCCGGGCCGTGCAGTCCAAGGACGCCCGCTTCGACGGGTGGTTCTTCACCGCGGTGACGACCACCCGCATCTACTGCCGCCCGAGCTGTCCCGTCGTGCCGCCCAAGCCGCGGAACATGACCTTCTACCCGAGCGCGGCCGCCGCGCAGCAGGCCGGTTTCCGCGCCTGCAAGCGCTGCCGGCCCGACGCGAGCCCGGGCTCGCCCCGCTGGAACGAGCGGGCCGACCTGGCGGCCCGCGCCATGCGCCTGATCGCCGACGGCGTGGTGGACCGCGAGGGCGTGCCGGGGCTCGGGGCGCGGCTCGGGTACAGCACCCGGCAGGTCGAGCGGCAGCTCCTCGCCGAGCTGGGCGCGGGCCCCCTCGCCCTGGCCCGCGCGCAGCGCGCCCAGACGGCGCGGCTGCTGATCGAGACGACGTCCCTGCCGATGGGGGAGGTCGCGTTCGCCTCCGGGTTCGCGAGCATCCGCGCCTTCAACGACACCGTGCGGGAGGTCTTCGCGCTCTCCCCGAGCGAGCTGCGGACCCGCGCGGCGGGCCGCGGGCGGGGCGGGGCGGCTCCGGCAGCCGCGGCCACCACGCCCGGCACCGTGACCCTGCGCCTGCCCTACCGCGCCCCGCTGTTCCCGGACAACCTGTTCGGGCACCTGGCGGCCACCGCCGTGCCCGGCACGGAGGAGTGGCGGGAGGGCGCGTACCGCTGCACGATGCGGCTGCCGCACGGGCACGGCATCGCGACCCTCCGCCCCGCGGACGGTCACATCGCCTGCCGGCTGACCCTGACGGACCTGCGCGACCTGGCCGCCGCCGTCAGCCGCTGCCGCCGCCTCCTCGACCTCGACGCGGACCCCGAGGCCGTCGACGGGCTCCTGCGCGAGGACCCGCTGCTGGCCCCGCTCGTCGACCGCGCGCCCGGCCGCAGGGTGCCGCACACCGTGGACCCGGCCGAGTTCGCCCTTCGCGCGGTGCTCGGCCAGCAGGTGTCCACGGCCGCGGCCCGCACCCTCGCCGGGCGCCTGGTCACCGCCCACGGCACTCCGGTCGAGGACCCGGACGGCGGCCTCACCCACCTCTTCCCGGCCCCCGGGGAGCTCGCGGAGCTCGACCCCGCCGGCCTCGCCATGCCGGGCACGCGCCGCCGTACGTTCACCGCCCTCGTGGCCGCGCTCGCCTCGTCCGGGCTCGACCTCGGCCCGGGCAGCGACTGGCAGTGCGCCCGGGAGCGGCTCGCCGCGCTGCCGGGCATCGGCCCCTGGACCGTGGAGACGATCGCCATGCGCGCCCTCGGCGACCCGGACGCCTTCGTCGCCACCGACCTCGGCGTCCGCCTCGCCGTGGCGGGCCTCGGCCTGCCCGCCACGCCCGCGGCCCTCACCCGCAGGTCACGGGCCTGGCAGCCCTGGCGGTCGTACGCCGTGCAGCACCTGTGGGCGACGGGCGACCACCCGGTCAACCGCATGCCGGCGGCCTGACCGCACCGCACGCACCTCAGGCCGCACGTACCTCAGGCCACATGCACCTCAGGAGGAACCCATGCCCCACCGATCCCACAGCGTCGTGTCCCACGTCGTGTCCCACACGGTCATCGACAGCCCGTACGGCCCCCTGACCCTGGTGGCCGCTGACGACCGGCTCAGCGGCCTCTACATGGAAGGCCAGCGCCACCGCCCGCCCCAGGAGACCTTCGGCGCGTACGACCCGCAACCGCACGCCCGGGGCTCGGTGTTCGCCCGGACCCGGGAGCAGCTGGAGGAGTACTTCGCCGGCGCCCGCACCGCCTTCGACCTCCCCCTCGCGCTCGCCGGGACCGACTTCCAGCGCACCGTCTGGCACGCCCTCCAGGAGATCCCGTACGGGGAGACCGTCTCGTACGGGCTGCTGGCCGCCCGCATCGGCCGCCCGGCCGCGTCCCGGGCCGTTGGACTGGCCAACGGTCGCAACCCCGTCGGCATCGTCGTCCCCTGCCACCGCGTCGTCGGCGCGACCGGCGCCCTCACCGGCTACGGCGGCGGCCTGCCCCGCAAACAGCGCCTGCTCGCCTGTGAACGCGCAGGTAGCGCGCACGAGGAGGCATCATGACGGGGTGAGCGTGAGCATAGACATCACCGGCCTGGCCACCGAACGGATCGTCTTCGAGACATCCCCGATGGGCGAGTTGTGCCTCGCGCTGCACGTGCTGTCCGAGCCCGGCCACCACCCGGGCACGGCCGGCTGGGCCACGGCCACGGCCGCCGCGCTCCGCCCCGACCTCGCCGACCGCCTCCAGGAAGCCGACTTCCTGTGGCGCACCACCTTCTCCGACCTGTTCATGCCCTGGGCCGGGCTGCGCGGCGGCGAAGGCAGGCCCGGGGCGACCCTCGCCGAGGAACTGGACCTCCTCGACCTGCTGGACGACGACCAGTTCGTCACCACGGCCCTGGAGTTCGCCTGCCTCGCCTCGTACAGCATCGGCGGCCCGTCACCGCTCACCCACCGGCCCACGCGCGCCCGCACCCTGGAACTCGCCGCGGCCCGCGGGCCCCGGCAGGTGGAGTTCGCCGAGCGCCTGCTGAAGGACCCGGCCTCCGTACGGGCCTGGGTGCGCCGCCTGTTCGAGGACTGCGACGAGGCGTTCTTCGCGGACATCTGGCAGCGCGTCGAGCCCCGCCTCGCCGCCGACGTCCGGCACAAGACGGAGCTGCTGCGCCGCAAGGGCCTCCGCGAGGCGCTCGCCGCGGTCTCCCCGGCCCTCCACCTGGAGGACGGCGGCCGCCGCATCCGCGTCGACAAACTGGCCGAGGGCCGCGCCACGGCGACCGGCCCCGCGGTCCGCCCCGGCCTCACCCTCGTCCCCTCCCACTTCGGCTGGCCGCACCTGATGGTCCTGCACCGCCCGCAGTGGCGCCCCGTCGTCCACTACCCGGTCGGCTCGCCCGAACTGCCCGCCCCCACCTCGGTCGACCTCCTCAAACTCCGCCTGGAAGCCCTGGCCCACCCTGTCCGCATACAGGTCTGCCGCAGCACGGCCCGCACCCCGCACACCACGGGCGAACTGGCCGGCGTCCTCGGCATCAGCCCCCCGGAGGTCTCCCGCCACCTCTCGGTCCTCAAGAAGGCGGGCCTCATCACGTCCCGCCGCCGCGGCCGCTACGTCCTCTACCAGCTGGACGTCCGCGCGGTGGCCCGCCTGAGCAGCGACTTCCTGGAAGGAATCCTCCGCTGACCCCCACAGCCCCACGAAACAGCCACTGACCAGCAAAAACGCCCCTCCCGAGGGGAGGGGCGTGCAGTGTGGGTCGAGCGCCCCCGGCAGGACTCGAACCTGCGGCCAAGCGCTTAGAAGGCGCGTGGCGTGGGAGGGTTCGTAAGATCTCTGACCTGCGAGAATGCGCCCAGCTGCTTCTGTCGCTGAGGAAAACTCTTCTGTTCTCGGGAAGGGTGTCAGGTCGCGTGCTGTGACCGTACTGGGTGGGCGGGGCCTTGCCTCCTGCTCCCTTCTTTGTCCCGAAGCGATTTGGATCGGCGCTCTACCTCGGGTTGGGGGCAGCTGCTCTGACGGTCCGCAGGTGCTCGCTCGCGCTAGCCCGCCGCTGCACGGCGGCGCTGTCACGCAGTTACTGAGCTTGAACTTGTGTTGCCAGTACGGCACAGACATGCGGTAAGCGCAGAGTAGTGGACTCACTGACGAGCGGGGGTTCAGAGAGGAGCTTCGTTTCTGACCAGCCGAGCGGTTTGCCCTGGGCGGGAGGAGTTCCGCCCTTCTGAGACACCTGCCGGCCAACCTCTTGGGCGTGATGACGGGCGCCTTCGAAAGAGTGCCACGGTAACGCACAGCTTCGCGATGCGGCACGGGTGTTCCAGAGATAGCCTGAGGTAAGGAAGGACTTCCCATTTATGGGAATGGGGGCGCCTACTATGGGATCTACCTTTTTTCCTCTGCCCGATCCTGAGCAAGACGAGGTAGCTCTGGATCTGGGCACCGCTACAGCTGATGACAGACAGACGGCTTCTGGCGAAATGTTGGCGAATGAGGGAGGGAGTGGGGGAATAGGCGAAGGGGGTGGCGGCGAAGGGGGTGGCGGCGACGGCGGATCTCGTCCCCAACCAGGAAAGACTCCACCCGAGTTGCTGGACGAAATGATCGGATCCAAAGAGACTGCCCCGCTCCAAAGTAGCGGTAAGGCAAGCCGCAATTTCGCGAAGCTGGTCTCAAAAGGAGAGAAAGCGGATCCGCTCCTTGCCGGGATCTTTTGGTGGGGCATCCTACACAGCAGGATTCTGGATCGCCAGCTGCTTCCCTTCCTCGCGAGGCCACGCCTTACGCAGCGCCTTATCGTAGCTCATGCGAATGCCAGCCGATTTGACCTTCTACTGCTAGCTCGCGATTACCATGGGGATCCGATCCAGATGCAACTTCCTTACCGGACGGCACCACCTCTAGCTGGCGCAAGAAGTCGATTTGCTGTCACGTACGGAGCTTTTGTGGATGCCCATGCGCAAGATAGAGGGACTGTAGTAGATCGAATAAAGGAGAGATATCCTCGAGTGACCAATGAGCTTGTGTTCCAGGTCATAGAGGAAGTGGCTGCCAAAGGTGAGTTTGGTGTCGTTTTGGCCAACGCTCCAGAGGAATTGCAAACTGCTTTTGTGCCCGAGCCTGGAGCGGGATTCATTAGGCAACAAGCTACTATGGATCCCCGTCAGCTCCATATTGCCACGGCAGGTATCGTCTTGAGGCGAAACGGAGGATGGTGTGCGACTACTGCCCGGCATAGTTTGCTTCAAGGAAGCACCTTCCTGCCGCGCGTAGAAATAGGCGCTACGACAGGCAGAGTATGCGCAGATGATCTCGTGACTGATTCTTGCTTGGTCGCCCTGGACAGCGATCCAAGAATACCCAGTGCAGCAGACTATGCAGGTGTTCGTCGGTGCATTATGCCTGCAATGGGGGCGGGCGAGCGGGCATGGTTTTGCCGTGTTGATGAGCCAGGAAGGGTTGGCGCTGTTGTTCATGGTGTCGATGCCAGCATTCTCGAACCACAGCAGGATTTTGCATCCTTGGTTTACACGGACCCCGTCACGCGAACGGGCGATTCCGGGGTCGCACTGCTTGATTCACAGAATCGCATGGTTGGCTTTGCTGTTCGCCGTACGAGCATCAGGGCGCCGATAGTTCAGTCCTACTGGATATACGCCGAACAGGCACTAAGTGCCCTGGGTGTCCTGGAGGAAGCTGATGAGTTGGTGGAGTAAATCCCTTCGAGATGAGGCCAAGAGCTGGTACTTTTCGCCAATTCCCCCGGAGCGAACACCGACGCTTGCCGAACAGCGATCAATAACGCCGGAGAGCGGTTACCTTAACGCTTTTCTGGCGTCGATGCGCATTGCGAATGCCCGAGTGGCCACGCGTACCTACTACGGTACAGTAACCAGCTCGTTCGTGGTGTCAACACGCGGCAGTGGGCAATCTGAATTCATAGTTGTCACGACCCCGCAAGCGTTGAAAGATTTGGATTCAAAACACCTAGGTCGTGTTGTTACCATAAATAAGCGACTGCTTGGCCCGCTGCCCTACAGGGGAGGGGATATTGACATCGAAATCGGACTGTTCGGAATGCAGGCAGCAGACCTGCTTGAGCCCTATCTTGAGGTTGTTGAGAAGATCAGCGATCTCGCCGGAGTAGGACTAGTGGCGACAGGGGTCCCCCTCGTGCCGACCATCAAGCTCGCATTGAATGGACTATTGGGATCGAATGATTCACCTAAGCTCGAACTGGGTTTGGTGACCACCTTTGACAGCCCGCAGACTGGCTACTACTGCGCAGTTCGCGCAGATCGCGACGATCAATTTATGGCAGATATCGGGATTGGAAAAGATGGTCGACTGATTCATGCTAACGGAAATGAGGTGAAGGAGCCATACCTTGTCTTCAATCTCGAATACACAGAGCGTCGCGATGACTGGGCGCAGATACCAGGGCTTGCTGCTTCCTACGAGGATGTGAAGAGAGCTTGCCTCCGAGGGGATCTGCCAGAGGCTGAGCGGGCTCTTTCTGCATTTAGCCGCACCGCAGTCTTCTGCCCGGATTTGATTGCGCACGACGGTCAACGTGTTCGCGATCTAGTCAAGCGGGAAGTTGATATGGCCTTTCCGGCCACTCAGACGGCTGGCGGCGTGCCCTACCGGATGCCCGATCTGGCTGCGTTGCCTCTCTACGGGTAGGCCGATCATCGCCCAGGGGGGGATAATGAGCGGAACGCAGCGTGGGTTTTGCGGCTAGCGTTGGCTGGAATGTCACTCGCTCTTTCTTGTCGTGAGGACGGGCGGACAGTCCCCATACCGACCGTCCTCTGCCGTCCCGCTCGACAGCCCGTCGGGCAGTCACCCGGAGGGAGAAGCCTTGCCGGACCAGGAGCTGGGCGGTGTAGGTCGTGTGAAACCCGGCCGATCGCTGCCTTGACCGGGGACGGCGTCCACCGCTGGTCCCCGAACTGGACCTCATCTAGTCTCGGCAGCGAGGCCGGGCCCTTCGAGCGAAGTGCTCCCGGTCGGCTTTGCGCCAGCCCTTTCGCGAACGCTCGACTGACCGCACATGAACCCGTAAGCCCTTCGCGATCACCAAACTTCTCCTGCGCAGGGTGAACCGCTCGGCCGCCTGAAGCCGCAGTTGCTCGTGGAACTCCCCCCTCTCGTCGGTCAGCCCACCACCTGGCGGGTACCGCGTACCCTGGTCGTACCTCAGGGATCAAGACCTGTCAGCCACTACGACACCGCGAGTTGAGCCTCAGTAACACTCACCGGGGCGCCCGCCACCGGTTGCCAGCGAAGCAGTCGGGAACGATCACCGGCACAGGTGTCTATCGGTTGTTCACAGGTTGGTGACAGTTGAGGCGCGGGATGCCATCAATGGTTCTAGCTGGGCCATTCTGGGCTGCATGACACCGCAACGTCGCATGTGGCTCTGGGTCTTGGCAGCTGCCTGTGGGCTGATCTCGGTCGGACTGGGTATCTACTTCATTAAGGTCGGTCTTGACCGGGCCAACGAAATTTCCGGAACCCTAGGCTTGTTTGTGGCCATTGCCGGGCTCGTGGCCTCGATTTGCTCCATCGTGCAAGCAAACTCGACACGTCACGGCGTCCGGGCTGGACATGTTCGGATGGCTCAAAATAGCGGGAGCAACTCCATCAATATTCAGTCTGCTGGCGATGTTAATATCGGCGACAGCAACACGCTGGGAGGTCATTGAATGCCATGGTTTCGCCAGAGGGCTGGCGACAACTCTCAGCTGGTTCAGGCTGACACTGTGAACAATAATTACGGACTTAGCGTAAAGGATGCTGAATGCATCTGCCTCAAATTGATGGAGGAGAGGTTTGTTAGTCACTCCGAGGAGGCGTACAGGATTGCAAAAGGGCGATTCGAGGAGTTCGTCTTCAATTATCTCAAAACGCTGACTGAAAGAGCCCCCCATGCTATTGGGAATCTGAGTGACCCAGGCATCCAGTCGGCGATCCTAGAAGCTGAAGAAGGTTTTGCGAAGACGGGTGATATCGACCTTGGTCAGATTCTTGTTGAAATGCTTGTCAAGCGCACGTCGGAAACTCGAAGAGACGTCAGGCAGCTAGCGTTGAATGAAGCCATCGCTGCTGCCCAGAAGTTGGCTACCAAGCATATAGATGCCCTTTCTCTACTCTTCTTTGTCAGGAGGGTCCAGGTAAACTCGTCGTCTCTTCAAGATTTCATTGAGCGCGCGACGGGCCTGCTGGCCCCCCTCTGTGAGAGCTTCGCTCATTTTTCTGTATCCGATGCTCAATATCTGGAGGCGACTGGGTGTGCCGTGCGTGTCGGTACCATTAGCTGGGCGGCGGCGATGCGGGAGCGGTACCCTGGCTTTTTCTATAGAGGTGTAATCAGGGAGGAAACTCCGGCTGTAGCCCAGATTTTGGACAGAGCCACAGCGCGGGAAGATTTGCTATTTCAGCCCAGCTGGCATGATCCGAATGTGATCCGGGTGAATGCGGTGACTAAGGATCAGGCGCGCGAGTTGGCTGAGTCTTCCGGTCTCGATCGAGAAGATCTCGCTAATCTGATGTCATCATACCCGCTATCTGATGAGCAGATCGCCGAAATGTTTACCGCGGTGACGCCGGCCCTGGGGTCGGTACTGGAGCTATGGTCGACTGTAGGTTTCGATTCGCTCGAAGTGTCTCTCACGGGAATTGCTGTCGGTCATGCAAATTTCAAAAAAACCGTTGGTGATCTATTTAACGCTGAGATAGATGTTTGGATTAACTGAGGTGTATGGAAAATCAAGGTCGCTTCTGAGGCGCCAACATGGAAGAGTGCAAGACTTCGGCTGCAGGGTGCATAAGGGGGCACGCTGAACCCAGTTGGGTAGGTGTTGGATGAGCAGCTGTACCGCAGAGTTATTGGCCTCGATAGGACGCCAGTACGTGCGCCATGGCCCCGAATCGCTGGGGAAGTCCTGGCTGGCCGCTAGGTGCCTCAACCCTTACCTGCGCGACCGGCCCCGCCGGCGCATCGCTCGGACCCGATTTGGGGCGAGTATCGCTGTCGATACGCAAGATCTCATCCAGCGGTACATCTACATGTTCGGGACGTGGGAGCCCCACATGACGCGATGGCTGAGCCGGCGGCTTCGGGCTGGGGATACGTTCGTCGATGTTGGGGCGAACATCGGGTACTTCAGCCTGTTGGCGGCCCGCCTGGTCGGGCCCTCGGGGAGGGTTGTTGCCATTGAGGCCTCTCCTGCGTTCCACCGGAGTGTGTTGGCAAACGTGCGGCGTAACGCCTGTCGTAACGTGCGGGCGGTCAATACGGCAGTGTCCGATGCCCGGGGGGCCTTGAGGTTCACGCTTGCCAGTTCTCGCAACCTGGGGGCGAACAGCGTCGTTCCGTACGACGGGCCGGCGGAGTCCAGTTTCGAGGCGCAGGCACTCCCGCTCACCGAGGTACTTACCGCCTCCGAGGTAGCCGGCGCCCGCGTGATCAAAGTCGACGTAGAAGGGGCCGAAGGGAGCGTGGTCCGAGGCATGGTCCCTTTACTTGATCGGCTTCGTCCCGATGTCGAGGTCACGGTCGAGGTGACCCCCGAGCGCATGGCTCGGTTAGGGGATTCTGCAGAGGAGCTGCTGGCCACCATGCGCGAGCACGGATTCCACGCCTACCGCCAACCCAACGACTACGCCCCGGAGAGCTATCCGGCCGCTCTTCGCTGCGCCGGCACTGCACTCGCCCGCCTCAGGGGGCCCGTCCTGGGGGAGTGCGACCTCGTCTTCTCGCGAGTCGATGCGGACACGCTGCCCTGAACGCGAACGGTCCGGCCCTTCAGGGCCGGACCGTTCCACCAGTACGTAGTCGATGTGGGCGTTACCTCTATAGGCGGAGTGCTCTCTTTCCTGACTCCTCCAGCGGCGCATCTTCCGGGCCTGGCGGAGATAAGCGCACTCCGCGGCTTTCGGCCACTCGTAGGACTTCGCTTAGTGCCTTGGCCGTCCGCTGAAGAGCTATCTGAAGGCGGCGCGGGCACGCTTCCCGGTCTGCGAGAAGTTCCTCCGCTTCGGCCAGAGCATCCGCCCCGATGGCCATCAGCGCGTCCTCTACGTCGTCGGCGTATCGGGAAACCACCCCCTGGCCATCGGAGGTGCTCAGGAGAGATGTTTTGTGATCCGGGGTGTCCCAAGGGAGTAGACGAAGCCAGCTGACGTCGCCGTTCGGCTCCGGCTCGGGGGCTCTGCCGTCCGGGCTGGTTGTCATCCGGCTTCCTCCCGGTTTTCGGCGTGCGTGCGCGTGGTGAAGAGGACTTCCGCGCGGTCGCCTGGAAGGAGCAGGAGCGCCCACTCCACCACTTGCCCAGTGACGTCCATCGACGTCCGTTCCACAGTCAGCACAGGTGCGGGACTGCGGAAGAGCTCCCTCTCCTTGGCGCTCGGCAGTCGGGACGTGACGCGCTCGATGCTGGACGCCACGTGCACTCCGGCCGCGGTCAGCAGCTCCCGGACGTTGTCGCCCCACGGAGATAGCGGGGCTTCGGGACGGTTGAGCCTCGCCACCTTGTGGGGAACGTAAAGGCGAGCAATGCTCCGTACTGAGGTGCCGGCGAAGCTGACGTACTCGTACTCGGTCAGTGGGGAGCCGGCTTGCACCTGCAGGAGCGACGCGACGCCTGCGGAGGCCTTCACACGGCGGATCTCGACGGTGACGCGCAGCGCGGCGCAGGGCTCCGGCGGGCGGTCCGACGTGTGTCGTGCGCTGTCGTAGACAGTGCGGTCTCCGGGGCGCCGTACGAAATTGCCTCGGCCGTGGAACTTCTCCACCAGTCCTTCCGCCTGCAGCAGCTCCAGCGCGCTCCTCAACGTGGGCCGGCTGGTCCTGTACAGCGAGGCGAGTTCCGTCTCCGGCGGGAGCTGCTCGCCTGCACGCCACGTTCCGGCGGCGATGAGCTGGCGGAGGTCTTCCGCGATGGTCTGGTAGCGGCTTCCCACGGTGGTCTTCACCGCTTCCTGAAGGCGCGTACCGCGGACAGTTCTTCATCCGACTCCACGATCAGCTCTTCCCCTGTGCGGAAGCGCAGGCCCGTTTTGCCGCCGCAGAAGCCGAGTACATCGATCACGGTGTACCCCCGACCGCCGAAGTCGATGACGTCTCCGGTCCGGACCGTCTTCCCGGTGACCTGAACGCGTACGTGGTGGTGCGTGGCCATGGACGTGGCGATTTCGAGCATCAGTGCACCTCCGCCACGATCAGGGGAAGATCAACCGTAAGGGGACGCCAGCGCGGCTCCAGTCGCCGTCGGGCACGCTCGTCGTCGGTCATCACGTACAGGCGGACGAGGGCCCTCTGCTCGGCGTCGCGCAGTTCTGCGTACCACTCCGGCTGACGCATGGGCGGGACCGGCAGACTCGTCTTCTCGGCGGGCCGAGGCTCGGCCGGCGCGCGGTGGTGGTGCGGCCCGATGGCGGGAACGAATTGTCGCCTAGCCCAGCCAAGGGCTCGGCGGATAAGGTCAATCACGTTGCTCAGCTCCTTACAGCTGACGGCCACGCCCCCGGGCCTCCACTGCCGCGGGGGTTTCCTTGTTGACGCCTGCCCAAGCTGATCGGCCGCTCTTGTTGCCGGTGGTCATTCCCGACCAGTCGGCTGCGGCTAGAGCCGCTAAGAGCTCCTGCCATGACTCGGCGGTGACCCGCTCGGGTACCTCCGTCTCGATGTGGGTGTGGGTGTCGTGATCTGTCACTCGCGGGGTGAATCCGACGGCGTGGAGGCGTGCAGCGATGTCCTGAACACGAGCGTCGTGCGTGGGCACAGCGCGTTCCTCCGTCGCCGTGTTTCACTGTCGGCAGCGCTAGGCGCGCTAGCTGAAAGCTGTCTAGCTAGCTTAGCTGCTGTAGAGCAAGGTTAGAGCTAAGGGTCTAGATTTTCCACATGCGTGAGCAGCCTCCGTACCTCCAAACCGCTGACCTGCTCCGACAGCGCATCGCGAACCGGGAGTGGGCGCCGGGCGACCGCCTGCCCTCCCGGGCGCAGTTGGCGCAGGAGTGTGGCGTAGGTGAAGCCGTCGTACGTCGCGCCCAGGAGACGCTCATCTCGGAAGGCTTCCTGGAAGGGCGTGCCGGCTCGGGGACCTACGTCGCCGAACCGCGTGAGCGCGTCCGCATCGTTCGCTCGCCGGAACGCGAGCAGGCCGGGGGTGCGCCGTTCGTTGCGGACATGGCGGAGCTGGGCAAAAAGGCGACTTGGGAATGTCGCAGCGACGCGATGGTGCCTGCCCCGCCGGACATTGCCGTGCGTCTCGGTATCCCCGAGGGGGACTACTGCGTGCGGTCGTCGTACGAGTACCTCGCCGACGGCAAGCCCGTGTTGCTGTCGACGAGTTGGGAGCCGTACGCGGTGACGTCAGGCACCCTCGCAGTACTGCCTGAGGGTGGGCCCTACGCAGGGATGGGCGTCGTTCGCCGTATGGCGGAGATCGGGATCACGGTCAGCCGTGCCGTAGAGCGTCCGCAGCCTGGACAAGCGAGTGCCGAGGAGGCGAACCTCCTCGGCATCCAGCGTGGCACGTCCGTGACGCGCATTCAGCGGACCTACTACAGCGATGAAGGGCGCCCGGTAGAGACGGCCGATCTTGTCGTGCCCGCCTCCCTCTGCGAGATCGTCTACGAAGTGCCGATCAGCTCGTAGCCGGGTAGAGCCAGCGGTTGTACGCGAGGGCCTGCGCGCGGGCCTGGACGACGGCCATGCGCGCATCACGCTCCGCGGTATCGGTGTGGGCTGCCTGCCCGGTCGCCTGTCCGGGCCACTTGCGGTAGAGGAGCCCCACCTCGCGCGTGAAGTACCCACGGCTGACCGCATCCAGGGCGAGCAGAAGCCCGGTGTCCTCCGATGCCGGAAGCGCCATCCATCCGCCCAGCGCGACGAGCAGGTCACGACGTACGCAAAGCGTCGCGGGGTGAACCTGCGCCCGGAAGCCGTGCGCCTGCCAGTGCGCAAGTACGGCGCCCAGCTCTATCGGCCCTTCCTCCGGGTCCTGGTCGAAACCGACCGTGGTCCCGTCGGGCAGCAAGTCCAGGACGCGTGATGTCGTCCAGCCGATGCTGGGGTCACGTTCAAGGACGGCGATGTCGCGGGCCAGGGCGCCGGGCGGGAGCTGGTCGTCGGCGTCCAGGATCTTGACGTACTCGCCGTCGGCGTGAGCCAGAGCCATGGTCCGGGCAACCCCGGGGCCGCCGCGCCGTCCCTGCCGGAAGGTCACGCGCTCGTCGTCCGGGACGTGGGGGGCGACATCGTCCGTCTGCCCGTCCTCCTGGATCAACCAGTGCCACTCCCACCCCTCGGGGAGCTCCTGAGCGCACAGCGACTTGTAGGCGTCGTGGAGGTGGTGGGCGGAGGGTCCGTGCACAGCGGTGACGATGATGATGCGCCGGCGCACGGCACTCACCACCTTTCCAGGGGAGTGGTGAAGAGCATCTCCGTCCGGTCGCCGGGCAGCGTGATGTCGGAGAGCTCCACAACGCGGTCGTGGGTGTCGTACGAGGTCTTGCGCAGCAGGATCACGGCGGTGCCGGGCGGGAGTTCCAGCTCCTCCGCCTCTTCCGGCGTGGGCGGCCGGGCGGTGACGTGTTCCTCGATGCGGTCGAGCTCGATGCCGATCGTGAAGAGCTGGTTCTGGGTGCCGCCGGGCCATGGTTCGTTGGACTCGTCCAGGAGGTCCGGGTTCGACGCGACCATGTCGCGGACGAGGTACGAGGTGACCAGTGCGAACGGGGCGCGTTCCGCCGCATAGCGCGTCCGGTAGGTGCGCTCCAGGAGCACTTCGCCTTCCTCGACCCCGAGAGCCTGCGCGAGATATTTGCCCGCCTTGATCTCGCGGTAGGACGCCTGGAAAACGAGATCGTGCAGCGTCAGGCCGGTGTCATGCTCGGTGGCTCCGGTCTTCGCCCGCTGCTCCTCGGGCTGCTGGACGCGGTCCTTCTCCCACTGGTGCCTGACGTTCGTTCGGAGGACGGTCGCCCGGGGCTGCCGGACGAAGTTGCCGCGGCCGTGCTGCTTCTCGATCAGCCCCTCGTCGCGCAGAAGGCGCAGTGCTTCGCGGATCGTGGGGAGGCTGCGGCCGTACTCCTCGGCGAGTGCGGTCTCGGATGGGAGGCGGTCTCCGGCGCTCAGCTGACCTGCGCGGATGGCTTCTCGCAAGCCGTCCGCAATCCGCTCGTACGCCTTCGCCATCGGTGCTCACCCGCCTGTCGTATCGACGGCGCTCAGCATACGACTCCTAAAGAGGACTTGACGAGTTAGTGAGACCCGCGTCATAGTCCCAATCTGAACTCCTCAAGTCCTCAAGAGGACTTGACCTCTTGATGAGTCATCAGCGTCCGATGCGCTCACGACGGACGCACTCGTTCCCTGCTGCCTGCACTGCTCCCAACCTCAGAGGTGGATCACATGCAGCTCACCCTCGGCGACGTCGCCCGCAGCCGCGAGGACATCACCCTCGGCACCGTGGCCGGCATCGCGGACCACGGCGAAGGCAAGCTCGTCGTCTTACGGCTCCCGAACGGGGGGCTCAGTTTCGTCGAACCGTGCTCCCTGGTCGTCGTGGGGCGCTACGCCCCGCCGGCCTCGGCCCGCCGCAGCGTCGTGGCGCTGGTCTTCCTGGGCTTCGCGCTCCTCGTGGCCTACATCAGTTGCCGGTCGGCTGAGGACGTCGGCGCGGACTGGCTGCTGACGCTCTTCGCCGGGCTGGGCGGGTTCAAGGTCGTGGCGCTCGCGTACCAGTGCTGGGCGCGCCTCACCGGGCCGCGGCGCTTTCGCGTCTGAACGCATCTCTCCCGTTCTTCCGTCCCGCCCAGGATTTGGAGGGGTCACGTGAACGACCAACTGACGGAGAGCCCCGCCGCTGCCCCGGGCGACGAGACCATTGCCGTCGACGGCCCCGGAGGACCGTCGGGTCCCGGCTTGGCGGACCGGGCGCGGAGCGCGAAACGCCGTCCGGTCATTCCCGCGTGGGCGAAGTCGCGTCAGGAATTCCTTGCGGCCGGCAAGGGCGTCGCCGCGTACGCCTGGCATGTCTCCGCGTATCACGCGGTACGTACGCCCTGGTACGCGATCCGCCTTGCGTTACAGGCCCCGCGCGGTGCCGCACGGTTCGTCGGCGGCAGGCTGCGATGGGTCGCGGATGTCGAAGGCGAGCCGTTCCGGCAGTACGCGGCGGCTACCGATGACATCGCCAAATACCTGCAGCTCTCGCGCCAGAGGGACCGCCGTGTCCGCTGGCGGGCGGCAGTCGCCCTCGTTGCCTCGCTCGCAGGGACCGCCACGGCCCTCGCGCTCCACGTCATTGCGCCGCAGTGGTTGCTTTCGCTGTGCGGCTTCGCTCTGACGATGGCCCTGGGATGGCTGGGGCAGCCGGCTGATGCGCCGGTGATCCACCGGGCAGTGGAGATCCCGAGGGCGACGAGGCTCACCAGCGACATCGTCCTCCGTGCTCTCGGCTCCCTCGGCATTCAGGGGATCAATCAGGCCCAGTCGAAGGGCGGGGATGGGTTCGCCTTCACCGCCCCCATCACGCGGGACGGCCCCGGTTGGCTCGCCGAGGGCGACCTTCCCCACGGCGTGACCGTCACAGACGTCGTGGACCGCCGGGAACGACTGGCCTCCGGCCTCCGGCGGCCGCTGGGAACGGTCTGGCCCGAGGCGGTTCGGAACGAGCACACCGGCCGCCTGAGGCTGTGGGTCGGCGATCAGGACATGTCGCAGACCTCGCAGCCGGCATGGCCCCTCGCGAAGTCGGGCACGGTGGATCTCTTCAAGCCCGTCGCGTGGGGGAGTGACCAGCGCGGACGCTGGGTGGAGATCACCCTCATGTACCTGGCGGGCGTGATCGGCGCCATCCCGAGGATGGGCAAGACCTACCTCCTGCGTCTCCTCCTGCTCATCGCCGCGCTCGACCCGCGCGCCGAGGTGCACAGCTACGACCTGAAGGGGACCGGCGACCTTGACCCTGTCGGCGACGCCATCGGCTTTCGCCACCGGGCGGGCAATCGCGACGAGGACATTTTTTACGGATTGACCTCCCTGCGTGAGCTGCAGGCCGAACTGCGGCGGCGTACGGACGTCATCCGCGGTCTGCCCCGGGATATCTGCCCCGAGTCGAAGGTGACGACGGAGCTCGCTTCGAAGAGGTCCCTCGGCTTGCACCCGATCGTGGTCGGGGTGGACGAGTGCCAGAAGTGGTTCGAGCACCCGAAGCACGGCAAGGAGCTTGAGGAGATCTGCACGGACCTCGTGAAGCTCGGTCCGGCCACGGGAATCGTGCTGCTGCTGGCCACTCAGCGGCCGGATGAGAACAGCCTGCCCAAGGCGATTTCCGCGAATGCATCGGCCCGCTGGTGCCTGAAGGTCATGAGCCACGTCGAGAACGACATGGTCCTCGGCACCGGAGCGTACAAGCGGGGCGTACGAGGAACGATGTTCGCTTGGGAGGACAAGGGCATCTGCTACTTCCTCGGCGAAGGTGCGGATGCGCAGATCGTCCGGGCGGCCGAGGTCAATGCGGTGGAGGCCGAAGTCATCGCCCTGCGGGCCCGGAAGATCCGCGAGCGCCTCGGCACCCTGGCCGGTCACGCGCTGGGGGAGCACCCCGTAGCCGAGTCCGGCCCGTCCTACGACCTGCTCTCTGATCTCCTCACGGCGCTCCCCGCCGACAAGGAAAAGCTCTGGAACGAAGCGATCGTCGCCGCCCTCGCAGAGCTCCGGCCCACCCTGTACGGCACGTGGACCCCGGAACAGCTCACCGCAGCCCTGAAGCCGTACGGCATCCGCACCACGCAGGTGTGGGGCACCACGGAAGACGGCCGGGGCGCCAACCGGCGCGGAATCAAGCGCGCCGACGTCCTGAGAGCGCTCGCGGAACGTGACAGCACCCACGCCGCGGCATAGCCGTAGCCGCCGCTAGGCCTAGCAGGACGGCCGCTAGGTCTAGCACCCCCGCTAGCAGCACACCACGCACCTGACCTGCGCACTAGCACCTAGCGGCGCTCGCCGAGCGCACCCCGAATTCCTACCCGGAGAGGGTTCTGATGAGTTCCCTGCTCGACGCTATGCCCGGCCTCATATTCCTCACGCTCTGCTACGCCGTCATCTGCTCCCTCAGCCCGTTCGGCGCGTGCCGCAAATGCGGGGGATGGGGAGCGAAGATCCGCCAGACCCGCAGCGGCCGGCTCAGGCGCGGCCGCGAATGCCGCCGCTGCGAGGGGCAGGGCCTGCGCCTGCGCTTCGGCCGGCGCCTCTACAACTCCGTTGCCGAGCTTTACCGCGACGGCACCGGCAAGGCCCGACGCTGACTTCTCGAGGAGCCCCGCGATGTCCTTCTCTATCTCCGCGCTCATGCTGTTCGGCCTCCTCCTGGCCATGCTCCTCCGCTCGAAATCCGTCGGCATCGGAGGCGCCACGGTCGCGATCCTCTTCGGTTACTACCTCAGCCGCACCGGTATCGCCGCGCCGATTGATCAGGTCATGGGCGCCATCGCCCACGCCGTCCCCGCCCTCGACAAGTGATTAGGCGAAGGAGCCTCTCCCATGAACAAGATCTCCCTCATGGCCTCCGGCGAGCTGCGTGATGCGCTCACAGCCATCGAAGAAGGCAAAGGGCCTGCCGCTATCGCCGCCCTCATGGCCATCGACCCCACCTCGTGGCAGGCCATCGAGCACCGCCTCAAGGCGGTCATCGGCACCGACCTCCGCTCGCTCTTACTCCACACCGTGGAGAGCGCGGCAGCGCAGGCCATCGACTGACGGCTCCCTGTGCGGGTCCAACTCCTGCGGAGGTGGGGCCGTGCAGAGGGCCGGACAGTCCGGCTCGGCAATTCCGACAGCGGAGAGGACGCGCATGTCCAACATCACCACCATCGCGTGGTTCGACGACTTAACGGCGAGCGTGTTCGCGCTCGGCGCCGCGGCCCGGGAGATGCGGCTCGCCCACCAGGCGGCCCAGGTCGCCTCGTGGCAGATCGAGCCGGCCCGCCTGCGGCTGGTGATCGGCGACGTGAACATCCGCGGGGAGTACAAGATCAGCCCCTGCGACATCGCCCTGAGCCAGGTCCGCGGCCTGTCCCGCGCCTACCAGCGCATGACCACCGACCTGTACGAGAACCTAGCCCTCACCTACGCCTACGGGACGGCAGCCGCCCTGCTCGCGGTCATCAAGGGATACCGGCCGCGGTACGTCGAGCTCCAGCGCGACCAGACCGACCACTACATCGTGCCGGGCGATCCGCTGCCCGACTTCCGCGGAGACCTAGGCGACTGGAACGGCCAGAGGCGCCTCACCCTCCTCCGCTCCCTCGTCGCGGCCCGCAGGCTCGACAGCGCCGGGGAGCTCAGCCACGGTTTGCTGACCGACTTGGCGGACGCCGCCTACGCGTACGGCGAGCAGGCCGAGACGGCCCTTCACCACCTGCTCCTCACCTCCCGCGCGGACCACGGCCCGGGGGAGGAGCAGTGACGAACGGATCGGACGCCACCGACAACCCCACAGTTGCCTACGCGGCCGCCCCGGGGATCACTTCGGAGATCGGCTGGGTGATCCGGCACAGCATCCCCCGTTCCTCGGGGACGGAGTACGAGCGGGAGTTCCTGCTCCGTAAGGCCGCCGCCTTCGACCGCATGGCGCTCGCAGAAGCAGCCAGGTGTGCTCCCCAAGCCGCCGCGCCGACCATCGAGTCCGCGGTCGAGGCCGCACGACAACTGATGGACCACGACGTTGCGCATTGCGGCCTGTCCCTCCGCGGCGCCGAGATCGCGACAGCTGATGACTGCCGCGCGTACGTCCGCCGCGAGTACCACGCCTGGAACCGCACTCAGCCGCTCTGATTTCGCCCGGGGCAGCGGTCTACCCGGCAAGGACGCCCGCTGCCCCGGCCTCCCCATCCCGTACAGGACTCAGGAGGTGCCACCAGCATGCACCAAATCGACAACGGCCCGCCGCCCGGGGCCGCCGGAACCGGCATGGGGGCCACGTGATGACCCGTGGCCGTAAGGGCGGCGACAAGCTGACCGTCGACGAGCTGTGCGAGGAACTGCGCATCGCACGCTCGACCTTCTACGACTGGCGCCAGAAGGGCCGTGGCCCGCGCTGCATACGGCTCCCGAACGGAGCCCTGCGCATTCGCAGGGACGACCTCGACAACTGGCTCACGGACTGCGAGGACCACGCATGACGACCCGGTCCTTCAAAGTGAGCTTCTACGAGACCGAGATCTACGAGGGCAAGCGCGGCACCACCTACACCGTCCGCTGGTCCGTCAACGGCAGGCGGCACGGGGAGACCTACAAGACCGGCCCCCTCGCCGATTCCTTCCGCGCGACGCTCCTCGTGGCCGCGAACAACGGCGAGCCCTTCGACATGGAGACCGGCAGGCCGGTCTCGCACGCCACGCCGGCTGCTGAGACCACCTGGTACGAGTTCGCCCTGCAGTACGTCGACATGAAATGGGCCCGCATCTCGGCGAACAACCGCAAGAACACTGCCAAGGCCCTCACCAAGGTCACCATCGCACTGCTGCGCGCGGAACCGAAGCAGTTCGACCCGGTCGACGTGCGCAAGGCCTTACGCGAGTACGCCTTCAACAAGCTCCGCAGAGACGAGGCCCCACCCGAGGTCCGGACGACCCTGTCCTGGATCCGGCGCAACTCCCTCCCCATGAGTACTTGGGAGGACACCAAACACGTGGACCACGTCATGCTCGCGCTCAGCACACTCCTGGACGGCAAGCGCGCAGCCGCCAGCTCGGTCAATCGCGAGCGACGGATCCTGAACGTGGTCATTAAGTACGCCATCCGAGAGAAGGTCCTGAAGACCAATCCGCTGCCCAAGGGCAAGGACGAAAACGCCCCGCCCAAGGCGCTCCAGGCCATCGACAAGCGCTCCCTCCTCAACCCCACCCAGGTCGCCCTCCTCCTCGCCTGGATCGCGGCCCGCCCCCGCACCGGCAACCGCCTCCACGCCTTCTTCGCCACCCTCTACTACGCGGGCCTACGCCCGGAGGAAGCCGTGGCCTTACGCAGCAAGGCAGCCACGTTGCCGGAGTCCGGCTGGGGCGAGCTACTCGTCCACACCGCCGAGCCAGAGGTCGGTAGCGCTTGGACCGACGACGGCACGGTCCACGAGACCCGCGATCTCAAGGGCCGCGCCGCCGGCGACACCCGTCCCGTCCCCGCCCATCCCGCCCTCGTCGCGATCCTTCGCGACTTGATCGAGCGGGACGGCCTCAAGCCGGGCGGCCTCCTCTTCGCGGGGGAGAAGGGCGGCCTGCTCGCCGGCTCGGTCTTCCGCCGCGTCTGGCGCAAGGCCCGCAAGGCCGTCCTCAAGGAGCACGAATACGACTCACCCGTCGGCAAGCGCGTCTACGACCTCCGCCACACCTGCCTGACGACCTGGCTCAACAGCGGCATCCCGCCCGCCCAGGTCGCCGAGTGGGCCGGCAACAGCGTCCCCGTCCTCCTCGCCACCTACGCCCGCTGCATCACTGGTCAGCTCGCAGACCTCCAGAAGCGCATCGAGGGGCCGCAACAGCTGCCCGGCACGGCTCGCACGCCGGAGTGACCGCGGCGGATCACCCGTCAGAACTTCGAGAGGTTCTCGGGAAGAACACCCGCCGACAGCAGTCCTAGACCAGCTCCAACTGGACAACCCCGTCCGGGGTAGGGCCAGCCTCGCTGGCCGTGACGCCGTCTGGCGCACGGCCTAAGAGGTGCCTGGCGAGCAATTATTCCCCCTCCAGGGAGTGCGGTGCGGGTCGAGTACCGGCAGGATTCAGACCTGCGGCCAAGCACTTAGAAGCGAGTGATGCGAAATTTCTGTCCGCATGGCTGCGATCTGAATCTTCGCAGAGTCGCCCGCTCGCCTGCCCTTCGACACGCTCGACATAGAGGTGAGGGCTGAGGCCATGCATGGCAGTCGCTACTCACGTGTACAGGCTAGGCAGTTGAACACGTTGAGAGGGCCTTCTGAATCGCCGCACCGCGATTGATCCTGCTATTTCTGTCATTGATCCCAGATCGCACTCGCCGGTAGTACTCAGCTGCCTCGGGTGATGGATTTGGGGCATGTGTAACGCCTTCGACCTCCTCGTAGAAGGAAATAAGCACGGTGGCCGCGATGGCCGGAGAAACCCGCTTACCTTCGTCGATGATTGCTCGGTAAAGCTCCACGATCAATGTGAAAAGGTCAGCCTTCTGCCACACGCGACTCTTGGCCGGAAAATTACAATCATCGATGAACGAGAAGACCGTATCGAAACCAGCCCGGAGATCCCCTGCCATGGGGAAGTCATCGTTGTAGTGGTCGAGATACTGCTCATGCTCGTCATCGCGCCTGAAGTAGCCGCTCAAGACGGTGATGATTACCGTCAATGCAAAGCGGATATCGTTCATGCGTCGACCATCGAGAGATGTGAAAATCTTCCTGTCTTGGAAGAATTGATGGTTTGCAAGCTCCTCGGCGAAAGCCTTCAATGCCCCATCGAATCGGGAGTTATTTACCTCCATGGCGTTGAGTGAATAGTTTGTTGAATTGATTCGGTGGAAAATTTGACGTGTCTCATCTTCGCTGAGCGGTCCGAGATCCCTGATTACTACCTCATATTCGAGAAATTCTCGCTTCTTGGCCTCTGCGAGTTGCTTGTATGTCGGGATGATGCTATTCGTGATGCGCAACTCGGGTGATCCGGTGAAGTACTGGTGGAGAGTGGTGATTCGTTGCTGCCCGTCTACGATGAGCTCGGTTCCATCTCCGGTGTCTGGATTCACATCGCCAGCCGAAATGAAGATTTCGGGGAAAGGTAGCCCGTCCAAGACGGTGGCGACGAAGGCGATTTTGTGTCCGTTCGACCACACCAAACGACGTTGGAAGTGGGGATTGGGGATCAGAGTCTTGTCGCGGATGCCCGTGAGCAACATGCGAAGCCTCTTGTTGGTTGCTGAAGTCTGCATCTAAGAAGCCTCCATAGCCTCGCGGCAAGACCGGACTGCTCGGCGTTGATACTGGGTGAGGAAATGCATGTCGTGATATAGGGCACCCGCAATTTTGTACGGCCCGAACTGCCTACCTCGCTGGAGTTCTCGAAAGAACTGCCGCCACTCTTCAGAAAACTGGAAAGACGGAGATCTGGGTAGCATATCCGGGCGAATCCAGCCCCATGATATGTACTGTTCAAACTTCCCTTGTCGTGGCCACCCTGCCCCCGAGTCGGCGTATGCGTGCGCTTCGTGCCAGACCTTCTCGTACAAGTTGTGACTTACGATCGCCACATCTATGTCAGATGCGTCGCCAAAGAGTCGGTACCTCTTGTGGGGCGCCACGCTGAATCCGAGTTTTGCCGATCCGACAATAAAGACCTCTTGATGGGGGGAGATTGAAAAATGATTTGCAATGGCCTCCTTCAAGGAGAAATGCTGATCTTCGGACAGGGCGTAGCATCCTCCATGCAAGATCTTTGAGTTCACTACGCGCTCATCGCTTAGGTCGGCAAGGAGGATGCTTTCGAAGTGCTTCTTGGGTTCTTCGATGGACTGCTCGAAACTGTTCGAACCCACGGTCCCCCCACGGCCGGTTTGAGCGTCACTCGGTGGTGAAGATACACCTAACCCCAGTTGGCTACGATCAGTTGAGCATTTCGGGCGGGCTCCCGCTAGCTGGTGCACCGGGAGGCCTGCCAGGGGTGACCGGGGTTGGTCGAGGGTAACCACGGGCGATCTCACCAGGCGTCCCGACATGGCCTCAGCTGCCTGGCTCGGTCTGCTGTGGTTTGTCTGGGTTGACGGCAGGCGGGAATGGCGGCCTCACCTGCACCCCGAGCTGGCTAAGCCCTGAGCCAGTGGCGTGCGGGTGGTGGTCCGAGCTGTGGCGGGGCGTAGGCAGGGGCGCGGGCCTAGGAGTGATGGGCGCGCGACGCCGTGCTGCGTGCGCGGCGGATGTGTCCTTCGTGGGGCAGGGGGGCTCGGAGCCATGTCGTTGGAGGGCTGGGTACTGCGCATGGTGCCCGAACTATCCTCGATGAGGTACGAGTACGACTCACCCGTCGGGAAGCGCGTCTACGACCTCCGCCACACCTGCCTGACGACCTGGCTCAACAGCGGCATCCCGCCCGCCCAGGTCACCGAGTGGGCCGGCAACAGCGTCCCCGTCCTTCTCGCCACCTACGCCCGCTGCGTCACAGGTCAGCTGGCGGACCTCCAGAAGCGCATCGAGGGGCCGCAACAGCTGCCCGGCACGGAGTGCAGTCCAGCGTGACCGGCCGAAACTTCGGGAGGTTTTCGGGAAGAACACCCGCCGAGAACCGTCCGAGACCGGCTCCAGCCGGACCCAGCCGGTGACCACCTACTCAACTTGAGTAGGTGGTCACCGGCTTCTGCCTTCGCGCTCCATGCCCTCTGACCAGCAAAAACGCCCCTCCCAGAAGGAGGGGCGTGCAGTGTGGATCGAGCGCCCCCGGCAGGACTCGAACCTGCGGCCAAGCGCTTAGAAGGCGCCTGCTCTATCCACTGAGCTACGGGGGCCGGTGTGTGCGGCGGTGTCGCGGACGGCTGAAGCCCCGGGCTCGGTGGTGCCGTGACCTTGCCGGGGACAAGGATAGGGCTCCGCTCACCTCGTCCCGGTTGCTTCACCTCCGTGCCACGATGTGGAGGTTTAGTGAAGCGGTCCTGATAATCGCAGGCGGGTACGAATCTTGCACCGTTTTTCACGCCTCAGGCGACGGGTGTTGTGTACTCGTTATGCCTGAGCCCCGTGCGCCACGCCTCGCGCGCCATGGCCTATACGCTTCAAAATCACACCAGAATTGGGCATTCTGCACGTGTGGCGACCTTGGACGTACGGCCCCGACTGCTCGACGCACTGTCCGCACTGCGTGACCGTGTCGACGCCGCACGCTTCCCCCTTCCCCTTCCCGGCGCCGCCCGCGCCCGCCGGAACCGTGCCGAACTCCTGGCGCAACTCGATGACTACTTGGTGCCCCGCCTGTGCGCCCCCGAAGCGCCGCTGCTCGCGGTCGTCGGGGGATCGACGGGGGCCGGCAAGTCCACCCTCGTCAACTCCCTGGTGGGGCGGCGGGTCACTGAGGCGGGGGTGCTGCGGCCGACGACCCGTACGCCTGTACTGGTCTGCCACCCGGACGACCACCACTGGTTCGCGGGCCAGCGCGTCCTGCCCGAGCTGCGCCGCGTCTGGGTGCCGGCCCAGGACGTCTCGACCCTCTACGACCCGGACCCCGACGCCCGCCGCGGGGACGAGGACGACGCCGGCGAGCCCCCGTCCCTGCGCATCGAGACCGACCGCGCCATGCCCCCCGGGCTCGCCCTCGTCGACGCCCCCGACATCGACTCCCTCGTCGCCCGCAACCGCGAGCTCGCCGCCGAGCTGATCTGCGCCGCCGACATCTGGGTGCTCGTCACCACCGCGACCAGGTACGCCGATGCGGTGCCCTGGCACCTGATGCGCACGGCAAAGGAGTACGACGTCACCCTCGTCACCGTGCTCGACCGGGTGCCCCACCAGGTCGCCACCGAGGTCTCCAAGCACTACGGGGCGCTGCTGGCCGCCGCCGGGCTCGGGGACGTCCCGCGCTTCACCATCCCCGAGCTCCCGGAGTCCGCGGGCGGCGGCACCGGCCTGCTGCCCGACACCGCCGTCGCGGGGCTGCGCGCCTGGCTGCACCAGCGGGCGCAGGACCCCGCCGCCCGCGCCGTGGCCTCCGCCCGCACCGTCGCCGGGCTGCTGGCCTCCCTGGG
>NZ_PXWG01000056.1 GCF_003011965.1 Streptosporangium nondiastaticum
GGCCGGCCCTCGCGGACGCCCGTACGGCTCCCGACGCCCACCGGCTCGCGGGCCGGCTGCTCGTCGTCGGCCGGGGCGCGCGGGGCGGCCACCGGCACCGGAGCCACCGGAACGGGCACCAGCGCACCGCGCTCGCGCACCCGGCGCCACAGGGCCAGCAGCCACACCTCGGCCCGGGCCATCGGCGCCTCGAACCAGGGCAGGGCGAGCAGCACCAGCAGGCCCGCGGTCCAGCCGAGGGTCACGTCGCTCATCCAGTGCGTACCGAGGTAAACCGTCGTCATGCCGACGCCCAGTGCGAGGAGCGCGGCGATCACCGAGGCCACCCGGCGGGTGCGCGGCGTGGTGGCCAGATAGGCCAGGACGCCCCACGTCACCACGGCATTGGCGGTGTGCCCCGAGGGAAATATGTCGCCGCCCGCGAACATCTCGTTCGAGCCGATCGAGGTGGCGTAGTGCGGGCCGAGCCGGCCCATGCCGATCTTCGCCGCGCCCACGGTCGCGTTGAGCAGCAGCAGTGACGTGCCGAGGACCAGCAGCGGGCGCAGAGTGCCCAGCTTGTAGGTGCGCCAGCCCAGCCAGGCGGCCACCGCGACGGCGGTCGGGCCGCGCTGGCCCAGGACCACGAAGTAGTCGAGGAAGGTGTGGATCTCCGGCCACTGCTTGTACGGCCGGAAGAGCATGACCTGCCAGTCGAACCGCACCGGCCAGGACGTGGTGAGCACGCCGACCACGATCGCCAGGTACACCACGGAGGTCGCCACGAAGATCCCGAGGCGGGTCCGGGTCATCCGCGGCCGCACGGGCTCGGTCGGGCGCTCCTCCGCTTGGACGAGCTCGTCGTTGGTACGCACTCAATCGACGTTACATTGAGTGACAGGAAGCTTCGGCCGATCGGGCCTGTTTGTGATGACGATGTGATGTGGAATGCGTCTCAGCCATGACATGCGCCACATTCGATTCCCCGGGACAACCATCGCACCGGAAATTCCGGCACCCCTCCGGACGGCTGCCGGGGTCGTTTTGTTTGGTATTCCGTGCCGCTGTTTATCGGGGATTGGCCGGGGCGTTCCACGGCGTTTTCCGGGGTGCCCGGGAGCCGGTGCGGACGATCACCCGGAAAACGATCAGGCGGCCGGGGCGGTGCGCGACCGCCGGCGGCCGGATCACGGGGGACCCGAGCCGTTCAGCCAGAACGCTCCGTACACCGCCGACACCAGCACCACCGTGCTCACCGTCAGTACCGCCCGCACCGGCCGCGCCCGCGCCGCGGCCACCGCGAGCGGCAGCAGCAGCGGGAACGCCGGCATCATCAGACGCGGCTTCGAGCCGAAGTACCCCTTCGCCGTCAGGGCCAGCAGCAGCACGGCCCCCGCGTAACCGAGCAGCGGCAGCGGCTGGCGCTGCCGCACGCACGCCGCGTACAGCCACAGCACCAGACCCACGCCCACCAGCAGCCCCAGCCCCGCGGCGAACGCCGGGCCGAAGAGCCGCTGCGCGACGAACGAACCGAAGGCCAGCCCGCCGTCGAAGCCGTTGCCCCAGCCGCCCTGCACGTCCAGATAGCCCGTCGGGCTGCCCGTGCGCACGCCCACCCACACGAAGTACGCGAGCCAGCCCAGCGGCGCGAGCACCGCGCCGAGGATCATCCGGGACAGCTCCCGCGGCTCCGGGCGCCCCCCGCGCCGCAGCGCGACCAGCACCCCCAGCCACACGGCCAGGACCACCGCCGCACCCACCGGGCGCGTCAGCCCGGCCAGCGCCGCGAAGCAGCCCGCCCACACCCAGCGCCCGGTGAGCACTGCGTACAGGCTCCACGCCGCCAGCGCCGTGAACAGCGACTCCGAGTACCCCATCGACTGCACGACGCCTACCGGCAGCGCCGCCCACAGCGCCACCAGGGCCACGCCCGCCCGGCGCCCGTACAGCCGCTCCCCGATCAGGAAGACCGCCCACGCCGCCAGCAGCGACGACACCGCGCTGACCACCAGGCCCGCGTCCCTCGCCGAGAGCGGGAAGACCGCCGACAGCCCCCGCTCCAGCCAGGGCAGCAGCGGGAAGAACGCCAGGTCCGAGTGGACCTTCCCGCCCGGCAGGTGGAGCGTGTACCTGTAGCCGTCCTCGGCGATGCGGGAGTACCAGACGGAATCCCAGCGGGCCGAGAGCAGCCGGTGCGCGCTCTTGCCCGTGCCGTGCGCCCACACCGCGAGGACCGCGATCCCCAGCGCCCGCACCCCCGCGTAGACCAGCAGGGCGGGCAGCGCACGGCGCAGCGCGCCACGCGCCCGGAGGGCGGCCCGGGGCGGGCCCGCCCCGGCGCCCGTACCGGCGGGAGAAACAAGATCAGTCACCGATCAATTGTCCAGCATGAGCGGAGCGCCTCCACGATCGGCCCGGACGGTGACGGAGCACACGGATCCGTGCCCGGGACTCGCGTACGCTGTCGAGTCACTCGCCGACGACGCCGCGCGGTCCACAGTCCCCAGGGCCCGCGGGCAGCGGCGAGCGCATGACACGGAGGTGTGAATGTCCGGGACGACCACGGCCGGCCCGCCGCGGGCCGGCGGCGTCCCCCGGCAGCGGTACCGGCGCGGACAGCGGCAGCGGCCGCCGTACGAGCCCTCTGCCTGCGCCGGGGTGAGCCGCTGGACCGTCCTCGTCGTCCTGTGCGTCAGCCTGCTCCTTGTCGCCGTCGACGCGACCGTCCTGCACGTCGCCGTCCCGGCCGTCACCGAGGACCTGCGGCCCGGCGCGATCCAGCTGCTCTGGATCGTCGACGTCTACCCGCTGGTGTGCGCCTCGCTGCTCATCCTCTTCGGCACCCTCGGCGACCGCGTCGGCCGCCGCCGGGTGCTGCTGCTCGGCTACGGGCTCTTCGGCACCGCCTCCGCGCTCGCGGCCTTCGCCCCCACCCCGGAAGTGCTCATCGGGGCCCGCGCGCTGCTCGGCGCCGGCGGCGCGATGATCATGCCGGCGACGCTGTCCATCCTCCGCCAGGTCTTCCCCGACCGGCGCGAGCGGGCCCTCGCCGTCGGCGTGTGGAGCGCGGTCGCCGCGGTGGGCGCGGCGGTCGGTCCGCTGCTCGGCGGCTTCCTCCTCGAACACTTCTGGTGGGGATCGGTCTTCCTCATCAACATCCCGCTGATGGCCGCGGCCCTGCCCGTGGGACGGTGGCTGCTGCCCGAGTCGACCGGGCCCCGCGACGGGCCGTGGGACGTGACCGGCGCGCTGATGGCCGCGTTCGGGCTGTTCGGGCTCGTCCTCGGAGTGAAGCGGGCCGGCACGGGCGAGGCGCTCTCGCTCGGCACGGTCGTCCCCGGCGCGGTCGGGGCGGCCCTGCTCGTCCTCTTCGTCCGCCGGCAGCGGCGGCGGGCCCACCCGCTCGTCGACCTGCGGATGTTCTCCCGGCCCGCCTTCGGGACGTCCGTCGGGTGCATCGTGCTCGCCATGCTCGCGCTCGTCGGCCTGGAGCTGATCGCCGCGCAGTACCTCCAGCTCGTCCTCGGGCTCACCCCGCTGGAGACCGGGCTGCGGCTGCTGCCGCTCACGCTCGCCGCGATGGCCGCGGGGCTCGTCGGCTCGCGCATGCTGCAGTGGCTCGGCCCCCGCGCGATGGTCGCCCTCGGCTTCGTGCTGACCGCCGCGGCCGTCGCCTCGCTGACCGCGATGGGCCTCCACGACCGGCCCGGAGCGCTCTTCGGCTGCTTCGTCCTGCTCGGCTTCGGCCTGGAGACCACGCTCTTCGGCGCGTACGAGTCGATGCTCAGCGAGGCGCCCGCGGAGTCCGCGGGCGGCGCCGCGGCGATCGGCGAGACCTCGTACCAGCTCGGGGCGGGCATCGGCATCGCCCTGCTGGGCAGCGTCATGAACGCCGCCTACGCGCCGGGCGTCGCCTCCGTCCCCGGCGTCCCCAGCGCGGCCGGCGCCTCCGCGAGCCACTCCCTCGGCGAGGCCTACGACGTCGCCTCCCGGCTGGGGGGACCGGCGGGGGCCGCGCTGCGGGCCGCCGCGCGCGACGCGTTCGTGCACGGGTTGCACGTGACGCTGGCGCTCAGTGCGTGTTTGCTGCTGGTGGGGGCGGTTGCCGCGTTGCGCCTGCCGCGGGCGATGGATTGCGGGGCGGCGCCGTCTCCGGCGTCAGCCGAGGAGGTTCCGGCACCGCCGGTCAGGTAGCGGGGTGGTTGCTCGCCGTCGCGGCGGAGGAAGAGGCCCCGGTCCCACCTCTTCCCGAAACCCCTGCGGGGAGCTGGGGGTGGCCGCCCCTCCCCGGAACCCCGCGGGGGGCTGGGGCTTGCCCCCAGGAAACGGAGAAAGGGCGGGACCGGGGCCCTTCCCCCGCCGCAACGGCGAGCAACCACGGCGGCGCGGGCCGGCGGTGCCGAACCTCACGCCCGTCCGGGGCTGGACGGTCACGCTACCCGCCCGTAGCGTGCCCCGCGGAAGCGATCACCCCGCCGCACCCCGCCGGAGGCACCCGTGTTCGACCCGCATGACCCCCTCGGCATCGACGACCTCCTCACCGACGAGGACCGCGCCGTCCGGGACACCGTCAGGCAGTGGGCCGCCGACCGCGTCCTCCCGCACATCGCGCAGTGGTACGAGTCCGGCGAACTCCCCGTCGTCCGGGAGCTCGCCCGCGAGCTCGGCGCGATCGGCGCCCTCGGCATGCAGCTCAGCGGCTACGGCTGCGCGGGCGCGAGCGCCGTGCAGTACGGCCTGGCCTGCCTGGAGCTGGAGGCCGCCGACTCCGGCATCCGCTCCCTGGTCTCCGTGCAGGGCTCCCTCGCGATGTACGCGATCCACCGCTTCGGCTCCGAGGAGCAGAAGCAGCGGTGGCTGCCGGCGATGGCGGCGGGCGAGACCATCGGCTGCTTCGGCCTGACCGAGCCCGACCACGGCTCGGACCCCGCGGGCATGCGCACGTACGCCAAGCGCGACGCCGGCGGCGACTGGGTGCTGACCGGCCGCAAGATGTGGATCACCAATGGTTCGGTCGCCGGCGTCGCCGTGGTCTGGGCGCAGACCGACGGCGGCATCCGGGGCTTCGTCGTGCCCACCGACCGCCCCGGCCTGTCCGCGCCGGAGATCCGGCACAAGTGGTCGCTGCGCGCCTCGGTCACGAGCGAGCTGGTCCTGGACGAGGTGCGGCTGCCCGCGGACGCCGTGCTGCCGGAGGCCACCGGCCTGCGCGGCCCGCTGAGCTGCCTGAGCCACGCGCGCTACGGCATCGTCTGGGGCTCGATGGGCGCGGCGCGCACGAGCTTCGAGACCGCGCTCGACTACGCGCGGACGCGCGAGCAGTTCGGGAAGCCGATCGGCGCCTTCCAGCTCACCCAGGCCAAGCTGGCCGACATGGCGGTGGAGCTGCACAAGGGGATCCTGCTGGCCCACCACCTGGGGCGGCGGATGGACGCCGGGACGCTGCGGCCGGAACAGGTGAGCTTCGGCAAGCTCAACAACGTGCGGGAGGCGATCGAGATCTGCAGGACGGCGCGGACGGTCCTCGGTGCGAACGGGATCTCGCTGGAGTACCCGGTGATGCGGCACGCCACGAACCTGGAGTCCGTGCTGACGTACGAGGGGACGGTGGAGATGCACCAGCTGGTGCTGGGCAAGGCGCTCACCGGTCTCGACGCGTTCCGGTAAGGCCCCGCCCGGGGTGCGCGGCTCGCGCCGCGCACCTCAGCTCTGGTTGTAGAAGCCGCCGTTCGCCCGCCCCACCGGCTCCCCGCTGACCACCTTGTAGTCGGCGGGGGTCAGCAGGAAGACCCGGTTGGCCACGCGCTCGATGGAGCCCCGCAGCCCGAACGTCAGGCCGGCGGCGAAGTCCACGACGCGCTTGGCGTCGTTGGGCTCCATGCCCGTGAGGTTGACGATCACGGGCACCCCCTCACGGAAGAGCTCGCCGATGCCCCGGGCGTCGCGGAAGCCGTCCGGCGTGACGGTGGCGATGCGCGTGCCCTGCTCCTGCGCGGCCTCGTCCGCCACGCGCACCTTGGGGTTGGTGACCCAGGCGTCGCCGGGCTCGGGTCCCTCGGCGTAGTCGTCGTCGTAGTAGCGCTCGTCATCGCTGTCGTCGACGAGGCCGAGCCAGGCACTCGCCTTGCGCACCGATCCCATGAACGCCTCCTCTCACACGCGGTGTGTTCCGTCCGCATCCCTATCGTCGTCCATGATGCGGATGGTGTGCCAAGCGGATGGCCGCCGGACGAGCATTTCGTGACGCATCTGGTGCAAAGCGGGTGGCGGTGCGTCAGAAACCCCGTAGGCCCCCTCTTGCGCCCTGGACCTGGGCATATGCGGTTACGGCGGGCAGTTCGGGGGCGTGGTGCGGGCCCCGGTCGGGTCGGGTGGTCAGGTGATTAGGATGCCCGGGTCCATTCACACCACACACGGGGGCTGGGTTTTGTTCGGGATCATAAGGCCATGCCGGCACCGGTTGTCAGAAGCCATGCGCACGGAATGGATGGCGCATCTGTGCGGACTGTGCCTCGCGCTGCGCGGCGACCACGGGCAGTTCGCGCGCGCGGCCACCAACTACGACGGTCTGGTCATATCGGTCCTGGTGGAGGCCCAGTCGCCGGCGGACGAGGGCGCCAACTCCTGGCGGCGCACGGCGGGCCCGTGCCCGCTGCGCGGCATGCGCACCGCTTCCGTGGCCAAGGGTGAGGGCGCGCGGCTGGCCGCTTCGGTCTCGCTGGTGTTGGCGTCGGCGAAGATGCGCGACCATGTCGAGGACGGCGACGGCGTGTTGGCGCGCCGCCCGGTCGCCGCGGCGGCGCGCCGCGTGGCCGCGAAGTGGGACCGCGCGGGCGCCCGTACGGGAGCCGACCTCGGGTTCGACACCGCGGTGCTGGTCGACGCGGTCGAACGGCAGGCCGGCATCGAGGCGCTGGCCGGTACGGGGACGTCGCTGCTGACGGTGACCGAGCCCACCGAGACGGCCACTGCCGCGGCCTTCGGCTACACCGCCGTCCTCGCCGGACGGCCCGGCAACAAGGGGCCCTTGGAGGAGGCGGGCCGGCTCTTCGGACGGCTCGCCCACCTGCTGGACGCCGTCGAGGACCTGGCGGAGGACGCGGAGACCGGCGCGTGGAACCCGATCGCCGCGACGGGCACGGAGCTCGCCGAGGTGCGCAGGCTGTGCGACGACGCGGTGCACGGCGTCCGCCTGGCGCTGCGCGAGGTCGACTTCGCGAGCAAGAGCCAGAGCAGGCTGGCACATGTCCTCCTCGCGCACGAGCTGGAGCGCGCCGTCGACCGGGCGTTCGGTACGGCGGGCTGCGGGCACGCCGGGCACGCCGGAGCGGACGGGCACGCCGGTGGGGCCGGGCACGCGGTCGCGGTCGCCGGGCTCCAGGACGGTTCGCTGCAGGGCGCGTTCGGGCCTCCGCCCGTCATGCCGCCGGACCGGATGCCGCCCGGGCACATGCCTCCCGGCGCGCCGCCCGAGCCGCCGCGGCGCGGCCGGCAGCGCGGGCTCATCGCCGGCTGTGCCGTGTGGGCCACGCTTTTCTGCACGTGCCAGGTCTGCTGCCGGGACCCCTACTTCGACCCGTGGGACGGAAAGCAGCGGGAAGGCTGGTGCCACAAGTGCGACTGTGGCGACTGCGATTGCAGCGGCTGCGGCGATTGCTGCAACTGCTGTGACTGTTGCGAGAGCTGTGATTGCTGCGACTGCGGCGGGTGTGACTGCGGGTGTTGAGCGCGCGGACGGGATGAGAGGGGAGGGAATGCGAGGGGAGGGTGCGGCGCGTACGTGCCGCTGGTGTGAAGGCGTAACGGAAACGGAAGGCGTGTCTGACGGCGCCGCCGAACGCGTAACCGCGTGAAGGCGTGACCGAGCGAAGGTGTCACCGCGTGAAGCGTGGCTGACGTGAGAGGGCTCCGCGGTCGGCGCGGTCAGCCCTGACGACAGGAGCCGCCCGGAAGGGGCGCAGGGGAGCCGGGACACGACGCGGACCACACACGGCCGAAGTCGATGTGGTTCCGGGTGACGAGCTGTTGCCCTGAGTGCATGGGCCAAGTGGAACAGCCATCCGTTTCCTCGTCAACCGCCCTGAGACGACGTGTCCAGGATGCGGACCTGTCGGCGGACAAGCTTGACAGTTGGCCAAGGCACCGGAATAGCCTCGGAGTTCGGCCGTGCTGAGGGGCGCGGCCGGATGCGCCGCGCCCGACGCGGCCGCCGCGTCCGTCGTGAAGGCGCCGTCCCGTACGCACGGAGCCTCCGCATGCCCTCCTTCGCCGTCCCGGCCCCATCGGCCCCACCGGCTCACGCGAACGCGTCGCCACCGGCGCGGCCTTCGCCCGCCCCCGGCTCCCGCCCGGACCGGCACCCCGGCCCGGCCGCGCCGGTGCGCCCGACCGAGCGGGCGGCCGGCCCGTTCGCGTTCCCCACACCCCCAGGGAATCCCATGTCCGCACCCATCCGGCCCCTGCACCTGGCCGTGAGCATCGACCGCCCCGGCGTCCGCGACGCCGAACCCTACGTCCGCGCCGCGCGCCTCGCCGAACGCGGCAGGCTGGACTTCGTCACCCTCGGCGACACCCTCGGCCCGCCCCGGCGCGGCGCGAGCCGCCTCGACGCGCTCGCCGTCCTCGCCCGCGTCGCCCCCGCCACGGACCGGATCGGCCTCGTGCCCACCGTCACCACCACCCACACCGAGCCGTTCCGCGTCGCCGACGCCGTCGCCACCCTCGACTGGGTGAGCGACGGCCGCGCCGGCTGGACCGCCGAGGTGTCCGCCACCGAGGCCGAGGCCCGCCACTTCGGGCGGCGCGCCGCGGCCCCCGCCGACGCGCTGTGGCAGGAGGCCGCCGCGGTCGCCGACGCCGCCGCCCGGCTCTGGGACAGCTGGGAGGACGGCGCCGAGATCCGCGACGCCGCCACCGGCCGCTTCCTCGACCGCGACAAGCTGCACCACGCCGACGCCGAAGGACCCGGCTGGACCGTCCACGGGCCCTCCGCCGTGCCCCGGCCCCCGCAGGGCCGTCCGGTCACCGCCGTCGACGCCACCCGCCTGCCGGCGCGCGCGGCCGCCGCCCGCCACGCCGACGTCGTCTACCTCCGCACCGGCCCCACGCCCTCGCCCGGCGCGGTCCGGGCCGCCCGCGACGACCTGCACGCCCGGCTGCGCGCACTGGGCCGCGACCCCGGCCGCGTCGTCGTCCTCGCCTCCCTGTCCGTCGCCCTGTACGCGGCCGCCGACGCCGTCGCCCTCGCCGACCTGGCCGGCTCCTGGTGGGCGGACGGCGTCGTCGACGGCTTCCACTTCCGGCCCCGGGACCCCGACCGGGACCTCGCGCTGCTGGTCGACGGCACCGTGCCCGTCCTCCAGCACCGGGGCCTGCTCCGCTCCTTCTATCCCGGCGGCACGCTCCGCGAGCACCTGTGCCTGCCGCGCCCCGCCAACCGCCACACCACCGCGAGGAGGACCGCATGACCGCCCCCGGGGCCCGGCAGCGCCGGCAGATGCACCTGGCCGTCCAGGTCCCCGGCGCCGGCAGCACGACCGTGTGGGCGGGTCCGGACTCCGGCAGCCACATCGGCTTCCCGTCCTTCCGGCACCTCGCCGCCACCGCCGAACGCGGCCTCTTCGACTTCTTACTCCTCGCCGAAGGACTGCGGCTGCCCGAGCACAAGGGCCGGATCCACGACCTGGACGCCGCCGGCCGCCCCGAACCCCTCACCGTGCTCAGCGCCCTGGCCGCCGTCACCGGACGGATCGGCCTGGCCGCCACCGCCGACACCACGTTCCACGAGCCCTACGAACTGGCCCGCCGGCTCGCCTCCCTGGACCACCTCAGCGACGGGCGCGCCGCGTGGCACGTGGTCGCCTCCTCCGACGCCTTCACCGGCGAGAACTTCCGGTGCGGTGGTCGTCCCGACTGGTGCGGTGGTCGTCCCGACCGGTCCCAGTGCTTCGCGCGCGCCGCCGAGTTCGTCACCACCGCGCGCGAACTGTGGGACTCGTGGACGCCCGGAGGCGTGCCGCGGCCCTTCGCGCACCACGGGCGCCACTTCTCGGTCTCCGGCACGTTCGACGTGGCCCGCAGCCCGCAGGGGCACCCGGTCGTCATCCGGTCCGGGGAATCCGCCGGGGAATCCGGCGGGCACTCCCACGAGGAACGGGAGTTCGCGGCCTCCACCGCCGACGTGTTCCTCGCCGGGCCGCCCGGGACGCCGGAGGCCGGACAGGCCCTCTACGCCGACGTCAAACGGCGGCTCGCCGCGTACGGGCGGAGGCCCGAAGACCTGAAGGTCATGCCGGGCGTGACGTTCGCGCTCGGGGACACCGACGCCGAGGCCCAGGAGAACGCCGCCGAGATACGCAAGCAGCAGGTGTCGCCGCAGGGCGCGCTGTTCGCCCTGGAACAGGTGTGGGGCCGGGACCTGTCCGGTTACGACCCCGACGGGCCGCTGCCCCGCATCGACCCGGACCCCGCCGGAGAAGCCGCCCCGGGGCCGGCCCCGATAGCCGACCGTCTCGCCGTCGCCGCGCGCTGGCGGGCCGTGGCCGAGGCCAAGGGGCTGTCCATCCGGCAGACCGTGATCGAGACGACCGGGCGGCAGTCCTTCATCGGCACCCCCGCGTCCGTCGCCGCACAGATGGTCGAGCTCGTCACCGCCGGAGCCGCCGACGGGTTCGTCCTCCGCCCGCACTTCACCCCGGGCGGGCTGGACGAGTTCGCGGGCCGCGTCGTGCCGCTGCTGCAGGAGCGTGGCGCGTTCCGTACGGAATACACGGGCGCGACGCTCCGCGAACACCTCGGGTTGCCGCTGCCCGTATGGAAAGGTTGACGGCCATGAGCACGGACACGGCGCGCGACGCACGACAGCAGTGGAACGCGTGGCGCGAAGAGCGCACGGAGACGGTCTCGGCACCGTACGGGCCCCTCGCCCTGACGGGGACGCACTGGCTCGCCGACGCCCCCGAGGGGCGGATTCCCGCCATTTCCGGGCAGTGGGCGGAGGAAGCGGAGGCGGTGCGGCTGACCGCCACCGCCGTCGACGGACTCACCCTGGACGGACGGCCGCTGGACGGCGTGGTCCGGCTCCGCCCCGACAAGGGTCCCGCGGCCGCGGCCCGCGTCTCGTACGGGGGACGCAAGCTCGTGGTGATACGGCGCGAGGGGCTGTGGGCGGTCCGCGTCTTCGACCCCGGCTCGGCCGGGCGGCGGGAGTTCGCCGGGATCGACGTCTTCGACCACGACGAGAAGTGGGAACTGCCCGGCGTCTTCCGCCCGTACGGCAGCAGCCGGCGGGTGAGCGTGGCGAACGCGGACGGGCGGGAACGCGGGCTGGGCCTGGACGGCGAGCTCGCGTTCACGGTCGCTGGAACCGAACACACGCTGCAGGCCGCGCTGGAGGTGGACGGGACGCTGTGGGCGGTGTTCGCCGACGCGACGAGCGGCGTGTCCAGCTACCGCTTCCGCTTCCTGCGCGCGCCGGCGCCGGGCGTCGACGGCCGGGTGACGCTCGACTTCAACCGAGCGCTCCTGCCGCCGTGCGCTTTCGCGGACCACTTCATCTGCCCGTTCCCGCCGCCGGGCAACACGCTCACGGTCCCCGTACCGGCAGGGGAACGGGACGTCGTGCGGGGGTAGTTCAGGGGGTTCCTTTTCCGCTTGAGGCGGGCGGGCACCGCCGGGCTGCATCGCACGAATGGGCTCGCCGTCAGGCGAGAAGGTTCCGCCGCGGCGGCGAGCAACCCGTACGGCGGAGATCGGCGGTGCCACGCACCGGGCTGCCCCTCCCGTCCGGACGGGTTCGCCGTCAGGCAAGGAGAGTCCGCCGCGGTGGTGAGCAACCTGTACGGCGGAGACCAGACGGTGCCGCACACCGGGCTGCCCCCCGCCCCGACGGGCTCGCCGTCAGGCGAGAAGGATCCGCCGCGACGGCGAGCAACCCGTACGGCGGAGACCGGCGGTGCCGCGCACCCGGTCACCCCCACGTCGTGTCCATCGCCCCCCGCGAGGGGCCCCCGCCCGGCCGAAAGCGGCTCTTGCGGCCGTCGTCGCGTGGCCCGAATACTCCCGAGAAGCGCTTGTCAGGGGCACGGCGAAAACGGAATCCCGCGTGCCCGTACGACTGCGCCTCACCTACCGACCCCACTCGGGAGGAACCACGTGAGGATCACCACGGCGACCCGCGTCGCCCTCGCCTCCACCCTCGCCGCCGCAGCGGCGTTCATCGGCACCGCCGCCCACGCCGAACCCACCGCCGGAGCCGCCGGCTCCGCGGCCGGACTCGCCGCCGCCGGCGCCGCCGTGCAGTCCGCGGACGTCGCCGGCACCGCCTGGGCCGTCGACCAGGACAGCGGCACCCTCGTCGTCACCGCCGACTCCACCGTCCCCGACGCCGCCCTCGCCAGAATCAGGCAGCAGGCCGGTCCCGCCGCCGACGCGATACGGGTCGAGCGGACCGCCGGCGTCCTCCGCCCCTACCTCGGCGGCGGCGACGCGATCTACGCCCCGAGCTGGCGCTGCTCGCTCGGCTTCAACGTGCGCAAGGGCAACACCGCCTACTTCCTCACCGCGGGCCACTGCACCGAGGGCAAGCCGCCCTACTACACCAACTCCGGGCACACGACCAGCATCGGCCCCACCACCGGGACCAGCTTCCCGGGCAACGACTACGGCATCGTGCAGTACACCAACGGCTCCCTCCCGCACCCCAGCGAGGTCAATCTCTACAACGGCCGCACCCAGCGGATCACCGCCGCGGGCAACGCGAGCGTCGGACAGGCCGTGCAGCGCAGCGGCTCCACGACCGGCGTGCACGGCGGCAAGGTCACGGGCCTCAACGCCACCGTGAACTACGGCAACGGCCAGGTCGTCCGCGGCCTGATCAAGACCGACGTGTGCGCCGAGCCCGGCGACAGCGGCGGTGCCCTGTTCGCCGGCTCCACCGCGCTCGGCCTCACCTCCGGCGGCAGCGGGAACTGCAGCTCCGGCGGGACGACGTTCTTCCAGCCCGTCGGGCCGGCGCTGAAGGCCTACGGCGTGACCATCGGCTGACGGCGCCCGGCCGCCGCCCCCTGCCGGCGGTGCGCGCGAGCCCCCGGTCCGTACGCAGGGCCGGGGGCTCGACCCTGTGCCCGATACGGGCATACCGTGGACATAACACCTGAGATGTACGGCAGGGGGCCTCCCATGGTCGAGGATCTGGTGGTGGCAGTCGTGGGCGTGGCGTCCGCCGGGGCGGTCTACGTCATGGCGGCGGCCCGCGTGGTCAAGCAGTACGAGCGCGGCGTGGTGCTGCGGCTCGGGCGGCTCATGCCCGACATCCGCGCGCCGGGGTTCACCATGGTCATCCCGGGCGTCGACCGGCTGCGCAAGGTGAACATGCAGATCGTCACGATGCCCGTCCCCGCCCAGGAGGGCATCACGCGCGACAACGTCACCGTACGGGTCGACGCGGTCGTCTACTTCAAGGTCGTGAACCCCGCCGAAGCGGTCATCGCCGTGGAGGACTACCGCTTCGCGGTCTCGCAGATGGCCCAGACGTCCCTGCGGTCGATCATCGGCAAGAGCGACCTCGACGACCTGCTCTCCAACCGGGAGAAGCTGAACCAGGGCTTGGAGCTCATGCTCGACAGCCCCGCCATCGGCTGGGGCGTGCAGATCGACCGTGTGGAGATCAAGGACGTCTCGCTGCCGGAGACGATGAAGCGGTCCATGTCCCGGCAGGCGGAGGCGGAGCGCGAGCGGCGGGCCCGGGTGATCAACGCGGACGCGGAGCTGCTGGCGTCGAAGAAGCTCGCCGAGGCGGCGGCCACGATGGCAGACCAGCCGTCGGCGCTGCAGCTGCGGCTGCTGCAGACGGTGGTGGCGGTGGCGGCGGAGAAGAACTCCACGCTGGTCCTGCCGTTCCCGGTGGAGCTCCTGCGCTTCCTGGAGCGCTCGGCGCAGCAGGGGCTGGTGCCGCCGGATCCGCCGCGGGCCGCGGAGAAGCCGCCGGCGCCGCCGCCTCCTCCTCCGGAGGAACTCCCTCCGGCCACGGAGACGTGACTGCTGTCGCGGCGGGGACGGTGGGGAACCCCTGGTTGAGCGTCGGCCGCTCGGCGGCCGGGCTCTTGAATCCGCCGCGGCGCGCAACTCCAATGGCGTAGTCCGGTGGTGCCGGTCGGCCCGGCACCACCGGACTACGCCATTGGGCGTCTCGCCGTTGCGGCGGACAGAGAGAGCCGGCGCCCCTTGCGAGCCGGCGCCCCGCTTGCGAGCCGCAGCCCGGCGCCCGAGGCGTGTCGCCCCGACGCGGGTCCCGCACGTGACCCCGACGGGCTAACCCCGCACCGTAAACGCCACCCCATCCGCGCCCGCCGCATGGCGGGGGCGCGCTTCGCGACACGCGCGCCAAGGGAATTCCGCCTTGTGCGCGCCCTCCCCGGGTCCGGGATACTCGACAAGTCAACTTGGCATGGACGCGCCCTCTGTAAAGCCGTCGGCGAGCCCGTGTCGTTGTCCTCCGGGCCCGGCGAATCAGCTCTCCGTGGCCCAACCCCCCACCGGAGGTGCCGAGTTGAAGCGTAGATGGATTCCCGCGCGCGTCGCCCTCGCCGCCGCGTCCGCCGTCGCCCTCGCGGCGGTGACCCTCAGCCCACAGCAGGCCGACGCCTCGCCCGGCTCGCCCGCCGCTCCGGCCCGCGCACCGTCCGCCGCCTCGGACGCTTCCCTCGCCGGGAGGCTCGTCGCCGCGCTGGGGGGCGCCGCCGCCGGTTCGTACTACGACTCCACCCTCGGCAGGCTCGTCGTCGACGTCACGGACGGCGAGGCCGCGGACCTGGTCCGCGCGGCGGGTGCCGCACCCCGCGTCGTGGAGCACTCGAAGGCCGAGCTCGACTCCGCGCACGCGACGCTGGACTCCCGCATCACCACCCCCGGCACGGCCTGGGCGGCCGATCCGCGCCTGAACAAGGTGGTTCTGACCGCCGACCCCACGGTCACGGCGGCGGACCTCGCGCGGATCAAGGACACCGCCCGATCGCTCGGGAGCGCGGTGATGGTCAAGCGGTCCGCCACGAAGCTCACCCGGTTCGTCGCCGGAGGCGACGGCATCTGGGGGGCGCAGTACCGCTGCTCGCTCGGCTTCAACGTGAGCCGGGCCGGAAAGCCGCCCGCCTTCGTGACCGCCGGGCACTGCGGAAAGGTCGAGGCGGACTGGCGCGCCTCGAACGGCGGTGCGGTGATCGCGCGGACCGAGGCCGCGACGTTCCCGGGGCGTGACTACGCCCTCGCCTCGTACACCGCCGCGGTCGACCACCCGAGCGCCGTGGACCCGGGCCTGAAGCCCATCACCGGCGCCGGTGCCGCGACCGTCGGCCAGGCCATCAGCCGCAGCGGCTCCACGACGGGGCTGCGGACCGGCACGGTCACCGCGCTCAACGCCACGGTCAACTACAAGGAGGGCCAGGTCACCGGCCTCATCGAGACCAGTGCCTGCGCGGATTCCGGTGACAGCGGCGGCCCCCTCTTCGCCGGGAGCACGGCGCTGGGCGTGCTGTCGGGCGGCAGCGGGAACTGCGGGATGCCTGTTCCGGCGCCGAGGACGTACTTCCAGCCGGTCCAGGAGATCCTCGCCGCGTACGGCGCGACGATTCCCTGAGGCGTCCCATGAGCCGCGGGCCGGCCGCAGCGATGGGCCGGCCGCAGGACTCGGCCCCCGGACACACCTCCACGGTGTCCGGGGGCCGTTCCGTGCCCGGCCGGTCTGCGGTCAGCCGCGTTCAGCTGCGCTCAGCCGGCCTGCGGGGGGTTCAGAACTCGAAGAGCGTGCCCTTGCCCGCCTTCGCCTCGCACGGGTTCCCGAAGGTGCGCTCGAAGCGGACCCGCTGGCCCTCCCACACGCCGTCGGCGGTGACGACGATCGGGTTCCACTCCTTGGTGCAGGCCGTGCCGGACTTGATGGTGGTGATCTTCTCGAAGTCACCGCCGGCCGCCCGCAGTGCGGCGCAGGCGCCCTTCGCGTCCGGGTGGGTGCCGATCGCCTTGGGGAAGCAGGTCAGCGTCACCGCGCGGTCGACCGATGCCTCGGCGGAGTTCGCGCCGTGACCGGTGGTCAGGACCAGGGCGGAGGAGGCGTACAGGCTCTGCGCCTGTATCGCGGAGGCGGGTGCAGGTGCGGGTGCGGCGCTCGCGGTCGTCGTTCCGGCGGCCAGGAGGCCGCCGCCCAGTGCGAGCGCGGCGCCCATCGCGATGCCCCCAGTGATGTACCGCATTCCGAACACTCCCTTGCTCGTGGCTGCAGATAACGGACGGCAGTCTTACCCAAGTTGAGCGTGAACGCACATGGATCGAACACTTTCAGTCGCTGGTTGAAAACCCTCAGTAGTGGCCGGATTTCATGTGATGCAGGTCTCGTATGAGTCTCGGGGGAGGGGGTCGAGCTCCCTTGCGCGCCCGGTTCGGGGCAATTGCGGGGATTTAATGTTACGGGGATGTTGACCAGCAAGGATTCCTTGTAATCAATGATGAATTACCCAACCCGCCTTCAAAAAGATGGATTGCGGATGCCTATTTCGTTGGATCTAATGATCCGCACGCCGGATCGGGCGATCCCCGCACACCGGCCGAAAAGAGGCCCGCCACGTGACCGAGCGGCGGCCGGAGCGATACAGGAGCGCGGCAGCAAATGGCCGAAGAGCACTCAGGGAGACCCTCCCGGGTCACCCCCGAAGCGCCCTCCCAAGGGCCCTCCGCCCCCGTCTCCCAAGGCCCCTTCGCCACCGCCTGCCGCGCGTTCCGCCGCGACCGCACGGGCCTGGCCGCCCTCGCCGCCGTCGTCTTCTGCGCGCTGCTCGCGGCCGCCGCGCCCCTGGTCACGGCCCTCTACGGGAAGGGCCCCACGGCCCACTACGGGCAGGACACGCCCGGCCTGCTGAGCGCCGAAGGCCTTCCGGTCCAGCCCAATGGCGGCATCTCCGCCGACCACTGGTTCGGCATCGAACCCGGCCTCGGCCGCGACGTGCTCGCCCAGCTCCTGTACGGCATGCGCACCTCGCTGCTGGTGGCCCTCGCCTCCGTCGCCGTGATCGCCGTGACGGGCATCGTCCTCGGCGTGACCGTCGGCTACCTGAGCGGCCTCGCCGACCGGGCCTTCACTTTCGTATGCAATGTGCTGCTCGGTTTTCCGACACTTCTGCTTCTCCTCGCGCTCAGCCCGGTGATCCGGACGCGCTTCGTCGGCCCCGGCGAGAACGAGCCCGCCTGGATGCAGTTCACCTCGCTGATCCTGGTGTTCTCGGCCTTCGGCTGGGTGCCGCTCGCGATGGTCCTGCGCACGTCCGTACGGGCCCTGCGCGAGCGGGAGTTCGTCGAGGCGGCCCGGGCCGTAGGAGCGAGCCGCCGGCACATCGTGCTGCGCGAGCTGCTGCCCAACGTGTGGGCGCCCGTCCTCGTGCACGTCACGCTCGCCGTCCCCGGCATCGTCACCGCCGAGGCCGCGCTGTCCTTCCTCGGCGTCGGCATCAACGAGCCGATCCCCGACTGGGGCCGCATGATCTCCCGCGGCTCCGAGGTCTTCTACGACGACCCGACCTACATGGTCTTCCCGGGCGTGGCGATCCTCGTCTTCGTCCTCGCGTTCAACGTTCTCGGCGATGCGGTGCGGGACGCGCTCGATCCACGGATCGTGCGCTAGCGCTCCGCGCGCGCCGAGTCCGGCTGCGGGCCGGTCGTGGCTGGTCGCGCCCACGCGGCGGAGCCGCACATCGGCACAGCCCCGCGCCCCTACGGGCGCTGCCCCCTACGGGGCGCCCCACCTTCCCCTTCCCCTCCTCAACCCGGAGTTCACCATGCCCCGCACCCGTCCGCGCACCGCAGTCGTACCGGCCCTCGCCGCCGTCATGCTGCTCTGCTCCTGCTCGGCGGGCTCCCAGGGGAAGGAGGACGAGGCCGCCGCCAAGAGCGGTCAGCGGCTCACCGCCACCCTCGGGACCGCCAAGGACAGCCAGGGCCCGGCTCCCGCCGTCGAGGGCGCCCGGAGCGGCGGCACGATCCGCATCGCCAACGCGGGCGACTACGGCCATCTGGACCCGCAGAAGATCTACGCGGGCGAGTCGTACAGCACGTCCCTGCTGTGGGGCCGGCAGCTGACCCAGTATCAGGTCGTGGACGGCAAGCCCAGGCTCGTCGGCGACCTCGCCACCGACACCGGGCAGTCCTCCGACGGCGGCCGCACCTGGACGTACAAGCTCAAGGACGGCATCGCCTGGGAGGACGGCGAGCCGATCACCTCCGAGCACGTCAAGTACGGCATCGAGCGCACCTTCGCCCCCGGCTTCGAACTCGGCCCCACCTACTGGCCCGAGTGGCTCACCGGCTCCGAGGACCGCACCGCCGCCGTCGCGAAGTACGCGGGACCCGAGCACGGCGACCTCGGCGCCATCGAGACGCCCGACGCCAAGACCATCGTCTTCCACTTCCCGCAGCCGCAGTCCGACGTGCCCTACATGGCCGCCCAGTCCTCCTCGTCCCCCGTCCGCAAGGACAAGGACACCGGCACCGGCTACGACACGAGGCCCTTCGCCACCGGCCCGTACCGGATCACCGGGCACAAGCAGAACCAGAGCCTGACCCTGGAGCGCAACCCGCACTGGAAGCCGGAGACCGACCCCATCCGCCACCAGTACGCCGACCGCTTCGAGTTCACTTTCGGCAAGAAGATCCTCAACACCGCGCAGGAGGTCCTCAACGGGCGCGGCGACGGCCCCGGCACCCTCTCCACCAAGAGCGAGGTGCCGCCGGAGCTCTACGCCGAGGCCCGGCGCGACCCCAAGAAGAAGGACCTCCTCGTCACCGGCAGCCAGGGCGCGTACACCAGCGACCTCTACATCAAGAACAGCCGCGTCACCGACCCCGAGGTCCGCAAGGCCATCCACTACCTCTTCCCGCGCGAGCAGGCCCGCCAGGTCCTCGGCGGCCCGCGCCTCGGCGACTTCGCCACCACGCTCTCCTCGCCCGCCGTGGTCGGCTGGAAGAAGTACGACCTCTACCCCGTGGCGCCCGCCGGGGACGTCGAGAAGGCCAAGGAGCACCTGGCGAAGGCGAAGACCAAGGTCGACACGCTCACGTACGCGTACGAGAGCGACGCCCCCGAGAAGGACCGGCTCGCCCAGGTCCTCGTCGACGCCTTCGCCAAGGCCGGCATCAAGCTCGTCACCCGGCCCCTGGAGAAGGCCGCGTTCACCAACGAGGTCTTCCGCGGGCCCGCCCCGTACGACCTGTGGCTGTCCACCAACTCCGTCGACTGGCCCACCCCCTCCACGCTCCTGCCCGACAGCTACCACAGCAAGCTCGACGCCCTCGCCAATCCCATCCGCTACGCCAACCCCGCGGTGGACAAGGAGCTGGAGCGCATCGCCGGCATCGGCGACGCGCAGCAGAAGGCCGACGCGCTCATCGCCCTGGAGGAGACCGTCATGAAGGACGTCCCGGTCGTGCCGTTCCTCTACACCGCCGTCACCCAGTTCCGGGGGACGAACATCGGCGGCGCCGCGATCCACCCGATCTACGGCTCCATCGCGGCCGCCGACCTGTACCTGAAGAGGTCGTGAGGCTCCATGACCGGCTACCTCCTGCGACGGACCCTGCAGGCCGCGGCGGTGCTCCTCGCCATCACCGCCGCCGCCTTCGGGCTCTTCTACGCCGCCCCCTCCGACCCCGCGCTCATCGCCTGCGGCCCCAAGTGCGACACCGCACAGGTCGAGGCCGTCCGCCACAGCATGGGCCTCGACCAGCCGCTCGCCGGCCAGTACCTCGACTACCTGCGCGGCCTCGTCGCCGGCCGCACCATCAGCGACGTCGACGGCAGCCCCATCGACTGCACCGCCCCCTGCCTCGGCTACTCCTACACCCTCCACCAGCCGGTCCTCGACGCCATCGGCGACCGCTTCCCCGTCACGCTGTCGCTGGCGGGCGGGGCGCTCACGGTGATCGTCGTCCTCGGCATCGGCGCGGGCTTCACCGCCGCACTGCGCCGGGGCACGGCCACCGACCGGCTGCTGTCCGGCTTCACCCTCGTCGGCGCGAGCGTGCAGATCTACTTCCTCGGCTACGCCCTGCAGTACCTGCTCGTCTACTCGACCGGCCTCATGCCGCCGCCCCGCTACGTCCCCCTCGCCGGCGGCCCCGGCGCGTGGGCCGCCGGGCTGCTCCTGCCCTGGCTCGTCCTCGGCTTCGTCAACGCCGCCGTCTTCGCCCGCCTCGCGCGCTCCCAGACGCTGGAGACGATGCACGAGGCGTACGTGCGGACGGCCCGCGGCAAGGGACTCACCGCGCTGCGGGCCCACGCGAAGTACACGGCGCGCGGCGCCGCCGGGCCCCTCGTCCAGCTGCTCGGCCTGGAGGCCGGAGCGCTCTTCGGCGGCGCGTTCATCACCGAGACCGTCTTCGGGCTCGGCGGCATCGGCAAGCTCGCCGTCGACTCCGTCGTCCAGAACGACCTGCCGACGGTCGTCGGCACCGTGCTGCTCGCCGCCTTCTTCGTGGTGGTGTTCGTCGCCCTCGCCGACCTGGTGACGGCCCGGCTCGACCCGAGGGTGAGGCTCGCATGACCCCGGCACCGTCCGCACGGGACCTCCCGGCACTGTCCGTACGGGACCTGACGGTCACCTTCAAGGGGCGGGGCGGTACGGAGACCACCGCCGTGGAAGGCCTCTCCTTCGACCTGGCGCCCGGGGAAGTCCTCGGCCTGGTGGGCGAGTCGGGCTCGGGGAAGTCCACGGTGGGGCTGGCGGCCATGGGGCTCCACGACCCGGCCCGCACGCGGGTGAGCGGGAGCGTGCTGATCGGAGGCGAGGAGGTGGTGGGCGCGCCCGAGTCCGCGGTGCGCGCCCTGCGCGGCTCCCGGATCGCCATGGTCTTCCAGGACGCGCTGGCCGCGCTCTCGCCCTTCCACACGGTGGGCGCGCAGCTGGCGGAGGCGTACCGGGCACACGCCCCGGCGGGGGCGGGGGCGGTCGTGAGCGCCGGCCGCCGCCGGGCCGACGCGCGGGAGAAGGCCCTGGCCATGCTGGAACGGGTCGGCATCCCGGCCGCCCGCGCCCGCGACTACCCGCACCAGTTCTCGGGCGGCATGCGGCAACGGGTGATGATCGCCATGGCGCTGATGAACCGCCCGGACGTGCTGATCGCCGACGAACCGACGACGGCGCTGGACGCGCGCGTCCAGCGCCAGGTCCTCGAACTCCTCGTGGAACTCCGGGAAGAGAGCGGTACGGCCGTGCTGCTCGTCACGCACGACGTGGGCGTCGTCGCCGGGACGTGCGACCGCATGCTCGTCATGCGGGGCGGCCGGGGCCTCGAAGAGGGCCCCACCCGCAAACTCCTGACCGCCGCGGCCCACCCGTACACACGCGCCCTGATCGGCGCGGCACCGACGCTGAACACGGTGCCGGGGACGCGTTTGCCGACGGTCGACGACCCGGTGCCGGTCGCCGCGGCGGGAGGAGGGCTGCCCGGTGGCGCCGGGCGGCAAGAGGCCGCGGCACCCGCACGCCCCCTCGCCGAGGTCGTCGACCTCCACGTGGAGTTCGGAGGCCGCCGGGGGCTCCTTCGGAGAGGGCGCGGCCCCGTACGAGCCGTGCGCGGCGTGAGCCTGCGCATCGGCCCGGGGGAAACCCTCGGCCTCGTCGGGGAGTCCGGGTCCGGGAAGTCGACCACGGCGCGGGTCCTCGCGGGACTGCAGCGGCCCACGTCGGGGGACGTGCGGTTCGACGGCCGGGACATCACCCGCGCCGCGGCCGACACCCGCCTGCGCCGCGAGCTCAGCCGCGACGTACAGCTGGTCTTCCAGGACCCGTACGCGTCGCTCAACCCGCGCCGTACGGTCGAGGAGATCGTCACCACGCCGCTGCGGGTGCACACCGGCCTGGACAAGGGGGAGCGCCGCGCGCGGGCGGCCGAGCTGCTGGAGCAGGTGGGCCTGGGGGCGGCCCATCTGCACCGCTATCCGCACGAGTTCTCCGGAGGCCAGCGCCAGCGCATCGGCATAGCCCGCGCCCTCGCCCTCCGCCCGCGCCTGGTCATCGCGGACGAGCCCGTGTCGGCGCTGGACGTGTCCGTGCAGGCCCAGGTGCTCAACCTGCTCATGGACCTCCGCGCCGAACTGGGCCTGTCCCTGCTGTTCGTCTCGCACGACCTCGCCGTCGTCCGGCACTTCTGCGACCGGGTGGCGGTGATGCGGGCCGGGAGCGTGGTCGAGAGCGGCGCGCGGGACGAGGTCTTCGACGATCCGAAGGCCCCCTACACGCGCGAGCTACTCGCGGCCACGATGTAGGGCGGTGCCCGCGCCGCCGCTCGTGGAGGGGACGGGCGGCGGCGCGGGACGCCGGGGACGCAGCAGGTCCACAGGGACACCGGTGACGTCGTCGGCGAGGAGCAGCCGCCGGGTCTCCCCGGCCGGCCCCTCGCGCGGGGCCCACGCCAGGTGGCCGTCGGCCCAGAGGGAGAGCGCGCGGCTCCAGGCGGCGACGGCGGGGGAGGGCGCCTCGTGTTCGAGACGGGTCAGCGCGCCCCGGAGCGCTTCCCGGGCGGAGCCGCCCCGGGTGAGCACGGCGTACGTGGCTTCGCAGGCGGCCTGAAAGGACGCCAGCTCCCGTACGGGCTCCGCTAATTCGTTTCCGCAGGCGTATGCGACGAGATCGGGCACGGACCGGGACGCGAGCCCGTCCCACGCCCGCCGCCCGGCGGCGCACTCCCGGAAGCGCTCGGTGACCCGGGCGCGCCACGCGGGCGACATCGCGGGCGCGGTCATCCGCCAGACGTCGGCGAGCGCCCGCTGCAGGGCGGTCCGCGGCGGCGGCGTGCGCCCGCCGTCCGGCGGCAGGAAGTCGGGCAGCGCGTCGTACCCGTACGCGCTCTCCTCCTCCCGGTGATGACACCGGTCGTCGAGGGCGTGGAACCACACCAGCCACGCCGAAACCCGCTGCAGCCGCCCGCACTCGGCCTCCGGCGCCACCCGCGCCGCGAACTCCGCCCATCCCGCCCTGCGGAAGCGCCGCTGCGCGGAGAAGGACTGGATCAGCCCGGTCCGCCGCACCCAGCGATCGGTGAACGCGACGGCTTCGTCGAGATGCGGGCTGATCCGGCGAACCAGCCCGGCACCGGACTCGGGGAGCCCGGCGACCGGCGGCCGGAAACGGGGCACGGGGGGCACGGCGTTCCTCAAGGACGAGGGATGGGGAGTCACAGCGTCCACCCCGGCGCCGCGCCGGATCCATGCCCCTGTCCCGTTTGCCAACGGCTCATGAGCGCATCACTGGGCGCGCGGTCCGGACTTGCGCGCCGGGTGGCGGCGTGCGTGACCGCTGGGCCGGTGGACTTCCGGGCCGCTTTGTCACCGGTGCGGCTGAATGGCCGCCCGGATGTGGTGGGGAGACGCTAGGCTGGTTCTTGCCTCGGCTGGCCGGTATCCGGCTGGGGTTGGCCGTAGGGCTGATGTATGAGCGGCCAGGACACACCAAGAAGTAAAGGGCCCTCACCACGGATGGGCGTCCGCGGCGAGGGCAACCGGAAACGATGTTCCGGCCGGAGGCTCCTACTGCAAGCCTCCGGTCACTTCCGGCACATCCACCTCAACAGTTCACGGATCACCGCAGCGACCCGTTCCCGCAGAGGCTTCTTCCGGTGGCGTCCCGTCATAGGGGCGCCCCCCTTTCCCTACGCGGCCATGCCCGGTGGCCGCTCCGGAGGAACCCGGCTGTCCGGGCCCTCCGTGAACCCGACAGCTGTCGGCTCCTCCTGGAAGGGGGGCGCTCCGATCAGGGGCGCCGCAGAGCACATTAGCCGTGAACTGGGATCAACTGCCGCCGCTAGAAGGCGCGTTCACTCTTCGGAGTTCTTTCCTGCCGTTTAAGCACCGCGCACGCCATCGTCACCACCACTCCCGCCACCGCCCACGCACCCAGCACCAGCAGCGACGGGGCGAGCCCGTTGCCGCCGAAGTAGGCGATGGAGCGGGCGGACCAGGTGCCGGCGCCCGGGGGGAGGGCGGGGCCGATGGCGTTCCAGAAGGGGGGCAGGAGGGGGTACGGGTAGGCGCCGCCGGCGCTCGGGTTGCCGAGGACGACCACGATGGCGATGGCCAGTCCGATGCCGACGACCCCGGCCAGCCCCTGGAGGGCGAGCGTCGTCGCGCCGACCGCGAAGACGACCAGCGCTCCCAGGCCCCACAGCCCCGGGATGCTGCCGGGCAGCGCGTCCAGGACGGGGCCCGCGATGACGGCTCCGAACAGGCCGGCGGCCGCCGAGTAGAGGGCGAGGGCGCCGAGCCGGATGACGGCCCGGTGGGAGTTGGCGGGCCGGGCGCCCGCGCTGATGGCGAGGATCGCGGCGCACAGGTAGCCGCCCACGCACCAGCCGACCGCCAGGTAGAACGCGGTCAGGCCGCGGGCGTCGCCGGCCGCGGCGGGTGCGACGTCCTTGACCCGGACCTTGCGCCCCTCCGCCGCCTCGGCGCGGGTGAGCACCGCCTCGGTGGCCTGGGCGAGGGAGGCGCCCGCGCCGCTTGCGACCAGCAGGGTGTCGGTGGTGCCGCGGGGGTCGACGATCAGCGCCGCGTCGAGATCGCGGTTGCGGATCTTCCGGGCGGCCGCGGCCTCGCCGCCGTCCACCGCGCGCGGGGCCAGGGGGTCGCCCGGCAGCCCGTCCAGCCGCTGCACCAGCTGCCCGCTGATCTGCTGCGGGGCGACGACGCCGAGCGCGACGTCCCGCGGCCGGGGGCTGTGGAAGGCGCCCACGTACGAGGCGATGAAGGCGAGCTGGAGGACCAGGGTGCCGATCACCAGGATCGCGGCCCGGCCCGTCACCGCGCTCCGCAGCTCCTGGACGAATGAGGGCATGCCCCGAGCCTGCGGGGTGCGGACGGCCCGCGCAGGCGGTGCGGGCCGTCCGGGTGATCGACGCCCACGCCCGGGGCACCCGCCGCACACGTGTTCGTACGAATGTTCGAGAGTGTGGTTTATGGTGGATGGAGAGGGCGGTTTTCGGCCAGGGGGTGACAGGAACGGCAGGAGGTGCGATGACCGGGCTCAACACGTTCACGCACCTGCACACCGCGTCCGGCTTCTCGATGCGGTACGGGGCCACGCACCCCGAACAGCTGGCTGAGCGCGCCGCAGAGCGCGGCATGGACGCCGTCGCCCTCACCGACCGCGACACCCTCGCCGGAGCGGTCCGGTTCGCCACGGCGAGCGCCAAGGCCGGGGTGCGCCCGGTGTTCGGCGTGGACCTGGCCGTACGGGACGACCCGCCGCAGCCGTCGCAGCCGTCCGCGCACAGCCGCCCCCGCACCCCCGTGCGCGGCGGCGCCTTCGTCGACGAGTCCGCGCCCCGCGCGGTCTTCCTCGCCCGGGACGGCGCGCGCGGCTGGGCCGCCCTGTGCGGGCTGGTCTCCGCGGCCCACGCGAACACCGGCGCCCACGCGAACACCGGCGCTCACACGAACGCCGTCGCCCGCCTCCCCGAGCTCACCCGCGCGGACCTCGCGGCCGCCGCCCCCGGCATCCGCACCCCCCTGCACGTCCTCCTCGGCCCCGGCTCCGAGCCCGGCCGCGCCCTCGCCGCCGGCCGCCCGGACCGGGCCGCCCGGCTGCTCGCGCCCTGGCGGGAAATGTTCGGTGACGCCCTGCGCCTGGAGGTCGTCTGCCACGGCCGTACCGGCACCGGTCCCGGCTCGCTGCGCCTCGCCGCCCGTACCGCCGGCTTCGCCGCCGACCAGGGCGTCCCCGCCGTCCTCAGCAACGCCGTGCGCTACGCCGACCCCGGTCAGGGGCCCGTCGCCGACGTCCTCGACGCGGCCCGCCGGCTGGTCCCGATCGACCCCCGCAGGCCGGAGTCCCTCGACAGTGGCGAGCGCTGGCTCAAGGGGCCCGCCGCCATGGCCGCCCTCGCCGAGCGGGTCGCGGAGGCCGCGGGGCTCGGCCGGGACGCGGCCCGCCGGCTGCTCGCCACGACCGAGGAGACCGCCGCCGCCTGCCTGGTCGACCCCGAGGACGACCTGGGGCTCGGCCGCGTCCACTTCCCCGAGGCGCACCTGGTCGGCGCCGGTCACCGCACCGCCGACCGCGTGCTGCGCTCCCGCTGCACGGCGGGCATGGTGCTGCGCGGCTACGACCGCAAGCGCCGCTACCGGGAGCGGCTGGAGGACGAGCTGGCGATCATCGCCGGGAGGGGCCTCGCCTCGTACTTCCTCACCGTCGCCCGGGTCGTGGACGACACCCGAGCCCTCGGCGTCCGGGTCACCGCCCGCGGCTCCGGCGCGGGCTCCCTGGTCAACCACCTGCTCGGCATCGCCCACGCCGACCCCGTCGAGCACGGCCTGCTGATGGAGCGCTTCCTGTCCGTCCACCGCAAGGCGCTGCCCGACATCGACGTCGACGTGGAGTCCGCGCGCCGCCTGGACGTCTACCGCGCGATCTTCGACCGCTTCGGCGCGGACCGGGTCGCGACCGTCGCCATGCCCGAGACGTACCGCGTCCGGCACGCGATCCGGGACGTGGGCGCGGCCCTCGGCAAGGACCCGGCCGAGGTGGACCGGCTCGCCAAGGCGTTCCCGCACATCCGCGCCCGTGACGCCCGCGCGGCGCTGGCCGAGCTGCCCGAGCTGCGCGCGGTGGCCGCGGAGGACCACGGCCGGCTGTGGGAGCTGGTCGAGGCGCTGGACGGGCTGCCGCGCGGCGTCGCCATGCACCCGTGCGGCGTGCTGCTGTCGGACGCGTCCCTGCGCGCCCGTACGCCCGTCGTGCCGACCAGCGGCGAGGGCTTCCCCATGGCGCAGTTCGACAAGGACGACGTGGAGGAGCTCGGGCTGCTCAAGCTCGACGTGCTGGGCGTGCGGATGCAGTCCGCGATGGCGCACGCGGTGGCCGAGATCGAGCGGGCCACCGGGCGGCACCTCGACCTCGACGACCCCGCGGACGTGCCGCCGGGCGACCCCCGCACGTACGAGCTGATCCGGTCGGCCGAGACGCTCGGCTGCTTCCAGATCGAGTCGCCGGGCCAGCGCGACCTCGTCGGCCGGCTGCAGCCCGAGACCTTCCACGACCTCGTGGTGGACATCTCCCTCTTCCGGCCGGGCCCGGTCGCGGCCGACATGGTGCGGCCCTTCATCGAGGCTCGGCACGGCCGCGCCCCCGTGCGCTACCCGCACCCGGAACTGGAGGACACGCTGCGCGAGACGTACGGCGTGGTCGTCTTCCACGAGCAGATCATCGAGATCCTGCGCATCATGACCGGCTGCGACCGGAGCTTCGCGGACGAGACGCGCCGCGCGCTGTCCGACCCGCGGCTGGTGGGGCGGGTGCGCACGTGGTTCGGGCGGGAGGCGGCGAGGCTCGGCCGCTCGCCGGAGTCCGTGCGCCGCACCTGGGAGATCGTGGAGGCGTTCGGCAGCTACGGCTTCTGCAAGGCGCACGCCGTCGCGTTCGCCGTGCCCACCTACCAGTCGGCGTGGCTGAAGGCCCATCACCCCGCGGCCTTCTACGCGGGGCTGCTCACCCACGACCCGGGGATGTACCCCAAGCGGCTGCTGCTCGCGGACGCGCGCCGGCGCGGCGTGCCGATCCTGCCGCTGGACGTGAACCGGTCGGGTACGGCCTATATGATCGAACTGGTGTCCGATCGTGAAGGTGGCGGCGGCGGTGTCTGGGGGCTCCGCATGGCCCTCTCCGACGTGCAGGGCATCGGCGAGGCCGAGGCCGCGCGCATCGCGGCCGGCCGCCCGTACACCTCCCTCCCCGACCTGTGGCACCGCGCCCGGCCCGCCCGGCCCGTCGCCGAACGCCTCGCCCGGGTCGGGGCGCTGGACGCCTTCGGCGGCAACCGCCGCGACCTGCTCCTGCACATCGCCGAACTGCACCGCGGACACGGGCGCGCCCGCGGGCACGGGGGCCCGGACCAGCCCACCCTGATCGACAGCGCGCGGGCCGAGCCCCTCGGCCTGCCCGACCTCGACGCGGAGGAGCGGCTCGGCGCCGAGCTCGGCGTGCTCGGCATGGACGCCTCCCGGCACCTGATGTCCGACCACCGGGCGTTCCTCGCCGAGCTGGGCGTCATCCCCGCCCGCCGGCTGCAGGACGCCCGGCACGGCGAAACGGTCCTGGTCGCGGGCGCCAAGGCCGCCACCCAGACCCCGCCGGTCCGCTCCGGCCGCCGCGTCATCTTCACCACCCTCGACGACGGCACGGGCCTGGTCGACTGCGCCTTCTTCGACGACAGCCACCCCGCCTGCGCGCACACCGTCTTCCACTCCTGGCTGCTGCTCGTCCGTGGCGTCGTCCAGCGCCGCGGGCCGCGCAGCCTGAGCGTGGTGGGCGCGGCGGCGTGGGACCTCGCGCAGCTGACGAAGCTCCGCGCGGAGGGCGGCCTGGAGGCGGTGGCCTCGGTGCTGGCCGCCCCCGCTGCGGCTCCCGGGACCGCGGGCCCGGACCGCCGCATCCGCCTGTCCACCGGCTACGCCATGCACCCGTGGGCGGACCTGCAGCCCGCGGGCGAGGGAGCGGCCACGGGCCGCAAGCTGTGGCACGCGAGTCCGGGGAGCGCGGGATGAGCGCCCGGGCGCGGCTCGCCGCGGTGCCGGACCCGCCCGCACCCACGGTGCTGTACGTCCACTTCCACGCCGGGGCGGGCGCGCCCCTGGGCGAGGAGACCTACGACGGGCTCCTCGTGCTGCTCGCCGAGGTCAGCCCCGTCGTGCAGGCGGTCCCGCCGGACGCGGCGCTCGTGGAAGTCCGCGGCGCCACCCGCTACTTCGGGCAGGGCCCCGCCGGGCTCGCCGCGCTCGTACGCGTACGGGCGCTCGCCCGGTACGGGGCCGACTGCACGGTCGGCATCGCGGGCAATCCGATGCTGGCCCGGATGGCCGCGCACGACGGCCCGCCCGGCGCGGTGCGCACGCTCCCCGGGGACCCGGCCGCCGTCGCCGCGTTCCTCGCGGGCAAGCCGGCCGCGGCCCTGTACGGCGTGGGCCCGGCCACCGCCCGCACCCTGTCCACGTACGGGCTCGGCACCGTCGGCCGGATCGCGGCCGCGCCGCTGCCCGCGCTGCAGCGGATCCTCGGGCCCGTGGCGGGCCGGCGGCTGCACGAGCGGGCGCACGGCATCGACCCGACCCCCGTCACGCCGGGGGCGCGGGCCCGTTCGGCGGCCGCGGAACACCGCTTCGAGCGGGACGAGCTGGACGCCGACCGGCGCCGCCGCGCGCTGCTGGCGCTCGCCGACGGGCTGGGCGGCCGGCTGCGGGAGAGCGGGCAGGTAGCGCGCGGCCTGACCCTCACCGTGCGGTACGCCGACGGCTCGGTGACCACCCGCTCCCGGACCTTCGCCGAACCGACCGCGCACACCCCCGAGCTGACCGCGACCGCGTACGCGCTGCACGACGCGCTCGGGCTGCAGCGCGCCCGGGTCCGGGCCGTGGCGCTGCGCGCGGAGGGGCTCGGCGAGGCCGGGTCCGCCGCGCACCAGCTGTCCTTCGACCCGGCCGACGAGAAGGCGCGCCGGATCGAGGCGGCCGTGGACCGGGCGCGGGCCCGCTTCGGGCCGGGAGCGGTGGGGCCGGCGGCGGCGCTGGGCAGGCGGGCCGTGGCCTGAAATGCGTTACGGATCAAGGTATTCCACATAAAGAACGTGTGTCGGATTCCTTGACCGATCAAGGCGTGCCACGCATCCTTACTGGAACGTAAGTTAACGCTCTTTCAGTAAACCACGGTTCCGGGCCACCCGTGCGCCCACCGTCAGTGATCACCCCCCACCAGCCCCCACCAGCGAGGTGTTCATATGAAGCTGCCCTGGAGACCCCTGCGCACCCTGCTCCCCGCGCTGGCCCTCGCCCTCTCGGCCGCCGCCCTCACCGCCCCCGGGGCGGCGGCCGCTTCGTCTGACGATTCCCGCGCCTCCCAGGCCGCCGCCGGCGCCGCGACCGGCGGCGGCAGTGGCTGGAACGACTACTCCTGCAAGCCGTCGGCCGCCCACCCGCGCCCCGTCGTCCTCGTGCACGGCACCCTGGGCAACTCCGTGGACAACTGGCTCGTCCTCGCGCCCTACCTGAAGAACCGCGGCTACTGCGTCTTCTCCCTCGACTACGGCAAGCTGCCCGGCGTACCGCTCTTCTACGGCCTCGGCCCGATCGCGAAGTCGGCCGAGGAGCTCTCCGCGTACGTCGACAAGGTCCGCGACGCCACCGGCGCCGACAAGGTGGACATCGTCGGCCACTCCCAGGGCGGCGCGATGCCGCGCTACTACCTCAACTTCCTGGGCGGCAAGGACAAGGTGAACTCCCTCACCGGCATCGCCCCCAACAACCACGGCACGACGCTGTCGGGCCTGGTCACCCTGATGGACAAGATCCCCGGCGCCCGCAACGCGCTCGGCGGCCTGACCCCCGGCCTCACCGACCAGGCGCTCGGCTCCGACTTCCTCAAGAAGATGAACTCCGTCCCCGACACCGTGCCGGGCGTCCGCTACACGGTCATCGCGACCAAGTACGACGAGGTCGTCACGCCGTACACCTCCGGCTTCCTGACCGGCCCCGACGTGCGCAACGTCCTGCTCCAGAACCTCTGCGCCGTGGACTTCTCCGAGCACATCGCGATCGGCACCGTCGACCGCGTCGTCGCGCACGAGGTCGCCAACGCCCTCGACCCGGCCAATGCGACGCCGACCACGTGCGCCTCGGTGATCGGCTGAGGCGACGGCTAAAACCAGTGGCCTCAGGCCCTGGCCATGGGGAACCCTCGAACCCCATGAGCACCGCAAGCACCCCGTTGAAGGCCGGCAGTGACGTAACGGTCACCCTGGTCAAGGAGTCCCGGTCCGGCATCGGTTACCCCGCGGTCGTCGTACGCGACGACGGCACGCACGCCGTCGTGCGCGCGCCGTGGGCGGCCCCGGCGGACCGGGACTTCGGCTTCGTCCGCTTCGAGCGCGGCGACGTCTTCACCGAGCACTACTGGCGCGACCGCTGGTACGCGGTCAAGGAGGTGCGCGCCGCCGACGGCACCCTGAAGGGCTGGTACTGCGACATCACCCGCCCCGCCGAGATCACCCCGGGCGCCGTCGTCTCCACCGACCTGGACCTCGACCTGTGGGTCTCGGCCGACGGAGCCACCGTGCTCCGCCTGGACGAGGACGAGTTCGAGGAGAGCGGCCTGGAACGGCGCGACCCCGACGCGGCGGCGAAGGCCCGCGCGGCCCTCGACGAGCTGGAGGAACTGGCACGCGGCGGCGGGCTGACGGGTCTGCTGGACTAGCGGTACGGGGAAGGGCCGGCCACGGCTCAGCCGACCGGCCCCCTGGGTCACGCAGACGGCAGGATCACCCGCCGCAATTGCACGGGCCACCGTTCTGGCATCCGCAGCTGCAGCCCGGACCACAGGTGCAATCGGCGGCGGGCGCCGCAACAGGCTCGTGAACGGTCATGGTCAACTGCCTCCTTCGACGCGGAGTAGGACTTCCATGGTCCAGCGAACACCCGGATCCGGGCACGGACAAGGCACGTTGCGGTCAAGCCGCGGCGGGGGTGCGCTCCTCCAGCTCGACGATGACGAGCGTGCCCCGGCTCCCGGGCCGGACCGCGTGCCGCGTCCCCGCGGGCACGACGAAGAGCTCACCCGCCCTGACGGTCACCGTCCCGCCGTCGAGGCCGAGTTCGAGCCGTCCGTCGAGGACGAGCAGTGCTTCCGGAGCGTCGTGGCTCTCCTCCTCCACGGGCAGCTCACTCATGCGCAGCACCTTGATGCAGGCGGTCCCGACGCGCCCCAGCACACGGGACCGCCATGCGGCGGGGAGGGCGGCAGCGGTGTCGCTCAGATTGATCACTGTCATGCGGCAGACACTAGGTGCCCTGCAGGAACGGTTGGTCGACCGTCGGGTAAAGGATCGGCCGACAGGCTGAGGGCTGCTCAGCCCGCCCCTTGCCGTGTGATCTCGCCGGGCTGCGCCGGGTGGTTCAACCCGGCGCAGCCCGTGGCATGCAACGTGACCTGCTCAGTTGGGGCGGGTACGGCTTATGGAGACCATGAGCTACGTCATGGCGATTTTCGAATGGCCAGCTGAACAACCCTAATCGTCAAACAGGTTGAGCTGAGCCGACTCAAGGGCCCCGAGCAGCCGGACCTCTCCGGTCTCGCCATCCACACAGACGTACCCAGTGCCAATGATCATGTCGGAAATCTGATGGGACTTGAGGTAGGCAGCCGACTGGCAACCGAAGTAGAAGTTCCCTCCCGCCTGGGTTTGGTACTCCTCGTCCAATACGAGAGGAATACCGGGCTTCTTTGCTTCTTCTGCTAGGAATTCTTCGGCCAGCTCGGCCGCTTGCTCGAAACTTAGCATTAGTCCGTCCTCAAGAGTGCGAAAGATCTCCACGAAGCGACGTCGGCATGCCCGCTCTGGCCATCGATGAAGATGACATCCCCCTTGGTGTTCACGACATTGAAGACGTGTGCCTGCCTACCCTTCTGCCCGTACACGATACCTCGGGCACCGTGTCCGGCAGTCTTGATCTCGCGAACGATTCCGGAGAGGGTGGCCGGCTTGAACTTCCGCCCTCCGTAGAGGTTCTCAAGGGGCGTAAGAGGGCCTCTGCCCAGGCCTCCGGGTGCCGATGACGGAGCTCCTTCAGCGAGCAAACGATCGACGGCTACCGCGCAAGCACGGCAGTTATCCCCGCCCTGCTGGGGATTCACCAGCTCCTTGAGTTGAGGGGTTATCGGAGTCTTGTACGGGATGCCGCCATAGCCCGAGGTCACTCCTCCTCCCGGCCCGAAGCGTAGATTGCCCACTTCGATTTCCGTGACCTCGGGCAGTACTGCTGCCCGTTGCCACCCAGTGAGACCGCCAAGGCCCATGGCCGCGATCTGCTGTGTGATTTCGTCGCCGGCCTTGTCATAGCGGTCCGCGAGCGCCTCGCACCCCTGGTCTCGGAACATCTCAGCCGCGCGGTAGAGGCGGTAGGCAGGTCGGGCCGGGAGGTATTTGTCGACGAAGCCACCGGCGCCGCCGTTCTCGCCCCGGAGGGCGCTGTAGAGGTCGCCGAAAACCTCAAAGGGGAGCTTGAGGCCTTCCAGGAAGCCTTCTCCGAAGGTCTTCAGGCCTTCACCGAGAGACTTGACGTGCGCGTCCGGGGCGTCTGGGGCGTCAGGAGTCAGGCCGGTCGGGTCGGTCCAGCGGGTCGGGGTGTTGTCGGCGTAGGCGTAGGCCGAGACGGCGGGACTGCCCACCGGACGGGTGACGGGGTCGGTGGTGGTGAGGCGGCCGGTCGTGGGGTCGTAGTTGCGGGCGCGCAGGTAGTAGCCCGCGGCGCTGGTGGTGGGTTCGGTGTACGCGCCGGTATAGGTGAAGGCGTTGGCCGGCGGGTTCGGGGCGACGTCGGTTCTCGTGGTCTCGCCGTACGCGGTGTAGCTGTAGCGGATGCGGGGAGCGCCACCGGCGTCGGTGATGTCGGTGACGGAACCGAGCTGGTCGTGGTGGTACTGGTAGGCGTTCCCGCCTGCGGACTGGGTCTGGAGCTGTCCGAGCGGGTTGTACTGGTAGTCGGCGGTCATGCTGCCGTCGGCGTTGTACTCCGCGCCGATGGTCGCGAGGGATCCGTTGATGTCCCAGGACGTGGTGCGGAGGGCCGTGCTGCCCTTGGCCGCCTTGGTGCGGTTGCCGTCGGCGTCGTAGGTGTACGTGTAGGTGTCCGTGCCGGCGGTGATCGCGGTCAGCTGATTGCTGGCGTCATAGATGAAGGTGTTGCTGCCGTCCGAGGTCTGGTTGCCGTCGGCGTCGTAGGAGTACTTGCGGGTGGACGATCCGGTGGTGACGGTGGCGAGCTGGTCGGCGTCGTCATAGGTGTAGCCGGTTGTGGTGCCTGCCTTGGCCTGGGTCTTGCGGTTCCCGACGGCGTCGTAGGTGTACACGGTGGCGGCGGTGGTGTCCGGGCAGGCCGTGTTCTGCGTGGTGGAGGTGCAGTCGGTGAGCAGCCGGCCTGCGTCGTCGTAGGTGTAGTACTGGTAGTTCGGGGCCTGTCCGGCGCGGGTTGCTGTGATACGGACAGGACGGCCGGTGTCGTCGAGTGCGAGCTGCCGGCCTGCGAGGATCTTGTCGCCTTTGGAACTGGTGATGGAGGTCAGCCGGCCGGCGTTGTCGTAGGCGCGGTTTTCCGAGTGCCCGTTGGTGGCGGGCAGGGTCGTGCCGGTGAGGTGGCCTGCGGGGTCGTAGTCGTAGAGGACGGACCCTGCGGTGCTGGACTGGCTGGTCCTGCGGCCCTCGGCGTCGTGGCTGTACTGGACCGTCGTCACGGCGGCCGAGCGCTTGGGCAGTGACCAGCGCTGTGCGGTGGTGCCGTTGCAGCCCCAGAGCTGAAGTTTGCTGCCGCGTGTAGTGCTGGCACCGGGGATATCAATGCATTTGCCGGAAGCGCTGTGCAGCAGGCTGCCGTCGTCGCGCAGTGACCACTGCTGGCCCTGATCACCTGTGCACGTGGCTAGTTGAACGGCACTGGCATTGCCGGTGCCGGCCGGTGCGGCGCACTTGCCCAGTGCCTTGAACTGACCGCCTTCCAGCGTCCACCGCTGGGCGGCAGTTCCGTTGCACGACCATGTCTGCAGGGCCGTGCCGTCAGCGCTCAGACCACCCGCAATATCCAGGCACAGGCCGGCAAGTCCTGTCACAGGGCCGGGCGGCCTCGGCAGCGCCCAGCGCTGTGCGGTGGTGCCGTTGCAGTCCCAGAGCTGGAGCTTAGTGCCACGTGTCGTGCTGGACCCGGGAATGTCGATGCATTTACCGGAGGCGTTGTGCAGCAGGCTGCCGTCGTCGCGGGCCGTCCACTGCTGCCCCTGATCGGCCGTACACGCGGCCAACTGCACCGCGCTGGCATTGCCCGTGCCCGTTGTTATGACGCACTTGCCCAGCGCTTTGAGCTGACCGCCTTCCAGCGTCCACCGCTGGGCGGCAGTTCCGTTGCACGACCATGTCTGCAGGGCCGTGCCGTCAGCGCTCAGACCACCCGCAACATCGATGCACAGGCCCGCGAGACCTGTCACCGGGCCGGACTGGCTCAGGCCGTCGATCGTGCGGGAGGTCAGATGACCGGCGTCGTCGTAGGTGTAGCTATAAGAGCCCTTTCCGGACCCGGGGGTGACGGTGCTGAGCCTTCCGTTGGTGTCGTACCCCAGGGTTCGCGTGCCCGTGGCATCAGTGATCGTCTGGCGGCGTCCGAGGGCGTCATATGTGGCTGACAGCGGCTGCGTGAAGTCGCTGTACGTCACGGCTGTCGCCAGGCCGCGTGCGTCAAAGGCGGTTGTGGTGGTGATGCCCCGCGCGTTGGTGGCTTTCGTCAGGTTGCCGTCGGCGTCGTAGCCGAAGGTCTTCTTGCGGCCGAGCGGGTCAGTGATCGAGCTCTGCTGTCCGGCGTCGTCGTACTCGTACGTGGTGATGCGGCCATTGGGATCCTTGCGGGTGGCCACGTCGCCGGCCGCGTTGTACGTGTAGGTGGTGGCTGCGCCGTCCGGGCCGATGACCTTGCTGATGCGGCCCAGCGCATCGTGCTCGGTCCTGGTCTGCCGGCCCAGCTCGTCGGTCGCCGCCACGGCACGGTTCGCGGCGTCATAGGTCGTGCTGGTGACCTTGCCCAGGGGGTTGGTCACCTTGGTGCGGTTGCCTGCGAGGTCGTAGCCGTAAGTGGTCCTGAACTTCTCCGGATCAGCGCCCGAGGTGTTGCCCCGCGGGTCGGTCTCCGAGGCGAGGCGGCCGTCGTCGTCGTAGGTCCAGGTGGTCTTGTTACCCAGCGGGGACGTACGGCTGATGCGATTGCCGTCGGGGTCGTAGCCGAAGGACGTGACGTTGTTCAGCGGGTCGGCGGAGGCCGTCATCAGGCCGGTGTCGGAATAGCTGTACCAGCTGACTTTGCCGGTCGCGTCCGTGCGGGTCAGGACGTTGTCGTTGCCGTCGTAAGTCGTCCTGGTCGTTTCGCCGAGGGCGTTGGTAAGGGATGTGGGCCGGCCCAGTGCGTCGTACGCGGTTGTCGTGACGGCGCCGCTCGGGTCGGTGACGGAGATGCGCCGGCCTGCTGCGTCGTAGCCGAAGCTGGTGGTGAAGGCTGCGGGATCGGAGCCGCTGGTATTGCCTCGGGGCGTGACCGTACTGATCAGCCGGTTCGCCTTGTCATAGGCGTGGGTGGTCTTGTTGCCCAGCGCATCGGTGACCGAGAGGAGGTTGCCGGCGGCGTCGTACGTGCGCGTCTCGGACTTGCCTGCCGGGTTGGTGGTCTTCGTGAGACGGCCCGAGACGTCGTCCGCTCCGCGGGGTCCGTCACCGAGGTGAGGCGGCCTGCGTCGTCGTAGCCGTATGCGGTGGTACCGCCCAGCGGGTCGGTGGTGCTGCTGAGAAGGCCGCGGCTGTCGTAGGAGTACGTGGTGGTGAAGGCCTTCGGGCCAGCGCCCGTCGCGTTGCCGCGAGGGTCGGTGACGGCCGTCACCCGGCCCATCGCGTCGTAGCGGAAAGTGGTCTTCTCACCCAGCGGACTGGTGACGGAGGTACGGTTCCCCGCCCCGTCGTAGGCATAGGTGGTCTTCTTGCCCTGCGGTGTCGTGACGCCGGCGAGCGCGCCGCGCTCGGTGTAGTCGTAGGTGACCTTGCCGCCCGAGGGGTCGGTGCTGGTGGTGATCCGGTTGGCGGAGTCGTAGCCGTATCTCCAGGTCTTGCCCCGGCTGTCGGAGTGGCTCGCGATGTTTCCGGCCGAGTCGTAGGTCCACGTTTCCGCCAGGCCCACCGAGGACGGCGACTTCCGCATGGTCATGCGGCCGGCGCTGTCGTAGGTCATCTCCGTGGTGTTGCCGAGCGCGTCAGTGATCGATACGGGCCGGAGGTTGCGGTCGTAGCTGTACTCGACCTTCTTGCCGTACGGGTCGATGCTGGCCATCAGCACGTTCCCGGAGTACACGTCGGTCCACACCCCACCGCTGCGGTCCGTGGTGTGGACGTCACGGTTGTCGGACCTGGTGAACGTGGTGGTCTTGCCGAAGCTGTCGGTCTGGGAGACGACCCGCCCGTCGTTGTCGTAGGTGTTCGTCACCTTTCCGCCACCGCGGCCTGTGGCGGTGACAAGACGCTTGTTCGCGTCATGGGTGTAGGACGAGGTCTTACCGGCCTGGTCGGTGACGGAGGTCAGCAGACCGCCGGTGTAGCTGTACGAGACCGAGGTGCCGTCCGGTAGCGCCACCTTGGTCAGCAAGCCTGCGGCGTCGAGGGTGAAGGGGATGGTCCGTCCCGCGGCGTCCTTGACGGAGGCGAGCCGGCCCGAGGCGTAGTCCAGGCTCAGCCCTTGCCCGCTGCGATCGGTGACAGAGGTGAGCAGGCCGGCACCGTTGTACGTGCGGCGGGTGAGATCCGGGCTGGTGACGGTATAGGTGCCCCCGGATTTGGCCAGCTTCAGCGCGGAGCCTGCCGGGGCGGTGTAGGAACCTCCTGATCGCTCTTTGAAGACAATCCGGGCGCCGTCCGATTCCTGCAGCGTGGCACTGCCGTCGGCGGCTGCCGTCAGCTTGGAATCGAAGGGTGTGGACCAGCCCCTGCCCAGGAGCCCGGCAGCGGACGAGTCGGACCGGTAGGTCCGGTCCAGGGAGAATGGCGTTCCGGCGCCTACGAGCGTGGCATCGGTGTTCCGGTCGTAGAACATGCCAGTGGCGGTGTTGACCGGATCCGCCCGGTACGTCTGCCCGTAACACGTGCAGCTTCCGGCCTGCGCGCCCGGGATGTCGGGGGTGTAGAACGCCTCGACGAACGGCGATGTTGTTCCGGTCGGGCTCGCCGAGCCGTCGGTGCCCTCTAGGAAGATCCAGGCGTAGTACTTCTTGCCGTCCTCCAGATGCCCGCCCAGCGAGCTGGAGGTCCACCAGAAGCACTGGTTGTCGGGGTAGGGGTTAGACGGGCCGGATGGCCACCAGCCGTAGCACCAGACACCGTTCTCCAGGTACTTCCCGACCGGATCGTCAGCATCCCGCCGTTTGATCTCCTGCTGGTGAACCGGCCGCTTCTGCTCATCCAGGACATACAGCCACAGCCCCGAGACAGAGGAAGCCGGGACAGACGAGAACTGCAGGTGACCGCCGATGGCCAGCGTGCCTGGGTAGGCAACCGCAAATGACGACACCCAGTCAGGGTTGGGAACGCCTGCAGGAGCCGGAGCACGCGCTAAAGAGCTCCCCGAACCTCTCGCCGCGGGGCCGTTCTTCAGCGGCCTGTCCGGCTTCTCGCCCGGATGCGCTGACGGCTCCGACGCCCTGGGGCGGACGAACTCGCGCATCGGCGAGTAGCTGCCCCGCGAGCTGCTCACCTGCTTCTTGCGCTCCGCCAGCGACATGGCCCTCGGAGGCTTCGGGACCGCCCGCGCCTTCAGCGGGCTCGCACCCTGGACCACTTCCTGCCACTGCGGCACCGCGGCAGCAGCCTCGCCGACTCCCGCAGTCATTAACAACACCAGCGCCAGCACGTGGACGACGCCACGCCGTGCGGCTGTGAACATGAGCAACCCCCCACTCTGATGAACCGCAGAGATCATCAAACGTGGGAGGGGGAACCCACAGCGGGATTCGAACGAATGGCCGATATGTGGTGGTCGAGCAGCGCATGTGGGCCGGCGGCGCACCGGGTACGGAACTCCACCGGCTCGCGGTCGCGAGCGGCGTACAAGTGACCCGAGAAGGCGGAGCGGGCTCCGCCGTCAGACGGCGCCCTTGAGGTGGGACACGAAAGCGGCCCACGCTCTGGTGGGGAAGACCAGGGCGGGGCCGTCGGGGGTTTTGCTGTCACGGACGGGGACGGCGCCGGTGACGCCGTCGGCTATCTGTATGCAGTCGCCTTGGTGGCCGCTGTACGTGCTTTTGCGCCAGGTGAGGCTTCCGGAGGCCGTCTCTTGCAGGTCGGGGTACCTCACTCCAGATCCTTTATGACGTGTGCGATGAGGTCACGCGATGCCGCCGCGCTGAGCGCGGTTGCGCAGATGTTCTCGAACAGCTGGCTGTAGGTCGTCAGGTCGGACTTCCGCTCCAGCTGAATGCTACTCGTGTGGGACTCGGTGTACACGACGTCGAGATCGCTCCGGACGGGGAACTGAAGGATCACGAACGATCCCGTCATCCCGGCGTGCGCACCCGCCGCGAACGGCAGTACCTGCAAGGTGATGTGGGGTTCGCCGGATGCCTCCAAGAGGTGGCGGAGCTGCTGGGCCATGGTCTGCGGGCCGCCGATCGCCCGGCGGAGTGCCGCTTCGTCGAGGACCACCCGTAGGTCGAGCGGATCGCTGCGGCGCAGTGCGGCGTTCTGCCGGGCGAGCCGGACGCTCACCAAGGCGTCGATCGCGTTCGGCGTCAAGTCCGGCTGAAGCGCACCGAGTACTGCCCGGGTGTAGTCAGCGGTCTGGAGCAGACCAGGGATCAGTGTGTCGCGGAAGTTCCTCATGGACGTCGCGTCCGCCTCAAGGGCGATGTACGACGCATACCGCTTGCTGATCACGTCGGCGTAGGGCGTCCACCACATCCGTTGCCTGCCCTCCGCGGCGAGTGCGGAGAGCGCGGCCCGGGCGTCGGCGGCGGAGACCTCGTAGGCGTCCAGCACGGAGGGGACCTCGTGGGTGCGGATGCCGGAGCGTCCGTTTTCCACCCGGCTCACTTTGGACTGGGGCCAGCCGATGCGCTCGGCCATTTCACTGGTCGTGAGCCCCAACCCCTCGCGGAGCTGGCGCAGTTCGGCGCCGAGAATCCGGCGGCGCACAGTGGGCAGCGCGGGCACTTCGAACCTCCGTGGGTGGCCGTGTGGCGCTCAGTGTGCCGTAGGAGCCGACGGCTGCAGCCAACGTTCACACGTTCCGATGCACTTTCACGGTTCGCGTTGCTTGCTGCGAGCGGGGTGTGCATGCTTCTGGCCAGAAGAAGACCCCGGCGGTCGCGGCAACGACCCCGGGGCGTGGTCAACGCTGCCCAAGGAGCGTTAACGTGCGCCAGTTTATCGCCCGATGCACGGCATGGTTCCGGGCCTTCGGGTTCGGAACCCATGCCCGTGAAGAAGCCGCCCCCGAGTTCGTGCCGATCCAGGCGCCCGAACCACCCCCGTCGTCCCCCTCCTGCAACGTCTACCTCTGGGCGACCGCTCACGGGATCGACCTCAGCTACCCCGGCCCGCTGGGCTCCTGCACCTGTGCCGCCAAGCCGCACCCCGAGCCGTCGCCATCCGAAGCGCTCCGTGCCAAGGTGCGGGAGGCCAACGAAGCCAGTCGCTGGGGGAAGTGAACCGCGTCGGGGGCGCCCCCCGCTCACGCCTCGCCGCGGACGCGCCCCCGCCCCCGCCGCCCCGACAGCGTCGTGAAGCCCCACGACAGCCCCGCCAGTACCACCGGTATCAGCAGCAGGACCCCCGAGAACGCCAGGACCCCCGCCGTCAGCAGGGCGCTGGCCACCGCTGCCGGCCACAGCCACGTCCGTCGCGGCAGCAGGGCCAGCGCCGAGAGGAGGCCGGCCAGGGTGACCGAGGCCAGGCAGGTGGACGTGGCGCGCATCAGGCCGTCCAGGTCGCCGCCGCCGAGCCGGGCCGCGGCGCCGACCGCCGCGCAGGCGACGGCCAGCACGGCCAGGCTGCGCCGCGGCACCTCGCCGGGGG
>NZ_PXWG01000057.1 GCF_003011965.1 Streptosporangium nondiastaticum
GGCCTCTCTTCGCCCCGGTGCGCGGGGTGCGTGGCGCCGGGGCTTCCCGGCGGGTCGGACGGGTTCTGCGGATCCGGGGCGGTGGCCGGGGGCTGCTCGCCGCCGGCGGAGGTGTGCTCGGGGCCGGGTTCGGGGGCGCGGTAGACCTGGGCGCGCAGATAGGCGCTCAGGACACGCGCGGGATCGAGGGGCATGACGTCTCTCTGCTTCTCGTGCCTGAAGGTGTGAGGAAAGTTCCGGGCGTGCCGGACGCGACGGCCCGTCCCCACGGGGCCGGGACGGGCGGGGGTTCCTCTCAGCAGCGCAGGACGTCGTTGCGCGCGGGGCCGGCGGTGACCGCGGGACCTTCGGGAGCCGGCGGTGTCAGCCGGCCGCCGGGGGCCGGCGGGGATCCGGCTCCCGTGGAGTCCTGCGGGGAGGGGACGCAGGCACGCCTGCCCGGCGACACCTGGACGCGGGGCGTGCGGTTGTCCGCGACGCAGTCGTCCGCGGTGGCGAACTCCACGGACACGGGCGCCTCTTCCGGGCCGGAGCCCAGGGCGAACACCGTGCCGCTCCCTCCGGAGAAGAGCAGCAGGACGGAGACCAGCACGGCGACCGCGGTGCGCAACACGGGCTGCGACGGAGGCGGTGCGGGGCTCCACAGGGTCATGCGCCAAGCGTAATCAGTCAATTACTTTGGGCGCATTCCACCGTTCGGGTGAGGCCGCCGGCGCCGGGACGGCATCTCCCGGCGGGAACGGGGCACCTGGCCCGTATGGTCGCACAGCCCGCGGCACGGAACCCGGGCGCGCCGTACGGTCGGAGCAGGGCTTCTCCGCGCACGGCGGCGGCCCGGTCACGGCAACGACGGCGGAGGAGGAGCAGGTGACGGATGCCCGGGAGAGTGCGGACCACGTCAGCGTGCATCTGACGGACTGCGGCCACCAGGACGCGGGCGCCGTCTTCGGCGTCCTGGAGGCCGCGTTCCCCGAAGCCGGTCCGCCGCGCAGCGAGACCAGCCCGGGCGCGCCCGGTGCGGGCCCGATGATCTGGTGCATGACGGTCGACACCCGCACGCGGCTGGGCGAGGGCGCGGCGCAGCCGGGGAAGGCTCCCCTCTCGGGAACGGTCACGGCCGACCTGTTCGGTGCCGCCGATCCCGTCCGCCAGGTCAAGGAGGAGCTGGAGCGCGCCTTCGACGCCGAGCACCGCGGTCACGTCTCCGGCGAGCACGAGATGGAGCTGCGGCTGAAGCTGGCGACGCGAACCGCCTCGTGAGGCGCGCCACTTCACTCTTCCGTGTCCCTGCCCCGCGGCCTAGAGTGACAGTGCAGCTGGTTCGCCCTGCTCGCCAGGCAGGCGCGTCGCAAGAGGGAACCCGGTGGGAATCCGGGACTGCCCCGCAGCGGTGAGCGGGAACGACCGCCGTCATACGCACTGGATCCGTACGGGTCCGGGAAGCGACGGCCAGTAGGTGCCATGTGATGTGGCGTGCCCGCGAGTCCGAAGACCTGCCGACTGCCCGTGCGCTGCCGAGCGCACGGAGATCCCGGTGACCTCGAGGGCGGGTCGGCGCACACATCAGGCGGGCACACGCGGCGGCGCTACGAGCGACCGCATCGCGGCGGGGCCCGCCCGGTCCGCCGTTCCTTCGCGCCTTTCGTCCGTCCCCGGGGTCATGGACGCACGCACACTCGCGAAGGAGAGTTCCGTGACCAGCAAGTCCGCAGCCGCGGCAGCACAGGCCACCGTCCACGGCTACCCCCGGCAGGGTCAGGGCCGTGAACTGAAGAAGGCGATCGAGGGGTACTGGAAGGGCCGCGTCACGGCCGGTGCCCTGCGGGACACGGCCGCCGCACTGCGCCGTACGAACTGGCAGCAGCTGGCCGGGGCCGGTGTGCACGAAGTGCCCACGGGCGACTTCTCGTTCTACGACCACGTCCTGGACACCAGTGTGATGGTCGGCGCGATCCCCGAGCGGCACCGCGGGGCCGTCGAGGCCGACGCCCTGGACGGCTACTTCGCCATGGCCCGTGGCACTCAGGAGGTGGCGCCGCTGGAGATGACCAAGTGGTTCGACACCAACTACCACTATCTGGTTCCCGAACTCGGCCCCGACACGGTCTTCGCCGCGGACTCCGCCAAGCAGGTGGCGGAGCTGAAGGAGGCCCTCGCACTCGGCCTGACGGCCCGTCCGGTGCTCGTCGGCCCCGTCACGTACCTGCTGCTGGCCAAGCCCGCGCCGGGCGTCGCCGCCGGCTTCGAGCCGCTCACCCTCCTCGACCGGCTGCTGCCGGTGTACGCCGAGGTCCTCGCCGACCTGCGGGCCGCGGGCGCCGCATGGGTGCAGCTCGACGAGCCCGCCCTGGTCCAGGACCGTTCCCCCGCCGAGCTCAACGCGGCCGCCCGCGCCTACCGCGACCTCGGCGGTCTCACCGACCGGCCCAGGCTGCTGGTCGCCTCCTACTTCGACCGGCTCGGCGAGGCCCTCCCGGTCCTCGCCAAGGCGCCGGTCGAGGGCCTCGCCCTGGACTTCACCGGTCCCGCCGCCGCCAACCTCGGCGACCTCGCGGCCGCCGGCGGGCTGCCCGGCAAGCGGCTCGTCGCCGGCGTCGTCAACGGCCGCAACGTGTGGATCAACGACTTCGAGAAGTCCCTGTCCACCCTCGGCACGCTCCTCGGCCTCGCCGGCCGGGTCGACGTCGCCCCGTCCTGCTCCCTGCTGCACGTGCCGCTGGACGCCGCGGCCGAGCGGGACATCGATCCGCAGATCGCCCGCTGGCTCGCGTTCGCCCGCCAGAAGACCGCCGAGGTGGTGACGCTGGCCCGCGGCCTGGCGCAGGGCCCCGACACCATCGCGGCCGCCCTGGCCGCCAACCGCGCCGACCTGGCCTCGCGGGCCGGCTCGGCCATCACCCGGGACCCGGCCGTCCGCGCCCGCGCCGCCGCCGTCACCGACGCCGACGCCCGCCGCTCACAGCCGTACGAACAGCGGGCGGCCGCCCAGCGGGCCCACCTCGGCCTGCCCCTGCTGCCGGTCACCACGATCGGCTCGTTCCCGCAGACGGCGGAGCTGCGCACCGCCCGCGCCGACCTGCGCTCGGGGCGGATCGGCACCGAGGCGTACGAGGAGCGCATCAAGGCCGAGATCCGCGAGGTCCTCGCCTTCCAGGAAAAGGCCGGCATCGACGTCCTCGTGCACGGCGAGCCCGAGCGCAACGACATGGTGCAGTACTTCGCCGAGCAGCTGACGGGCTATCTGGCCACGCAGCACGGCTGGGTCCAGTCGTACGGCACGCGCTACGTCCGCCCGCCGGTCCTCGCCGGCGACATCTCCCGCCCGGAGCCGATGACGGTCCGCTGGACGCGCTACGCCCAGTCGGTGGCGGGCAAGCCCGTCAAGGGCATGCTGACCGGCCCGGTCACCATGCTCGCCTGGTCGTTCGTCCGCGACGACCAGCCGCTCGCCGACACCGCCCGCCAGGTCGCCCTCGCCCTGCGCGACGAGGTCGCCGACCTGGAGGCCGCGGGCACGTCGGTGATCCAGGTGGACGAGCCGGCGCTGCGCGAGACGCTGCCGCTGCGCGCCGCGGACCACGCCGCGTACCTGGCGTGGGCGACCGAGGCGTTCCGCCTCTCCACCAGCGGCGTCCGGCCGGACACCCAGATCCACACGCACATGTGCTACGCGGAGTTCGGCGACGTCCTCCGGGCCATCGACGACCTCGACGCCGACGTCATCAGCCTGGAGGCCGCCCGCTCGCACATGCAGGTCGCCGCCGAGCTGGCCACGGCGGGCTACCCGCGCGAGGTCGGGCCCGGCGTCTACGACATCCACTCCCCGCGCGTCCCCGGCGCGGACGAGGCCGCGGCGCTGCTGCGCAAGGGCCTGGAGGCGATCCCCGGCGAGCGCCTGTGGGTCAACCCGGACTGCGGGCTGAAGACCCGCGGCTGGCCCGAGGTCCGGGCCTCGCTGCAGAACCTGGTCACGGCGGCGCGGGAGGTCCGGGCGGAGCTGCCCGGCAGCGCGTCCTGACTCCTGACGACGAGCTGAGGTGAGGGGCGGGCGCCGGTGCGACACGGCGCCCGCAGCGCCGCGTGGTCCGGGTGACACCCGGCGGTCAGGCGGTTGAGCTCCCGGCGCGCCGGATACCCATCAGCCGCGGTCCCGCGCGCGGAAGCGGGTGCCGGCGAGCCGACAGGGAGCGTGGCGGGTGAAAGAGAAGGTCCGGGAGGCGGCCCTGACCGGCTTCGTGGCACTGGACCGGCGGCTGCCGGCCGCCGAGGCGGCGAAGGCGCTGCTGCGCAAGGCGTTCCCCGACCACTGGTCGTTCCTCCTGGGGGAACTGGCCCTCTACAGCTTCGCCGTCCTGGTGCTCACCGGCTCCTACCTGACGCTCTTCTTCGACCCGGGCATGACGCAGGGCGTGTACGCCGGGCCGTACGAGCCGCTGCGCGGCCTGCGCATGTCGCAGGCGTACCTGTCGACGCTCGACCTGAGCTTCGAGGTGCGGGGCGGGCTGCTCATCCGGCAGGTCCACCACTGGGCCGCGCTCGTCTTCGTGGCGGCGATCGCGGTCCACATGCTCCGGGTGTTCTTCACGGGCGCCTTCCGCAGGCCCCGGGAGGTCAACTGGATCGTGGGCCTGACGCTGTTCGTCCTCGCGCTCCTCGAAGGCTTCGCCGGCTACTCGCTGCCGGACGACCTGCTCTCGGGGACGGGGATGCGGACGGCGAACACGATCGTGATGTCGATCCCCGTCGTGGGCACGTACCTGAGCTCGTTCGTGTGGCGCGGTCCGTTCCCGGGGCACGTGATCCTTCCCCGGCTGTACGTCGTGCACGTGCTGTTCGTGCCCGGTGTGCTGATCGCCCTGATCACCGCGCACCTGATCCTGGTGGTCTACCTCAAGCACACGCACTGGGCGGAGCGCGGCCGGACGAACCGCAACGCCGTCGGGATGCCGATGTTCCCGCAGTTCGTCACTAAGTCCACGGGCCTGTTCCTGATGATCTTCGGCCTGCTGACCGCGCTCGGCGGGCTCGCCCAGGTCAACCCCGTCTGGGCGTACGGGCCCTACCGGGCCGATCAGGTGGCGACGGACGCCCAGCCCGACTGGTACGTGGGGTTCCTGGAGGGCGCCCTGCGCGTGATGCCCCCGTGGGAGACGGTGCTGTGGGGGCACACCTTCATGTGGAACGTGCTGATCCCGGCGGTCATCCTGCCGGGCCTGCTGTTCACGGGCCTCTATCTGTACCCCTTCCTGGAGAAGTGGATCGCCGGGGACCGTTCGGAGCACCACCTGGCCGACCGCCCCCGCAACCAGGCCGCCCGCACGGCGCTGGGCGTGGCCGGCATCGTCTTCTACGCGGTCCTGCTGGCGGCCGGCGGCAACGACGTGATCGCGTACTCCTTCCGGGTCTCCGTCAACACCCTGACCTGGATCTTCCGCGTCGCGGTGGTGCTCGGCCCGGTGCTCGCGTTCTGGGTCACCCGGCGCATCTGCCTGGCCCTGCAGGCGCACGACCGCAGGCTGCTCGCCGAGGGCCACGAGAGCGGGAACGTCGAGCAGGACGTCCAGGGCGGGCTCGACGAGGGCCATAAGGCGCTGTCCGCCGGGCAGAGCTACCGCCTGATGGTGCGTGAGGTGCCGCGGCCCCTGACGGCGCCCCGGGGGGAGCTGCCGCGCCGGCAGCGGCTGCGGCTGGCCCTGAGCTCCTGGTACTACGGTGACCGCGTCGAGGTCCCCGTGACGCCCGAGCAGCGGCGCGCCATCGAGGAGCGCACGGCCGCGCCGGTCGAGCCGGAGGAGCCGGACGCGGCCGCCGGGGCCGAGCCGGCCGGGCGCGGTTCCTAGCGGCTGTCAGTCGCGCTGGACGTGCTGGAAGGCCATGCCGCCCACCCCGGCGGCCAGGACACCGAAGCCGATGACGAACAGCCACAGCCCGTAGACGATGCCCAGGGCCGAGAGGGCGGCGCCCAGGGCGGTCAGGGGCGGGTAGGCGCTGCGCGGCGGGAAGAAGTCCAGGGGGCCCGCGCGGTCGGCGATCGCGGCCTTCTTGTCGTCCTCCGGACGGGCGCCCCGGCGGCGGTAGTTCATGGCGAAGAAGAAGGACATCAGCGACGCCATGACGAACGACACCGTCAGCGCGGCGGTTCCCGCGGGTTCGCGCCCGGAGAGCCAGGCGTAGACGGCGCCGGCGACGAGGAAGAAGCCGGCGACGCCGGCGAAGAGGACGGCCTCGGTCTTCATCGGGACATGTTCCTCGCTGTCGGGGGAGCTCCCGGCTACCGGGGAGTCTCCCGGCTACCGGGGGAGGCTCCTGGCTTCCGCCGCCTCCAGGGCTTCCGGGTGGTGCAGGTCGAAGGCGGGCGAATCGGACCGCACCCGCGGCAGTGCGTGGAAGTTGTGGCGCGGCGGCGGGCAGCTCGTGGCCCACTCCAGGGAACGGCCGTAGCCCCAAGGGTCGTCGACGGTCACCTTCGGCGCGTGGCGGGCGGTGCGCCACACGTTGTACAGGAACGGCAGCGTCGAGATGCCGAGCAGGAACGCGCCGATGGACGAGACGGTGTTCATGAGGGTGAACCCGTCGGCGGCGAGGTAGTCGGCGTAGCGCCGGGGCATGCCGGACTGGCCGAGCCAGTGCTGGACCAGGAACGTGATCTGGAAGCCGGCGAAGAGGGTGAAGAAGTGGATCCTCCCCAGCCGTTCGTCGAGCATGCGGCCCGTCCATTTCGGCCACCAGAAGTAGAAGCCGCCGAACATGGCGAAGACGACGGTGCCGAAGAGCACGTAGTGCAGGTGGGCGACGATGAAGTACGAGTCGGTGACGTGGAAGTCGAGCGGCGGCGAGGCGATGAGGACACCGCTGAGGCCGCCGAGCAGGAAGGTGACGAGGAAGCCGGTCGCCCACAGCATGGGCGTCTCGAAGGAGACGCTGCCGCGCCACATCGTGCCGATCCAGTTGAAGAACTTCACTCCGGTGGGGACGGCGATCAGGAAGGACATCAGGGAGAAGAAGGGCAGCAGGACGGCTCCGGTCGCGAACATGTGGTGCGCCCACACGGATGCCGACAGCATGGTGATGGCGATGGTGGCGCCCACCATCCCGGCGTAGCCGAAGAGCGGTTTGCGGCTGAACACCGGGATGATCTCGGTGATCACGCCGAAGAACGGCAGGGCGACGATGTAGACCTCGGGGTGGCCGAAGAACCAGAACAGGTGCTGCCACAGCAGGGCACCGCCGTTGGCCGCGTCGAAGACGTGGGCGCCGAACTTCCGGTCCGCCTCCAGGCACAAGAGGGCGGCGGTGAGGACGGGAAAGGCGAGCAGCGCCAGGATGGAGGTGAACAGGATGTTCCAGGTGAAGACCGGCATCCGGAACATCGTCAGGCCCGGCGCGCGCAGGCACACGATGGTGGCGATGAAGTTCACCGACCCCAGGACCGTGCTGAGGCCCGCCACGACCAGGCCCATCGCCCACAGGTCGCCGCCGGCGCCGGGCGAGTAGACGGCGCTGTTGAGCGGGGCGTAGGCGAACCAGCCGAAGGGCGCGGCACCGCCGGGGACGACGAAACCCGAGACGACGATCAGCCCGCCGAGGAGGAACAGCCAGTACGTCATGGCGTTCAGCCGCGGGAACGCCACGTCCGGGGAGCCGATCTGCAGGGGCATCACGGCGTTGGCGAACCCGGCGAACATGGGCGTCGCGAACAGCAGCATCATGACGGTGCCGTGCATGGTGACCAGCTGGTTGTACTGCGCGGTGCTGACGAGCTGCAGGCCCGGACGGGCCAGTTCCGCCCGCATGACCATCGCCATGAGCCCCGCGAGGAGGAAGAAGCAGAAGGCGGTCACCAGATACATGTTCCCGATCACTTTGTGATCGGTGGTGGTGAGGTACGTGAGCATCCTGCCGCCCAGCCGGACCGGAGGGCCGTCGGCGGTCGCCGTCGCCCCGTCCGTGCTCTCCTGCTCCAGCTGCGGCATCGCCCCTCCGTGGGCCCGTGCCCGTTGCGGCGGGCGCCTCGTGTGTAGCCGGGTGCGCCGGAGCGCAAACCACGAATCGGCCATTCGGACGGGCGGCCGGAAGCACACCGCCCATAGAAGGCCCGGACGGGGGCAGACGAAGGAAAAGGAGGTGAACCTCATGGTTCCACTGCTGATTGTCCTTCTCCTCGCGCTGCTCCTCTTCGGCGCCGGCTTCGCACTCAAGATCCTCTGGTGGGTCGCGATCATCGTGATCGTCCTCTGGCTCCTCGGCTTCCTCGTCCGCTCGGGCGGGGGCCGCTGGTACCGCTGGTAGCAGCCGGGCCCGGCTTCGGCTCCGCGGCCGCCGGCCGGTGTCCTGATCGGGCCAGGGGTACGGCGTTTCGTCACCGGGCACGCCCTCGTGCGGTGTAATGGCCCACAAGAGTGGCGAGACACCGGGCATCCCCAGGAGCGAGCGTGGACACACCACCGCACGAAGCCGCGGCCTCGGCCGCACGTCAGGAAGCAGCGCGGCTCACGGCCAAGGACATCCACGGCATCGCCCTGACCTGGGTCGACAACGCGGGCATCACCCGCATGAAGGCCGTCCCCACCGCCCGGCTCGCCCACGCGGCCCAGTGGGGCGTGGGCATGTCGCCCGTCTTCGACGTGTACCTCAGCGACGACTCCGCCGTCACCAGCCGTCACATCGGCGGCCCCGACGGCGACCTGCGCCTCTTCCCCGACCTCGACCGGCTCACCGTCCTCGCCGCCCAGCCGGGCTGGGCCTGGGCCCCGGCCGACCGCCACGAACAGGACGGCACTCCGTACGCGGCCTGCCAGCGCCGGTTCGCGCGGCGCATGACCGACCGGGCCGCGCGAGCCGGCCTCCGGCTGCGCATGGGGTACGAGACCGAGTGGGTCGTCACCCACGCCGCGGGACGGGCGGACGGGCAGGCCGCCGGCGGGAACGGCTCCAGCCCGGAGGAGGGTGCGCCGCACTACGCCGGCCCCGGCCCCGCCTACGGCATGACGCGCGTCGTCGGCCTCTCCGACTACGTGCGCGACGTCCTGCGGGCCCTGGCCGCCCAGGGCATCGACGTGCTGCAGATCCACCCGGAGTACTCCCCCGGCCAGTTCGAGGTCTCCACCGCCGCGGCCGGCCCCGTCACCGCCGCCGACCACGCCGTGCTCGTCCGGGAGACCATCCGCGCCGTGTCCGCGCGCCACGGCCTGCACGCCACGTTCGCGCCCCTCGTCGAACCCGGCACCGTGGGCAACGGCGCGCACCTCCACCTCAGCCTCTGGCGGGACGGCGGCAACCTGTTCCGCGGCGGCGACGGGCCGTTCGGCCTGACCGGGCCCGGCGAGGCGTTCCTCGCCGGCGTCCTCCACGAGCTGCCCGCCCTGCTGGCGATCACCGCCCCGCACCCCGCGAGCTACCTCAGGCTCGCCCCCTCCCGGTGGGCCGGCGCCTACCAGTGCTGGGGGCCCGAGAACCGGGAGGCGGCGCTGCGCCTCATCCCCGGCCCGGCCCGGGACGCGGGCAGCGCCAACGCCGAGATCAAGTGCATCGACGCGACGGCCAATCCGTACCTGACCGCGGGCGCGGTCATCGCCGCGGGCCTGAACGGCATCGAGCAGAAGCTCACCCTGCCCGACCCCGTCAGCGGCGACCCGGCGGTCACCGGCGCCGCCGTGCCCCGGCTGCCCACGAGCCTGCCGGAGGCCCTCGACCGCCTCCGCGGCTCGGACCTGCTCCGCGACGCCCTCGGGGAGCCGCTCTACGAGGCGTTCCTGGCCGTCCGCGAAGGCGAGCACGCGCGCACGCGGCACGACTCCCCGGAGGCCGTCGTCTCGGACCTCCGGCACCGGTACTGACGAGGAACCGACTCCACGGAGGGGCTGCGCCCATGGTGAACCCTGCGGACCTGGTGAACCCGGCGGACCCGGCCGGCCCGCCGGACCTGGTGGACCACCACTGCCACGGCGTGGCCCGCGGCCCCCTCGACGAGGCCCGGTTCCTGTCCTACTTGACGGAGTCCGACGCGCCGGCCGCCGACGGCACCACGTTCTTCGACAGCCAGCTGGGCTTCGCCGTGCGCCGCTGGTGCCCGCCGCTGCTCGGGCTCCCCGCGCACTGCCCGCCCGCCGACTACCTCGCGCGCCGCGCCGCACTGGGCGAGGAGGAGACCGGCCGGCGGCTGCTGCGCGCCACCGGCATCACCGATTACGTCGTCGACACCGGCCTCGCCGACGGCCTCACCACCCCCGAGGAGCTCGCCGCGGCGGGCGGCGGGCGCGCCCACGAGATCGTCCGGCTGGAGACCGTCGCCGAGCGCACGGCGCAGAAGGCCGGCAGCGTCCGGGAGTTCCTCGACGGCCTGCAGGAGGCCGTGCACGAAGCGGCCCGTACGGCGGTGGGCTTCAAGTCGGTGGCCGCCTACCGCCACGGCCTCGGCTTCGACCCCGCTCCACCGGGCCCCGGGGAGCTCGGCGCCGCCGTGGGCCGGCTGCTGGCCGCGCGGGACGGCGGCCGGCGCCTGACCGACCCCGTACTCCTCCGGCACCTGCTGTGGACGGCCGCCGGAACCGCGCTGCCCCTGCAGATCCACACCGGGTTCGGCGACCCCGACCTGCGCCTGCACCGCAGCGATCCGGCCCTGCTCACCGACTTCATCAAGGCCGTGCGGCCCACGGGGTGCCCGCTGGTGCTCCTGCACGCCTACCCGTACCACCGCAACGCGGCCTACCTCGCCCACGTCTTCCCGCACGTCTACGCCGACGTCGGGCTGACGCTCTCCTACACCGGGGCGCGCGCCGCGGCCGTCCTCGCCGAGGTGCTGGAAGTGGCCCCGTTCGGGAAGGTGCTGTTCTCCACCGACGCCTACGGGCTGCCCGAGCTGTACGTGGCCGGCAGCCGCCTGTTCACGCGGGCGGTCCGGCAGTTGACGCAGGCGTGGGCGGACGAGGGCGCCTGGGCCGCCGCCGACGCGCCCCGGATCGCGGCGCTGCTCGGCTCCGGGAACGCGCGGCGGCTGTACGGGCTGGCGCGCTGAGCCGTCAGACGATGCCTTCGAGCGGGTTCTGAACGGACAGCACGCGGCCGCTGAAGAGGCCCACGTCGATCACTCCGTCCGCCAGCGCCGTGACGGTTCCGCCCAGAACGCTGGCATCAACATCCGCATGCGCCGGTGAGGCCAGAACCACCCCGCCCACACTCAACAGGACGGTGGCGGCAGCCGTCGTCAGGGCAGAGCGCAGACGCTTCATCGCGAACTCCTCGCTATGTGGGGATCTGTCACCCGACTGCTACCGTCCCGGCACGCCCGTCACCCCCGCTCTGCCCGCACGCGCCGACGCGCACCACCGCGCGCCCCGGTGGTGAGCCGGGGTGCTTTTGATGGTGCGTCAGTACGCCACCGTGGGCGGTGCGTTCTCCTCCGCTTCCTGCAGGCGCGTACGGATGTGACCGGCCGCGCCCTCGCCGCCGGGGACCCTCTCCCACAGGGCGAGCAGGGCGGGGGCGAGCAGGGGCGCCTGGTCGCCGCTGTGCTGCCAGCAGTAGTGAGCGCGTTTCAGCGCCGCCAGGGCTTCTCCGTCGGCGGGTCCGCTGCGGCCGAGGCGGGCGGCGGCGGCCGTCATCCAGAGCTCGGCGGCCCGGGAGTGGTCACCGGCCATGCGGGCGAGGTCCGCGCGGACCTCGATCCACAGTCCCGCCTCGGGGCTGTCCGGCCCGTAGCGGCGCAGGGCCTGTTGCTCGGCCGCGGCGGCCATGGCCGCGGCCTCGTTGTGCCGGCCTGCGTGGGCGGCGGCCAGGATGCCGGGCAGGAGGTCGTCCTGCGCGGGGGCGGGGACAGGAGCGGCGGCGGGTGCGGGGACGGGGTCGGGGGGCCGGACCGGGGCGGGTTCCGGCTGCCGCGGGGAAGCCGCCGGCTGCAGGGGGGCCGGTTCCCGCGAGAGAGCCGGCCCGTACGCCGACCGGGGCTCCGGCTGCGGGTGCGGACGGGCCGCGGCGGCGACGTTCGCCAGGACCGGGCCGGGCGTTCCCCACTGCAGGGGCACGGTGTCCGGGCCCGGATCCGCGGCGAGCAGGGCCCGTCGGTGGACCGCCGGCACGTCGAGCGCGGGGCCGGCGTGGGGGTCGCCCGTCCGCAGGGCTTCGAGCAGGGCGCGCGTGTAGGGGCCGGCTTCGCGCGCGGGCACCGGCGGGACGGGGTTGACGACGCCGAACAGGGGCACCCCCTGGGCGAGTTCGCCGGAGCCGGCCCCGCTCACGACGTGCGGCCACGCGGCGGTGTCGGCCTCCAGGTCCGCCATCAGCAGCACCGGCCCCGCGTGGGCCTGCAGGGTGCGCAGCAGCCACGCCCAGGGCAGCCCGGTGTAGCGGACGGTGGCGGGGGTGCTGCCGGGCAGGGCCAGGTGCAGCTCGCCGCCGCGGCGGGCGGGGACCATCAGCCGTCCCGTCACCCAGACCAGGAGGGGGCCGGGCACCGCCGCGGCGTGCTGCAGATAGGCCAGGGCGCTCTGCGGGCCCTCCACCGCGGGCAGTTGGACCACGTCCACGGCGTCCGCGGCGAGGAAGCGGCGGGGGTGGGCGCCCGCGACGGCGTGCGCGGTCGGATTCGGCAGGACACCTCGTCGCCGGTCAGGCGTACCGTCCAGTAACAGCACGCAACCCCGGACCGTGTCGACCACTACGCACTTCCTCCCTGGCAGCACACAAAGGCACAGGCCACTGTAGAGCCCGTGCGTGCGGCGAGGGGAGGAAGTCCCTCCGACCACCCGGCCGACAGGTCTGCGGAGGCCGTGGCCCGGCGCCCGGGCGGATCCGCCGGTCAGCCGGCGGAACCGGCGCGGGCCACGGGGAGGCTGCGCGGGCCGCGGACGAGGAGGCCGGGGCGGTAGGGAAGGGTGGCGGGGTCGGCGGCGAGGGCGAGGTCCGGCATCCGGCCGTCCGCACCGAAGAGCATCGGAAGGGCTACCTCCGCTTCGAGCCGGGCGAGCCGGGAGCCGAGGCAGAAGTGCGGGCCGTGCCCGAAGGCCGCGTGGGGCGCCGCCCGTTCAGCCGCCCGCTCGGTCGTCCGTACGGCTGCCCGCTCGCCGGAGGCGTCGTAGCGGCCGGGCCTGAACGCGTCCGGCTCCGGGAAGACGCCGGGGTCGCGGTTGGCCGCGGCGAGGACGACGAGGACCGAGGCGTCGGCGGGCAGGACCACCCCGTCGCCCAGGTCGACCTCCTCGGTCGTGCGCCGCCACGTCGTCCCCTCCAGCGGGCTGGCGTGGCGCAGGGCCTCCTCGGCCACGGCGGCCCAGCGCGCGGGCCCGCCCCGCCGGGCCGCGGCCAGCTCCCCGGGGTGGGTGAGCAGGAGGAGCGAGGCGGAGGCGAGCAGGTTCATGGTCGTCTCGTAGCCGGCGAAGAGCAGCAGGAACGCCATCGCGAGCAGTTCGCCGTCGTCCAGCCCGCCCTCGGCCTCGTCGTGGACGAGGGCGCTGAAGAGGTCGTCGCCGGGCGTCCGCCGCTTCCGGGCGATGAGCGAGGTGAAGTAGCCGTGGAGGCTGGTCCACGCGCGGTCGACGGCGCCGGCGGGGAGGGCGTCCGCGGGCGAGCCGACCTGGTAGGTCCAGGTGCGCAGGTCGGCCCGGTCGGCGGTGGGCACGCCGAGCACCTCGCCGATGACGAGGACGGGCAGCGGGAAGGCGAAGGCGTCGACGAGGTCGGCCGTGCCCTCGCGGGCGAGCCGGTCCGCCACGTCCGCCACCAGTTCCGCCGTGAGCCGTTCGATGCGGGGGCGGAGGGCGTCGACCCGGCGCGGGGTGAAGGCGGCGGTGGTCAGCCGGCGCAGCCGGGTGTGGTCGGGCGCGTCGGTGTTGAGCATGTGGCGGGCGAGGCAGCCGCGGGCGCGCTGGGCGGGAGAGTCCGGCTTGGGGCGGCCCGCGGCGCGCGGGGGCACGTTGGAGAAGCGCGGGTCGGCCAGCACCTCCCGGGCCTGCCGGTAGCCGGTGACCAGCCAGGCGTCCGTGCCGTTGGCCAGCGCCACGCGCGCCGCGGGACCCGTGGTGCGCAGGTGCGCGTAGTACGGGTAGGGGTCGCGTGCGAAGGAAGGGTCCGCGGGGTCGAGGGTGTCGAGCACCTGTTCATCCTCGCCGGTCCCGGCCGCTTCCGGACAGCGGGGCCGATACCAGTGCGGGCAAGGGGTGGCTTGTACGGTTCCCACAACCCCCGGGGCGGCTACGGCTTGGGCGGGCACTCCTTCCAGGCCAGGCGGTAGACGGTGTTGATGGCGCCGTCGGTGGAGTCCATGGCCATGAAGCTGGTGGTCTTCGAGGGGTCGGAGGTGCCCGCTCCGACGGTCAGCTCGGTGTTGATGTTGAAGTTGCGCTGTTCTCCGCAGGGCGCCCACACGTACTGCGCGATCTCGTTGGTGTCGGTCGACTGCCAGCTGTCGTCCAGCGCGCCCTTGAACTGGTGCGTCTTGACGGCGGTCTGCGATTGTCCCTGGAAGTAGTACGAGGCCTGCTGCTCTCCCGTGGCGCCGGGTTCGAGATGGGCATATCCGCGGTAGTCGGCGCTCGCAATCGCGTACGTGAATCCGTGCGGCACATGCACGATCAGATTCAATTGGCAGTTCTTACGGAAGTCCGTCGGTTTCGTTCCCCGCCCCACCTGGGCGAGGTATTGGCTGTACGTGACCGTGAAGGCGGTGTTGTCGAGGGAGACGGCCACGGCGGCGGTGCCCTGCGGGCAGCCGGAGCCGTTCACGGTCGCGACCTCGATCACGATTTTGTCGGGCGGCACGGCGATCGCCGGGGCCGCCGCGTGCGCGGGCAGCACCGGGCCGCACAACGCCACGAGGGCGGCGGCACCGCAGAGGAGGGGAATTCTGGATCTGGACATGGCGCTCCTAAGGAGGCTCGGCGGAGACCGGATCCGGGTGGGGCATCAATTCCACAGGGAAAGGGAGAAGTCAACAGCCCCGATAAACGAGAAAAGAAGTTCCGGACACGGCGGTACGGTGTCGCCATGACGGGCGATGCGATCGTCGTGGGGGCGGGGGTCATCGGGCTGACCACCGCGGTGGTGCTGGCGGAGGCCGGGCGGCGGGTGGAGGTGTGGAGCCGGGAGCGGCCCGCGGAGACCACCTCGGCCGTGGCCGGCGGCCTCTGGTGGCCGTACCGGATCGAGCCCCGGGAGGCGGTCGGCGGCTGGGCCCTCGCGTCCTTCCGGCAGCTTTCCCGCCTCGCGGACCGGCCGGACGAGACGGGCGTCCGGCTCGTCGAGGGGACGCACGCGAGCACGGAGCCGGAGCGGCGGGCCGACTGGGCCGCGGGCGTCCCCGGGCTGCGGCCGGCCGGCCACGGAGAACTGCCCGCGGGCTACGGTCACGGTCTCCGCGCCCGTACGCCACTGGTGGACATGCCGGCATATCTCGGGTATCTGCAGCGGCGGTTCGCCGCGGCGGGCGGCACCGTCGCCCACCGGGCCGTGCCGCACCTGGCCGAGGCGGGCCGCTGCGCACCGCTCGTCGTCAACTGCACCGGGCTCGGCGCCCGCGACCTCGTCCCCGACCCGCGGGTGCACCCCGTGCAGGGTCAGGTCGTCGTCGTGGAGGATCCGGGGGTCACCGAGTGGCTCGTCGCCGAGGACGGCGCGACGGGAGAGTTCCTCCACGTCTTCCCGCAGCCGTACGGCGTGATCCTCGGCGGGACCGCGCGCGAGCACGTCTGGGACCGCTCCCCCTCGCCCGCCACGGCCCGGTCGATCATCGACCGCTGCGCGCGCGTGGACCCGCGGCTGGCGGAGGCCCGGGTCCTGGCCCACCGGGCCGGCCTGCGCCCGGTCCGCTCCCCCGCGCGGCTGGAGGCCGGCCGGCTGCCGGGCGGTGCACGGCTGGTCCACAACTACGGCCACGGCGGGGCGGGAGTGACGGTGTCGTGGGGCTGCGCGCTCGTCGCGGCCCGGCTGGCGGACGGGGACTGACCGGAAGGGCCCGGTCAGTCCTGGGCGCGCTGGGTGACCGGCGCGTCCGTGCAGTCGCCGAGGAACTCGTACCAGCGGCGGCGCAGGCACACGTAGCGCGTGTCCGCCTCGACCAGCCGCAGGAACGACGTCACCGCCTCCGCCAGACGTGCGTGGAGCCCGCTGTCGGAGAGGTCGCCGTCGCCGGTGAACCCCTCGTGCGCCTTGGCGAGGCTGAACATGTCGGGGTAGACGCGCGTGCCCAGGTGTTCGAGCGGGACGCGCAGGGCCCACAGCCCGCGGTTGCCGCCGACCATGGAGGGCGACGCGGAGACCAGCAGCGCGTGCTTGTCCTTGAACGGCTGGGGCCGGACGCGGGAGACCCAGTCGATGGCGTTCTTCAGCACGCCGGGCATCGAGGCGTTGTACTCCGGGGAGGAGATGACCAGCGCGTGGGACGCGGACAGCCGGTCGCGCAGCGCGAGCGCCCCGGGCGGCAGGCCCTCGGCGGCCTCGGCGTCGCCGTCGTAGAGCGGCATGGCGAACTCGCCCATGTGCGCGTGGTCGACGTCCGCGCCCGTCTCGTCCCGGACCAGGCGGGCCACCAGCGAGGCCAGCCGGGCGTTGAGCGAGTCGGTCCGCAGGGAAGCGCCGAGCACGAGCACGCGCATGGGGCCGGGAGCGGTTCCGCCGGCCATGTCAGGCCGCGCTGTGCTGGGTGCGGGGGCGGGAGACCGCCGGGCCGTCGCCGGTGCCCCGGCCGCTCGGCCACCGGTCGCGCGCCCGGCTCGCCAGCCACACCGCGGCCGGCCCGAGCGCGGTGACCAGCGCCATGCCGGCCCACACCCGCATCGCCACCGAGGAGTGGCCCAGCAGCAGCGACGCCACCAGGCACACCCCGAACACGCCGGCCCACCACAGGTGCGTGCGGAACGTCGCGGTGCAGTCCCCCGACACCGACGCGCCCTTCGGGGTCACCACGAAGCCCGAGCGGCGGCGCAGCAGGGCCTGGCCCATGGCCCGCGCGTACAGGGGGGCCGACACCGCCGACATGACCATCCCGGCCACGCCCGAGGAGCCCTCCGGCTCGTGCGGGCTGACGTTGTGGCGGCGGTTGACGACGTACAGGCAGATCTGCAGCACGGCCGCGTCGCCGTAGAGCATCAGCCACACCTGCGAGGGCACGTTGATGCCCGAGGCCCCGAGGCCGAGGAAGAGGACGCAGGAGACGCCGCCGAGGACCCAGGTCATGGCGGACATGGGGTAGTAGGCGACCAGCAGGCAGTAGTTCCACAGGCGGCCCGGGGACAGGGACCACACCGCGCGCCCGAACTGCCGCAGGAGCGTCTCGAACGTCCCGCGCGACCAGCGCAGCTGCTGGGAGAAGAAGTCCGTCCACGACGAGGGGCCCTCGCCCACCGCCAGCACGTCGGGGGTGTAGACCGAGCGCCAGCGGCGGCCCGTCAGCGGGTTCTTCCGCCGGTGGATCTCCAGGCCCGTCGCCATGTCCTCGGTGATCGAGTCGTAGAAGCCGCCGATCTGCCGCAGGACGCTCACGCGCACGCAGTTGGACGTCCCGACGAACATCGGCGACCCGTACCGGTTGCCCGCGCGCTGCACCAGGGCGTGGAAGAGGAACTGCTGGCTCTCGGCGGCCTTCGTCACCCGCGCCGAGTAGTTCCCGTACACCTGGGGGCCCACCACGAAGGCCACGTCCGGGTCGCGGAAGTAGCCCAGCATGCGCTCCAGGAAGTTCGGCAGCGGCACGTGGTCGGTGTCGACGCACGCCACGAAGTCGTAGCCGTGGCCGTGCGCGTCCAGCCAGGCGTTGTAGTTGCCGTGCTTCGTCCGGGCCCGGAACTTCCCCGACGGCCGGTTGTAGCGCGCCACGCCCTTCCGGGAGAAGTGCCGCACGCCCAGCCGCCCGCAGAGCGCCCGCGCGCCCGGGTCGTCGCCCTCGTCCAGCAGCCACACGTCCACCAGGCCGTCGTAGCCGACCCGCACCGCCCCCTCCAGCGTCGCCGACACCATGGCGAGGGGCTCCTTGCCCGGCACGAACGTCGTGCAGAAGGCCACCCGCGCGCCCGGCTTCGCGCGCACCGGCACGGGGTCCCGCGCCACGCACGAGGCGTGGGCCACCGAGACCACGTTCACCACGCGGAACACCTCGACCAGACCGACCGACGCGAGCATCACCGCGTCCACCGATCCCGGCCATCCGTCCCGCACCACCCAGTGCCCCGGCCACAGCAGCCACACCAGCACGCCCGCCGCCGCCAGGGGCGCCAGCCCCACCAGCAGCCCCACCCACACCCCCGCGAAGCCCGCCCGGCCCCGCAGCGCCCGGTACCCCACCCGGTAGGCCCCCCGCGCCGGGGGCTCCTCCAGCCTCCCCGCCAGGCGGCTGAAGCCCTCGTAGTCGTAGTCCCCGCCCCGTGCCCCGGTCGCCACGGACGCCACCGCGCGCCGCTCCCCCGCGGGCCCCGGTACGGCGCTCCCGCCGCCGGCGCCCTCGTCCGCGACCACTCCGCACCCCGACACCCGCACTCCACCCACCACCGCAACCACCGCCCATTCCCCCACCACCGGAACTACCACCAAAGGGGTCATTAGTCCGCAAAACGTAACAACGCACTGGAGCGATCATCCGAAGAATGCGGCCAACACACCCCCTGGTCACCCGCACGGCCCACCGGGCTCGGACGGCCACATTCCGCCCCGCAACCACCGTGATCCGGCCAAAGGCGGGCCGTGGCGCGCGCCGTTCAGTTACCGGCGCGGGGGACGGCCGGTTGTATGGGGCGCCGAGTACCACACCTCACGCGCCGAAGGACGAATCACACGGTGATCAAGAACCGCACTGCCCATCGACTCGCTGCCGCCGCGGCGCTCGCCGCCGCCCTGAGCGCCGGACCGGTGCAGAGCGCCCTCGCCGACGGCCGGGCCGGAGCGCACCCCGTGTCCGCAGGCAAGACGATCACGGCGGCCGGAGCGGGCAAGCCGGTCAAGGCGGAGCGGCTCCCCGACGGCGACGGCGGGTGGCAGGGCGACGGCCTGTCCCTCAACGCCGCGGACAACAAGAAGGTCGACGCGTTCCTCGCCCGCGCCCGCTCCGCCGAGCGGACGGTCAGCCCCGAGATGGAGGCCGTGGCCCGCATCAGCCACGCCACCCTCGTCGGCTTCGACCACCGGCTGAAGTCGCCGGACTCGCTCAAGCGCAAGGTCGCCACGGCCATGAAGGAGGCCCCCGGGCAGACCGTGGACGCCACCCTGGCCAGGATCAACGACTCCATCCGCTACACCCTCCAGTGGCCGGACGGCAGCTACACCAACGGGGTGACGATCGCCTCCTCCGCCCTGGCCCTGTGGGGCAACGACAGCGTCAAGTGGTCCAACACCTGGGGCCGGAAGCACGGCTACAAGGGCATCAACGCCGCCTGGCGCGATCCGCACTCCCAGCACGCCTTCGAGGTGCAGTTCCACACCCCGTCGAGCAAGTGGGCCCAGGAGGCGACGCACAAGCTGTACGAGGAGCAGCGGCTGCCCACCACCTCGCCCGAGCGGGTCCGCGAGCTCCAGGAGCAGCAGGACGCCATCTTCATGTCCGTGCCCGTCCCCGACGGGGCGGAGGACCTCACCGCGCCCGCGCAGACCCGGCCGCAACCGGCGCGGACGCTTCCGGCCCCGGTCGAGCAGGCGGCACCGGCCGAGCAGATGGCACCGGCCGCGTAGCGGCCCGGCGGAGCGGCCGGCCGGCCGCCGTCCGACTGGCCGTCCCGCCGCAGCCGGGGTGCAATTTCCCGGGAGGGCCGGAATCGCTGTCGTCCCCGCTTCACCGGGTGCCCACGCCTCCGCCGGCGTGGGCACCGGCACGGGCGCTCCCGCCCGCCGCCGGCAGGGACGGGGACCGGCCCGGCGCCCCGGACCGCCGCCCGAACACGACAGGAGCCGCCATGATCTTGATCGTCGTCAAGATGACCGTCCGCCCCGCGCACACCGAGAAGTGGCTCGACCTCGTCGGGGACTTCACCAAGGCCACCCGGGACGAGCCGGGCAACCTGTTCTTCGAGTGGTCCCGGAGCGTCGACAACCCGAACCAGTTCGTCCTCGTGGAGGGCTTCGCCTCCCGCGAGGCCGGTGACGCGCACGTGAACTCCGCGCACTTCAAGACCGCCATGGACGAGATGGCCGAGGCCATCGCCACCACGCCGCAGATCATCAGCACCGAGGCCCCCGGCAACGGCTGGTCCGCGATGGCGGAGCTCACGCCGCGCAACCTCTGAGCAGCGCTTCCGGGGGCGGGGCGGCACGGCCGTGCCGCCCCCGCGGCATGACCGGGGACCGCCCTCCGGTGGGGCGGCGCTTCAGTCGGCCCCGGCGCGGGCCGTCGTCACCAGGTCCCGCGCGAGGGCGACGCGGGAGATCGTCATCGCCCCGTACAGCACCAGGGCGGCCCCGGCGGCCTCGGGGAGGATCCACCAGCCGCTGCGGACGCGCTCCTCGTACAGGGTGATGCCCAGCGAGAGGCTGACCAGGGCGTCGCCGAGGGTGAGGGCCGGCTGGGAGGCGGTGAGCGGGCCGGACTGCATGGCGTTCTCCAGCAGGAAGAGGGCCATGACAGCGCGAGCGCCTGGAGGCAGGCGGCGGCCATGACGGCGGCCATCCCGCCGAGCCAGGCCCTGCGGCGCAGGAGTTGGGCGAAGAGGGACAGCCGCAGCCCCGGGGCGAGGGGTACGGTACGGGCCGCGCTGCGCTGCAGCACGACCGCCAGGGCATTGCTGACCGCGGCGAGCACGGCGAAGAGAACGGCGGGGAAACTCCGCACGGTGCCGCTCCTTTCGGGCCCCGCCGCCGGAATCGGGTATTCCTCGGCGGTGGATCCGGAATGCTCACTGCTGCCTATCTTCCGCCGCTCCCAGGAGAAAGCGGACCAGGCGCACCGATGGGCGCCCGGGGCATCCATGGCGGAGAATCGCTGACCGTCCGCACGGAGAAGTGAGCGGACATTGACAAGCGGGCGCGGCGCCGCAAGGGTTGCCCCGCAAGCGAAAGGCACGGGAATGCAAGCGAGTTGAGCTCATCCCCTTCTCCGCAGCTGGAGGAAAAGTGTCCAGACGCTCGTGGTGCGCCGCCCTGGCCCTCGTGGCCGCATCCGTTTCCGGTCTCGCGGCGGCTCCCGCCGCGCAGGCATCCGGCACCGCCCGGGAATCGGCCTCCGCACCGGGCTCCGGCGCCGCGGAGCTCCGCGGCAGACATCCCGAACTGAACGGCGCCCGGGTCAAGGGCGTGAACAGCCCGGCCATCTATCTGATCCTCGACGGCAAACGCCGCTGGATCCCCAACCCGGCCACGTACAACAACCTGTTCCGCGACTGGAACGGAATTCAGTCCGTCGTCGACATCGGCGCCATCGACGACGGCGGGCAGCTGTCCGACGGCGCCATTCTCGCGAAGTCGCCCAGTGGGCCGGCGGTTTACCTCGTGAGCAACGGCATCAAGCGCTGGATCACCAGCCCGGCCGCGATGGACAAGTACTACTTCGACTGGAACAAGATCGTGAACCTCTCGCCCGTCGCCCTGGACTCGATTCCCACGGGCGCCTCCATCTCGTAGCGGCGAGCCCGGCTGCTCCGTTCGGGGGGTCCCCGTCCGGGACGGCGGGGCCTCCTCCCCCGCACCCCTTCGCCGGATCTCTCGGCCGCCCCTCCGGCCCCGGCTGCAACCACCGGCCGGTGCTATCAGTCTTACGTCATATGGGAACACTTAGCAGGAACAAGACGGTGCGCCCGGTCACGGCGCGCCGGCTCGGGGTGCTGCTGGGCACGCTCGGGCTGACGGCGCCGCTGACGCTGGCGATAGGCGGGCCGGCCCAGGCCGCGCCCGCCTGCACGACCCGGACCGGGCCCTACCAGAAGGAGGCCGAGAAGTTCCTGGGCAGACCGGTGGACGGCCGTCAGTCGCCCGCCGACTGCAAGGCGATCCAGGACTTCCAGACCAGCCACCGCATCACGCCGAACATCGGCTTCGCGGGGCCCGTCACCTGGGCGGCCATGCAGGACGAGATCACCCGGCGGGACCCCAACGCCGACGGGAAGTGCCCGGTGAACAAGGGCCGGATCGCCTGCGTCGACCTCACCCGCCAGCTCAGCTGGATACAGGACGGCCGGACCGTCAGGTTCGGCCCCGTGCCGGTCCGCACGGGACGGGCGGGCTACGAGACGCGGACCGGCCCGAAGAAGATCTACTGGCGGTCGATCGACCACTGGTCGACGATCTACAAGGTGCGGATGCCCTACGCGCAGTTCTTCGACGGCGGGCAGGCCTTCCACGCCATCGACGGCAGCGTCTGGTCACCGCCCGGCTCGCACGGCTGTGTGAACATGCGCACCGGCGACGCCAGGACGTACTGGTCCATGCTGGGCAACGGCGACAACGTCTTCGTCTACGGCCGCAAGCCCGGCACCTGAGCGGACCCGGAGAACCCCTCCACTCCGCGGTCCGGACGGCCCCCGCTCCCCGAGCGCGGGGGCCGCCCTCCTGCCACCGAACACTCATACGAGTGAAGGGGATTTGTTTCCCCTTCACGCACCGTGGAGTCTCCGATAGACATGCGTCAGGTCCCACGGATGGGTGGTCCCGGATGACACCGAAGACGAGCACGTCCGCACGTTCCCTCGACGACTTCATCACCGCCTCGGCCGCCCTGACCGGCTTCGACGCCTTCGACCTGCACGCCACGGGCATGGCCGGCCTCTACCACGACACCGCGCTGGAGCAGGTGGGCCGCCCGGCCGTCGCCCGCCTCCTCGGCGCCCTCGCCGCCGCCGGGGGCGACCCGGACGGCGTCACCGACGAGACCGCCCGGGACATCGCCCGCGCCATCGCCCACATGTGGTACCTGGGCGTGTGGCCGCAGCTCGCCGCGTCCGTCCACACCGCGCTGGGCCGCGAGCGGGCCAACACCGCGTTCACCGTCTCCCCCGAGGCCTACGCCGAAGGCCTGGTGTGGCGCACCTTCGACGGGCACCCGGCGGGCGCCAAGCCCCCCGGCTTCGGCACCTGGGCCGATCCGCCGCCCGGCGCCCCCGCCGTCCCCCGGGCGGGTGAGCGGGGCACTCGTCTCCCCGGCCCGCGGGAAGCCGGCTCGTGAGCCCGGCCCCGCGCCACGGCCGCGCCCGGTACGACGTGATCGTCGTCGGCGCCGGCCTGTCCGGCTCCCTCATCGCCAAGGAGTTCGGGGACAAGGGCCGGCGCGTCCTCGTCCTGGAGGCCGGCACCGGCACCTCCGGCAGCCGGCCCGGCCACCTCGACGCCGTGGACACCTTCTACGCCGCCCCGGCCAAGGTGCCCAACTCCCCCTACCGGCCCAACGCCGCGGCCCCCTCCCCCGACGTCCTCGACCTCACCGGCCTGCCCTCCGGCGGCTACCGCGCCGGAGGCTACTTCCTCCAGCGCGGCCCCCTGCCCTACGGCACCGACTACCTGCGCGCCCGCGGCGGCACCGCCCTGCACTGGCTCGGGCTCACCCCGCGCATGCACCCGGAGGACTTCCGCACCCGCCGCGCCTACGGCTACGGCCGGGACTGGCCCATCGGCTACGACGACCTGGAGCCCCACTACCGCGCCGCCGAACGGGCCCTCGGCGTCGCCGGCGACGCCGCCGAGCAGGCGGACGCCATCGGCCTGCCCTTCCCCGCCGGCTACGTCTACCCGATGCGCGCGATCCCCCGCAGCTACGTCGACGACGTCTTCGCCGCCCGCCTCGACGGGGCCGCCGTCCGGGAGGCGCCCGGCGCCCCCGCCACCACGCTGCGCGTCGTCGGCACGCCCCACGCCCGCAACGGCACCCCCGACCCGCGCTACGACGGCGGCCGCGGCTACCGCCCGGTGGGCGCCGTGGGCCTGCCCAACTACGGGGAGCGCTGCGTGGGCAACGCCTCCTGCGTGCCCATCTGCCCCGTCCAGGCCAAGTACACGCCCCTCAAGACGCAGGCCGCGTGGGACCGGCGCCGGGTCCGGCTCGTCACCCAGGCCGTCGTCAGCCGCGTCCTGGCCGACGGGACGGGCCGCGTGCTCGGCGTCGAGTACCTGGAGTACGAGGACCCGGCCGTCCCCGCCCCCACCACCCGTACGGCCGAGGCCGACGTCGTCGTCCTCGCCGCCCACGCCGTCGAGAACGCCAAGCTGCTCCTCCTCTCCCGGCTCGGCAACCACAGCGACCAGGTCGGGCGGAATCTGATGGACCACCCGGTCCTCCTCGGCTGGGGGCTCCTGAACCACCCGGTCGGACCATTCCGCGGGCCCGCTTCCACCTCCGGCCTGGAGTGCTTCCGCACGGGGCCCGCCCGGCGGTCCCGGTCCCCCTTCCGCGTCGAGATCAGCAACTGGGGCTGGGGCTGGCCTGCGGGCTCGCCGGCCAGTGACGTGGCCCGCCTGCTGGGCATCGGTGCGGACTCCGCACAGCCGCGCGGCAAGGGCCTGTTCGGGGCCCGGCTGCGGGCCGGGCTGGGCAGGGAGATCGGCCGGCAGGTCTCCGTGCAGTTCCTCCTGGAGCAGGAGGCCGAGGAGAGCAACCGCGTCACCCTCGACCCGCGCCGGCCCGACCGGCTCGGCATTCCGCGCCCGGTCATCACGTACGACCTCTCCGACCGGGTCAAGCGCGGCATGGCCGCCGCGAAGGCCGTCTCCGGCCAGCTCTTCCAGCTGCTGGGCGCCGACGACCGCACGGCGTACGGACCGGGCCCGCTCTCCCCCGGCTGGTTCCGCTTCGAGGGCCGGGAGTTCTCCTTCAACGGCGCCGGGCACGGCGGCGGCACACACGTCATGGGCAACGCGCGCGGCACCTCGGTGGTCGACTCCTGGCAGCGCTGCTGGGACCACCCCAACCTCTACGCCGTCGGCTGCGGCAGCATGCCCTCGATGGGCACCTCCAACCCCTCACTGACCATGGCCGCCCTCGCCCTGCGCAGCAGCGAGCAGATCCACCGCGACCTGACGGCCGCTCACCGGCCCGCCTCGGTGCGCCCGCAGGAAGGACGCCCATGAGGACCGCACCGCCGCCGGACGCCCCCGCCGGGGTCACCGCCGCGCCGGCCCGGTTCGACGAGCCGCCGTTCCGGGTCCCGCGCGACCGCGCCGACCTGCACGCCTTCCTCCCGGCCGCCCTCCTCGTCACCGGCTATCCGGCCCTGCTGCCCTACAGCCGCGACAAGGTGCCGGCGGCCCTGCGCCACTTCGGCACGGAGGCGCTGGACACGTTCCTGCACATCGAGCGGCCGGAGTACGTGGCCAAGCCGCCCGGCCACCCGTCCGTGGCCGGTGACACCGGCTGGACGTCCATCGGCCAGTTCTGCAACACCAGCCGCGCGGGCCTGGTCCGGCTGACCGCGGAGCTGGGAGAGGCGGCCCTCTTCAGCGGCGACCGGCGGCGGCAGGCCGGGCCGGAGGACTTCTACAACTCGGGCGGCGAAGTCTTCCCCGTGACCGGCCTGGCCTCCGCCGTCAGCGGGGAGGACGCCTATGCCATCGACCCCGCGGCCCGGGCCGCCGACTATCCGCCCGGGAGCGCGGTGCGGCGCGCCCGGGGCCTGCACGCCTCCGCCACGTACGAGATCACCGAAGAGCTCCTGGCCCGGGCCCGGCGGAGCCTGCGGTGAACGCGCGTGTGCGGGGCGGGCGCCGGGCGCCCGCCCCGCACACGGCTACGACGACCGTGGCAACGGCCCGCTCAGGCCGTCATGCCGCCGTCCGCCACCAGGTCGTGGCCGACGACGAAGCTCGCGGCGTCCGAGGCGAGCCACTGGACCGCGGCGACGATCTCCTCGGTCTCGGCGACGCGTCCGATCGGCACCGTGCCGGCCACCCGCGCGTTGCGGTCGGCCTCGGTCTCGCCGGGGCGGAAGGACATGGAGGTGTTGGAGGCGCCGGGGCTCACGGCGTTGATGCGGATGCCGTCCTTGATGTGGTCCAGCGCGGCCACCCGCGTCAGGGCGCTGACGCCGGCCTTGGAGGCGACGTAGGCGGCCATGCCGGGGCGGCGCCCGTGGAAGCCGATGTTGGACGACGCGTTGACGATCACTCCGCCGCCGTGCTCGCGCATGTGGGCGACCTCGTACTTCATGCACAGCATCACGCCGGTGAGGTTGACGCCGACGAGCCGGTGCCAGGTGGCGAGGTCGGTGTCGGCCAGCGGCGCGGGCGGGGCGAAGAGCCCGGCGTTGTTGTGCGCGATGTGCAGACCGCCGTGGCGGGCGACCGCCGTGGCGACCATCGCCTCGACGTCCTGGGCGCTGGTGACGTCGGCGGCGACGGCACTGGCCTTGCCGCCTTCCTCCTCGATGAGCCGCACGGTCTCCGTGGCGGGCTCCAGTGCGACGTCGACGGCCACGACGGTGGCGCCCTGGCGTGCGAAGGCCAGGGCACTGGCCCGGCCTATGCCGGAGCCCGCCCCGGTGACGAGGGCGACCTTGCCTTCGAACTGTGCGGTCATCTGGTTCTCCTCCATGAGGGGGTCACTGCTTGGGCAGGGCGATGGACTGCGAGTGGCGGAAGACGTTGCGCGGGTCGTAGGCGGCCTTCACGCGCTGCAGCCGGGGGTAGTTGTCCTTGTAGTAGAGCGTCGTCCAGGGCACCCCCGACCTGTTCTGCTGCGGGTCGGTGATGTCGCTGTCGGGGTAGTTGATGTAGCAGCCGTCGGCGGCCGGGCCGGGGACGGGATAGCCGCCGGTGGAGGCGAAGACGTCGGCGTAGACCTCCCGGGTCCAGGCGAGGTTCTGCGGATCCTGCTCCTTGCCGGGCCAGAAGCTCTGGAAGAGGCCTTTGAAGATGGAGTCGCGCTGGGCGGAGGCCGTGTCGCCGGAGCGCACCGTGTTGATCTTCCCGCCGTAGGAGAGCAGGACGACCATCGAGTTGGGGTTCTGCAGGTCGGTGCGTGTGAGGTGCTTGTAGAGGGAGGCGATCTGGGCGTCGTTGAAGCCCTTGCGCAGGTACGCGGACTTGTGGATGCCGCGCAGCGTGGGGTTGGTGAGGGTGGGGTTGTTGGTGCCCAGGAAGCGGACGGAGGCCAGCCAGGGCACGCGCTGCGGGGTGAAGAAGTCGGGCATCGGGCCCTGCTCGCCCACTGCGGAGGTCAGCGGCTCGGCCTTGATGCCGAGGGCCGCGGTGATCGAGGCGACATAGGCGGTGATGAGCTTCTCCGCGCCGGGCACGGTGGCGTCCATCTGCGTGAGCAGGCCGATGCTGTTGTTGGCGCGGTGGTTGATCATCAGGAAGCTGCACAGCGAGGCGTACGGCGAGTCGGGGCTGCCGTTCTTCTCGTGCCAGGTCCCGAAGTTCTTCACCAGGGTGGCGAAGCGCGTCTTGTCGAGCTTGCTCCAGGGCAGGGAGATCGCGCTGACGTAGACGTCCTTCGGCGGGTGCATCAGCTGGTCTGCCGGCTCGCTGCCGGTCGCGTCCGGCGAGCGGAACCAGTAGCGGGTGATCACGCCGTAGTTGCCGCCGCCCCCGCCGGTGTGCGCCCACCACAGGTCGCGGTTCGGGTCGCCGGCCTCGCGGGTCGCCACCACGGCCCGTGCGGTGCCGTCGGCGTTCACGACGACGACCTCGACGGCGTAGAGGTGGTCGACGGTGAGGCCGTGCCTGCGCGAGAGCATCCCGTAGCCACCGCCACTGATGTGACCCCCGACGCCCACGGAATAGCACATGCCGCCGGGGAGGGCCACCCCCCAGCCCTTGTAGAGGGATTCGTAGACGTGCAGCAGCGTGGCCCCGGCCTCGACGACGAAGGCCTTGCGCTCCTCGTCGTAGCCGACCTGGTCCATGGCCGTCATGTCGACGACGATCTGCACGTCGGGGTTGTAGACGAAGTCGGCGTAGCAGTGGCCGCCGCCGCGTATCGATATCCGCTTGCCGGCGCGGACCGCCTCCTGCACGGTCCGGACGACCTGTTCGGTGGTGTGCACGATGCGCACGGACTCGGGACGGCCCACCCAGCGGGTGTTGTTGCCGACCACCAGGTCGGCGTAGCGCGGGTCGTCCGGGAGGACGGTGACCGCCGCAGGTGCACCCGCGCCGGCCTCCGCCCCGGCGCCGGTGCCCGCCGCGGCGGCCCGGGTGGGCGCGAGGCCCGTCTGTGTCACGGCGGCGCCCGCCACTGCGGCGGCGGTGCCGGTCAGCATGGTTCGTCTGTTCAGCATGCCCATGGTTCTCTCTGTGCGTACCAGTTGTTTTCGCCGGTCAGCTGCCCCAGATGATGCCGAGACCGAGCTTCTCCGCGACCTCCTGCGTGCGCTCGACGGACCAGCGGTCACCGACCGGTGCGGCGGCTCCCATGTGCACGGGATATCCGCCGTCCAGGAAGAACCGCTCGAATCCGCCGGGGCAGGTGAGCACGTACAGGTCGGCCGTCTCGCTCTCCACCAGATACGAATGCGGGATTCCGCGCGGCAGGAAGAGCACGCTGCCGCCTTCGAGGAGTTCGGTGCGGTCGCCCACGGTGGCCCGTACGCCACCGCTGCCGATCATGAAGATCTCGTCCTCGAGCGTGTGGATGTGACTCGGGGAACGCTCGCCGAGCTTCGCCGCGAAATGGGTCATTCCCATGGCGCCCCTGGTCTGTTCGGCCGTGAGCTTCACGGTCACCAGGGAGCCCTTTCCCCACAGCCGCTGTGTTCCGTCGCCCGGTTTGAGGACGGCCGGCAGGATCTCGTCCTTGTCGAAGGGGAGTTCTTCCCGCCCGCGCGGCGCTGTCGTCATTTCTCCTCCAGATCCCTTGCGGTGCTGGGCAGCGCCCGACCGGCTGGTTCCGAGCGTTCCCCAGTGAACCCGGGAGCGACAAGACAGCTGAGCCCAATCCGTCAAGTGGCACTGCGCAGCGGTGAGTTCACGCTGCGCGAAACCGGAAACGGATTGGGCTCTGCTCTTCTATTCGGTTGTGGCAGGGGCGGGCGCGGGCTTCGCGCCGCTGAACGGGAAGTGACTAGCGGGCGCCCTGAACGGCTCGTTCCCGGTAATCGCAGTACTTTTCCGCGGGGTCCTCGAAGTAGCTCCAGGGCAGGGAGCCGACGCAGCCGTCGACAAGCCGGAATTGTTCGAGGGCCTCCGCGTGGCGCTTCTGCTTCACGAGGAAGAAGGCCAGCAGGTGCCGGGCCTCGGGCAGGCGCGGGTGGTCGGGCCGGACGGCCGGGAGGTCGGCGAGCAGGGTGTCGACCATGGCCATGGCCTCGGGGGTGCGGTAGTGCTTGCCGTTGAACGGCCGGTCGAGGTGCTCGAAGTGGGCGACGAGCCGCAGGGCCGGCAGGAGGGTGCCGGCCGGGGCGCCGGATGCCGCCTTGTCCGCGAAGTCGCGGGCCAGTTCCGCCGAGCCGTGCCACTTCCCGCACCAGTACTGCAGGGCGCTGTAGTGCGCCTCGTAGTGGTGGGGGGCGCGGTCGGTGATCTCGGCCCAGAGCTCGTGCATGTACGCGTGCGGGTAGCCGAGGCCGAGTCCTGCCCAGAGGTCGGAGACGTGCGGGGAGGGGTCCTCGGGGGCGAGCTCGATCGCGCGGGCGATGTCCTCGCGGGCCCGCAGCAGGACGCGGTGGAAGCCCTCGAACTGCTCGGCCGAGGTCCGGTCCGCGGTGCGGGCGCCCCGCAACTGCCAGGCGAGGAAGACGGTGGACCGGGCGCGTACGGCCGCGGCGCCGGGGTCGCCCGGGCGGGCGGCCTCCCAGGCCGTGAGCCAGGCGTCCTCGTCGGCCGCGGCGCGCGCGAGGGAGATGACGAGCGCGGTGCGGCGCTCCCAGTCCTTGCCGATGGCCGTCATGGCCTCGGCGGCGGGCTCCCAGGCGCCGCGCTCCGCCGCTTCCCGCGCGCCGTCGATCTGCGGGTCGCGCAGCAGCCGCTTCGTGTCCTGCCGGTCCTGCGGGAGCAGGCCGAGGGCGGCCGCTTCCTTCGACAGGCGGGCCGGTGCGGCGGCGGCCGCCGTGCGCCGGGGCCGCGCGGAGGCGCCCTTGCGGTTCCGGTACCAGATGAAGATCCAGACGGCTATGACGAGGAGGGGCAGCAGTCGTGCCACGGGGGTTCGGCTCGATTCGTAGAAGGGGCGCGGGTGCGCGGAGGGGTGGCGGGGAGTCAGGCGTGCGCGGCCTGCGGCGGCAGCAGCCTGCGCAGTGGCGCGGTGTCGGGCACGTCGGCGACGGCCGCCTCCAGGGCCTGCGGCAGCAGGGTGTCGTAGCCGTCCGGGAGGTGGAGCCTGGCGCTCTCCGCCCAGGACAGCTCCCACCAGGCGGCCCGGGCGTCCACGAGCTCCAGCAGGACGAGGCTGGACAGGCTGTCGAGGAGCGCCGGGCGCAGGAACTCGCGCGCGGCCCGGCCGCTCGCCTGCTGGGCGGCCCGCGGCTGCGGGAGGCCGGCTGCTATCTGCCACAGGCCGCCGCGGTCGGCCGCGTCCAGCAGGGCGTGCACGGTGGTGCGGCCGCCGATGACGCGGGCCATGGCGTCCCGGAGGGGTTCCGCGTCGGCGTCGTGGCCGGCGCGGATGCCGTGGTGGACGAGCTCGGGCCAGTCGGCGCGGGGCATGTGCAGCGCTTCCTGGGTGAGGGTGGCCGCTTCGAGGTCGGCGAGGACGCGGGCGGGGTCGTCCAGCAGGGCCATGGCGGGGCCGGCGGGCAGGCCGCCGCGCCCGTCGTCGGGCATGGCCTCGATGAGGCGGATCCGCTCCGCGGTCGGGGGGTGCGCGTCGTACGGGGAGGGGTCGCCCGGCGGGAGGTCGCGGCGCAGCTCGTCGAGCTCCTCCTGGCGGGCCGGTTCGGCGAGCAGGCGGGCCAGACCGCCGTAGAACTGGCCGTACGGGGGCAGGAGTCCGGCGGCCACACCGACGGAGGCGTACCCGCGGAGGTAGAAGCCGTGGGCGGCGTCGAGGACGGCGGCCTCGCGCAGGGCGGAGGCGGTGGCGTCGCGGCCGGCGATCCGGACGGCGAGCCGGTCGGCGGCGAGCTCCTGGCGGCGGGCGTCGCTCCGGGTGGCCCGCAGGGCGAACTTGCCGTAGGCGATGAAGAGCTTGCTCATCTGCCGGTAGCCCCACCCGGCGCCGCGGGTGTCGACTTCCTTGGCCTCGCGGCCCTTGCGGAGGGCCTTCTCGGCGGCCTTCTCCTGGCGCATCCGCTCCTTCTCCACCCGTTGCTCCGCCCGCTCCGTGAAGGCGTTCACGGTGCGGGCGACGGCGTGCCGGCCGCGGGCGGTGATGGCGGAGAGGCGGGTGTCGGCGTGCCCGTAGTGGCCGAACTCGTGGGCGAGGACGGCGCGCAGCTGGGCCTCGTCGAGGCCGGTCATCAGGGGGACGCCGAGGTAGAGCCGGCGGCGGCCGGGCAGGAGCCCGAGCAGGCGGGCGTTCTCGGAGACGGCGGCGTTGACGGTGCCGGTGAGGAGGATCTCGTCGGGCATGCGGGTGCCGGCGGCGCCGGCCACCTCGCGCACGACGGCCCAGAGCCGCGGCTGCTGCCGCTCGGCGACGGGCAGGCCTTCGTCGCCGTCGTCCTTGGGGGTGCGGACGAGCAGCATGCCGCGAACGACGGGGAAGGCCAGCAGGGCGAGGACGACCGTGAGCTTGAGGGCGAGGGGATTCACGCCCCGCCAGTAAACGGCGACTCCGATTCCGGCGAAGACGCCGAGGACGACGAAGCACAGGAGATAGAAACCCGCGAGCACGACAAGTGCACGCAGGGCACGCAGAAAAACGCCCATGGGGCAGGGGCCCTCACACGGAAATAGAGGAATGGTCGGTGCACCGGGGGGAGAATGGCCAGTATGCCGCACAGGGTTTTGAATGGGCAAAATGTTTTGAATGCGGCAACGCGTGAGCGGCGGCGGCCCGAAGGGGGCCGCCGCCGCTCGCGTGCCGGACGGGTCCGGGCCGGGTCAGGGCCCGTCAGGTCCAGGTCTCCGGCCGCGGGTCGTGGAGGGCGGGGTCCTCGGGTGCGGGGCGGTCGCGGAGCTCGGGCGGGACGGCTCCGTTCGACGGGTAGAGCAGGCGCCCGAGGGGATAGGGCTCGGCGTAGGTGGTGACCAGCCGGCGGACGGTGGCGGCGTCGGCCGTCACCGGGAAGCGGCGGTGGTCGGCGTCCGCGTCGTCCGCGCTGGGGTCGGGGTCGGTCAGGGTCGACCACATGTCCTCGGCCGCGCTGATGAGCTGGTCGAGTTCGTCGCGCACCCCCTGCCAGGCGCCTTCGCGCACCGCCTCGTCGATGCGGGAGAGGGTGCCGAGGATGCTGGCGTAGTCCTCGGCCAGCTGGTCCTCCTGGGGGGACGGGGCAAGGGTGTTGGCGACTGGCTCGGTGGTGTACACGGCACCTCCACGCAAGGGGGAAACGGTTCAAGGCCGGGGTGGATCCGTACGAAACCCCCGCCCCGGCATCGTCGCGCGCCGCGGGGCCGACCAGCGCTCTCCACCGTCACCGGTCGGCGATATATCACTCGCACGGGCGAGCGGGGTGCTGACGCCGCGGGCCGGGGAGCCGCGGCGGCCGGGTCGCCCGCGCGAGCCACACCGTCGCGAGCAGGCACACCGCCGTCATGGCGCACAGCACCACCGGAACCGCCCGTACGCCCGACAGCTCGATCGCCCTGCCGAGTGCGGGGCCCGCGGCGACGCCGCCCACCATGGACGCGGCGATCACGTAGGCCGCGGCGCGGCGGGCGGTGGGGACAGTGCGGTGGAGCCAGGGCAGGCCGGTGGGGAAGACCGGCGCGATGAACAGGCCCACGCCCGCGTACGCGTAGGGGGCGAGGGCCGGTACGGCCGCGGCGGCCGTGCAGAGCAGCATGCCGGCGCAGCTGACGGCGACGATCACCGGCTCGGTGAGGCGGACGGCCAGCGGCACCACGAGGAAACGGCCGGCCGTCAGCATCAGCCAGTAGACGGAGGTGGCGGAGGCGGCCGCCGCGGTGGTGTAGCCGACGGTTTCGAGGTGGGTGGGCTCCCAGCCGCCGACGCCCGCTTCGACGCCGACGTGCACGACGTACAGCAGGACGAACGCGCCCAGGAGCAGCACCGTCCGGCCGGGGCGCGGCGGGGGTGCGGGCGGCCGGTCCGTGTTGCCGGCGGCCGGGGCCGGTTCCCGGTCGCGGACCCCCTTCAGGAAGAGGAGGAGGCCGGCCGCGAGGGCGCCGCAGGCGAGGAAGGCCACGGGATAGCGGCCGGGTCCGAGCAGGCCGACGAGGGCGGGGCCGGCGACCGCGCCGATGCCGAAGTGGGCGTTGAGGACGTTGAGCATGGCGGTGCTGCGGCGTCCGAAGCCGGTGGCGAACAGCTGGTTGAGCCCGTAGTCGATGCCGCCGAAGCCGAAGCCCGCCACGAGCGCGGCCACCAGGGCGAGCGGCCAGGCGGGGGCCAGGGCGAAGGCGATGCTGCCGAGGGCCATGAGGGCGTACGAGGAGCCGAGGAGCACGCGGTTGCCGGTGCGGCCGTGAATGCGGTTGAAGGCGAGGACGCCGGTCACGCCGCCGGCGAAGTGGGCGCTCAGCCCGAGCCCCGCGGCGGAGGGGGACAGCCCGAACTCCTCGCGCAGGGCCGGGATCGCGGGCCCGTAGAGGGACTGGAGGGCGCCGATGAGGACGAAGCCCGCGCAGGAGGCGGCGACGGCGGTGCGCGTGAAGAGGGCGGCCTCCGGCCGGGCGGGGACGCGCACTCTGGTGATCGGGTCGGTCATGGGCGCCCCGGCGCCGTGCTCAGGAAGCGTTCGGCGATCTCGTGGGCGAAGGCCATCACGGTGCCCTGCGGGCTGATGCCGGTGACGCCGGGCAGGACGCTCGCGTCGCACACGCGCAGCCTCCGGAAGCCGTGGGGGCGGCCGTGCTCGTCGCAGATGCCGCCGCGCTCCGGCAGGCCCATGCGGGCGGACGCCATGCCGTGCACGGACACCAGTTCCCAGTCGCCTGGGCGGACGCGGCGGCAGAACTCCTCGGCCTCGGCGCGGGAGTGGAGCGGGCGCGCCGAGGCCACCGGCGGGAGCAGCTCCCGGGCGCCCGCGGCGAACAGCACCTCGCCGGTGCGCCGGAACGCCTCGCGCAGCCGGCTGTGGTCGGCGGAGGTCATGCCGTGTCGCAGGAGGAGCCCGCCGCGCGGCGTGGCGAGGATCCGCGCCTTGCCTTGAAGGCGGACCTGGGTGGTGTACGACCCGAGCGTCGCGAAGGCGGCGAGCAGCCGGTCGAGGAGCTGCGGGGGGCGGCTCGCGAGCGCGGCGGCGAGCGTGCCGCGCGTGACGTTGGACGGCATCATCAGCACTCCGTCGCCGCCGAATTCGTGGACCTGTGCGGTGAAGATGGTGCCCCGGTCGGCGTGGACGGGCTCGTCGAAGCGGGCGACGGTGCGGAGGTTGACGTGCAGGGACAGCTCGCGGCCCGCGGTGCGGCGGTGGATGCGGCTGCGCTGCAGGAGCGCGGGTGTCTGCAGCGGGCCGGCGGCGAGGAAGACCTCGCGGGCGCGGTGGACGGCGGTCCTCCCGCCGGGCCCCGCCGCCACGACGCCGGTGGCCGCGCCGTCCTGGTGCAGGATCCGCAGGACGCGGGTGCCGGGGAGGATCCGGGCGCCGAGCGCCTCGGCTTCGGGGAGGTAGCTGACGGCCATGCTCTGTTTGGCGCCGGTGGGGCAGCCGGTGGTGCAGCGGTTGCTGTGGCGGCAGCCGAGGACGGCCCGGTGGGCGTACTGCCAGCGCCGGCCGAGCCGCTCGGCTCCGGCCGCGAGCAGGCGGGAGTCGTGGTTGCCGGCCCCGTGCTGCTGGGCGGCGACGCCGAGGCGGCGGGTGACGAGGGCGAGGTGCGGGGCGAGGTCGGCGGCGCGGTACCCGGCCACGCCGGACTCGGCGGCCCAGCGCCCCAGCAGGGCGGGCGGGGGCTCCCACAGCAGGCCGCCGTTGACGACGGTGGTGCCGCCGACGCAGCGCCCTTCCCCGTAGGCGAGGGTGGGGGTGCCGAAGACGGGGGTCAGCCCGCCCTGCCGGTAGAGGCGGCGCATGTTCTCGGCGGGCGTGGCGGCGGCGATGTGGTCGGTGCTGACGCGCGGGCCTTCCTCCAGGACGGTCACCCGCAGCCCGGCGGCCGCGAGTTCCCGCGCGACGACGCTGCCGCCGGCGCCGGATCCGATGACGAGGACGTCGCTGTCGGAGGCGCGCTCCCTGCGGAAAGGGCTCACCGGTCCGCTCCCCGGTGCGGTGCCGGCTGCTGCTGCCCGGGAAGGCCGTCGAGGGCGCCGAGCAGGGCGAGGGCCGTGCTCGCCCGGACGACGTCCCCGAAGCCGGGCAGGGCGGCCACCCGTCGCATGCTGCGGCGGCCCTCGGCCGCGGAGGCCTTGCGCAGGCCGCGCCCCGACACGAGGAGGAAGGCCGCCGGGAGCAGGCGCAGCGTCAGGGCGTATGCGGCCCGGTACGGCAGCGGGAGGGTGTTCAGGGTTCCGGTGACATGGGCTTCGGCGGCGGTACGGGCCTGGAGGGTGTGCAGGCAGCCGTACTGCCGCAGCCAGTACGAGCGCAGGCCGCTCGCGCGCAGCGCGTCGCGCATCAGACGGTCACCTTTTCCTTGAGGAACGCGGCCAGCAGGCGCGTCGCGCCCTTGGCGAGCACGTCGTCGAGGGCGCGCAGGAAGAGAGCCGTCTCCTCCTCGCCCGCGACCAGGGGCGGGGAGACGACGAGGGCGATGTCCCGGTTGGAGCCGAAGAAAGTGAGGATCCCGTGTTCCCGGTACAGGGCGGCGATCACGGCGGCGGTGAGCAGCTTGGGCACGGCCTGCGGATCGCGGGCGGCGGCGGGGAGGAGGGTGCGGACGCGGTCCGGGAGCCCGGGGCCGGGTCGCAGGAAGACGCCGTGGAGGGCTCCGCGCCCCGTGGTGGAGGCCACCAGGCGGGGGTGGCGCGCGGCGATGCGGGCGAGGCCGGCGGAGAGCTGCTCTCCCAGGGCGCGGGCCCGGCCGGGGAAGTCCTCCTCCACGGCCACCAGGACCGCTTCGAGGGCGGTGGCGGTCTCCTCGCCGAACCCGTAGTAGGTGGTGCTGTGCAGCGTGGCGTCGGCGAGGTTGTCGTAGGCCCTGCGGAAGACGGGTTCGCGGGCCACGTACCCGGAGATGGAGGACTTCCCGCCGCCGAAGGACTTCGACATGGTGAGGACGTCGGGGACGAGTCCGGGGCAGCGCATGAAGTGGAAGAGCTCGCCGGTCTTGCCCCAGCCGGTGTACACCTCGTCGAAGACCAGGACGATGTCCTGCTCGGTGCACAGCCGCCGGACCTCGCGCAGGAACGCGGGCGGGCACTCGCGCAGGGCGGAGGCGCTGAAGGGTTCGAGCACGACGGCGTAGACGTCGCTGCGGCCCGTCGCGTCGCGGTGGCGTTCCAGGGCCAGTGCGAAGGAGGCGAGGTCCCCGTAGGCGAAGGAGTCGGTCCCGGGGATCCGCGGGAACTCGAAGTGGATCTCGGGGGAGGCGGTGAGGCTGCCGGCGCCGAGGAGCTTGCCGTGGAAGGCGATGTCCGTGTGGAGGACGGTGCCGCGCCGGCCGCCGTGGTATTTGTACGCCAGTTTGACCGCGCCTTCGACGGCCTCCGCCCCGGAGTTGGGGAAGTAGCAGACGTCGAGGTCGCCCGGGAGCAGCGCGGCCAGGTTGTGGCTCAGGGCGGCGACGTAGGGCGAGAAGAAGTTCTTGTGGACCTCCATGCGGCGGCGCTGCCGGAAGCGGTCGCGGGCGGCGAGGACGCGCGGGTGGTTGTGGCCGTGGTTGAGGACGCCGATGCCGCCGGTGAAGTCGAGGATCCGCCGGCCGTCGCGGAGGGTGATCCACGCGCCTTCGGCGCTCTCGACGAGGTCGCGGCCGAAGCCGAAGGAGCCGATGAGGGAGACCTGGCTGCGGCTGACGTGCTTCTCGTAGAGGTCGTGGACCTGGTCGATGCCGAGGTGTTCGGCCTGGTCCAGGGAGATGAGTTCAGGCATGGGGTTCCTCGGGGTCAGGCGTGGGAGTCCTCGGGGGAGTTTCGGCGGCCGCCGGGTTCGGTGCGCAGCCGGTCGGCGATGAGGCGCCCGGCGCGGCGGCCGTCCCGCACGGCGTAATTGGTGCCGCGGTCCTCGGGGAAGACCTGGGCCATCCCGGCGAGGTAGAGGCCGGTCACGCGGCTCTGCACGGGCGGCATGATGCGGGTGTAGCCGGGGGTGATGACGGGCTGGGCGTGCTCGGCGCGCCACACGTGGTACGCGTCGACCCAGGTGCGGTCGAAGCCGGGGAACATCCGCTGCAGGTACGGCAGGCTGTGTTCAAGCACCTGCGCGTCGTCCATCCGGTACAGCTCCGCGTCGGCGGGCAGGTACTTGGAGAGGTACGCGATGTGCCGGCCGCCGTAGCGGGCCGGGTCGTCCATGTTGGTGTGCTCGATCACGCCGACGTAGGGGAACGACGGGTCGTTGACGTTGAGCCAGTACGTGTCGGAGAGCCGGCGGTTGTTCTCCAGCACCAGGCAGATGTTCGCGAGGTAGCGGATCCTGCGGAGCTGCCGCAGCAGCGGCGGCACGGAGGGGTGGGTGTCGCTCTGGTCCTCCAGCATGCCGGCGGCCAGTGCGGGGGCGACGGTCAGGAGGACCTGGCGGGCGGAGTGGAGCTCGCCGTCCGCGGTGCGGACGCCGGTGACCCGCCGGCCGTCGGTGACGACGGAACCCACGGCGGTGCCGGTGCGGATGTCGACGCCGTGGTCGGCGAGGCGTTTGCGCAGCGCGGTGAGGAGGGCGTCGCTGCCGCCGCGCAGGTAGTAGAGGGTCTCGCTGCCGGAGCGGGTGCGGCTGCCGCCGCGCAGGTGGAGCTTGGTCCACATCCAGGTGGCGCCGACCTCCGCCGCGTGGTCGCCGAACTTCCCCTCCAGCAGGGGCCGCCACACGACCTCGTAGACCCGGCGGCCGCCGAGGGAGACCAGCCACTCCTCGGCGGTGCGGTGCTCCAGCAGGCGCCAGTCGCGCACGCGCTGGGCGCGCACGGTCAGCAGGCCGAGCCGGAGCCGGTCGAGGAGGGGCAGCGGGGCGAAGCGGAGCAGGTCGAGGGGTTTGGAAAGGCGGTAGACGGAGTTGGCGTAGAACATGCCGGTGCGCGTCAGGTGGGGTTCCATCAGGTCGGCGATGCCGAGCCGGGCGCAGAGCCGCAGCATCTCCTCGTCGGAGGCGAACCAGTGGTGGTAGAAGCGTTCGAGGCGGCGGTCCCCCACGGTGAAGCTGCCGGCGAGGCCGCCGATGTCGGAGTCGCGTTCGAGGAGCCGCACGGTGTGGCCGAGCTCCGCGAGCTCCAGCGCGGCGGAGAGGCCGGTGAAGCCGGCGCCGACGACGATCACGTCCGGGTGCTGCATCACGCGACCTCCTCGACCGAGGCGAGGACGGCCCCGGGGATCGTGCTCCGTATCCGTTCGCTGATGACGTAGGCGGGCCTGCCCTGCACCTGGCGCAGGACCGCGTGGAGGTACTCCCCCACGGTGCCGACGGCCAGCGACTCCAGGCCGAACAGGGCGAGCGGCAGGGCCCCGGCACGGCCGCGGCGGGTGAGCGCCATGGCGAGGGCCCCCACCAGGGAGGCGGTGCCGGTCCACAGGGGAAGCCGCAGCGGGAGGACGGATCCGCTGGTGAGGAAGGCGCTGCGGGAGAGGGCGAGCATTTTGGGAAGGGTGTATTTGGATTCGCCCGCGGCCCGCGGGTCCCGCTGGTATTCGATGGTCGTCTCGGGGAATCCCGCCCAGCCGACGGCGCCGCGCAGGAAGAGCTCCCGGTCCGTCAGTCCGGTGAGCGTGTCGACGACTTCGCGGTCGAGCAGCCGGAAGTCTCCGGTGTCGAATGCGACGGGGTGGTCGGAAATCCGGCCGAGGAGCCGGTAGAAGGCGAACGCCGATAAGTTCTTGAAGGCGGTCTCGCCGTGTCTGGCGGTGCGCCGCGCGGAGACCACGTGCCATCCCTGGCGCCAGCGGGCCACCATTTCCGGGATGATTTCGGGAGGGTCCTGCAGATCGGCGTCGATGACGACGACCGCGTCGCCCCGCGCCTCTTTGAGCCCGCCGAGGCAGGCCGCCTGATGGCCGAAGTTGCGGCTGAAGCGGACGGCCCGCACCATCGGGGACTCGCGGGTGAAGGTCCGGATCAGGTGCCAGGTGGCGTCGGCGCTGCCGTCGTCCACGTAGATGACCTCGTAGCGGACGCCTTCCACGGGGCGCAGGGCCCGGGCGATGCGGTCGTGGGTGCGGGCGAGGACCGCTTCCTCGTTGTAACAGGGCAGGACGACGCTGATCAGGTGGGTGGTCGGGGACGGTGGGCTGGTCTGGCTGGCAGGCATGGGCCTCTCCTGTGCCGGGAGCCGGTTGTCGCCGTGCGGGATTGTCGCCGCAGGGGATTGTCGCCGTGCCGCGCTTTTCGCCGTGCCGGTGTCTTCGCGCGGCCTTCATTGCCGTGCATTTCCGATACTTTCCCCCTGCATCGATCGACGGTAGCCGACGCCCGAGCGGGCGGGCAAGATCCTTGCAGCCGGGGACCGCGGCCCCGCTGACACCGGCTTCCGGGCCGCATTTCCCGGGTGGCTCAGTGCCGCGTGCGGCGCCGGCGGCGGGGGCCGAGACTGGATGCGGGCCCCGGCCGGCCGCCGCCCCCTGCCCGGGCGCAGCAGGCCCCGGACCGGGCATGGCCCGGACGTCTGGAGGAAGGGGACGCGCGTGCCCGGACACGGCGTGCCCCGCGGCCCGGAGGCCCCCGCGGCCGCTCCCACGAGGCCCGCGGTGCTGGGCCGCCGGGCCGA